>NZ_JBNAFV010000018.1:0-89638 GCF_049800875.1 Amaricoccus tamworthensis | reverse complement strand
CCTGTCTATCGTGAATGTGGTATGCCTGGGACCGGCGGCGAGCCCGTGCGTCGGCCTGGGGGGATTGACCCCGGCCATGGGATTGGGCCGCCGCCGGTTGGTCTGACCAGCCTGAACAGTTGCATGTGCCGCATGAGCACGAAGACATGGACAGGAACCCAGGATGACACGGATCTTTGTTGGCGTCGACCTTTCGAAGGACTGGCTCGACATTTTCGACCCGCGCCGCGGCAACATCCGCCGTGCGAACACCCCGGCAGGGGTGAAACGCTTTCTGTCGGAACTCGACCGCGGAGACATGGTGGTCTTCGAGGCCACGAGCGGCTGCGACGGGCTTCTGCTGCGCTCCGCCCTGGGGGCGGGAATTCCCTTCCACAGGGTCAACCCGCTGCACGCCTGGCACTTCGCCCGCTCGCTCAACCTCCCAAAAACCGACCGTGTTGACGCCCGCATGCTGGCGCGGATGGGGGCGGAACGCGCGTTTGGGCCCTCTCCGGTTTTCCTGCCCGAACGGGCGGAACTGGCGGAGCTCTCCGGACGCAGGGACCAGCTCAAACGCATGGAAACGCAGGAAAGAAACCGGCTTGCCAAAGCCTCCACCGCCGCGATCCGCGCCGACATCACGGCCTCTCTCAGGGCGATCGCCCGTCGCATTCGCAAAATCGAGGCCGCCATCGACGCCTTCGTCGCCGCACACCCGCGTCTTGCGAGGCAGCTCGACCTGCTCGAGACCGTGCCCGGCATCGCGCGGGTGACCTCCGTCACGCTCCTGTCGCACATGCCCGAGCTGGGCACGCTCGACCGCCACACGGTCGCCTCACTGGGAGGCCTCGCACCACGGGCGCGGGAAAGTGGACGCTGGCGTGGACAACGGTTCACCGGCGACGGCAGGCGACAGATCCGGCGCGGGCTCTACATGGCAGCGGTCAGCGCCATGAGCCACCGCAGGCTTTGCCCGGCTTTCGTGGAACGCCTGCGCGCGAAGGGAAAGCCGGGCAAGGTGATCGCCGTGGCCGTCGCCCGAAAGCTGCTGAAAGCCGGGCAAGGTGATCGCCGTGGCCGTCGCCCGAAAGCTGCTCACCATCGCCAACGCCGTCCTGCGCGACCAGAAACCCTGGCAGCCCGCCACCTGACACCACGCTCAAACGATACAGTTGCCCATGGGGCGGTCCGACGCAGGCACGGCGGGGTTTCACCCCTTGTTCCGTGCCGGGGGATCGTGGGGCGGTCGTCGCAAACTGCACATAATTCAGTCAAAGGAGGTCAATTGGCGGTCTGTTGGACAGGCGCTGGCGGGGTGCGTTGGAAAAATATTGACTAATTGGTCAAAAATTGCGGTGCTGAAGTCAACAGAACAGGGAAGTGCCATGACGATTGATCTGACGACACGATTTACCGGACTTGATTTCGTAAACCCGTTTGTGCTGGCCTCCGCGCCGCCGACGGAGAGCAAGCGCAAAATTCTGAGGGCTTTTGAGGCTGGATGGGGCGGGGTTGTCACCAAGACGATCGGGCTGCATCCCGTGGAAAATGTCGCGGGGCCGAAGACGATTTACCAGCGGGCGAGCGACGTGAAGCCTTACGTGTCGCGCTACAAGCGGCCCGATACGGTGTCGCATTCCTCGTGGAACTGGGAGCTGATCTCGGACCAGCCGCTGGAGCAGTGGCTGCCGGATCTGGAGGAGATCAAGACCACCTTTCCCGACCGGATGGTGATCGCCTCGATCATGGCGGGCGCCGGGGGTGAGGCGGAGATGGAGAACTGGCGCAAACTGGCGCGGGCCTGTGTGGGCGTGGGCTGTGATGCGCTGGAGCTGAACATGTCCTGTCCGCATATGGACCGCAAGGATATGGGCGCGAATATTGCCAATGACGAGGACATCATCCGCTCGGTGCTGACGGCGGTGACCGGGGCGGTGGATGTGCCGGTCTGGGTGAAGCTGACGCCCGCGACCTCGACGCTGGTGGATGCGGCGGGGGCGGCCTATGAGGCGGGGGCCTCGTGTATTTCGCTGTGCAACACGTTTCCGTCGCTTCCACTGATGGATCCGGAGACGCTGAAATTTGAGGTGGAGGTGGACGGCTATGTCACCTCCGGCGGGCAGGGCGGGCTGGCCATTCTGCACCAGGCGCTGCAGCGGGTGTCGGATATCTCACGGGCCTATCCTGACAAAGCCATTTCGGGCATTGGCGGCATCAAAGGCTTTCGCGAGGCGTTCAATTTCATCGTGCACGGGGCGGGGAATTTGCAGGTCTGCACGGCGGCGATGGAGGAAAAGGGCAGTGGCGGGGTCGGGGTTCAACTGATCCAGGAACTGACCCGGGATCTGGGTGAATACCTCGAGGCCAAGGGGCATTCCTCGATCGAGGATTTCCGCGGCATCGCGCGGGAGCGGATAGTCGAGCACTCGAAAATCCGGCGCAAGAGCGAGGATTATAACGGCGGTTACGCGATCCCGGCCTGACGCCGGGATGCCCCGCCAGGGCTGGCGGGGTTTTTGGCATCAGTTGGTGGGGTCGATGGCGTGTTGCAGCCGGAAGCCCACGGCCATGCGGTTCCAGATGTTGATGGTGCCGATGGCGACGGTGAGTTTGGTGATCTCCGCGTCGCTGAAATGGGGTTTCAGCAGGTCGAAATCCGCATCCGGCGCCCCGGTTTGGGAGACATTGGTGATGGCGTCGGTCCAGGCGAGCACGGCGCGTTCGCGCTCGTCGTAGACACCGGATTCGCGCCAGGCCGGAATGAGCGCGATCCACTGGTCGCCGAGCCCGTCCTTGCGGGCTTCCTTCACATGCATGTCGACGCAGAAGGCGCAGCCGTTCAGCAGCGAGGCGCGGATTTTCAGCAGGTGCAGCAGGCGTTTGTCGAGGCCGGAATCGCGGGAGACGAACTCCTCCAGCGCCCAGACGGCTTTGACGGCGTCGGGGGCGGCTTTCATATAGTCGATGCGGGGGTCCATGGGATGTCCTTTCATGGGGTGCGTGGTTTTTTGTGCCGGGCGTTGGCCTCAAGGAAGGCGCAGCCGCGGGCGGCGATGGTGCCGTCATCGTCCCGTTCGACCTGGGCGAGCAGGGCGGCGATGGTGGTTTTGGCCAGTTCGGCGCGGTAGATCCGCTCGGCGCGCAGCATGGCGGCGTTGATCTGGCAGGGCGCGGTGAAAAAGCTGTCGGGCGGCGGGTTGGGGCCGTTGCGGCGGATCTCGCGGCAGCGGAAGGCGGGTTCGGGGCCCTCCACGGCCAGGGTGATGTCGAGAAGCGTGATGTTTTCCGGCGGGCGGGCCAGGTGGTAGCCGCCTTTGGGGCCGGGGATCGTGGCGAGGATCCCGGCGCGGGACAGGGCCTGGAGGTGTTTGAGCAGGTAGCTCGTCGAGACGCCGTGGAACTCCGCCAGCGCCGCGGCGGAGAGCACGTCGCCGGGCGGAAGGGTGGCGAGCATGGAAACGGAGTGGATTGCCTGCTCGATGCCGTCGCTGAGTTTCACGGGGTGGGTCGCCTTCGTCTGATTCGTGGATATTATTTGTCCACGATTGTGACAGGGGCGTCAAGTGGGGGATGAGGGTCGCATAGGTGCCGCGGGTTTTGCGGCTGTCGTCACCTGGCGATGAGCCGTGGCTGCGCCGGGCCGGGGGGTGGCGCCATGCGGGTTGGGCGTCGCGGTTTTATGGCGTCGTGTACCTCTTGCCTTCGATGCTGTTCGAAAGCGTCGACGGGCGCCGGCCCTTCGGGACCGGACCGGCGCAGGCACGGCGGGGCTGAAGCCCCTCTGTTCCGTGCCTGGGGTGGGTGGGTTCACATTTCCGCGTTTTGGAGCCTGACGTGAGGCGCGGCGCGCCATGCCCGACTTTCCCCCCGGGAGGGCATCCGCGACGTCGGCAATAATTCAGTTGTTCCGGGAGTTTGAGCGACCCGCGCTGAACTACAGGGGCGGAGCCCTCCCAAAGTCGGGCATGGCGCGTCGTGCCTCGGGTTGTGGTAACGGTTTGGCGGGTGCTGATCCGGGCGTCGCCCCTGACCAAACGCGGGGCTTGCCCGGGGTGGGGCGGGTTCGTAATATTGCGGGCATGACAACGGTTCGAACAGGTCTGGTGGCGGAGTGGCGTGCGATGGGTGCGCCCTTTGGCAAGACCCAGGAGTGGTGGCCGCCGCCCTGGCGCTGAGTTTCGACCTCAACGCCTGAAACCAACCAAACGAACTGGATAGATTATGATGATCCACGACCTTACGGTGCGTGCCGATGCGCTCGTCGTGACCTGGTCCGACGCGACCACCACGGACTTTCCGACCATCTGGCTGCGCGACAACTGCCCTTCGGGGTTTCACCCGCAGACCCAGGAGCGGCTGCTGGACCTGCTCTCGCTTGAGGAGACGCCGGTGCTCGTCTCGGCGGGGCTTGAGGGCCATGTTGTGCGGCTTGGCTATGCGGACGGGCATGTTAGTGACTTGGCCCTATCGCTGCTGTCGGGGAACAGGCCCGGGGAGCGGGCGGCTGATCCGGCCGCGGTGGAGGCGCGGCTGTGGCGGGCGGAGCATACCGTGGCGCGGGTACCCGCGGCGTCGATCCTGGGGGATGACACGGGGCTTGCAAACTGGATGCGGCTGACGGCGGCGGACGGGCTGTCGATTGTGGAGCATGTGGAGGACCGGGCCGGGGCCGGTGTGGATCTGGCGGAGCGGATCGGGTTTCTGCGAAAGACCAATTTCGGCACCACCTTCGAGGTGATCAACAAGCCCGATCCGAACAACCTGGCCTATACCTCCGTGGCGTTGCCGCTGCATACCGACCTGCCGAACCAGGAGGTGCCGCCGGGCTATCAGTTCCTGCACTGTCTCGCGAACGAGGCGACCGGGGGCGGGTCGATTTTTGCGGACGGGTTTGCCATGGCGGAGGATCTGCGCCGGGAGGACGCCGAGGCGTTTGAGCTGCTCTCCACGGTGGATATTCCGTTCCGGTTCCATGATGGCGAGGCGGATATTCAGGTGCACAAGCCGGTGATTACGCTCGATGGCGCGGGTGAGGTGATCGAGATCCGCTACAACGCGCATCTGGCGGGGATTTTCGACATGCCCGCGGATGTGATGCCCGCGTATTACCGGGCGTACCGGGCCTATATGGCGCGGACGCGGGACGCGCGGTACCGCATCACGCTGAAGCTGAAGGCGGGCGAGATGGTGGTGTTCGACAACCGCCGGGTTCTGCACGGTCGGGAGTCGTTTGATCCGTCCACCGGGTTCAGGCACCTGCATGGATGCTATGTGGACCGGGGCGAGTTTGCCTCGAAGCTGCGCCTGCTGTCGCGGCAGGCGGGTGTGACCCGGGCGGCGTAGACTTCGGAAGGGCCGTTCAGACCACGGCCTCACCCGTGCCGTCGAGGGTCGGGACCATTTTTGTCCATGAATGGTAGGGCTCGGGCATTTCTCTCACGAGAGGATTACTCGACGGGCCGTTGAAATTCGGAGCGTATCTGATGCTGTCAGGCTGCGACCGCGCGGTCGTCCAGCCGACGGTTTCGGCGGCCCCTCAGAAATACCATGATGGCCGTGAGCGCCGCCGTTGTGGCTAAACTGCCAGTGGCGCTGATTTCCGGGACCGGCGTCGGAGTGCTGACCGTGACGTTCCGCGATGTCGCGTAGGCCGAACTATATTGTGACTCCAGTGAGTCACGGGTCAAAACGTAGTTGGGTACCGCTGATGTGAAACCTGAAATCCAAATCAAGAAATCCGTGTCAAAACGCGAAACATAAAATGGTTCCCCACCCCCGATTAATATAACATCAGAAGAAGAAGAGTAGTAGTACTGAACAGGGGTTGCGGTAAGAGGGAACGGATCACCGGAGACGACCGACGACGTTAAAGAATTTACAACAAGGCCGGAACTGGTGGTGTTGATGTCTTGCGTGAAATCGTTCGCAATTGAGAAATCGAAATTTACCGTACCCAACTGGCCACCGGAGAATTGTCCTACAATGTCGTAGGTCTTCACGGCAGCACTTGCCGGTGTACTCAAAATGAAGGCGAAAATTGCACCCAGAATTTGTTTTTTCATTGCTTTGCCCCCAGCAGAAAATTCAATCGTAGTTGAAAGTACTATTCTTACTTAGCACCCAGGAATCGAATGGGCAAAAGATTTAGCCGGGATTTTTTCAGGCTGCCGAATATTTTTGCGCGCATCCTGTTTGACCGTCTTCAATTAGACCACCAGGTCGCATTTACCGCGTGAGCGGGATACGCTGGGCGAGTAAACGCTTGTTTTCGTCATTCCGGTTTAGCGGGATCATTCAATATAACTTTGGAGGATTCGGGCAGTCTGAAACGTGTTGAGATATCAATTCCGAAACAGACAGGGGGGCATCTTCAGGGGAATTTTTGCATCGCTTTCGATTGCTTCGGCGGCGCCGGTGCAGGCTGGGGTGACGGAGCGGTTTGGGCCGATGGAGCTGTCGCTTAGGCCACGGCCTCGCCGGTGCCGTCGCGGGTGGGGTTGTCGAGGGTCGGGACCATTTTGGTCCAGGAGTGGTAGGGTTCCGACATGGCCTGGCTGTGGAGATGTTCGAGCGCGCCGATGGGGTCGTCGGGGTGCAGGTCGATGCGCAGGGTCAGTGGCGGCGCGTGGCGGGAGACCACGAGGAGGGCGGCGGATTTCAGGCCACGGAAGTCGCCGCCGGAGGTTTTGGCGGCCCTGAGCGCGGCCAGCAGACGGTCGGGCATTTCGCCTGCGGTCTGGGTGAAGGCCGCGATCATGGCGGGCAGAACGTCGGTGTTGCTGAGCATGTTGCCGGTGGCGACGATGCCATCCGAGGCGGCCTCGCCTGCGTAATCCACGCTTTGGGAGCCGGTGAAGGCGGCGGTGCCGCCCTGGGGTTCAAGCGCCGCAAGCTGGCGGTGGTCGCGGCCGGGATCGGCGGAGGTGACGGCGTGGACGGCCTCTACGGCGGTTTTGCCCTCACGCATCAGGGTGAGCGCGCCGGTGCCCCAGAGCGTGCTGGGGGAGGTGCCCTGGGAGGCGGTCAGACCTGATTCCGCGTCACCGCGCAGGACCCAGCCCCCGACACAAAGGCTGCCCGTTGCGGCAGCGCCGCCGTAAATGCCTGTTTTTGGGTCATGGGCCAAAAGTGAGAACGTCATTTACTCATCCCGCCTGATTGAGACTTGTATTTATCATGAAAATTTGGCCTCATGCAATTAATCATGATAAATACGGGACCAACAGCGGAGAGGACAACCTGAAATGAAAATCCTTGAGTTTACGCGTCGCGCGGTGCTCGCGACGGGACTTGCGGGCCTGGCGCTGGCTTCGCCCGCGATGGCGCAGACGCCTCCGGGTGTCCTGATCGTGGGTCAGATCGCGGAGCCGAAGGCGCTCGATCCGGCGGCGGTGACGGCGGTCAATGATTTCCGGATCCTGATGAATGTCTATGACGGGCTGGTGCGCTACAGCGACGGCACGCTGGAGGTGGAGCCGGCGCTGGCGACCGGCTGGGAGATCAGTGAGGACGGGACGGAATACACGTTCAATCTGCGTGAGGGCGTAAAATTCCATGACGGGTCGGATTTCAACGCGGAGGCGGTGAAGTTCAACTTTGACAGGATGCTGGATGAGAACCATCCGTTCCATGACACGGGGCCGTTCCCGCTGGCGTTCTTTTTCTCGGCGGTGGACAGCGTCGAGGTGGTGGATCCGCTGACGGTGAAATTCACGCTGAGTGCGCCCTACGCGCCGTTTCTGTCGAACCTGGCCTATCCCACGGGTCTGATCGTGTCGCCCGCGGCGGTGGAGAGCCATGGTGCGGATTTCGGGCGCAATCCGTCGGGAACCGGGCCGTTTAAGTTCGCCGAGTGGCGCTCGAACGAGGCCGTGGTGATCGAGGCCAATCCCGATTACTGGGATGGTGCGCCGAGCCTGGAAGCGGTGGTGTTCCGACCGATCACGGATGCCAATACGCGCACGGCGGAGATGCTGGCGGGCGGGATCGACATGATGGTCGAGGTGCCGCCGGTGGCTTTGTCCGAGTTTGAGGGCGAGCAGTACAACGTGGTCGAGCAGGCCGGACCACATGTCTGGTTCCTGATCCTCAACACGAAGGAGGGGCCGTTTACGGATGTGCGGGTGCGTCAGGCGGCGAACCTCGCGATCAACAAGACCTCGCTTGTCAATGACGTGCTGGAGGGCACGGCGGAAGTGGCCGCGGGGCCGACGCCGCCCGCCTTTGCCTGGGCCTATAACGAGAGCCTGGAGCCCTATCCCTACAACCCGGAGCGGGCGAAGGAGCTGATCGACGAGGCCGGTGCGGAAGGTGCGGAGCTGACCTTCTATGTGACCGAGGGCGGGTCGGGGATGCTTGACCCGATTGCCATGGGAACCGCGATCCAGGCGGATCTGGAGGCCGTGGGTTTCGACGTGAACATCGAAACCTATGAATGGAACACCTTCCTCGGCCAGGTGAACCCCGGGCTTGAGGGCAAGGCGGACATGGCCGAGATGGCCTGGATGACCAATGACCCGGATACGCTGCCCTATCTCGCGCTGCGCACGGATGCGTGGCCGGAGCAGGGCGGGTTCAACTCGGGCTACTACTCCAACGAGAAGGTGGATGATCTGCTGGAACAGGCGCGCGTGGCGACCGATCAGGACAAACGCGCGGAGCTTTACCAGGAGATGCAGACCATCGTTCAGGAGGACGCGCCCTGGGTGTTTGTGGCGAACTGGAAGCAGAATGCGGTCACGAGCGACCGGGTCGAGAATTTCAGCCTGCAGCCGTCGTTTTTCCTTCTGCTGAAGGACGTTGTGAAGAACTGAGTTGAGCGGGCCCTGCGGGGCCCGTTTTCGCAGGTGGGCAGGGCGAGTTGAGGGGATTTGAGTAAGTGGTGCCCTGTCCTGGCGCGGGTTGTGTTGCCGGAGGGCTGCGACGGCCGCGGGCGGTAGCGTAGCGCCGCCCAGGGGGGCGGTAGGCGCTGCCCGGCGTGGCCGCCGGGCGGGACGGCTGAGACGGGCGTTCATTGAAGGGGGGAGTGCCGTGACGGGCTATATTTTGAAGCGTCTCCTATCCGCCATTCCGGTGCTGTTTGGCATCACGGTGATCGTGTTTCTGATCATGGCGCTGATCCCCGGCGATCCGGCCACGGCAATTTTGGGAAGCTATGCGACGCCGGAAAACGTGGAGAAACTCAACCGTGATCTGGGTTTGGACAAGCCCCTGGTGGCGCAGTATTTCATCTGGCTCGGCAACATGCTGCAGGGGGATTTCGGGCAGTCCTTTGCCCTCAACCGGCCGGTGATCGATGAGGTTCTGGAGCGGTTTAACGCGACGCTGATCCTGGCCGGGACGGCGTTTGTGCTGTGCTCGGTGTTTGGCATTCTGGCCGGGGTGGTCTCGGCCGCGAAACAGTACGGGCTGGCGGATAAGGGGATTACCTTTGCCGTGCTGCTCGGCATTTCGATCCCGTCGTTTTTCCTTGGCATGATGATGATTTTGATCTTCGGGGTGAATTTGAGGTGGCTGCCCGTTTCGGGGATGTACGCGATTTACGGGGGCGGGGATCTGCCCGATCTGATCTCGCATCTGATCATGCCCGCGCTGGCTCTGGCGGTGGTGGCGACGGGGGTGGTGGCGCGGCTGTCGCGCTCGGCCATGCTGGAGGTTTTGCGCCAGGATTTCATTCGTACGGCGCGGGCCAAGGGTGTCTCGGAGCGGGGGGTGATCTGGCGTCATGCGCTGAAGGCGGCGATGGTGTCGATCATTCCGGTGCTGGGCATTCAGGCGGGGTTTGTTCTGTCCGGGGCCGTTTATATCGAGATGGTGTTCCAGTGGCCCGGGGTGGGGCGGATGCTGGTGGACGCGATTTTGAAGCGGGACATTCTGCTCGTGCAGGGGGGCGTGGTGTTTGTGGCTGCGTGTTACGTGCTGTTTAACATTCTGGTGGATGTGGCGCAGAGCCTGCTTGATCCGAGGATCAAGACATGAGCGCGTTTTTCAGGCTTCTGGCCCGCAACCGGCTGGCACTTTGGGGCGGCGTTGTGTTGGCGCTGGTGGTGTTTCTGGGGCTGATCACGCCGCTGCTGCCTCTGGCCGACCCGGATGTGACCAATACGGCGGACCGGTTTTTGCCGCCGTTTTCCGAGGGGGCGTTTTTAGGGACGGATCATCTGGGGCGCGATCTTCTGTCGCGGCTGATGTGGGGGACGCGGCTCTCGCTGGCGGTCGGGTTTTCGGCGGCGGTCGCGGCGGCGACCATTGGGGCGGCGATCGGGATTGTGGCCGGGTTTTATGGCGGGCGTACCGATAACGTGATCATGCGCGGCGTCGATATGCTGATGGCGTTTCCGTATATCCTGCTGGCGCTGGCGATTGTGGCGGCGCTTGGGCCGGGGCTGATGAACGCGCTGATTGCCGTGGCCGCCGTCAATGTGCCGTTTTTTGCGCGGAACATTCGCGGGATCACGGTGGGGATCGCCCATAAGGAGTTTGTGGACGCGGCGCGGCTGGCGGGGATGGGGAACGGGCGGATCATTCTGACC
This sequence comes from Amaricoccus tamworthensis, assembly GCF_049800875.1. Classification (NCBI taxonomy): domain Bacteria; kingdom Pseudomonadati; phylum Pseudomonadota; class Alphaproteobacteria; order Rhodobacterales; family Paracoccaceae; genus Amaricoccus; species Amaricoccus tamworthensis. The sequence continues at coordinate 79,124 of NZ_JBNAFV010000018.1, read as the reverse complement.
GAGATCCTGCCCAATGTGGTGCCGGTGATCGTGATTGCGATGTCCACCACGATTGGCTGGATGATTTTGGAGACGGCGGGGCTGTCGTTCCTTGGCCTCGGCTCGCAGCCGCCGCAGGCGGATCTGGGGTCGATGCTGGGTGAGGCGCGGTCGGCGCTGATCACCAATCCGCATACCTCCGTGGTGCCGGGGGTGATGATTTTGGTGATCGTGATGAGCATCAACCTGCTGGGCGACGGGGTGCGGGATGCGCTGGATCCGCGTCTGAAATCGGGGGCGCTGAGCCGTCCGATGCCGGCGACGCTGGTGGACCGGAAGTCGGTGCCGGAGGCGGGCGAGGGTGATGGTATTCTGGCATTGCAGGATCTGGAGACGCAGTTTCATGTGAAGGACCGGGTTTACAAGGCAGTGGGGGGCGTGAGCCTGACGGTGCATCCCGGCGAGTGTCTGGGGATCATTGGCGAGAGCGGGTCGGGCAAGTCGGTGACGGCGCTGAGTGTCATGTCGCTGGTGGCCTCGCCGCCGGGGGTGATTACCGGGGGCGCGGTACGGTATAAGGGCGAGGATTTGATCGGGGCGCCCTATGCGAAGTTGCGGTCGCTGCGCGGGGACCGGGTGGCGTATATTTTCCAGGATCCGCTGGCGACGCTGCATCCGCTCTATAAGGTGGGCGATCAGCTTGTGGAGGCGATCCGCTGTCACCATGACGTGTCATCCGCGGAGGCGCGGAGCCGGGCGATTGATCTGCTGAAATCGGTGCGGATTCCGAATGCCGAGAGCCGGGTGGACAGTTATCCGCATGAGATGTCGGGGGGGATGCGGCAGCGGGTTGGTATTGCGATGGCACTGGCGAATGAGCCGGATGTGATCATTGCCGATGAGCCGACCACGGCGCTCGATGTAACGGTGCAGGCGCAGATTTTGGCGCTGCTCGATGATCTGCGGAAGGCGCGCGGGCTGGCGATTGTGTTTATCACCCATGATTTTGGCGTGGTGGCGCAGCTCTGTGACCGGGTGGCGGTGATGTATGCGGGCCGGATCGTGGAGGAGGGGCCGACCGGGGAGGTTCTGGCCACGCCCGCGCATCCCTATACCAAGCGGCTGATCGCCTGCGTGCCGGAACTGGGCGAGGGGCGGCGGAAACTGGCGGCGATTCCCGGTCTGCCGCCGGTGGTTGATAAGCTGCCCGAGGGCTGTGCCTTTGCGGAGCGGTGCCACAAGGCGCGTGATTACTGCCAGCGGGGGGATATTCCGCTGGAAGGGCCGGCGGAGGGCGCGCGGCGGGTGCGCTGTCTTTACCCTGAGAACGAGCGGATGGCGGAGGCCGTTTCATCATGAGTGCGGCGCTGAAACTGACGGATCTCTCGAAGACGTTTGAGGTGGGCCGGACGCTGTTTGGAAAGCCGAAGGGGCTTGTGCGGGCGGTGCAGCCGGTGGATCTGACCGTGGAGCAGGGCGAGACGCTGGGTATCGTGGGCGAGAGCGGTTGCGGAAAGTCGACGCTGGCGCGGATGCTGGTGGGGCTGTTGCCGGTCACGACGGGGAGCATCGAGATCGAGGGAGCGGCGCTTGATAACGCGGACCCGGCGGTGTTTGGGAAGCGCATTCAGTATGTGTTTCAGGATCCGATCAGTTCGCTCAATCCGCGCAAGACCATCCGGCAGGTGATGGAGGCGCCGCTGAAGAACCTGCACGGGATGGGCCGGGCCGAGCGGGACGCGCGTATTCGGGAGATTTTCGATACGGTCAGCTTGCGCGAGGAGTTTCTGGAGCGCTATCCGCACGAGTTTTCCGGCGGCCAAGCACAGCGGATCGGGATTGCGCGGGCCCTGGCGGCGGAGGCGCGGATTTTGATTTTGGACGAGCCGGTCTCGGCTTTGGACGTGTCGGTGCAGGCGCAGGTTCTGAATTTGCTGGCGCGGTTGAAGGAGGAGCTAAGTCTTACGTATCTGTTCATCAGTCATGACCTGGCGGTGGTGGAGGCGGTGTCGGACCGGGTGGCGGTGCTGTATTTTGGGGCGGTGGTCGAGGTGGGCCGGGCGGAGGATATATTCTCGCGGCCGAAGCATCCGTACACGAAGCTGCTGGCGGACAGTGCGCCGGTGGTAGGGCGGGCCTTAAGGGCGCCGGAGGGCGTGGACACGGAGCTGCCCGATCCGCTGAACCCGCCCACGGGCTGTGCGTTTCGGGCGCGGTGCCCGAATGCCACGGAGCGCTGTGGACGGGAGGTGCCGAAGCTGGTGGAGATGGGCGAGGGGCACCGGGCGGCGTGTTTTCATCCGGTAGGGTGAGGTTCCTGGAAGCAAGGCTCATGCTGTTCCGCCCTTGCCCTGAGGGCGGCGCCTGACCCTGGTGGGTGCGGAGCGCCCTCCTGGGGGAGGGTCGGGCGCTGCCCGGCAGTGCCGCCGGGCGGGAGGGTTGAGATAGTGGCTAGAGACGGGTTTCCGTGTTCTGACGGCCGAGCACGGCCATGATCTCCACCGCGCCATCCTGGGCAATCCGGTAGTAGATGCTGTTTGGTTTATGTATGCAGCGACGATAGCCGGGGCGAATGTCATCAACCGTCGGCCAAAGCAAGGGTTCCTCCGCAATTGCCGTGAAGCGCTGGTAGAGCGCCTGCAGGTAGCTGTCGGCGGCGTCCATTCCCCAGGTTTCCACTCCGTAGAGCCAAATCCCGTAGAGATCAGCTTTCGCTAACGGCGAGAGCCTATATTTTGCCATTCCGGTGCGCCGTCTCCCGGAATTCCGCGAGGGTCTCTTCGGGTGTGGCTGTGACCCAGCCGTCATTTTCGGCGGAGAGTTCGGACGCGATGAGGCGGGCCCGGATGGCCTCAACCTCGCGGGCGCGGCGGATAAGGTCGTTGACGACCTCGCTGCGGCTGGAGAATTCCTGGCTGTCGATGCGGGACTGGATCCAGCGTTCGTTGGGTTCGGTGATCGAGAGGCTTGCGCGTTTTGCCATTTTGCCGGGCTGCGTGTGATGCGGTTGTGATGCGAATTTACATCATTTGTGAGGGTGTGGCAATTGCGTTGGCTCAAGCGGTTCCGCCCATGCACTGAGGGCGGCGCCTGACCCTGGGGGGTGCGATAGCGCCCTCCTGGGGGAGGGTCGGGCGCTGCCCGGTGCGGGCACCGGGCGGGAGGGTTGAGGTGGGAGGGCGGTAATAGACAGCCCGTATTCTGAGAAACCGGTGTAATGGAGCGCTTTGGAACCTGGGCGCCCTTTCTCCGAGGGGAGCGATGCCCTCGGGGGGAAACACGCGTGGGGAACTTCCCAATTGAAGCCGCCTGCGATGCCTGATTAGCTGCCCTGAACAGCGAGACAGGCGGGGCTAATGGGGCAGGAACGGATCAGGTTGGGTGTGGATATTGGCGGGACGTTTACGGACGTTGTGCTGGAGGTGGGCGAGGCGCGGTTTTCGACCAAGGTTCTGACCACCTATGCCGCTCCGGAGGACGCGATACTCGACGGGATGGGACAGGTCTGTGCGGCGGCGGGGATTGGGCCGGGCGAGATTGACCAGATCATTCATGGCACGACGCTGGCGACCAATGCGCTGATCGAGCGGCGGGGGGCGCGGACGGCGCTGATCACCACGAAGGGTTTTCGCGATGTCATCGAGATGCGCACCGAGAGCCGGTTTGAGCAGTATGACCTGAACCTGGAGCTGCCCGAGCCTCTGCTGCCACGGCAGCAGCGGTTTGTGGTGAATGAGCGCATGGATGCGGGCGGCAATGTGCTGGTGCCGCTCGACCGCGCGGAGGTTGAGGCGCTGGCTGATGACATCGCGGGTGCCGGGTTTGAGAGCGTGGCGGTGGGGCTGATCCATTCGTATCTGAATGATGCCCATGAGCGGATGGTGCGGGAGGTTCTGGAGGAACGGCTGCCGGGGGTGATGGTGTCGATCTCCTCGGAAGTGTCGCCGCAGATGCGGGAATATGAGCGGTTCAATACGGTGGTGGCGAACGCCTATATCAAGCCGCTGATCAAGTCCTATCTGGGCCGTCTGAAGGGGCGGCTGGCGGATGAGGGCGCGGTCTGTCCGGTGTTTTTGATGCATTCGGGCGGCGGGATCATTTCGTTGGAGAATGCGGCGGATTTCCCGGTGCGGCTGGTGGAAAGCGGCCCGGCGGGGGGCGCGGTTTTTGCGGCGAATATCGCGGCGCGGTATGGGCTGGATAAGGTTCTGTCGTTTGACATGGGCGGGACGACGGCCAAGATTTGCCTGATCAAAAACCAGGTGCCGAAGACCTCGCGGGTGTTTGAGGTGGCGCGGACCTACCGGTTCAAGAAGGGATCGGGGATGCCGATTTCCATTCCGGTGATCGACATGGTGGAGATCGGCGCGGGCGGCGGGTCGCTCGCGCATGTGGATGCGATGCGCCAGATCCGGGTAGGGCCGGAAAGCGCGGGGTCGGAGCCGGGACCGGCCTGTTACGGGCAGGGTGGCGAGCGGCCGGCGGTCACCGATGCGGATCTGGTTTTGGGGCGGCTTGATCCGGAGAATTTCGCGGGCGGGTCGATCCGTTTGGATGCGGAGGCGTCGCAGGGGGCTCTGACGAGGCATCTGGGTGAGACGCTCGGCATGGAGGTGGATGAGGCGGCGTTTGGGCTGGCGGAGGTTGTGGACGAGAACATGGCCAATGCGGCGCGGGTGCATGCGGTGGAAAATGGCGAGGATTTGGCCGGGTACACCATGATTGCCTTTGGCGGGGCGGCACCTCTGCATGCGGGGCGGCTCTGTGAGAAGCTGGGGGTGTCGCGGCTGCTGGTGCCGCCGGGGGCCGGTGTTGGCTCGGCCATCGGGTTTTTGCGCGCGCCGTTCAGTTTTGAGGCGAACCGGTCGGTTTACATGCGGCTCTCGGAGTTTGATCCGGAGGCGATCCGCGGGCTGCTCGATGAACTGCGGGCGGAGGCCACGGGGTTTGTGCGCAACTGTGACGCGGAAGCGGAGATCTTCGCGGAGTTCCGGGTCTACATGCGCTATGCCGGGCAGGGCTGGGAGATCCCGGTGGTGCTGGAGACGCGGGATGCGGAGGCACCGGATGCGGCGCGCTACCAGGCCCTGTTCGAGGCGGATTACGAGCGGCTGTTCGGGCGGGTCGTGACGGGGATGGATGTGGAGATTACCGTCTGGGCGGTGAATGCGACGACCGCGCCGGAGCCGGTGGAGCGGATTGCGGCGGGGGCCGGGGATGAGGTTGTGGCGCCTGCTGAGACGCGGCGGATATTTGATCCGGTTTCTGCCGAGTTTGTGGAGGCGGGCGTTTTTGCGCGCTGCGATCTGGGCACCGGTCAGCGGATTTCGGGGCCTGCGGCGGTGACGGAGGATGAGACCACGGTGATCGTGCCGGCAAGCCGCGATGCGGTGCGCCAGCCGGACGGGTGCATCGACGTGATGATCAGGGAAGGAGCGTGAGCATGGCGGAGCGGTCAAACGTGGCCTGGCAGGTGATGTGGAACCGGCTGATTTCCGTGGTCGAGGAACAGGCCCAGGCCCTGGTGCGCACGGCGTTTTCAACCTCGGTGCGGGAGGCGGGTGACCTGTCTGCGGGGGTGTATGACGCGCGGGGGCGGATGCTGGCCCAGGCGGTGACGGGAACGCCGGGACATGTGAACGCGATGGCCGATGCGGTGGCGCATTTTATTCGGCGCATCGGGCGGCAGAATATATTCGAGGGCGACGTGTATCTGACCAATGACCCGTGGGAGGGGACGGGGCATCTACATGATTTCACGGTTGTAAGCCCCGCGTTTCACGACGGGGTCCTGGTCGGTTTTTTTGCCTGTACGGCCCATGTGGTCGATGTGGGCGGGCGTGGCTTTGGCGCGGACGGGGCGAGCGTTTATGAGGAGGGGATTTACCTGCCCATCATGAAGTTTGCCGAGCGCGGCGAGGTGGACCAGACGCTGATCCGGATCGTGCGCGGCAATGTGCGGGAGCCGGACCAGGTGGTGGGGGATCTCTATGCGCTGGCGTCGTGCAACGGGATCGGCCAGCGGCGGCTGGCGGACATGATGGCGGAATTTGGGCTGGGCGATCTCGAGGAGGTGGCGGAGTTTATTCTGGAGAATTCCAGACGCGCGACGCTGGAACGGATTGCGGCGCTGCCCCGCAAGAGCGCCGAAGGGTCGATGACGGTGGACGGGTTTGACACTCCGATCACGCTGGCGGTGCGGCTGTCGGTGGAGGAGACGCGGATTGTCTGTGACTTCGCCGGGACCTCGCCGGTGGATGCGAAGGGGATCAACTGCCCGAAGGTCTACGCCAAGGCCTATGCCTGTTACGCGCTGAAATGCGCGATTGCACCGGAGATCCCCAACAATGCCGGGTCGCTGGAGCCGTTTGAGATGGAGGCGCCGGAGGGGACGATCGTGAATGCGGTGCATCCCGCGCCGGTGGCGTTGCGGCATATTGTGGGGCATTTCGTGCCGGATGCAGTGTATGACGCGCTCGATAAAATCATTACGGGCGTGGTGCCGGCGGAGGGGGCCGGATGCCTGTGCAATTTCCAGGTGTCGTTGCGGCCCGCGCCGGGGCGTAAGGGCGTGCGGGCGGAGGTGCTGGCGTTCAACTCCGGCGGGTCGGGAGCGCGGCCGGAGTTTGACGGGCTGAACGCGACGGCGTTTCCCTCGGGCGTGATGACAATGCCGATTGAGGCGACGGAGCATGCGGGGCCGGTGGTGATCTGGCGCAAGGAGCTGCGGCCGGACAGTGGTGGCGTGGGCGCGCGGCGCGGGGGCCTGGGGCAGTATATGGAGGTTGGCGCCCGCGAGGGCCACGAGTTTGATTTCCAGGCGATGTTCGACCGGGTGCGGCATCCGGCGCGGGGGCGTCAGGGTGGCGGTCCCGGCGGTGTGACGGAAATCGGCCAGGATGACGGAACGGAAATGCGCAGCAAGGGCAAGCAGTTTGTGCCGGAGGGGCGGCGGGTTCTGCTCTCGCTTCCGGGCGGTGCGGGCTATGGCGCGGCGGCGGACCGGGACCCGGACCTGGTGCGGCGTGACCTGGTGCGCGGCTACATCTCGGCGGAGGCGGCCGAGCGGGATTACGGCATGAGTGCGGACGAGGTGGCGGAGGTTCTGGAGGTGGCGCGCGGGGGCGGCGGGTGACGGCCGGGCCGGTTTAAAGGTTTAAGTTTTGCGGGGTTTTTGGGCAAAAAATACCCGCCAAAACCCGTTCAATCCGGGATTTTCCTTTGTTAGCAAGGTGTTTACGTTTTCTGGCGCATAGTCGGCCCATCCACCAGTGACGGTGGAGAAATGTGTATGGAGAATCCGACATGTTACGACCGGCCCGGCATGGCATCGTAATCGCGTGTGCAACAACCTCACTGGCATCCGCGGTTTCGGCGGCAGGCATCGAACGTGCGGGACCATCGAGCCGGGTTCTGTTTGAGACGGGACGCTATGTCGAGTTCTCCGGAACCTATGCAAATCCCGATCTGTCTGGCGAGGGCGGGGAGTTTCCGCCGGGCACGCCGATCCCAGGAACGACCGGCAACATACTGGACAGCTTCACAAATTTCGGTGCCGCCTATAAGGCGGACATCAATGACCGGATGTCCTATGCGATTATTCTGGACCAGCCTTATGGCGTGTCGCTAAGCTATCCGCAGGGGTTCTATGACGGGACCTCCGCGACCATCGACACGACGACGCTGACGGGCGTTCTGGCCTATGACATTACGCCGGCGGTAAAGGCCTGGGCCGGGGTTCGGGCGCAGCGTATGTCGGCGGACGGGGCGATTCCCTTCCTTGGCGATTACACCATCGAGACGGATACGGATATCGGTTACGGCTACATGCTGGGCGTGGCCTATCAGAAGCCGGAAATCGCATTGCGGGTGGCCCTGAGCTATTACTCCGCCATCGAGCAGGAGTTCGAGACGGTTGAGTTTGGTGCCATCGACGGCACGCTGGAGGTGGAGACGCCGCAGCAGGTGGTGCTTGAGTTCCAGTCGGGCATTGCGGTGGACACACTGGTGTTCGGCTCCATCCGCTGGGTCGACTGGCCGCAGTTTGAGATCGATCCGCAAAACTACCCGCTGGATATTCCGCTGGTCTCCTACGAGAAGCCATGGACGGCCTATTCGCTGGGCATCGGACGGCAGTTCACCGACCGTCTCGCGGGTGCGTTTGAGGTGAGGTATGAGCCGCAGACGGATACCGTTCAGCCCGCCCTCGGGCCGGTGGACGGCGGTACGTTCCTGACGGCATCGATGAGCTATGACATGGAGCCGTTCACGATCTCGGGCGGCGTGACCTATGGCTGGCTGGGCGACGCCGAGAACGAGCTTGGCTCCAGCTTTAACGACGGCACCATCCAGGGCATCGGGTTCCGGATCTCGTACAACTTCTGAGGCGGGTGGACCCCGGGGGGGGTGCGCCCCGGGACCGCCCCGGGGTGCGGGCGCGGGCCGGGCGGGGGGGGCCGGCGCCGCCACGGCTCCGCTTATGGCTGAATTGTCCCGGTGTAGCGGGTTTTGGCATCTCTGCCTCTTAATGTCCGTTCCGGTTTGCCCAGGCGCCGGGTGACAGGCCCTCGTGCCGGGCGAAGGCGAGGCCGAATGCGCTGGCGGAGCCGTAGCCGACCTTCATGGCTATTTCCGTAATTGTCAAACCGCCCTGCCGCAGCAGGGTTTTGGCGACCGCCATGCGCCAGGCGGTTGCGTATTCCATTGGGGCGCGGCCGACCTGCCTGCGGAACCGCTCGAAAAAGCCGGATCGGGACATGCCGGCCGCCCGTGCCATCTCGGAGACGGAGAGAGGGCTGTCCGCCTGCGTGTGGATACGTTGCAGGGCATCAACGAGTTGCGGATCCGACAGGCCGCGCAGGAGGCCCGGCGGCAGGGTCGCGGCATGACCCGAGCGCATGGCCTCTATCAGCATAACCTCCAATAACCGCTCCAGAACGATCCCGCGGCCCGGCCGGTCGGCGCGGGTTTCCTCGTGGATGACCGGCACCAGGGCCGTCAGGCGGCCTTGCCCCGACACGTGGATCATTTCGGGCAGCAGGGAGACGAGCAGGTCGCTGGCCGGTGTGTCGAAGCGGCAATGTCCGACCAGGGCGCGCATATCGACCGGGGCTTCCGACGCGCCGAGCCGGAACCGCCCGGGACCGGTTTCGAGCGGCAGGCGTGGCACATGCGCCGGCGGGGGCTCCCCGCTCGACATGGTAAAACCCTGGAGGTGGGGGATCAGCACGAAATCCCCGCCCGTCAGCGTGACCGGTTCGCGACCGGTGACATGCAACCGGCACTGGCCTTCGACGACGGCGCAATAGAAGGGGCTGGCGAGATCGTGACGCTCCACCATCCACTGCCCACCAGCCTCGACCATCTTGGATATGGAAGGCGCGGGCCTGAGCAGGGTCACGACGCTGGAGAGGGGATCAGCGGGGGTATCGGGCACGTTTCTGGACGATCGATGGATGATAATGGACATCTGAATATGGAATGAACGGATGCGGCCGTCCATCTACCCGCTACGGCCAATTATCCCGAAAGAAAATATCCCCATGAACAGACTGATAACCGTTGCCCGCGACCTGCCGACACCGGAGCCGGAGATGACCGTTGCCTATACGCCGGTCCGGTTGCCGATGCCGGGGCGCCAGCCTCTTGAGGTGCGCCTGACCGCGCCCGCTACCGGGAAGGGCCTGCCCATCGTGATCCTGTCGCATGGCTTTGGTCCCTCGAATTATATTCCCTCAAAGGACGGCTATGCCCCGCTTGCGCAGTTCTGGGCGGAGCGGGGTGTGGCGGTGCTTCAGCCGACCCATGCCAGTTCGCGGGTCGGCGGGCTTGATCCCGATCTGCCCAATGGGCCGTTTTTCTGGCGCGAGAGGGTGGCGGAAATGCGGGCCATTTTGGATCAGCTGGCGGAGGTCGAGCGGCAGGCGCCCGCGGTGGCGGGGCGACTGGACCATGACCGGATCGCGGTGGCCGGGCATTCCTTCGGGGGGCATACCTGCGGTCTGCTGCTTGGGGCGGGCCTGGACGGCGAGGCGTTTTCGGACCCGCGCATCCGGGCCGGAATTCTGCTGGCGGCTCCGGGCCGGGGCGGTGCGGATCTGACTCCGGACCATGCGGAGCGGTTTCCCTTCTTCGACGTGGATTTTGGCGGGATCCGCGTGCCGATCCTCGTGGTTTGCGGTAGCGAGGACGACCCGCATTTCACGCCCCACGGCCCGGAATGGCACGCCGATGCCTTCCACGACGCGCCCGGTGCCGATTCTCTGCTGACGATCAGGGGCGTGGGTCATGGCCTTGGCGGAATTGCCGGGTGGGACGCGCTCGAGACCGAAGCGGAGAACCCCGACGCGCTGGAGGCCACGCGGCGGCTGACGCTGGCCTGGTTGCGGAGCAGGTTTGACATGGAGCCGGGCGCCTGGGACCACAGTAGACGCGTGCTGAGGGAACGTGCTGGGTCCATTGCGGAGATCACCTTGGGGAAGGGGTGAATTTTGCCGTTGGGTTTGTGGGGCGGGCTGGCTCGACCCCGGGCACGGAACAGAGGGGCTTCAGCCCCGCCGTGCCTGCGCCGGACCGGCCGGGAGGGCCGGCGCATGTCGACGTTGGCTCAACGGTGAGAGCGAAGAGGTACACGACGCCATAAAAGCGCGATGCATGGATGTTGGGAGCGCCAGCCCCCGGTCCGGCGCAGGCACGGCTCCGCTTATGTGCGGAAGTGTTTCGCAGATAGGCTCCGTGGGTTTTCAACCAAGTGATTGACGGGTGCGTGTGGCGGCTATAGGCAGTGGGCCATGGAAAACACGACAATCATCGCAATGAACTGGTGGCTGGCCTCCTGACAGGGTGGCCGGATAACCAGATGTATTCCGAGGCCGCCGCGTGGGCGGCCTTTTATTTTCCAGGGCTTACTGATGCGGCGCCTCTCGTTTTAGGAGACGACGCACATGAACAGACCAACCATTCTGACGGGCGACCGCACCACGGGGCCGCTGCATATCGGGCATTATGCGGGCTCGCTGTCAAACCGGCTGCGGTATCAGGACAGCCATGAGCAGTTTCTGCTGCTGGCCGATGCCCAGGCGCTGACCGATAATGCCCATGACCCGGAGAAGGTGCGGCGCAACGTGATGGAGGTGGCGCTGGATTACCTGGCCGTGGGGATTGATCCCGGTCGCACCACCATCTGTCTCCAGTCGCATCTGCCGGCGCTGGCGGAACTGTCGATGCTTTACCTGAACTTTGTCACGGTGGCTCGGCTGGAACGCAACCCGACGATCAAGGACGAGATTCGGGTGCGGGGGTTCGGGCGGGATATTCCCGCGGGGTTCCTGTGTTACCCCGCGGCCCAGGCGGCGGATATCACGGGTTTCAGGGCGACGGTGGTGCCGGTCGGTGAGGATCAGGCTCCGCTGATCGAGCAGACCAATGAGATCGTGCGGCGGATCAACGCGACCGCGGGCCACGAGGTGCTGCCCGAGGCGCAGGCGGTCATCCCTAAAGCCGGTCGGTTGCCGGGGATCGATGGCAAGGCCAAGATGTCGAAATCCGGAGGCAACGCCATTCCGCTCTCCGCTTCACCAGAGGAGATCCGCAAGGCGGTCAGGGCGATGTTTACGGACCCGAACCATCTGCGGGTTGAGGATCCAGGGCGTGTCGAGGGGAATGTGGTTTTTAGCTACCTGGACGCGTTCGACGGGGACCAGGAGGGGCTTGAGGATCTGAAGGCGTGGTACCGGCGCGGCGGGCTTGGCGACAGCAAAATCAAGGCGCGGCTGGAGGGTATTCTACAGGAGCTTATCGCGCCAGTTCGTGAGCGCAGGGAACGGCTGGCGCGGGAGCCGGGGTATATTCTTGACGTGATCCGGGACGGGACGGACCGGGCGCGGGAGCGCACCGAGGCGACCAAACGGGATGTGGTGGATGCCCTGGGTCTGTTTCAGTTGTAAGTGAGGGGATGCGAACGGGCACGGGCATTTGTGCAATCGTGCCGTGCGGTATTGTGCGTCGACGCAGGTGATCGCTTCGTCCAGTCTATGTGTATCGGAAGCCGGACGCTTCCTGGACCACCGTAAGTTTGGCAGACAAATGCCCCGTTTCGGGGGCCGTTGTCGCTCGGCCTGACGAAGGAGACATCATGTTGATCTACCACGAAATGGAAGCGGCCATGCGGGCGAATGATGCCGACCGCTATGCCGCGCTTCTGGCGGAGGATTTTGAATATGTCCGCCACAAATCGCAGGACAGCATTGGACGCGCGGCGATGCGCGATCTGCTGAAAAGGGTCTGGCGTCCCGGGAACCGCGTCATCGAGGGCATGCGCTGCCTCTATGAGAATGATGATATCCTGGTGGTGCACATGATCCTGTCCTTTGCCAGCGGATCGCGCGAGGGCGCCATGGTTGTTCATCACAAGCGTGGCGGCCGCATCGTGCGGATCGAGTCCGGTGTCTCTGACCTTTCGGGCGGTGTCGCCGCGTCGGCGCCACCGCATCCGGCAAACGCTTCCGTTGCCCTCCAAACCAGCCTTTGAAAATAAGGGAAAATCAATGGCTTACGTTATTTCGAATTTCTTCCCCACCGGAACAGCCGCGCAGTATGAGACGGCCATGCTGGCGATGAATGGAGAGCCCGGCCGCATCCCGGACGGACAGATCGCCCATGTTGCGGGGCCCGTGCCGGGCGGCTTTCAGGTCATTGCCATCCAAGAGTCAAAGGAAAGCTGGGACCGGTTCATGACCGAGGTCTTTGCCCCCGTCATGGGGCGCGGAATTGAGGGTGGATTTACCGCGCCGCCGACCGAAATGGAATTCGAAGCGACACATTTTTACCGCTGAATTCCGGCGCAACGGGTATCAACCCTGTTGTCCGGCCAGGGCTGCGCGCCGCTCGATATGGAAAGCGATCAGCATATCGAGCACGGCGCGCAGACGTACCGAGCCGCGCATGGACTGGTGGTAGACGATGTTCATGTCGATCACGTCGATGGGCTCGTCGAACAGCCGGACCAGCCTGTCATCCGCATCTCCGGCAATGCAGTAGAGAACGCCGATCCCCTGGCCGCCGGCGATCCGGTGCTGGGCCATGTCGATATTGTCTACCCGGATGCCTGGTTTGCCGGTCCCGGCGAATTGCTCGATCCAGGCGAAGGGCGGCATGTGCAGGAAGGGCTCGGCATACTGCACCAGCGCATAGCCGGAGATGTCCGCCGGGGTCGCGGGACGGCCGTGCGCCTCGATGTAGGTTTTGGCCGCAAAGACACCTGATCCAAGCCCAAAGGAATGCGCGACGGCCAGGTCCATGTCGGTGGGCCGGACCGCGCGGATGGATATGTCAGCCTCGCCCTTTGAGAGGTTGACCGGCGCGCGGCCGGACAGAAGCTCAACCCCGAGTTCCGGATGCCGGGCGGCCACCGTCCCAGGAAAATCCTCAAGGTAGCGGATGGCCACGGGGGGACAGGCGATGCGGACGACACCTTCGAGGGCCTCGCGCGCATCGCGCACCTCCGCGCGGGCCCGGTCCGCCGCCGCCTCCATGGTTTCAGCCGCGGCAAAAGCCGATTTGCCCTCCCGTGTCAGGGAAAATTCGCGGGCCTCCCGCACGACGAGCACGGCCCCGAAGGCGGCCTCGGCCGTGGCAAGCCTCCGGCTGACGGTCGAGGGATCGACCCTGAGCGACCGCGCCGCCCCCGCCACAGATCCGGCCCGGCCGAGCGCCAGGATCACGCGAAAATCGTTCCAGTCCGGCTCAGCAGGCATGGTCCCATCCGGCTTGCGGGCGGGGGAATACACGCCCGCGTGCAGTATGCCATGGGTGGTCGTGGGGCGTCGAGGTGTTTGGCCGTGTGTTCGGAGTGGGCCGGGGCAGGGGCAAAAACGAACCGTTTTGGCGTGCGGGTTGCGACAGGCGATTGTGTCTGGACAGCGGGACATTTCAGCCATTGGAAGGGGAGCCGTGACTGCGCCGGGCCGGGGGGGGTTGGCGCACAAGGCGGCCCAGTGGCGCGGTTTTATGGTGGAGTGTGGCTCTTCCGGTTGATCGCAGGGCGACGTTGACGGGCGCCGGCCATTCGGGTCCGGACCGGCGCGGGCACGGCGGGACCGGGGCCCCTTGTTCCGTACCCGGTGGCGCGCGGCCACGTGGCGCCTTTGGGTCCGGTCCGAACCTGGCGAAGAAGACTTGTAAGTAAGCTCGGAGCGGGACTAGACTCGGGTCTGGACGGAATTGACGCAAACATTTTTCGCCAGGTGGCACCAGGCCCTGGCAGCGAGGCGGATGCAGAGGTGGGCGCCGTGACCGACAGATCTGGACGGCGCCTCGGCGGGTTGATTGCGTTTGCCTTTGCTTTGCTGGTCACTTTTGGCCCCGCAATTGGTCAGGGGACGGCTTCCTGTTTTGGTGGGACGGATGCGGGTAGTCACGCTTTGGGTGAGGATCCTGGGAGCCTGCCCGAGGGTGTGGGCTCGTTTGAGCTGTCGGACCCTGGAATGGCCGGTCTTACCGTGCATTACGTGCGTCCGGGGAGTTTCACTTCGACGTCTCCAATCCTGCTCGTCATTCCCGGGGCCGGGCGGAACAGTGACGACTACAGGGACGCCTGGATCGACGCGGCCTGCGCTTCGGGTACACTGGTGGCCGCTCTGGGGTATTCGGAAGAGACCCATGACTTTGCCGCAAATAACATGGGCGGGACGATCTCGAACCTGCAGTTTGATAACCCGAATTTTTCCCGTGTCTCAGATGCTGCCACAACAATTACGCTCAACGATGCCGACATCCGGTTTGATATGGTGACGAACCGCGAGGAATGGATGTTCGATGATTTTGACCGGGTCTTTGCACGGCTAGTTCAGATGACGGGGTCCGGGCAGGACACATACGATATTTTCGGGCACTCCGCCGGTGGACAAATCCTGCACCGCTTCGCGGTTTTCGCACCACATTCCAAAGCCCGCGTGATCATCGCCGCGAATTCCGGGTTCTACACGTTTCCCGATCTTTCACGGGCGCTGCCCACCGGGATGGAGGGTACGGGCCTGACGGAGACGGATCTGTCCCAGGCTTTCGGCAAGCGTCTCGTCCTGATGCTGGGCGCGCTGGACAATGATGACAGGGCTGGCGGGACGTTGCTGCACACACCTTACATCGATCAATCGCAGGGGCTGGGGCGTTTTGACCGGGGGCTGCGCTTCTTCGGGCATGCCCGGGAGGAAGCGGAGAGGATCGGGGCTGAGTTTCACTGGCGGCTCGAGGTCATCGACGGGGTTGGACATGACTACCGGGCGATGAGTTCGGCCGCGGCGGATTACCTGATGGGTTTGAGTGACTGAAAGATCGGATCGGCTCCCGCTGCGTCCCGTCTGACCGTTCGGGTTCGCGGGATGCGTGCCGCGATCAGGGGTCTTTGGGGGCGGTCGCGTTGGGGTTCCTGTCGGCGGTGCGTCCGCGAAAATCGTCCATGCTGCTCGCCACGCCAAAGATGCGGTTGAGGACGAAGTCGAGCGCCCGCGTGGGTAACAGGCCGCGCAGCAGCGGCAGCAGGCGCACGATGGCGGGCATGTGGAGAAAAACGGCGTCGCGCTCCACGGCGCGCAGGATGCGGTGTGCCACGTCCTGGGGCTGAAGAAGCGGGATGAGGCGCGAGCGCACGCCCTCAAACATGCCGGTGTCAATGTAATAGGGCAGCACCGTGGTCACACGCACGCCGGTGCCGGCGCGTTCCATCTCCTGCCGCAGTGAATCCGACCAGCCTGTTACCGCCCATTTGCTGGCGGCGTAGACGCTCATGTTGGGGTTTGAGACGAGCGCCGCCGCCGAGGCGATGTTGACCACGTGTCCCTGGCCCCGCGCGACCATGCCGGGCAGGAGCGCCCGCGTCAGATGCATCAGCGCGCCCGTGTTGATCGCCAGCGCGCGGTCGATATCGGCGTGTTCGTGACCGAGGAACGGTTTGCCCACGACGATGCCCGCGTTGTTGATCAGCAGGTCGACCGGTGTTCCCCCGGCCTCCAGCTGACTGACAGCGGCGAGCACGGCCCCGGTGTCCGACACGTCCACCTGGTCGAAGACAACAGCGCCCAGGGGATCGAGAGGCGCCCGGGCTGCCTCAATATTGGCCGTGCTCGCATCCCAGACGATCAGCTGTGCCGCGCCGCGTTCCAGGAGCATTCGGCCCATCAGGAGCCCAATGCCCGAGGCGCCACCGGTGATCAGCGCCGTGCCTCCCGAGATTTGTGTCATGTTCTGCCTCCCCCGGCCTGGCGTTATTTCAGCATGAAGCGCACAAGCCGGTCAGCGATCCGGCCGAATGGCGCCATGGCAAGATCGGCGAGGTTCCAGCGGCCCTGCGCGTAGATGCCTTTGGCGTGGCTGAACCGGCGGAACCCCTCGATGCCGTGATAGGCGCCGATGCCGCTTTCACCGACACCGCCAAACGGCAGATCATCCTGGGCGACATGCATGACGGTGCTGTTGATGCCCACGTTGCCTGACGTCGTTTCCGCGAGGACACGGTCCTGATCGGCGCCGGAGGGTCCGAACCAGTAGAGCGCGAGGGGACGCGGGCGTGCGTTGATGAAGGCGATGGCCTTATCAAGGGTCTGCCAGGTCACGACGGGCAGGATGGGGCCGAAGATTTCCTCCTGCATGACGTCCATTTCGGCGGTTGCATCAAGGATCAGGGTCGGCGCGATGGTCCGGGCACGGCCGGTCGCCTCGTCAGCACTGTGGCCCACCGTCACGATCCTTGCACCTTTGGCCCTCGCATCCTCGATCAGGCCGTTGAGCCGGTCGAAATGCGCGTCGCTCACGATGCTGCTGTAGTCGTTGCTTGCAGGTCCGTCGGGATAGAGGCGCCTGGTCGCGGCGTCGAATTCGGTCGCGAAGGCCTCCAGATCGTCCGCGTGCACCAGTGCGTAATCGGGCGCGACGCAGGTCTGGCCGGCATTGGCCAATTTGCCATAGGCGATGCGGCGGGCGGCCCGCGCGTCGACCGCGCCGCGCGCAACGAGGGTGGGTGACTTGCCGCCCAGTTCCAGCGTCACGGGTGTCAGGTTGTCACTGGCCGCCCGCATGACCGCGCGACCGACTTTGGTGCTGCCGGTGAACATCAGGTGATCGAATGGCAGGGCGCTGAAGGCTTTCGCCACCGCGGCATCGCCGGTGACGACGGCGACCCTGTCGCTGTCCCAGGTTTCCGACAGAAGGCGCTGGATCAGGTCGCTGGTGCGCGGCGTCAGCTCGGACGGCTTCAGCATCACCCGGTTGCCCGCCGCCAGCGCGGTCGCGAGCGGCATCAGGGCGAGGTTCAGCGGATAGTTCCAGGGCGAGATGATCCCGATCACGCCGAGCGGCTGCCAGGCAACGCGGGCGTGGCCCATGCGGAACACGGCCGCGACGTGCCGCCGCTCCGGCGCCATGAAACGGCGCAGGTTCCTCGAGAGGTATTTGATGCCTTCCACGGTCGGCACGAGTTCCATGATCGCCGTTTCGTGGTGCGAGCGGTGTCCGAAATCGGCGGCCACCGCCTCCTCCAGGGCGCGGCGGTTGTTGACCAGGAGGGCCCGCAGTTTTGCGAGGTCCGCGCGCCGCGCCGCCAGATCCGGTGCGCCATCCCGCAGGAAGGCGGTCCGCTGTCTGTCGAGGATGGCAGCCGGAGTGGGTCCGGGCGTCGTTTCGGCGACGTGTACGCTGGTGTGCTTCATATCCACCTTCCATGTAGACAGTGACAACTTTCCCGTATCTAGTGACTTATGTAGACGGTGTCAACATGATGAACGTTAGTGGAAACCGGCGGGGACGCCATCAAACTGGCTTTGAGCACGGTTTTTGACGGGCTTCAGACGTGGCGCACGCCAACCTGCAGGCAGTCAGAAAAAAGCCCCGGCGGGGCCGGGGCGTTTTTGCGGGGTGGTGTCGGAAGTTCAGAAGCGGAAGTTGAGACCGATCCGGCCGATGACGCCCGCGTTGTCGAATTCGTAGTCGATGGCCTGGCCCGGGAAGTTGGTCGGGTCGGTGGCGTGGACCGTGGCGTCCTTCAGGTCGTAGCTGAGAATTTCAGCCTTGATGCTGACGGCCTCGGTCATGCGGTGCTCGACACCGGCGCCGAGGACGTACCCGAAGCGCGTGCCGGAGGTGTTCCAGTCGGGCGAGGTGTAGCCCAGTTCGGTCATCTCGAGCGAGAAGCTGTTGGTGACGCGGCCCGCGGCAATACCGCCGGTGGCATAGGCCAGGGTGTCGCCGAAGGAATAGCCCAGGCGAACGCGGGCGGTGGCGAGGCCGTCAAGCTCCGTGCGGTAGCCGGTGACGGTGTTCACACCGTTGAAAATCGGATCGGGGTTGGGATCGACACGGGCAAAGCCGTGTTCGATGTCGGAATTGCCAAAGGACAGGTCCAGTTCAACACCGGCCACCCAGGCGTCGTTGATCTGGTGGTTGTATCCGATGGTCACACCACCGATCAGGGAGGTGTCGGAACCGTCGATGCTGTCGGGGAAGAGACCGTTGCTGACATCCAGCGTGATCAGGTCGCCCTCGTAGTCGCCGAGCGAGGCCTCGCCGTCGGATTTCAGGGCGCCTGCGGTCACACCGCCGTAAAGCCCGCTCCAGGTCGTTGGAGCCCGCCCCATGGAAGAGGCCGTATCATCGGCGGCCAGTGCAGGGGTCGTTACCAGCAGTGCGGCCGCAACAGTTCGAATAAACATTCCAACGTTCCTTCAGATTTCATCCGCGGCCCGTCCTGCGCCGGACCACGCTCATCTTCTTCTGAAGGGCAACCCATAAAAATTAATTAACGCAAAACATATTCGTTCATTTTTCAAATTATTCGAATCTGATGACGGGAATCCGTGAATACTTTCTTTACGGGAGATCAACACTTTCAGGGCAATTCTTCAGTTTGCGGCAATTTCGAATCCAGGGAGATGTGCGGGTGTCCGTAGTGGAAACAGAAAACACGTCGATATTTGCCCGGGCCTGGCAGCGGGTTGCCGATTACTTCGTGCCGCGCCACCTGGCGGACAAAAAGGACAAGAACAACCGCGCCCGGATGTTCCTCATCAGCCATACGCTGGGACCGGTCATGGGCAACTCGGTGCCCATAGCGCTGTTCGCGGTTGATCCGACGCCTGGCTATGAGGTTGTTGTTCTGGCACTCAGCATCAGTCTGTTCTGGGCTTTTCCGTTCCTTTTGAAGGCGGGGCTTGGGTATAACAAGCTGGTTCTGCTGTCCGTGATCAACCTGAATTTCGCGATCCTGTGGGCGTGTTACCATTATGGCGGGGTGGCCTCGCCCACGCTGACCTGGGTGCTGATCATTCCGATTCTGTCACTGTTCTATGTGGGGGGCGAGCGCCGGTTGCAGCCCTGGCTGCTGGCGGTGACCAGTGCGATGTTTGTGCTGTTTTTTGCCGCATGGACCTGGTTCCGGCCGCCGCCGAATGACATTCCGGAGACGGCCATGCTGGCGCTTGGGGCGGTCTCGACGATTGCGACGCTGTGTTATGTGGCTACGATGGCCGTTTACTACGCGCGGGTGTTCGATTCCGGCGTTGATCTTGAGAATGAGGTCAAGCGGCGGCGCGCGATGGCGGACGAATTGCGCCGGGCGGTGGCCCAGGCGCACCGGACCGGATCGGCAAAGTCGGAGTTTCTGGCGCGCATGAGCCATGAGATCCGCACGCCGCTCAATGCGATTATTGGATATGGCCAGATCCTTCAGGAAGAGGCGGAGGAGCTGGAGGACAAAATGCTGGCCGAGGATGTGGCGCGCATTCTGGATGCGGCGCATTACCTCGTTCGTCTGATCAACATGGTGCTCGATTTGTCGAAGATTGAGGCGGGCCGGATGAAGTTTGACCAGAAGCCGCACAAGGTGACCACGCTCATTGAGACGGCGCTGAAGCAGCGGGAGGCCTCGATCGCGGAGCATGGCAGCTCCCTGAAGCTTCACATTCATACCGACCGCAAAGCGGTGGAGATTGACGAGCACCGGTTTTTGCAGGTGGCCGACAGCATTCTGGAGAACGCGATCATGCATTCGGATGCGGGTGAGATTACCGTGACAGTGCGCACAGAGACGCAGGCCGAGGGGCCGGAGATGCTGCGCGTTGCGATTGCCGACAGTGGCAAGGGCATTCCGCCCGATGTGATCGATACGCTGTTCCAGACCTTCAAGACCGGTGAGAATGCCGCGGATGGCCGCTATGGCGGGACGGGGCTGAACCTGACGGTCTGTTATCAGTTGTGCCGGGCGATGGGCGGGACCATCGAGGTCCGGAGCGAGCCGGGCCAGGGTGCCGTGTTTACCATTGTGCTGCCGGTGACGCCGCCCATGCCGATTGATGACGCGGGCGTTCCCGGGAGCGGAGAGCTCAACGCGGCATGAGAAAACACACGCCTTTTCAGTGGGATGTGAGTGCGCCCGGCCGTCATGGCGGGGCGCAACCGGTTGTTAACCATCGTCTCTATTACCGCGATGTGGAGCCAAAAATTTACCGGAAATTTGGGAATGGGTTTCACATTGGTGCGGGTAAATTTGGGGGTAGCGATGGCTGATAAATTTATTGATGGCGTCCCGGTGGACGCCCTTAAGGGAAGTATGCGGGATTTCCGTGTTCCTGTAGGTGCAGACCTTCTGGAACGGACCGCGGGGTTTTATGAGTGGCAGGACGCGCGTCGTCAGAGCGGCACCTGGCCCTTTTCACGTTCAACCGAGGCGGGACCGGCTGCGAGCTGTGAGATCCGCGATGATGCCGGCAATCTGAGCCGGGGCGTGAATTTCGCGAGCCAGGATTATTTGAGCCTGTCCTCGCATCCGGCGGTTCTGGCCGCGGCGAAAGACGCCATCGACACAATGGGCGTTCACTCGGCGGGGTCGCCCGCTCTGGTGGGCAACACCTCGACCTCCGTGGCGCTTGAGGCGCGGATTGCCGAATTCCTGAAGATGAAGGAAGCGCTCCTTTATCCGACCGGATGGGCCGCGGGATTTGGCGTCATCAAGGGTCTGGTCCGGGATCAGGACTATATCGTGATGGACGCGCTCTCACATGCCTGTCTGCAGACCGGTGCGCAGGCCGCGACGAAGAACGTGATGCTGTTCCGGCACAACAACGTTGACCACTGCCGCCAGCAGCTTGCCACGATCCGGGCGCGTGACCCGAATGCGGGTATCATGGTGGTGACCGAGAGCCTGTTCTCGATGGACAGTGACACGCCGGACATTGCCGCTCTGCAGAAGCTGGCGCATGAGTATGGTGCGACGCTGATGGTCGATGTGGCCCATGACCTGGGCAATATCGGCGCGGACGGCACGGGCCATATCGGCAAGCAGAACATGCTGGGGCAGGTGGACCTGGTCATGGGCAGCTTCTCGAAGACCTTTGGCTCGAACGGCGGTTTCGTGGCGATGAATGACCGCGCGGTGAAGGAATACCTGCGCTTCTACAGCCCGTCCTGCACGTTCTCGAACGCCCTGTCGCCCGCACAGGTGGCGGCGGTGACGAAGTCGCTGGACATCATTCAGTCGGAGGAGGGTGCCACGCTGCGCAACCGGCTGATGTACAACATCTGCACGCTGCGCGAGCAGCTTCGTGAGCGTGGCATGGATGTCTATGGCGATCCGTCGGCCATTGTCTGCGTCAAGACGGGTGATGAGGCCCTGGCGCGCATGGCGGCGCGTGAGCTGCCCGAGCTGGGCCTGGTGGCCAATCTCGTGGAGTTCCCGGCTGTGGGCAAGGGGCTCGCCCGTTTCCGTCTTCAGGTCATGGCCGCGCATACGGAAAACGAGATCGAAGCCGCTGTTGAGCGGATCGGTACGGCCATGGAAACCGGTCGCCGTCTGCTGGAGGAGAACAACCACGTCTCCGGCGGCGTTCGGGAAATCCGGAAACTGGCCGGGTAAAATATCGCTGTTCGCCACGGCCCATCGGGGTCGTGGCGGGTCTTACGTTAACATTGCATACGGGAATTCGCTGTGTCCGGGCAAATCGACATGAATGATCAGAGGGTCATCGACCGTATTGTCGGTTGGTTTATCCCTGACGACGCGGTTCGCGGACGGACGCAGCGTGAGATGGCGCGGACCTTCGTGTTCACTCATCTGTTCGGACCGGCCATCGCTCAGCCGATGTGCCTGTATCTCTATTATGTCTCGCCGGAGATGAACTACCCTCTGGTGGTCATGCTCCTTGGCGTGTGCAGTTTCTGGCTGCTGCCGTTTGTCCTGCGCTGGACGAGCAGTATTGAGCTGGCGGCGTTTCTGTCGTTCCAGGCACTGGCGGGGACGTCGCTGTTTGGGGCGTTTCATTATGGCGGGTTTTCCTCGCCGTTTTTGCCGTGGTTTGTGGTCAGTCTTCTGCTGGGGCTGTTTTATCTGTCGAAGCGGTCATCCGCGGTGCTGGCGCTGTTTGCCTTCGACATTGCGGTGTTCCTGGCGCTGATCCTGTGGAAGGGTCTGGAACACCAGATCCCGATTGATGACCTCCAGATTATTGGCTGGCTCTCGATCACCTCCGCGACGGTCTACATGACATGGATGGCGCTCTACTATTCGCGCATTATCGGGCTGCGGTCGGAGCTTGAGGTGGAAAGCGCGCGGCAGCGGGCGACGGCGGTGGAGCTGGAAAAGGCCCGTGCGATTGCGGAGGAGATTGGCCGCAACAGGTCGCAGTTCTTCGCGAAGATGAGCCATGAGCTGCGCACGCCCCTGAACGCCATTATCGGCTATTCCGACATTCTGCTCGAGGACTGCGAGGACAGCGGTCCGGAGATGGAGCAGCGGAGCCGCGACGTGAACCGTATCAACGCGGCCGGGCGGCATCTTCTGTCGCTGGTGGCGGAAGTGCTCGATGCCAATGAGATTGAGAATGACGTGATGAGCGTCGATATCGGTCAGTTCACCATTGGGCAGCTTTGCGACGAGGTGGTCGCGACGGTTGCGCCCATGGTCGAAAAGAACGGCAACACGTTCAACTTCGTCTGCCAGAACCGCGACTACGTTCTGAATACCGACGCCAAGAAGCTGCGGCAGATCCTGCTCAACCTGCTGAGCAATGCGGGCAAGTTCACGCAGAGCGGAACCGTGCGGCTGGAGCTTTATGTGGAGTTCCATACCCATGACGATCACCTCTGTGCGGTGGTCAGTGATACGGGGATTGGCATTTCGGCGGAGGCCCTGCCGCGTCTGTTCAAGGATTACGAGCAGGCCGAACAGTCCACGTTCAACCGGTTCGGCGGCACCGGGATTGGTCTGGCGCTGAGCCGCAGGCTGGCCATTCTGCTGGGCGGCGACATCTCGGTGACGAGCCGACTGGGGCAGGGGTCGCGGTTTGCACTCTCCGTGCCGGCGCAGATCCATGAGGTGAGCGACGACGACGAGGATGACGACCCGGACGGCGAGACCGCCAAGAATACGGGCGGGATGGCAGCATGACGATTTGTTATCAAACATCCCGTATGAAGACGAACACTGTACCGCTTTGGGTAGAAGGTGGACTGAAATGATACCGAATAAAGGCACCTCTTCGGCCGAACCGGCCGCCGCTCCGACACCGGCGGGTGATGCGCAGACCAAGCCCAGGGTCCTCGTTGTGGATGACGTGTTCGACAACCGCGACATCCTGACCCGGCGGCTGGTCCGTCGTGGCTTTGACGTGGTTGAGGCCTCGGGCGGTCATGAAGCCCTGGAGAAAATTGATGCGGAGGAGTTCGATATCGTTCTTCTCGACATCATGATGCCGGACATGACCGGCAACGAGGTCCTTGAGACCGTGCGGAAGAAGAAATCCGCGCGGGATCTGCCGGTCATTATGGTTACGGCCAAGAGCCAGAGCGAGGACGTGGTGCAGAGCCTGAGCCTCGGCGCGAATGACTATGTCACCAAGCCGGTGGATTTTGTTGTTGCGCTTGCACGGATCAATGCGCAGCTTGAGAGCAAGAAGCAGGCGGACAGCGAGCGGGCCGACAGGATCAGGCTGGAGGCCGAAGCGAAAGCGCAGAAACGGGAAACCGACGAGAAGCTGCATTACCTGGCGTATCACGACGCCCTCACCGGTCTGATGAACCGCACGGCATTTCGGGAGATGATCAGTGATGCGCTGCTCGAAAGCGGCAAGCCGGATCAGGAGCCGACGGTTCTGTTTATCGACCTGGACCGCTTCAAGGCGGTCAACGACGTGCACGGGCATGAGATCGGCGACAAGCTTTTGATGGCCGTGGCCGAGCGGTTGAGCGAAACCGCCGGGACCGGTGCGAAAATCGCGCGGCTGGGTGGCGATGAGTTTGGCGCGTTTCTGTTCGAGGACAGGGTGAACAGCCCGAATGCCGGATTTGATCTGGCCGAGCGGATCGTTGAGGCCGCTACGCGTCCGTTTGTGGTGGACGGCTCACCGTTCCAGATCGGCGCAAGCTGCGGCGTGGCGCGGGCGTCGGACTGTGAGAACTCGCTTGAGCAGATGCTCAAGGGCGCGGACCTTGCGATGTACGAGGCCAAAGCGGCGGGCCGGGCGCGCCCGGTTGTGTTTGAGCCGCGGATGCTGGAGGAACAGCGCGAGCGCAACGCCCTGGAGGTGGATCTGCGCAGGGCGATCGAGACCGATGAGCTGGAGATTCACTATCAGCCGCTGGTCAACACCGAGACCAACGCGATCACGACCTTTGAGGCTTTGGTGCGCTGGAACCATCCGGAGCGGGGTCTGATCGCGCCGGACCGGTTTATCGGGATCGCGGAGGATACCGGGATCATCATTCCGCTTGGTCGGAAAATTTTGCGCATGGCCTGTACGGAGGCGCTGACCTGGCCGGAGGAGATCCGGGTGGCGGTCAACCTCTCGCCGTTGCAGTTCCGGGACCCGGAGCTGATTTCGAGCATCGAGGCCGTGCTGGAGGAAACCGGGCTTCCGGCGGAGCGTCTGGAGCTGGAGATTACGGAAACGGCGCTGCTGGAAGCGGGAGAGACCAACCTCGATATCCTGCGCAACATCCGGGGCATGGGCATTCGCGTGTCGATGGATGACTTCGGGACCGGCTATTCCTCGATGAGCTATCTGCAGAATTTTGAGTTTGACAAAATCAAGATAGATCAGCGGTTTGTCCGGGATCTCAAAAACGGTCACAACGGGGCTGCGATCATCAAGGCCATCATTGATCTCGGCGTGAATGCAGGCATAGATACCTCTGCGGAAGGCGTGGAGACCAATGACGAGGTCGAGTCGATCAAGTCACAGGGCTGCGTTGAGATGCAGGGTTATTTCTTCAGCCGACCGGTAAATTCCGCCGGGGTCGCCGGGTTTATCGAGAAGTATCTCGGCTGGGGCTGGAAACCGTCCGGTAAGGACTGACGTCACGCTCCCAGGCGGTGCCGCGTCCCGTCCGGACCGGCGCGACGCGGGGGGTGGTGCGGATGGCTGCACATTCAGGCTATGACGTGGTGATTGTCGGCGGGGCCATTATGGGCGCCTCACTGGCCTGGTTTTTGTCGGGCGATCCGGATTTTGACGGGCGTATTCTGGTCGTGGAGCGGGACCCGACCTATGCAAACTCCTCAACCATGCACACGACGAGCTGCATCCGGCAGCAGTTTTCCCATGCGCTGAACGTGCGGATTTCGCAGTTCGGGGCAGAGTTCATCACGGGTCTTCGCGGGTTCATGGGCGGGGATGAGCGGGTGCCGGAGATTGCGATCCGGAACTTCGGCTACATGTATCTGGCGGGCACGGAGGCGCGGGCGGATGAGCTGCGCCGCGACCAGGCCGTGCAGGTGGCGGCCGGGGCGGCGACGCGGCTGATGACGCCGGAGGAGATCGCGGCGGCGTATCCGTTTTACCGGGTCGATGACGTGGCGCTGGGGTCGATCAATACGGTGGATGAGGGCTACTGGGACGCGACGGCGGTGTTTGACTGGCTGCGCCGCAAGGGTCGGGAGCAGGGGGTTGAGTACCTGACCGGCGAGGTTGTGGCGATGACGCGCGGGGCCGGGGGGCGGCGGGTTGAGAGTGTGACGCTGGCCTCGGGTGAGGTGATTTCCTGCGGACAGGTGGTGAATGCCTCGGGGCCGCGCGCCGCGCGGACGGCGGCGATGGCGGGGATTGATCTGCCGGTGGAGCCGCGGAAACGCTATTCGTGGATTTTCCAGGCCGAGAAACCGCTCGACCGGGAGCTTCCGCTGACGGTGGATCTGTCCGGGGTGCATGTGCGCGAGGCCGGCGGTGGCACGTATCAGTGTGGCGGCCACGGGGCGGAGGACCCGGCGGTGGATCCGGATGATTTCACGATGGATGAGGATCTGTGGCAGGAGCATGTCTGGCCCGCTCTGGCCTGGCGGATACCGAAGTTCGAGGCGATTAAGGTGACGGCGGAATGGGCCGGGCATTACGCGTGGAACGTGCTCGACCGGAATGCGGTTCTGGGGGCGCATGATGAGGTCGGGAATTTCTGGTTCATGAACGGGTTTTCAGGGCACGGGCTGCAACAGGCCCCGGCGATGGGACGGGGCCTGGCGGAGCTTTTGGTGCATGGGGAGTTCCGGAGCCTCGATCTGTCGCCGTTTGGGTTTGGGCGGATACGCGAGGGGCGGGGGATCGTGGAGGCGGCGATTATTTGAGGGCGGACCCATTGAAACGCCTTCGCCCGGCGGCACCGCCGGGGAATGTGCGGGACGCGAGGCGCTTTCGTTCACACGGACCAAAAAAGTGTTTTTTTAAGCGCTCGGCCGGGTATTGGGCAGAGGTCCGGCAACCATCCCCGGCGTGTCGGCACGACACGCCATGCCCGACTTTCCCCCCGGGAGGGCATCCGCGACGTCGGCCCCTGCTCAATGGTTGTGGGAGTTGGGGCGACCCGCGTTGGCCGCCCGGTTCGCAGCCCTCCCAAAGTCGGGCATGGCGCGTCGTGCCTCGGGTAAGTGACTCCCCTCAGGGACGGGGCGGAACGTAAATGGGATGGCGCACGCGCTCACCGGACACCACCCATGTCAGTTTTGCCTCAGCTCTCCGGGCGCACCACGTAGACGGAGCACTCGGAGTGGCGGACGATGCGCGAGGCGTTGGGGCCGAGGAGGTAGTCCTCCAGGTCGGCCTTGTGCGCGCCCACAACGATCAGGGACGCGCCGGAGACCTCGGCGGTTTTGATGACCTCCTCATAGGCGCGGCCCGTAGAGATGACGTGGCGCACCTTCGCGTTTGCCTCCGGGCCGATGGCCTGAGTGACAAGATTGTTCAGGAGCACCTTCGCCTGGTTCACCATTTCCTCATGGTGACTTTCGGAGAAGAAGGTCGCCACGGGGCTGAGGCCGAAATCGGGAACAACCGCAATGACATCGAGCTGCACCCCGTCGAGATCCGCCAGTTTGGCGGCTCTCTGAATGGTGGGGAGATCGTCGGTGCCGTTGCTGATGTCGACGGCGCAGAGAACGGAACCGCTCATGCGGGAACCTCCTGACGGGTCATGCGGGCGCGTTGCAGCATGACGACAAGGGCAAGGGCGATCAGGGCCGGAATGAACATGAGTTCCTTGGGCATTTGATCGGCCGGGGCCTGGACCTGCGTGATCTGAACCGGCTCGTCGAGATAGAAGTCGAAGCTGCTCAGGGCGTCGGCATAGGGGGACGAGAAGGAGGGTTCATCCATCCTCATCACACCGTCCTCCGGCAGCAGGAGCAGTCCGGATGCTTCCAGGCGTTCCTCGGGCGTGGCGCCCTCGGGACGGACCACGAGGGTCGTCTCAACAATGTCGCCGGTGTCGAAATCCGGGCCGGCAATGGTCAGACGCAGGCGTCCGTCCTCCGGGGCGTTACCCAGGGCCTCGGCAAAGTTGACCGGGTCGATCTGGTCAAACGGCGGCTGGATGCGGTCCATGAAGAAATCGGGACGGAAGAGCGCGAAGGAAATCAGCACAAGTGCAACACTCTCGTAGATCCGGTTTTTCGTCAGGAACCAGCCCATTGTGCCGGCGGTGAAGATCAGAATGGCGATGGACGCGGTCACGAAGACCAAAATCCCCTGCGCCCATCCAACATTGATCAGCAGAAGATCGGTGTTGAAGATGAACACGAAGGGCAGGGCCACTGTGCGCAGCGAGTAGAAGAACGCCACGAAACCGGTCCGGATCGAGTCGCCACCGGACACGGCAGCGGCCGCGAAGGAGGCGAGACCCACGGGTGGGGTCACGTCCGCCATGATGCCGAAATAGAACACGAAGAGGTGCACGGCGATCAGCGGCACGATCAGACCGGACTGCGCGCCCAGTTCAACCACCACGCCCGCCATCAGCGACGAGACCACGATGTAGTTCGCGGTGGTGGGCAGGCCCATGCCGAGGATGAGGCTGAGAAGCCCCACCATCACGAGCATCAGGATCAGGTTGCCGCCCGAGAGGAACTCGACGAGGTCGGCCATGACCTGGCCCACGCCCGTGAGCGTCACGGTGCCCACGATCACGCCCGCCGTGGCGGTGGCAAGACCGATGCCGATCATGTTGCGCGCGCCGTCGATCAGACCCTGGATGAGGTCCAGCACACCTTCGCGGAAAGCGTTGGCGGTCTGGTTCTCACCACGGAAGATGGACTTCAGCGGCTTCTGGGTCAGCAGGATGACAAAGAGCAGCATGGTCGCCCAGAAGGCCGAGAGGCCCGGGGATTTCTGCTCGATCATCAGGAAGTAGACCAGAACCACTATGGGCAGCAGGTAGTAGAGACCGGATTTGTAGATCTCGCCCACAACCGGCAGTTCAACGTTTTCGGCGTTGGGATCATCCGGCTCCAGATCCGGCACACCGGCGGCGAGCCAGAGCAGGGCCACATAGGCCACGAAGATCAGCAGGGCCAGAACCCAGCTGGCGCTGTCGCCCACGGCGGCGGAAATCCAGCCGACCGGGTATTTGACGCCGTAGCAGAGCAGGGCAAATCCGACGAAAAACGCGGCCATGCCACCGATGGTCTTACCCATGGAAACAACGCGGTTGCCCAGCGTCGGCATGTTGTTTTTCACGGCCTCAAGATGAACGATGTAGACCAGCGCGATGTAGGAGATCGCGGCGGGCAGGAAGGCGTGGGTGATGACCTCCACATAGGAGATGCCCACATATTCCACCATGAGGAAGGCCGCGGCGCCCATCACGGGTGGCATGATCTGGCCGTTCACGGAGCTGGCCACCTCGACGGCGCCGGCTTTCTCGGAGGTAAAGCCCACACGCTTCATCAGCGGGATGGTGAAGGTACCGGTGGTCACCACGTTGGCGATGGAGGAGCCTGAGATAAGCCCGGTTGCGGCGGAGCCGACCACGGCAGCCTTGGCCGGGCCGCCCTTGAGGTGGCCGAGCGCGCCGAACGCCATCTTGATGAAGTAGTTGCCCGCGCCCGCCTTGTCGAGCAAAGCGCCGAAGAGCACGAAGAGGAACACGAAACGGGTGGACACGCCGAGCGCGATACCAAACACGCCCTCCGAGGTGATCCACATGTGGCTCATGGCCTTTTGCAGCGACGCGCCTTTCCAGCGGATCACGTCGGGCACCCAGGCGGAGGAGCCGAAGAAAACATAGCACAGGAAAATGGTCGCGATGATCGCCATGGCCGGGCCGAGCGCGCGGCGGGCGCCCTCAAAGAGCAGGATCAGGCCGGCAAGGGCGAACCATTTGTCGACATTGTCCGCAAGGCCACCGGCGGCGACGATTTTTTCGTAGAAGATAAAGCCGTAAAGCGAGACAAAGACGCCGAAAATGGCGAAGACCCAGTCCTGGATCGGAATGTAGTCGCGGGGGCTCGATTTGAGCGCGGGGTAGGCCATGAAGGCCAGGAATACAGCAAAGGCCAGGTGGAACTGGCGGGAGTTGTTGACCACGTCGCCTGGCAAAACGTAGTTCGCGAGCGGTGATGCAAGCAGCACCTGAAAAATGGACCAGACCACGGCCACGACCGCGAGCAGCAGTCCGACCGATCCGGTGGGATTACGGGAGCCGGCGTCGGAGGAGGAAACGAGCTCCTGGAGCTCCTCCTCGCTGAGCGCGCGGTTTTCCTTGTTGTTACTGGCCATGCTACCCCCTGTGGCGCCGACTGAGTTGGCCGGTGGGTTTTCCCATCCGGTGATAATTGGGAAGGAGGGGCGGTTTGGCCGCCCTCTCCCTGCGGTTATCGAACCTTATTCGATAATTCCGGCTTCCTTGTAGTACTTTGCCGCACCGTCATGCAGCGGAGCCGACAGACCGGCCGTTGCCATCTCGTTCGGGTCGAGATTTGCGAAGGCGGGGTGCAGGCCCTTGAAGTCCTCGAAATTGTCGAAGACGGATTTCACCACGGCGTAAACCGCGTCCTCGGACACGTTGGAGGAGGTCACGAAGGTTGCGCCCACACCGAAGGTGGTCACGTCCTCATCGGTGCCGCGATACATGCCGCCGGGGATGGTTGCCGTACGGTAGAACGCATTGTCGGCGATCAGCTGGTCAACCTCGGGGCCGGTGACGGAGACGAGGTGGCTGTCGCAGGCGGTGCTGGCTTCCTCGATGGAGCCGGACGGGTGGCCAACGGTGTAAACCATCGCGTCGATCTGGTTGTCGCAGAGTGCTGCGGACTGCTCGGCGGCCTTGAGCTCGGTTGCGAGTTCAAAATCGTCCGTGCTCCAGCCCTTGGCTTCGAGAAGGACTTCCATTGTGCCGCGCTGACCGGAACCGGGGTTGCCGATGTTGACGCGCTTGCCCTTGAGGTCCTCGAAAGTCTCAATCCCGGAATCCGCACGGGCCACGACCGTGAACGGCTCGGGGTGTACGGAGAACACGGCGCGAAGCTCTTCCATCGGGCCATCGGGCTCGAAGTCGGAGGTACCGTTATAGGCGTGGTACTGCCAGTCGGACTGGGCCACACCGAACTCAAGCTCACCCGCGCGGATGGTGTTGATGTTGTATACCGAGCCGCCGGTGGATTCGGCGGAGCAGCGGAAGCCGTGCTCCTTGCGGCCCTTGTTCACGAGCCGGCAGATGGCGCCGCCCGTGGGGTAGTAAACGCCGGTCACGCCGCCGGTACCGATTGTGATGAACTGTTCCTGGGCCTGTGCGAAGGGGGCCACCATGGTCCCTACGGCCAGTGCCACTGCGGACATTGTGAGTTTCGAATACATCAAT
Organism: Amaricoccus tamworthensis; assembly: GCF_049800875.1. NCBI lineage: Bacteria > Pseudomonadati > Pseudomonadota > Alphaproteobacteria > Rhodobacterales > Paracoccaceae > Amaricoccus > Amaricoccus tamworthensis. The sequence continues at coordinate 48,047 of NZ_JBNAFV010000018.1, read as the reverse complement.
AAGCTCCCATATCTGATGCGGTTGATTGTGTTTTCAGCCTTCCCAGACCTCGCTGAGACTGCGGTTTCGATCCTCGACCTCCCGTATCCGTCTTCGGGCGGGTGGTCCCGCCCGACCCGCCAGCATCCCGATAATGATCTCACACAGTACCAGTGTCGAGGCGTAAGACGAGAAGAAATGTCGACTGTCCGTGGGCACGACGAAACTTGCGCTGGCATGGGCCAGCGCGGGGCACGACCAGGTGTCCGTCAGAACCAGCACATATGCTCCCGCCGCCTGGGCCTCGCGCGCGGCACGGATGGCCCGGCTCGCGAAGGGAGGCTTGGTGATGACGATGAGAACGTCCGTGCCGGACATGCCGACGAGTTTGCTGGCCAGTGATGCGCCGGTGGGATTTGCCATCGACCATTTTTCCGTAAGGAAACTGGCCATGTAGACAAGGTATTCGGCAACGCCGGTGGACCCGAGCGCACCAAAGACAAGCACGCGACGGGCCCGGTGCAGGCGGTCGACGCAGGCCTCGAGCCGGTTGGGGTCGATGCTGCGCTCCATGAGCTGCACGTTGGTCGAGCAGTCATGGACATGCCGGGTCAGGAACCCGGTATCGCCTTCGTCGTGGTCCTCCTGAAGCGCCTCCATCCGGTCGGAAAAGGAGTTGACGCGGTGCTCCACGCTGCGGCGAAGGGTATCGCGCAGTTCCTCGTAACTGTCGTAGCCAAGGGCCGTGGACATGCGGGAAAACGTGGCGGGGGAGAGGTTTGCGTCCTTTGAGACGGCCCGAAGGCTGCGGGTTGCGACGTCAACAGGGTGTTCGAGAACGAATTCCGCCGCTTCGCGAAGTTTGGTGCTGAGACCGGAATACTTTGTCGAAAGCTGCTGTTCAAACGAACGCTGCAAACATCTGCCCTCCCCAAGGCGTTCAGTACGGCAAAAAGTGTTTCATCTGTTTCAAGCCTAGTCAACCGGAGAATCGTATGTTTCAATAAGGGCATATGGGGCGGCATAAGGACGGGGTTGATGTCTCACGTATTTCCCAGACACACCAAAGCGGTATTGCCCGAAGTGGCCCGCGGTGAGGGTGTCTATCTGTTTGATACCGATGGTAAATCCTATTTCGACGGATCGGGCGGGGCGGCCGTGTCCTGTCTGGGTCACGGGGACGCGGACGTGATTGCGGCGATCAAGGACCAGCTCGATTCCATCGCCTATGCCCATACCAGTTTTTTCACGTCGAAACCGGCGGAGAGGCTTGCGGACATGCTGGTGGCGCTGGCTCCGGAGGGAATCGACCGGGTTTATCCGGTGTCGGGCGGATCGGAGGCCGTGGAGGCCGCCCTGAAACTGGCGCGGCAGTATTTCGTGGAGATCGGCAAGCCACAGAGGCGGCATGTGATCGCCCGGCGCCAGAGCTATCACGGCAATACGCTTGGCGCCCTGGCCACCGGCGGGAACGAGTGGCGGCGGGCGCCGTTTGCGCCGCTGATGGTGGAGACCACGCATATCTCGCCCTGCTACGAGTACCGGGGACGGCGCGATGATGAAACGCCTGCGGAGTACGGTCTGCGGGTTGCGAACGAGCTGGAGGAGGAGATCCTAAGGCTCGGCGGCGACACGGTTTTTGCCTTTGTGGCCGAGCCGGTGGTGGGTGCCACGGCCGGGGCGGTGCCTCCGGTGGAGGGGTATTTCAAACGCGTCCGCGAAATCTGTGACAAATATGGTGTTCTGCTGATCCTCGATGAGGTCATGTGCGGCATGGGCCGGACCGGGACGCTGTTTGCCTGTGAGCGGGACGGGATTTCGCCTGACATCGTGACCATCGCCAAGGGTCTGGGCGCGGGGTATCAGCCGATTGGGGCGATGCTGTGTTCCGGGAAGATCTATGAGGCCATTGAGAACGGAAGCGGATTTTTCCAGCACGGGCACACCTATATCGGGCACCCGACCGCCTGTGCCGCCGCGCTTGCCGTGCTGGGCAAGCTGACGGATGGCGGTCTGGTCGAACGCTCGGCCATGATGGGCGAGCGGTTGCAGTCGGCTCTGGAGGAGGCGTTTGGGCAGCATCCGCATGTGGGTGACATTCGCGGACGGGGTCTGTTCCGGGGTATTGAACTTGTCGAGGACCGGGAGACGAAGAAGCCGTTCGATCCCTCAAGAGGTGTCAACAAAGCCCTGAAAAAGAAGTGTTTTGAGGCCGGGCTGATCTGTTACCCGATGGGCGGCACGATTGACGGGAAGGAGGGCGACCACATCCTTCTTGCCCCGCCGTTCATCCTAACGGACGACCATGTGGGCGAGATCGTGGACAAATTGTCGGTGGCGTTTGACGCGGTTTTGTGAGGGTCGGGGGGCCTTAGCCTTGCAACCGTCCCGCCCGACGGCGACGTCGGGCAGCGCCGAACCTCCCCCAGGAGGCGCTATCGCGCCACCAGGTTCACCGCTGCCCTCAGAGGAAGGGCGGAAAGCTCAGTCCAGACCCGACGCCAGATCCGCGACCAGGGTGCTGATGCGGGTCAGGCGGGCGCCCGGGGGGCGGCCGTGGCGGGTGATTGACCAGAGCTCGTGGTAGCGCGGGGCGGGCAGGGTGGCGATGCGCACCTGTTCCGACCCTGGAAAGGCGGCGAGGCCGCTGCGGGGCAGCAGGGTGTAGCCCACACCAGCGGCGACCGGAGCGGGGATCTGGCCGATCTGGTTGACATGGGAGCGGACGCGCAGGCGGTCGGCGCCGGTGAAGGCATCGGGAAAGTTGCGCGGAAACAGGTCGTCGGCGTAGCTCCAGACATCCGGGTGGGCGATGAGGCCGAGACTTTCAAGGTCATCGAACCGCACCGGGTCGGGCTGGCCGGCTGGGAGGACGAGGCAGAGTTCCTCCTGACCGATATGCCGCGCGGTGATGCGGGGGTGGCGCGGGTCATCCGCGATGATGCCAAGGTCGAAACGGCCCTCCAGCACGCCGGTCAGAACCTGAGCCTGGGGCGCGGCCTCCACATGGATCGAGAGGTGTCGATGCGCGCGCATCAGGGCGATGGCGCGGGGATAGAAGAGCATCGCGAAACTGCCTGAACAGGCGACGCGAACCTCGCCCGCATCCGGGTCGTCGCGGCCAATGGCGTCGCGCAGGGCGCGTTCCTCGGCACGGCGGGAGAGCCCGAGGTCACGCACGGTCTCGCCAGCCTCGGTCAGGGAGAAGGTTTTGCCGTCCTGGACGATGAGTTTCTGACCAAGCTGCCGTTCCAGTTTGCGCAGATGCTGGGACACGCCGGGCTGGGTCATGTTGAGACGCCCGGCGGCGCGGGTGAAGTGCCGCTCCTCGGCCAGCGTGGTGAAGGTTTCGAGCCAGGTGGCGTTCAGCATCATAACGTATCGTTCTCATTTATATGATACATGATAATTTCACATTCGGGTCCGGACTGTCCATATCTCCCTCAAGACAAACGCAAAGGAGATCGAGATGACACCGACACCGCGCACCTTTTCCCATATTGGCCTGTCCGTTCCGGATCTGGACGAGGCCGTGAAGTTTTACTCCGAAGTCATGGGTTTTTATGTACTTATGCAGCCCAGCGAGGTCGTTGAGGATGACAGCGCCATTGGCGTGATGTGTACCGACGTGTTCGGACCGGGCTGGAAGCATCTGCGCATTGCGCATCTGTCCACCGGGGACGGTATCGGCATTGAACTGTTTGAATTTGCGGGCAACCACCCGCCGGAGAACAACTTCGAGTACCGCCGCCATGGCACGTTCCATTTTGCGATCCAGGACCCGGATCTGGAGGGACTGCTGGCGAGGATCGTTGCGGCGGGCGGCAGGCAGCGGATGCCGGTACGGGAATACTTCCCCGGCGAGAAGCCCTACCGGATGGTTTATGTCGAGGATCCGTTTGGCAACATCTTCGAGCTTTACAGCCACAGCTATGAGCTGACCTACTCGGCAGGCGCGTATTCCTGAAGGACCGGACGGCGGGGACTGTCAGAACCGCAATGAGTAAAGGGCTGCCATGGCGGGATCATGGCGGCCTTTTTGCATCTGATAATTCCGGATGTGCGGCAGGGGTCCGCAGGATGGAAAAAATGCTGTCGATACCGCAAGCCACTCGCCCGGAACGGGAATTTTCGCCCGTGGCCATGTAATGGGTTGCCAAGGTGTATTCGTGCGGTAACACTCGACATGACGGTTGTGTGAAAGCGGGCTTGAAGGCGTCGGATTAATCGTGTTGTTCTCAGTTAGCGCGTCCGGGCGGGACAGAATACAGGGGTTTGGCCCGGGTGCCGATCTGATGGAGTACCAAAGTATATGACACCTTTCGCGATTGCCGGCATTCAGATGCATGTGGGCGCTCTGGAATCCAATGTGGACGGGATGCTGCACCGGCTGGACATTCTGATGGCCAGATTCCCCTGGACGCAGATGGTTCTGTTCAGTGAGCTGGCCCCGTATGGGCCGCTGCACAAGTTTGCAATGCCGTTTGAGAACGATGCGCTGAACCGGTTTCGGGATGCCGCGCGGCGGCACGGGATCTGGCTGATCCCCGGCTCGATGTTCGAGCGGGCGGAGGACGGCCGGATTTTCAACACATCGCATGTGATCAATCCGGATGGTGACCTGGTCAACAGCTACCGCAAGATGTTCCCGTTCCGGCCATATGAGGCTGAAATCTCCGCCGGGACCGAATTCTGTATCTTCGATGTGCCGGATGTGGGACGCTTTGGCCTGTCGATCTGTTACGACATCTGGTTCCCCGAAACCACGCGGCATCTGACCTCCCAGGGGGTCGAGGTTCTGCTGCATCCGGTTTTGACGGGAACCACCGACCGGGATGCGGAACTGGCCATAGCACGGGCAACCGCGGCACAGTTCCAGTGTTTCGTGTTCGACGTGAACGGCCTTGGCGCGGGCGGCAACGGCCGGTCCTGCGTGGTCGATCCGGCGGGCATGGTTCTGCACCAGTCCGCGGGACAGGAGGACATGTTCCCGATCGAGATTGACCTGAGCCAGGTTCGGCGTCAGCGGGAAACCGGGCTCAAGGGCCTCGGTCAGGTTCTCAAGAGCTTCCGCGACCGGGAGGCCGAGTTCCCCGTGTACGACCGCGCCAGCGGGGCCGACGCGTATCTGCATACGCTTGGGCCGCTGGAACTGCCGCAGCAGGGATCGCGGGCCGGGTTGCATATCGACGTGCCGGCGGACACGCTTGCGGGGGCAACACAGGATACGGGGCCGGTCCATTTCGTGCCAAAAGGCCACGTGAAGACTTTGACGGGATAACCCCGGAGACTGCTGCTGGCGTCAGCGCCAGCAGCGTCAACGTCCGGGATACGGGGGAGGGACAGTATCATGCAGGACGTGAGTGACTACTACTCGGCGATCCAGCTGCGCGCGGATCGCTGGAGCAGTCTGCGCGAGAGGACAAGGAGCTTTGCGCGCAATCCGCAGGGCAAACGCGCCGCACAGGTGAAACAGGAAATCCATGACCTGTTCGAGTCCCTGGAGGTGATTGAACCCTACTGGGCGTTTCCAGGCATGCAGGCCTTCGACCACATCCGGCGGCAGTTCGATCACGGCAGCTATGACGATGTGGCCTATGCAGTGCACCGGGCCACGCGCGGTCTGACCACCGGCGCCTACCGGCGGCGGCACATTCCGCTCGACCGGGACGGGGCCGACAGTGAGGACCATGACGATGAGGCGATGCAGTCGCTCGAAAGCCGGGCCCTTCAGAAACCCTACTTTGAGGTTCTGATCGTCGATGACGTGAACGAGCACCAGGAACGCTGGATCCGCAACAACATCACCTCCATGCGCCGTGCAGAGGACGCGTTCACCTATGAGCCGGTGGTGGTGCCGAGTTTGCAGGACGCGCTGATCGCGGTTCTGTTTAACCACAACATTCAGGCAATCATCGTGCGGCCGGGCCTGCGGATGGAATCGAAATTCGATCTGCCGCTGCTGCACCGCTACATCAACCAGGCCGGATCGGATGAGGATCTGGACGCGATGGAGCCGGAGAATTACGGGCCGGAGCTTTGCCGCCTTGTGGCCAAGGTGCGCCCGGAACTGGACGCCTATCTGGTGACGGAGCGGTCGGTTGAGGCGATTGCGGGCATGGACCTCGGCATCTGTCGCCGGGTGTTCTACAACCAGGAGGATTTCCTGGAACTGCACCTGAATATCCTGCGCGGGGTTCAGGCCAGGTTCAAGACGCCTTTCTTTACCGCACTCAAGGAATACTCGAAACAGCCGACAGGCGTGTTTCACGCCATGCCGATCAGCCGGGGCAAGTCGATCTCGCGGTCGCACTGGATCCAGGACATGGGCGCGTTTTACGGGCCGAACATCTTCCTGGCGGAGACCTCGGCCACGTCGGGCGGGCTCGACAGTCTGCTGGAGCCGCACGGGCCGATCAAGGAGGCGCAGGAACTTGCCAGCCGGGCCTTCGGCTCGCGGCAGACGTTTTTTGCCACCAACGGCACCTCGACCTGTAACAAGATCGTGGTGCAGGCGCTGGTCCGGCCTGGGGATATCGTGCTGGTGGACCGGGACTGCCACAAGTCGCACCATTACGGCATGGTGCTGGCCGGGGCGCAGGTGCGTTACATCGACAGCTATCCGCTCAACGAATACTCGATGTATGGCGCGGTGCCGCTGTCGGAGATCAAGGAAAAGCTGCTGAAGCTGAAGGCCGCGGGCAAGCTTGACCAGGTGCGGATGCTTCTGCTGACCAACTGCACGTTTGACGGCATCGTCTACAACGTTGAGCGGGTCATGGAGGAATGTCTGGCGATCAAGCCGGATCTGATCTTTCTCTGGGATGAGGCCTGGTTTGCCTTCGCCCGCTTCGGTCCGGTCTATCGCCAGCGCACGGGCATGAACGCGGCCAACGTGCTGCGCGCGCGACTGAAATCCGAGGCCCATGCGAAAGCCTGGGAGGCGCAGCAGGCGGAACTGGACGGCGCGGATCACGAGACGCTCATCAACACCCGGCTGATCCCGCCGCCCGATGCGCGGGTGCGGGTCTACACGACGCAGTCCACACACAAGACGCTGACATCCCTGCGGCAGGGATCGATGATCCATGTGAACGACCAGGACTTTAAGGGCGAAGTGGAGCAGAGCTTCCACGAGGCCTACATGACGCACACGTCGACCTCGCCGAACTATCAGATTATCGCGTCGCTCGATGTGGGGCGGCGTCAGGTTGAACTGGAAGGGTTTGAGTTCGTCCAGCGTCAGCTTGAGGCGGCCATGTCCATGCGGCGGGCGATTGCGACCCATCCGCTGCTCGCGAAATACTTCAAGGTTCTGACCTCGGGCGACATGATCCCCGAGGCCCATCGCGAGACCGGGGTGGAGAGCTATTACAGCCAGGAGCAGGGCTGGACCGATTATTTCGAGTGCTGGGAGAAGGACGAGTTTGTGCTTGATCCCACGCGGGTGACGCTGGCGGTCGGGGGCACCGGCTGGGACGGTGACACGTTCAAGACCAAGATCCTGATGGATCGCTACGGCATCCAGATCAACAAAACCTCGCGGAACACCGTTCTGTTCATGACTAATATCGGTACGACGCGGTCATCGGTGGCGTATCTGATCGAGGTTCTGGTGGAGATCGCGAAGTCGCTCGACGAACTGGACGGTGACGCCTCGCTGATGGAGAAACGCGCCTTCGAGAACCGGGTCAAGAACCTGATGCACGACCTGCCGCCCCTGCCGGATTTCAGCCGGTTCCATCCGGCGTTCGAGGCCGATCCGGTCACCGGCGAGGGCGACATCCGGTCGGCGTTCTTCCTCAGCTATGATGAGGCGAACTGCGACTACCTTGAACTGAACGGTTCGGTCCGGCAGGCGATGGAGAGCGGGCGCGAGGTTGTGTCGGCGTCCTTCATCATTCCCTACCCGCCGGGCTTCCCGATCCTGGTGCCAGGCCAGGTCGTGAGCGAGGAGATTCTGGCGTTCATGCGCGCGCTGGACGTGAACGAGATCCACGGCTACCGGCCCGATCTGGGGCTGCGCGTGTTTACTACCGAGGCCCTGAACGGGCTCGTCGAAAAGAAAACTGCACAGACAGCAAGCTAGCAACACGGAGGGGTCGGAATGCCCAAAAAGGTACTCAGAAACATCTCGGAGATCCGTCGGTATTTTCATACCAACTCTGATCCGATCTATTTTATTTCCGCGACCAACTTCAATCTCCTTGGCCTTGACGAGTGGGCCAAGAACTTCAAGTACATCTGCTATATCGACTGCTATGACGGTCGGCATCCGAACACGTTCTGCCCGTCCGAGCAGCCCCATGCCGAATTCCAGTCGATCGAGGACATCAACAACTATCTGCTCCAGCACAAGGAGGTCATCGACCTCATCAAGCGGCGCGGCGGCAAGCCGAAATTTGTGTTCCTGATGTTCGACGAGGAGACCGAGCGGCTGTCGAAGGAACTGGGCGCAGAGGTCTGGTTCCCGAAGGCGAAACTGCGCACGAGCATGGACAACAAGATCGAGACCGTGCGGATCGGCAACAAGGCGGGCGTGCCGTCGGTGCCGAACGTGCTGGCCGAGGTCAAGGATTACGAGGATCTGCGCGCGACCTGCGAGAAGGCCGGGATCGGCCACGACCTGGTGTTGCAGTCGGCGTTTGGCGACAGCGGCCACACCACGTTCTTCATCAAGTCGGAGGCGGATTTCCGGCGGCATGAGCATGAGATCGTCGGAGAGGGCGAGATCAAGATCATGAAGCGGATCGACTGCCGCGGATCGGCCATTGAGGCCTGCGCCACCAAGGAGGGCACGATCGTTGGCCCGCTGATGACGGAGCTGGTGGGTTTCAACGAACTGACACCCTATCGCGGCGGCTGGTGCGGCAACGAGATTTTCTCCACCGCCTTCCCGCCGAAGACCCGTGCGAAGGCCCGTGAACTGACCTTCAAATTCGGTGAGCAGCTGCGCAAGGAGGGGTATCGTGGCTATTTCGAGCTCGACTTCCTCATTGAGAAGAAATCCGGCGAAATCTGGCTCGGAGAGCTGAACCCGCGCATCACGGGCGCGTCCTCCATGACCAACCATGCGGCCTTTGCCCATGCGGATGCGCCGCTGTTCCTGTTCCATCTGCTGGAATTCTCGAAGAAGCCGTTCAACCTCGATGTGGAGGAGCTGAACGCCCGCTGGTCCGACCCGGAGATGATCGACGGCTGGTCGCAGATGGTGATCAAGCACACCGAGGACAACGTGGATATTGTCACCGATGCGCCGGAGACCGGCATCTACAAGATGCTGGAGGATGGCCGCGTGGTGTTCGACCGCTTCGACTATCACCGCCGTGCGGTTGAGAGCGAGAACGAGGCGTTTTTCCTGCGCATTCTGGCACCGGGCGATTACCGGTATGAGGGCGCGGATCTCGGTATTCTCGTGACGCGGGGCCGGTCCATGACGCCGGGCTTCAAGCTCAACGAGCGGGCGAAACGCTGGATTCACGGCATCAAGCAGAGCTTCTCCGCGAAGCCGTTGCCGGTGGCTGAGGCCGGTCCTGCGGTGGCTGATCCCGCCTTCAAGATCATGTAGGGCGCAACAACCGGACGCGAGACATGGAAGTTTTGTGGCGGGCCGTAAGCGAGGCGGAGCCTGGTCCCAAATGGGCCGGGCTTTTCCAAGGTCTGTGGCCGGCCTATCACCGCTGGTGGCTGCGGAAGGGCGAACATGCGCGCGCGACCTACTGGGAAAGCATCAAGGCGCTCAAGCAGTACATGCCGGAGCTTGTGCCGCTGCATGAGCAGCTGTCGGATCTGGCGGGCGGAAGTGACCATGCCGCCCGGTTTCTGAGTTTCTACTGTCCGCCGCCATACCTGTCGGGCTGTTCCCAGGGGATCTGGCCGGGGGCGAAACCCGTGCTGGTGCGCAACTATGATTACGACGCGCGGGCCTTTGACAGCATCCTGCTCCACACCGCCTGGCAGGGCCGCAAGGTCATGGGCACGAGTGACGGCATGTGGGGGCTGGTCGATGGCATGAACGATGCCGGGCTGGCGGTCTCCCTGACCTTTGGCGGGCGGCAGATCGTGGGCGACGGGTTCGGCGTGCCGCTGATCCTGCGCTATGTTTTGCAGACCTGCGAGACCACGGCGGAAGCCGAAAAGGTGCTGGTGCGGGTGCCCACGCACATGAGCTACAACGTGACGGTGGTGGACAAACGGCGGCGGTATCTGACGGCCTACATGGCGCCGGACCGGCCGACCGAAATCACCCATGCCGCCGTGGCCACCAACCACCAGAGCCGGGTGGAATGGTCGGCCCATGCCCGCATGACCGCGACGGTGGAGCGCGAGCGGTTTCTGCTGCAGCGGCTGACGCTGCACGTGGAGCCGGAAGAGAAGTTTATCGGCGCGTTTCTGAAACCGCCGCTCTATTCCACGGCGTTTGACCGGGGTTTCGGCACGCTGTTCACCGCCGTGTACCGCCCGTCGAAGGGCGAAATGGAGTTGCGCTGGCCCAAGGCGGTGTGGCCGTTCCATATCGACAATTTCGTCGAGGACATGAGGGTGATCCACACCCCGGATGTGGTACGGCGCAAGGGTGCCTGATTTCCTTCGAGCGGGAACCCCCCGCACGGCTCACCGCGAGCGGTAGAAAAACCGTGGGCCTTTCCCAACGTTTAATAACATAACCGGCGTTATAGGTGAAAAGAACTTCCTACGTCCCCTGTACCGGGTCCGGGCGGGCGTTGGACTGGTCGTAGAGGGTGTTGCTGCGCGTGAGGTGGCGGATCATGGCCTCCTTGGCGGCGCGGGCGTCGCGGTCGCGGATGGCGGCGAAGATGATGTCATGTTCTTCAAGGGTCAGGTCCTCAAGCCCAGGGCGGCGGACGCTGCCCACATGGAACACGGCAAGCCAGCCGAAGATGGCGCTGCTGACCGCGGCATAGAGCGGGTTGCCGGGGATGCCAGCGATGACCTCGTGGACTCTGCCGTCTAATTTCATGAACTCCGCGGGGATGTCACGGGCCGCGCGCTGCTGGTCCATGGCCTCGCGCAATGTGACCAGATCGGCCTCCGAGCGTTCAAGGGCGGCGCGGCCGACGAGATAGGTCTCGAAGGTCAGGCGCGCCTCCTTGAGCTGTTCAAGCGTGGCGCCGGAATGGGACAGGATGTGCTTCATGGACAGGTTCATCTGTTCGAGAACCCCGTCCATTGACGCCTCGGCCACACGGGGCCTTTCGCCGTGGCGCACCTCGATCAGACCGCTGCCCTGGAGCGCCTGCATCGCCTCGCGGATGGCCGGGCGGCCGACGCCGTAGAGGCTCATCAACTCACGCTCGGATGGCAGGATGTCGCCAGGTCCCAGGGCATCGCGCTGGATGGTTTCAAGGATGCGTTCCTTGACCTCATCACTGAGTTTGCGGCGTTTGATCGGGAGCGGTGGCGTCGACACGTTTGGAGCCTTCCTGAAACAGCTCTGATCCGGTTACTGTATTACCCGACCTCCCGGCCCCGAACAAATCGCAAAAGGTAATTTTTCAGCGACCCTCGGGCGGAAGGCGGACAGGAAGTGGTATACTGTCATAATGACCTGATTTCCACAGAATTTGTGTAACAATTCCGGTTGGACGGTCAGGCCCCTGCGCTGGAGCCGCGAATGATCAGGTTTACGTCGCGCCGGGTCTCCGGTGGCGGAGCCGTGCCGTTTTCGAGCCAGGCCAGCACGGTATCGGCAATTTCACGGCCAAACGCGGCCACGTCGCAGCGGACGGTGGACAGTGTCGGCCAGGAATGGGCGCTTTCCTCGATGTCGTCGAAGCCAACGATGCGGAACCCCGTGCCGACGTCGATCCGCTTCTCGTTGCACCTGGCGATCATACCGAGCGCCACGAGATCATTGAAGCAGAGCGCCGCGTCGCAGTCGGGGTACTGGTCCTGAAGCCTGTCGAAGGCATCGAGGCCGAACTGTCGCGTGGAGCGGCCGTTCAAAACGATGGGCTCAATGCCTGCTTCCGCCAGGACGGCGCAGTAGCCCTCCATGCGCTCGCGGGTAACGTCCCGGCCCTCCAGACCGCCAACAAAGGCGATGCGGCGGGCGCCGGCCTCCAGCAGGTGCCGGGTCGCGGCACGGCCACCCTCGGAATAGTTCGGCGCGGCGAAGGGAAAGAGATCGGTGCGCGGCTCCACCTGGCGCAGAACCTGCATGGTGGGCACGCCTGACCGGGCGACAGGCTCAAAACTGCGCTCCACGTCACCATAGGCAGGGGAAATGATCAGCGCGGCGACACCGTGCTCAATCATCGCGCCGACGACCTGGGCCTGAAGCGCCGGGTCCTCGTCGGTATTGGCGACCACGGCGGCATAGCCGTTGGCGGCGAGTGCCATCTGCAGGGAGGTGGCGAACTCGGTGAAAAACGGGTTGCGCAGATCGTTGATGACCAGTCCAACCAGACCGGTATTGGCGCTGCGCATGGTGGCGGCGGCGCGGTTGTAGACGTAGCCGATCGCCTCCATCGCCTCACGCACCTGCACGCGGGTTTCCTCGCGGACGGCGGGGCTGTTGCGCAGAACGAGGCTGACGGTGGATTTGGACACCCCGGCCTTTTTGGCGACGTCGATGATGGTCGGTCTGCGCTCCATGACCTTTAGCCCTCTCCGCCCTGCCCTTCGACCGGAAGGTCAAACACCAGAATGCCGTCGATGCCACCGACCGCGTTTTCCACGAGACGCGCGCCGAGGCGTTTGTGGTCGGGGTGGACCTGGTAGGCCTCCAGCGCGTCCCAGTCGGTGAAGTCGACCACGAAGCCGTGCATGTAGCCGCGTTCGATCTTTTCCGGGCTTTCGCTTTTGCCGGAGGTGATCGAGAGCACTCCGGGAACCTCGGAGCGGATCGCGTGAAGCTGCGTCCAGATGTCGGCGATTTCGCTGTCCTCAAGCTCCGGTTTAAACCGGATCAGAACGATGTGGCGGATCATGCGCTGGCTCCCGTGCCGTTGTCGGCCCTGATCAAGTCGGCGCCCTTTTCGCCAATCATCATCGCGGCCGCGTTGGTGTTGGAGGACACGACACGGGGCATGATCGAGTTGTCGACAATGCGCAAGCCCTCGATGCCCTTGAAGCGCAGGCGCTCGTCCACCACGGCCTCATCATCCGGTCCCATGCGGCAGGTGCCGGCGGCGTGGTGGGCGGTTTTGGAGTGCTGGCAGATGTAGTCAAAATAGTCGTCGTCGGTTTTCACGTCCGGACCCGGCAGACGCTCGGCCAGGATGTAGGGTTTAAGCGCATCCTGGGAGAGAATTTTCTGCGTCAGTTTCACGCCCTCGATGGACAGTTCCCGGTCGCGCGGGTCGGAGAGGTAGTTCGGGTCAATCAACGGGGCGCTGGCCGGATCGGCGCTTTGCAGCCGCACGGTGCCGCGCGAGCGGGGCCGCAGGTAGCAGGAGTTCAGCGTCACGCCACCCTGGGCCATGGCGGCAACCCCGTGTTCGATACCGGTGCCAAGACCGAGATGCATCTGCAGATCCGGGGACCGGGCGTCCTGATCGGCGTACCAGAACCCGCCGGTTTCAAACAGCGAGGACGCGACCGGCCCCTTGCGGGTGAGGAGATACTGCAAACCGGCGAGTGCGGCCCAGTGGGGTTTGGCGTAACGGTCGTAGCTGTAGGGGCCTTTCAGTTCGCAGATACAGTAGAGGTCCAGGTGGTCCTGGAGGTTCTCACCGATCTGGGCCTTGTCGAAGACCACATCAATGCCTAGCCCGTCCAGGTGTTCTGCGGGGCCGATGCCCGAGAGTTGCAGCAGACGCGGTGAACCGATGGCGCCGGAACTGAGCACGACCTCCTGCCCTGCGGTGATTTTCTCGCCATCCATCATTTCGACACCGGTGGCGCGGCCCTTTTCGACCACCAGCCTGCGCACCTGGGCCTCCGTACGGACGGTCAGGTTGGGCCGGTTGCTGTTGGGCGCGAGGAAGGCCATGGCGGCGGAGGAGCGACGCGCGTTGCGCTGGGTCAGCTGGTAGAAGGTGACGCCGTCCTGTTTCACGCCGTTGATGTCGTGGTTGCGGGGGATGCCGAGCTGACCCGCCGCCTCGAAAAACGCATCGCAAATCGGCAGGGGCGCGGAGGGGCGGCTGACACCGACCGGGCCACCCTTGCCGTGGTATTCATTCTCAAACGTGTCGTTGTCCTCGCTCTTGCGGAAATACGGCAGAACGTCGGCGTAGCTCCAGCCGGTGCAGCCCATCTGGCGCCATTCGTCGTAGTCGAGCGCGTTGCCACGGGTATAGACCTGCGCGTTGATCGCGGAGCCGCCGCCGATCACCTTGGCCTGGGTGAAGCGGAACACCTTTTCGCGCATGTGCCGCTGCGGCACGGTTTCCCAGCCCCAGCTTCCAATGCCCTTGGTCATCTTCGCAAAGCCCGCCGGCAGGTGGTAGAAGGGATGCCGGTCGCGCCCGCCCGCCTCCAGCAGCAGGACGTTGACGGCGGGATCCTCGGTGAGCCTGGCGGCGACAATCGATCCGGCGGAGCCTCCTCCGATTACGATAAAATCGTATGATTTCTGCATGGCTGACCTCTTCAGAGCCTTGGTATGGACAGACCGCCATCGACCGGGATGACGGCACCGGTGGCAAACGCCATTTCGCCTTTGGCCAGGGGCACGGCGATCTGGCCGATATCCATCGGCTGGCCCCAGCGCATGGCGGGAACGAGACCGTCCTCGATGCGGGCGGTATATTTGTCGCCGACAACGGCGGTCATGTCGGTAGCGATGATGCCGGGGCGCAGCTCGTAGACACCGATGCCAAGCGGCGCGAGACGGACGCTGAACAGGCGGGCCATCATGGCGGCCCCTGCCTTCGACAGGCAGTATTCCGAACGCTCAATGGAGACCATTTCGGCGTTCACGGAGGTGATGAAAACGATTGAGCGGTAGTCGCCGGTCTCCATGTCCTGCATCCGGCGCGCGACCTCCTGGGCCAGGAAGAACGCGCCGCGCAGGTTCACGCCCATGACGAAATCGAAATTCTCCGGCACGAGGTCGAGCATGTCGCCCCGGATACGGCAGGAGACACCGGCGTTGCAGACGAAGGTCGTGACCGGCCCCAGTTCGGCCTCAACCGTATCGAGAAGCGCGGCGGCGCGGTCCACCTGGGCGACGTCATGCTGAAAGTATCGGGCGTTCGGGCCCAGTTCCTCAAGCGCCCCGGCCACCGCCGGATCGTCGGCGGGCGGCAGGGAGGCGATGGCCACGCTGAAGCCCTCGGCGGCGAGGGAACGGGCGATGCCAAAGCCAATGCCGCTTTGACCGCCGGTGATGAGTGCGGTTCGTGTCATGTGGCAAAATCCTTTTCCAGGATATGGTCCGCCATGCGCAGGGACAGGGCCGCGACGGTGAGTGCGGGATTGACCGCTGCGGAGGTCGGCAATGTGGAGGCGTCGGCGATGAACAGGTTCGGGTGGTCATGGGACCGGCCGAACGGGTCAACGACGCTGGCGCGGGGATCATGCCCCATACGGGCCGTGCCGCACTGGTGCGAGGGCGTGCGGCGGTCGAACGGGCGCGACAGAACAATTGGATAGCCCGCCTGGCGCAGCAGTTTCTTCAGCCTCACGACCAGCGCGTTATGCGCGGCAAAATTCGACTGTTTCCAGTCCAGCACGATCCGCCCGTCGCGCAGGGTCACGCGGCTTTCGGGGTTGGGCAGATCCTCGGACATGGCGTAGAGGTCAATCGACCGGTCAGTGATCCAGCGCACCAGCGGCCGGGGAAGATTTGTGTTGGCCGCGAGGATCGGTTCGGTGATTTTGCCCAGAAGCTGGATGTTGCCCATGGGCCGGTCATCCGGGCCGCCGCGCAGGTAGAAATCGTTGACCATCAGGGTCTTCTGATAGACCGACGTGTTTTTGCGCAGCGGACGGATGGCGATCACGGCTGAAGTGTTGTGGTTCATGAAATTGCGCCCGACCTGGTCGGACGAATTGGCAAGACCGTTGGGATTGTTCGCGTCCTGTGAGGCGAGCAGCAGCGCGGCGGACTGTACCGCCCCGGCGGACAGAACCGTGATGCCGGCCTCAATGGTCTCGGCCTGACCGTTGCGATCGATCTCAACGCCGGCGATTTTCCCCGCCTCATCCGCGACGATGCGTCTAACCAGGCTTCCGGTCTGCAGGGTTACGTTGGGGTACTGCAGCGCCTCATTCAGGGAGACCGTTTCCGCGTCCATCTTGCCGCCGCAGGTGTCCGGGTAGGCGTCCCAGGTGGTCAGGCCGTGGGCGAGCCAGTGGTCGATATCGACACCAAGCGGCAGGGAGGATGGGTGCAGACCCACCCCACTCAGCCTGGCGCGCAGGTCCGCAATGGTCGGCTCGTCCGGCACGGGCGGGAACGGGTATGTGCCGGAATGTGGCGGCTCCGTGGGATCCTCACCGAGGGCGCCACGTATGCGGTAGTGATCCTCGGCCTTCTGGTAGAAGGGTTCCAGCTCGTCATAGGAAAACGGCCAGCCAGGGGTCGCGCCCTCCACATGCTGAAGCGGCTCAAAGTCCTCAGCCCGGTAGCGCAGCATAACCGCACCAAAGAATTTCGAGTTGCCCCCGGCATAGTAGTAATTGCCGGGGTTGAAGGGCTTGCCACTGCCGTCGAGCCACTGCTCATCCGGGCGGAAGCAGCCATCGATGAAAATGGATGTCGCATCGCGGTCCCGTGGCGAGGGCTCCAGCCGTTCGCCACGTTCCAGGATCAGAATGTTCCGACCCGAAGGGGCCAGGGCGGCGGCCAGTGTGGCCCCGCCCATACCCGAACCGATAATGAGGACATCCGGTTTCGTCACGGCTCGATGCGCTCTTCCGTTTTGGGATCGAAGGCCACGGCCTTCTCCATGTTGACGGCAAAGCCAAAGGTGTCCCCTGCCCGCACGGTAACGTCGGCGCGCATCCGGGCGATGGCGTCCTTACCGCCGAGGGTCATGGTAACGAAGGTATCCGACCCGGCCGGTTCCGTGACGCCAACCCGGTTTTCCAGCGGCACCACATTCGACGACTTGCGATCCGCTCCATCCGGGTCGGTGATGGCCTCCGGACGAATGCCGAGCAGGATGTCCTGGCCGTCACGGGATGCCAGGTTGGCTTGGCTGAATGGCAGGAGCTGCTCATTGCCATCCGCATCGCGCACAACGGCGTTCGGGACCCCGTCGCGCACGGCCACGCGGGCGGGCAGGACGTTCATCGCGGGGCTGCCCATGAAGGTTGCCACGAAGACGTTGGCGGGGGTGTCGTAGATCTCCTTCGGCGTGCCGAGCTGCTGCACGTAGCCCTGGTTCATCACCGCGATGCGGGTCGACAGGGTCAGCGCCTCGATCTGGTCGTGGGTCACGTAGACGATGGTGGTTTTCAGCTTCTCATGCAGCTTCTTGATCTCGGTCCGCATGTCGACGCGCAGTTTTGCGTCGAGGTTCGACAGCGGCTCGTCGAAGAGGAACACGTCCGGATCGCGCACCAGCGCCCGGCCCATCGCGACGCGCTGGCGCTGGCCGCCGGAAAGCTGGCTTGGCTTGCGGTCGAGAAGCTGCTCGATCTGCAACAGGGCAGCGACCTCTTTCAGGGCCCTGTCCCGCTCGGGTTTTGGCACGCCGTGCATCTCAAGCCCGAAGGTCATGTTCTGCCCGACCGTCATGTTCGGGTAGAGGGCGTAGCTTTGGAACACCATCGCGATGTTGCGCTTCGAGGGATGCACGCCATTGACCACGCGGCCCTTGATGGAGACCTCGCCGGAGGTGATGTTCTCCAGCCCCGCGATCATGTTCAGCAGCGTCGATTTGCCGCAGCCCGACGGGCCTACGAGGACCAGGAACTCGCCCTCCTCAATCGAGATGTCCACGCGGTGGAGAACTTCGACGGTTCCGTAGGACTTGGTGACGTTCGAGATGTCGAGAAAACCCATTTACCTGTCTCCATCCGTGTTGCCGGTGGCTGTGATATTGTTGTGCATCGCCCTACCCTTTCACGCTGCCGGCCATCAGTCCGCGCACGAAGTAGCGGCCCGCGACGATGTAAACGAGCAGTGTTGGCAGAGCCGCGAGGATCGCGCCCGCGAAGTGGACGTTGTATTCCTTCACGCCCGTTGATGACTGAACGAGGTTGTTCAGCGCCACGGTCATCGGCTGGCTCTGGCCGCCGAAGGAGGCGCCGAACAGGAAGTCGTTCCAGATGTTGGTGAACTGCCAGATGACGGAAACCACCGTGATCGGCCCTGAGACCGGCAGCATGATGCGCCAGAAGATGCGGAAGAACCCCGCCCCATCGATCATCGCCGCCCGCACCAGTTCAGTCGGGAACGCGGCATAGTAGTTGCGGTAGTAGAGCGTTGTGAACCCGACGCCATAGACCACATGCACGAGGACGAGCCCGGGGATCGACCCCGCCAGTCCCAGCTTGCCGAGGATCATGGCCATCGGGATCAGAACGATCTGGAAGGGAATGAAGCAGGAAAACAGCATCAGGCCAAACAGGATCGAGTCGCCCCGGAACCGCCACTTGGTCAGCACGTAGCCATTGAGTGCGCCCAGCACGGTCGAGATTGCCACGGCGGGCACGACCATCAGGACGGAGTTGAGGAAGTAGGGTTTGAGACCCGTGGGCTCCACACCTATCTGGGCCGAGGACCAGGCCTGCAGCCAGGGCTCAATTGTCCAGTCCTGCGGCAGCGCCATCATGTTGCCGCCGGTAATCTCCGGCAGGGGCTTGAGCGAGTTCGCCACCATTACGAAGAGCGGCATCAGATAGAACAGCGCGAAGAGCAGCAGCAGAAGGTAGATGAAAGTGCGGGTGATGCGGCCGGTGGAAACGGCGGTATCCTGGGTTGCCACGGACATCAGGTTTTCTCCTTCAGTTCGGCATAGAGATACGGCGTCATGATGGCCGCGATGGTCATGAGCATGATCACGGCACTCGCCGCACCGATCCCCATGGAGTTTCGCGTGAAGGTGTAGGAGTACATGAACGTCGCGGGCAGTTCCGTCGCGCGGCCTGGTCCGCCGCCGGTCAGCGCGATGATGAGGTCATAGGACTTCACCGCGAGGTGGCTGAGGATCACGAAGGCCGACAGGAACGCGGGTCGCAGAAGCGGGATGACGATGCGGCGGTAGAGATTCCAGTTGGAGGCGCCGTCGATCTGGGCGGCCTTGAGGATCTCATTGTCGATGCCGCGCAAACCGGCCAGAAACATCGCCATGACGAAGCCGCTGGTTTGCCAGACGGCGGCGATGACGACGGTATAGATCGCCATGTCGCGGTCCTTGATCCAGCCAAACTCGAAGCTTTCCCAGCCCCAGAGATGCATGGTGTTCTCAATGCCAATGCCTGGATCCATGATCCATTTCCAGGCGGTGCCGGTCACGATGAAACTCAGCGCCATGGGGTAGAGATAGATGGGACGCAGCATCCCCTCGCCGCGGATTTTCTGGTCGAGGAAAATGGCCAGGCCGAGGCCAATGATGGTGCAGATGGTGATGTAGAGAAATGCGAAAATGCCGAGATTGGTGATTGCGGTCCACCAATGGGACAGGCCCCAGAGCCTCGCGTAGTTCTCGAAACCGATCCAGTCGTATTTCGGCAGCATCTTTGAGCCGGTGAAGCTCAGATAGACCGTGAAGGCGATGAACCCGTAGACGAAGACGAGCATCGCCGCGAGCGAAGGGGACAGCACCAGTTTTGGGATCCAGTCCTGAAGCCGGGTCCGGAAATCCGCCTGCGTGTTGCTGTTGGCCATGACTTCTCCTTTCCCGCAAATGCGGGTTGTTCAATCCATAGGGACTGGAGCCGTTGCGGAGTGTGGGGAGGCGGTCATTGCCGCCTCCCCGCCGATGGACGGATTACATGGCGCCTTCGACGGCGTTTGCCAGTTCCTCGGCAGCCGTTTCGGCATCATACTCGCCGTTGAAATGCGCGGTCACAACGTCGTAGATCGCGTTTTTCACGGCAGCGCGGTTGGCGTGGCCATGAGCCATGGAGCCCATGAGCGTGCCGGCCTCTGCGGCCTCGGCCAGTTCAACCATGCCTTTTTTGCCGCAGTCGTCGAAATCCGTGTCCGGCACGTCGGTGCGGGCCGGAACGGAGCCCTTGACCACGTTGAAGGCGGACTGGAAGGTCGGCGACATGATGGACGCGGCCATCGCGGCCTGGGCGGCTTTTGCATCGTCGTCGGAGACGTCGAACATCGCGAACTGGTCGGAGTTGAAGGTTACGGAACCCTCGGTTCCCGGCATGCGGAAGCAGAGGAAGTCCTCACCGGGAACCTTGCCCGCGTTCAGGAACTCGCCCTTGGCCCAGTCACCCATCAGCTGGAACGCCGCCTCGCCGTTGATGACCATGGCGGAGGCCAGGTTCCAGTCACGGCCGGAGAAGTTGTCGTCCACGAAGCCGCGCAGGGTGTCCATGCGGTTGAAGGCCTCAACCATGGTCTCGGAGCCGAGAGCGTCGATGTCGAGATCGATGAACGCCTGTTTGTAGAATTCCGGGCCTCCGGCCGTGATGACAACTCCGTCAAAGATGGTGGCGTCCTGCCAGGCCTGGCCGCCATGTCCGAGCGCAACCTTGCCGGAATCCTGGACGGTCTGAAGGGCCGCCACGAACTCGTCCCAGGTGGTGGGCTGCTCAATGCCAAGCTCATCGAGGATGGCCTTGTTGGCCCAGACCCAGTTGGTGGAGTGTACGTTCACCGGCGCGGCGATCCAGTTGCCGTCATATTTGGAGAACGCCTGGAGCGCTTCCGGCACCACGTCGGCCCAGCCTTCGGCTTCGGCCACGTCGTTGAGGTTGCCAAGTGTGCCCTGCTCGGCCCAGTCCTGGATGTCGAAGCCCAGCATCTGCACGGCGGTCGGCGGGTCACCTGCGGTGACGCGGGCGCGCAGGGTGGTCATTGCGGCCTCACCGCCGCCACCGGCCACGGGCATGTCGACCCAGCCGATATCCTGCGACGCAAGGTCCTCCTTCAGCACGTTGAGCGCGGCGGCCTCACCACCGGATGTCCACCAGTGCAGCACCTCCACATCCGCGGCGTGCACCACGGAACCTGTCGACATCAGCACGGCGAACGCCGTGGCAATCCCTGTTGTTTTATTGATCATTTTTTCTCTCCCATTTTGATTTTAGCTACGTCCCGACCCGTTGTGTCAGGACGCATTCACCCAAGGCTCCCGTGTGCGGCCAATCCGCATGACGAGGGATTTGACCCCAAGGAATTCCTCGAAACCGTAACGGCCGATTTCGCGTCCCTGCCCTGATTGCCGCATCCCGCCGAAGGCAATTTCAGGGAAACCATCCATCCATGTGTTTGTCCATACCGTTCCCGCATGGGCGCGTCGGGCGAAATCGAGGCAGGTGTGGGTGTTTTCGCTCCAGACGCCCGCAGAAAGCCCGTAGGTCGCGTCGTTGGTAATCCGCACGGCCTCCTCAAACTCACGGAAGGTCAGGACGGACAGAACGGGCCCAAACACCTCGTCGCGGGCGATGGCCATGTCCGGTGTCACGCCACGGATCACCGTGGGCTGGTAGAACTGGTTCCCGAGGCCCGGCACGTCGAGCGGCCCACCGCCCAGGACGACCTCGGCTCCGGCTTCCACCGCGGCCTTCACGCTCGCGTCGATTTTGGCGTTGTGTTCCGGTGTGACAATCGCACCGACCTGGGTGTCGGGGTTCATCGGGTCGCCGAACACGACTTTTTTCGACAGTTCCACCACCCGCGCGACGAAGTCGTCGGCAATGTCCTCATGCACGATGATGCGGCTTGAGGAATTGCAGCACTGGCCCACGTTGAAATAGACCCCGAACGTCACGGCATCGGCCGCGCTCTCAATGTCCGCATCCGGGAAAATCACCTGCGGGTTTTTGCCGCCCAGTTCGAGCGCCACCTTTTTCAGGGTATCCGCCGCCGTCTCCGAGATCAGTTTCCCGACCGCCGTGGACCCGGTGAAGGTTACCATGTCGACGTCAGGGTGGGAGGACATCAGGCTGCCGACCGGCTGGCCGTAGCCCAGAACGATGTTGCAGACCCCTGCGGGCAGACCGGCCTCGATCAGCAGGTCGGCCAGCATCGCGGTCGTCGACGGCGTGAACTCCGAGGGCTTCACGACACAGGTGCAGCCGGCCGCGAGTGCGAAGGGCAGTTTCTGGCTCAGGATCCAGAACGGGAAATTCCACGGCGTAATCATCGACACGACGCCGATGGGCTCCTTCAGCACCACGCCCAGTATGTCCTCGCCAAGGGAGTTGTGACTGTCCCCATGGCTTGTCCGCGCGAGCGATGCGGCATAGCGCCACAGATCCGCGGCCCCGCCGACCTCACCGCGCGACTGGGAAATCGGCTTGCCGGATTCGAGCGTCTCGATCCGGGCGAAGCGTTCGACGTTCTTCTCAATCAGATCCGCGACGCGCAAGAGAACCGTGGCGCGGGCCTTGCCGGAAGTCCGGCTCCAGCGGCCATCGTCGAAGGCGGCCCGGGCCGCGGCAATCGCCGCTTCGGTTTCGGCCTCCCCGCCCCTGGCCGAGCGGCTGACCACAACGCCGTGCGACGGTGACACGCGTTCGGTGGTGGAGCCATCCGCACTGTCGACGAAGTTTCCGTCGATAAAATGGCGGGTGACCACCGGCTCCAGCGGGGCATCGCTTTCCGCGCCGCTCATCACGTTGAAATCCAGCACGGGTTACTCTCCTCCGAATTCCGGTTTGCGTTTTTCGCGGAAGGCGGCAACGCCCTCATCGCGGTCCGCCGTGGCCGCAATCGCCGCCGCCCCCAGCGCCTCGGTCATTGCGGCGCGGTCCTCATTGGCGGCGGCATTGATCATATTTTTGGCGATCTCCGCGGCGCGAGGCGAGAGTTTCGCCACACCTTCGGCAATGGAGCGCGCCTTCTCGCGGGCGTCCTCGGCGATCTCGGCCACGAAGCCGCAGGCCTGCGCGCGGTCGGCGGAGATCCGGCGGCCGAACAGGGCCATTTCCCGCACCATCGGCTCGGGCATGATCCGGGCCAACCGCTGGGTTCCGGACCAGCCAGGCACAATGCCCACCCGCGCCTCCGGCAGGGCGAGCGCAGCACCCTTGGCCATGACACGGATGTCGCAGGCCGCCGCCAGTTCCAGCCCGCCGCCAAAGGCGTAGCCGTTCAGCGCCGCAATGGTCGGCTTCGACAGCCGCGCCAGACGGTCAAAAATCCGGTGCCCGTCACGTACCCAGAACCGGGCGAACTCGGCCGGGCTGAGATCGCCCCAGCCGTTGATGTCGGCCCCGGTGCAAAACGCCCGCTCGCCCTCGGCCACCAGAACCACGCAGCGCACGGAGGCGTCGCGGTCCAGCCGGTCGAGATGCCCTGCCAGCGCGTCGAGCATGTCGAGCGTGAAGGCGTTCATCTTGTCGGGATTGTTCAGGCAAAGCTCGGCAATGCCGTCCTCGATCGTCAGGTCAACGCTGCTCACTGGTTCCACTCCATCGGTTTTTCCGCCAGCAGGGACAGCGGCATCGCAACCGCGTCATCCGCCACGCTCACCCGACCACCGGACGCGTCGATGATGTCCTTCTGCGGGTCAATGCCGGGCATGATCTCCG
Source organism: Amaricoccus tamworthensis (assembly GCF_049800875.1). Lineage (NCBI taxonomy): Bacteria > Pseudomonadati > Pseudomonadota > Alphaproteobacteria > Rhodobacterales > Paracoccaceae > Amaricoccus > Amaricoccus tamworthensis. Next base: position 24,488 of record NZ_JBNAFV010000018.1, on the reverse strand, counting down.
TCGCCACCAGGCCGTTCTCCCCAAGTCGCATCACGCAACGCTCGGTGATGTAGAGCACGTCCTGGCCAAGCTCGCGCGCACGTTTGCCGGAGAAGGTCACATGCTCAACCGCACTCACCATCTTGGTGAACTTGCCCGGCGTCTCGACCCGTATGCCGGTTTCGCTCAGCGCCATCTTCGCGCCCGCCTCGAACCAGCCGGAGAATACGATCTTGCGGGCCTGGGAGGTGATGTCCACGAAGCCGCCGCATCCGGCGGTGAGATAAGGCTTCTTGCCAAGTTTCGAGACGTTGACGTTTCCTTCCACATCCACCTCCAGGAAGGACAGGAACGACACGTCAAAACCCGCGCCCTGGAAGAAAATAAACTGCTGCGGCGAGGGCACGAAGGCGTCAGCATTCGAGGCGCAGCCAAAGGCGAAATCGGTCAGCGGCATGCCGCCCACCGCGCCCTGCTCGATGGCCCAGGTCACGGCCTCCGGGTGGCCGGCTTCCAGCAGGATACGCGGCACCATCGCCGAGACACCGAAGCCCAGGTTGGCGGTCATGCCGGTTTTCAGCTCCATCGCCGCCCGCCGCGCAATGACCTTCTCGATGTTGTGCTCCGGCGTGGTGAAGCTGTCCCAGGGGCGCATCACCTGGCCGGAAATGGCCGGATCGTAAGGGGTTTCGCAGGTCTGTTTCTGGTCCGGGTCGATCACCACCAGATCCACCAGATGCCCCGGCACCCGCACGTCATGGGGCCGCAGACTGCCGCGCATGGTGGTGCGGCTGACCTGGGCAATCACCAGACCGCCATGGTTTTTTACACAGATCGCCTGCTCCAGACCGCCCAGGTATGCGCCCTCATGCTCATAGGTCAGGTTGCCATGTTCGTCCGCCGTGGTCGCACGGATGACGCAGACATCCGGCACGATGTTGGGGTAGTGCAGCCAGGTGTCACCGTCGAACTCGACCCGCTTCACGATCGGTTCCGCCTCGGCCAGCTCATTCATGGCGCAGCCCTCGCGGACCGGATCGGCAAAGGTTTCCAGACCGATTTTGGTCAGAACCCCCGGTCGCCGCGCCGCCGCCTCGCGGTGCATGTCGAACATGATACCGGACGGCACATTATAGGCCGCGATGCGGTTTTCCACGACCATCTTCCAGATTTCGGGCATGGGCAGGCTGGACGGACCGGAGGGATATGACCCCGCCAGAACCTTCTTCAGCAGGCCATCCTTCGCGATATGGTCAATGCCCTTCACGCCATACATGTCGCCCGCCGCAATCGGATGCAGCGTGGTCAGGTCACGGGGATGGCCCTCCGCGTCGAACCGCTCACCGATGGCTTTCAGGACCAGATCCGGACATCCGAGCGAGGAGGACGAGGACACGGTGACAACCGCGCCGTCGTCAATGCGGGCAACGGCCTTGGCCGGGCTGACGATCTTGCTCATGGGGCAACTCCATAATCCACGGTCTGCGACGTGCCGGACTGCGCGGCCTCACGAACGGCAAGCGCGACAGCGAGGGATTTCACGCCGTCCCATCCATCCGCTGCGGGACGCCCGCCGCCATGAACCGCACCCATAAAATCGGCGAGTCCCTGGGCATAGAGGTTGTGGCCGGAGAACGGCACATCCTCCTCACCGGCTTCGGTCACCAGGGTGATTTTTCCGACCGGCTGCTGCGTCATCACACCGCGCGCGAAGATCGAACCTTTGGTGCCGTGAACCTCCAGGCCCGAACCGGCGAAGGGATGGGTGAAGCTCTCATGGCTCATCACCATCGCACCGGAGGGCATGTTCCAGACGGACATGGCGGAGTCCTCGACCCCCTGCCCCATGCCGGACACCGCCATTTTTGCGACGACACTCACCGGATCCTCACCGAGCAGGAACCGCACCACATCGGCATCGTGAACGGTAATGTCCGGGATAACCCCGCCACCGGCCTCGGCCGAATTGATGCGCCAGCCCTGAAGATGGCCAGGCAGATGGACCGCATGAAAAACCCGCACCGACAGCACGTCGCCGATGCGGCCCTCCTTAATGAGCGCGCGCATTTTGCGGTGACTGCCGGAGCAGCGCAGGTGGTGGTTGGTGGCAAACACCACACCGGCTTTTTCCGCCGCCGCGACCATGCCAGCGGCCTCTTCGACCGTCATGGCCAGCGGCTTCTCGCAGAGCACGTGCCTGCCGGCCTCGACCGCCGCCATGGCCTGGGCAAAATGCTTCTCGTTGGTGGTGGAGATGTAAACCGCATCCACGCTGGCATCGGACACGGCCTCCTCAACGCTGGTGCCGGACGCGGGAATGTCATGGGTACGGGCATACTCCGCGCCACGCTCCGGCGATCCGCTGACCACCCGGACAATCTCGCCACCCTCCGTCGAACGAATGGCGCCGATCACGTGTTCGGACGCAATTGTGCTGGCACCGATCAATGCCCAACGCATCGCAGTTCCCCCCCAATGTAAGTTTCGTTATCGATCTGGAACGTTCCAAGTCCGTTATGCGGTTTGTATTTTGGAACGTTCCATCCTGTCAACAAATTTTATCAGACGGGCCGCGTCGTCCCCCGGAAAACCGGGACCAGATTCTGGTCGCAGGTCCGGTTTGGCACGCTCATGTCGGCCATCCGCTCCCGCAGGAGGCGCATGGCAATGGCGGTCTGCTCCTCCAGGTCCTGACGGATCGTGGTGAGGTCATAGGCGCCCCAGGCGGCCTGCTCTATGTCGTCAAACCCGACCACCTGAATATCCTGAGGCACCCGAAGGCCCAGATCAATGCGCAGACCATCGAGTGCCCCAAACGCCATCAGATCCGTGGAGCAGAACAGACCGTCGATCTGCGACATCCGCTCCCGTCCCGCCTCCACCACGGCCCGGCGGGCGTCGCCATAGGCCTGGTCATCAGCCTGAATGCAGCGGCATGTACGGCCAAGCCCCTGGACCGCCTCAACAAACGCCTTGGCCCGCCCGGTCACCGACCAGGTTTCCCTGACCGGCATCAGACAGCCAAAGCGCCCCGCGCCCGTCTTTTGCAGCATGTCGAGCGCCAGGGTGCCGCCCGCGTCGATATCCGCAACGACCCGGTCGCCCCAGTCGCTCACACCCGCCCGGTTGATCAGAACCACGGGCAGTTGCAGGCGGCCGCAGTCCTCGATCAGCGCCCGTGGCGGGGTATCGGAGGTAATGATCATGCCCGCGACGCTGTAGCCCAGCAGCATGTCAATCAGACCCGCCACGTCATCCGGCTGCTCCGCCGTGAGCAGCATGGGCTGAAACCCCGCGCGGATCAGCGCCTCGCTCAGAAGCCGCACCTGCCGCGACCGCAGCGGTGTGTCGAGCCGCGAGGCCACCAGGCCAACGATTCCCGAATGGCTCTGCTGCAGACCGCGCGCCAGGTTGTTGACGCGGTAGCCCAGCTTCTTCGCCGCCTTCGTGACCTTCTCCCGCGTCTCCGGCGCGATGTTGGCCCCCGGCGTAAAAGCCCGCGACACCGCCGAGCGGGAAACACCGGCAAGGCGCGCCACGTCGAATGAGGTGGGCTTTCTGTGCGGTGGTTCAGCCATGTACGAAGGCCCGCGCGTGTCGGGAAAACGCAAATGGCTGGTCGAGATTGAACAGATCCGGTCGCATGGCGAGCATCCTGTCATACACCGCCGGATCAGCGCCGTTATAGGCGATCATGCTGCGCACCGCACCGCCCCGCAGGGACGCCACTTCCAACGGCTCATGATTGGGCAGAAACTCCAGAATATCCGCGTCATAATCCTCGAGCGCCTCGCGCAGGGTCGGATAGTCCTGCCGCCGCGCCATGATGCGGGCCTCGGGACTTAGTCGGCGAAGCTCCTGAAGAAACTCCCGGTTGAACGACCAGAAAAACACCTGATCGAGCAGGCCCGCCTCCTCCACCTGTCGCAGCACCAGGGCCGGTGGCGCGGATTTCAGTTCCAGATACGCCCCTCCCCCGTATTTGCGGAGAAGCGACAGAACATCACCCAGCGACGGCAGACCGGTGCCCGCGAAGTACGGATCAAACCACTCCCCCGCATCAAGACGGCGCAGCGACTCCATCGACTGTTCCCAAACCGTTCCGGTGCCACTGGTCGTGCGGTCGAGCGTGTCGTCATGCATCACGACAATCTGCTCATCGGCTGTGACATGCAGATCGAGTTCTATGAAATCAAATCCGGCGGCGAGCGCGCATTCAAAGGCGGGAAGCGTATTTTCCGGCGCGATACCGTTCGCGCCCCGGTGACAGACGATGCCAAAGGGATACTCCGATGGCGGCACAAACGGATTGACCAGTTCGGGCATGTCCGAGCAGATCCCGGTGACCGGTTTCGTGCGAATATCCGCCATCCGGTCCGGGTCCTCCTCATGCCACAGTACAACCCGTTGCCCCCTTGCGAAGGCCTGCTCAAACAGGTCCTGGGTCAGGGTGTCCTGCGGCCTGTCCATCCGTTCCCAGCACAGGTGGATGACATCGGCCTCCCCCGCATGGTCAAACGGATCCGCCCCGAGCGGCACCAGTCCCGAGACCGGATAGCGACTGCCAGCCTCGCGCAGCGTATCAACCACACTGACATCGAACGCGCCCAGAACCACCGGTTCAATTTCGGCTTCCTCGAGCAGACGCAGTGTCGGAACAGTGGCGCTCAAATCCTTGATGTCAGCATAAATCCCCGCGCCGAGTTCCGCGGCCAGCGCGACCATTTCCGCAACCGTGGGACAGTCCGGCAGAGCCTCCAGCAGCTCCGCCCGCGACAGGTCCGCAACCGCCCGGCCATCGGGAACCGTGGCGTCGTGATAGACCACCGCGACGCCATCCGCCGTGCTGCGGATATCCGCCTCCCACATGTCCGCGCCAAGCTCCGCCGCCTTGCGGAACGCGGCCAGCGTGTTCTCCGGCGCATAGGCCGACGCGCCACGGTGCGCGATGGACCAGGGGCGGGGCGGAACCGGAGCCGCGATCACAGGCGCGCCCCGTCCTGCGAGAAAGCCAGAATGCGGTCGGTGGCCACGCCCCAGTTCACATGCTGTCCCGTTTTCAGTGGATCACCCACCGGCAGGATCGCACGCACTTCCTGACCATTCGCCAGCCTTACATCCACCAGTTCCTCGCGGCCCTGGGGTTCGACAAAGGAAATCACACCTTCCAGACCGGTACCGTATTGCGGCCCGAAATGCTCGGGCCGGATGCCGATGACAATGTCGCCGGACGCCTCCAGACCCTGCGGCCGTGCGAGCGTCAGACCCTCACCCAGGCTGAGGGTGTCACCCGCTGTCACGGACAGGAACGAAATCGGTGGATTGCCCAGGAACCCGGCCACGAACTGCGTTTTGGGATTGCGGTACATGCCCTCCGGCGTATCAAGCTGCACGATTTTTCCGTCCCGCATCAGGGCAATACGGTCACACATTGACATGGCCTCAACCTGGTCATGGGTCACCAGGATCGCCGTGATGCCGGTCTCCTTCTGAATGCGCCGAATCTCGGAGCGCATCTCAAGGCGCAGTTTCGCATCCAGGTTCGCCAGCGGCTCATCGAGCAGCAGCACATCCGGCTTGCGCACCATCGCACGGGCCAGCGCCACCCTCTGCTGCTGCCCGCCGGACAGCTGCGCGGGACGGCGGTCTAGCAGATTGGAGATCTGAACCAGTTCGGCCATCTGACCGACCTCGCTGGCAATTTCCGCTTTTGCCTTACGCTGGACCTTGAGCGGGAAGCCGATGTTTTCCCGCACGGTCATATGGGGATAGAGAGCGTAATTCTGGAACACCACACCCACCGACCGGCGCTGCGCGGGCACGGTCGTCACGTCCTGCCCACCGAACAGAAGCCGGCCGCCATTCATGCGGTGAATGCCGCAGATCGCAAATAGCGTCGTGGACTTGCCGCATCCGGACGGCCCAAGCAGGGCCATCATCTCGCCGCTGTTCACGGTCAGGTCCATGCTGTCGATGACGGTGGTCGTACCGAAACGTTTGGTGAATTTTTCGAGTTTCAGTTCCATCAGCCTTTGGTGCCTCCACCGTAGATATTCATAAGCTGCTTCTGGAAGATCAGGTACACCAGGATCACCGGCAGCGAGTAGAACATGCCAATCGCCTTGAAGAGGCCGAAGTCGAGCTTGGCGTCGTCCTGGATCACCGAATACATGTAGGTGGCCAGAACCTGGGTCTCCGACCCCGGCGCCAGAACCAGCGGCAAAACAAATTCCGACCAGCCCTGGAGAAACGAGATGATCCCAAGTGCCGCCAGGCCCGGCTTGACCTGCGGCAGGACCAGTTCCCACCAAACGCGGAACCGGCTCGCGCCGTCCTGGACGCCCGCCATCTCGATCTCCCAGGGCACGGTGTCGTAAAAGCCCTTCATGATCCAGATGCCGAAGGGCAGTTCCAGAGCCGCCTTCACGAGGATTACGCCGAGCAGCGTGTCGAACAGACCGAGGTACTGCAGCACGATGAAAATCGCGATGATCAGGGTGATCGTCGGGAAGGCGTGCAGAATGATCAGCCCGCCCAGGAAATACGGCCGCCCCGGCAGGTTCAGCCGCGACAGGGCATACCCCGCCGTAGACGACAGCGCACAGACCGCCAGGGCAATCGTCGTGGCGAAGATGAAGGTGTTGATCGTGGCGGTCCAGATCGACGGCCGCCCCCGGTCAAGCTCCTGCCAGAGGAAGCGCCAGTTGTGGAAATTGATCTCGCCCGGCATGAGCGTGCCCGGCTGCGGCTGGGCCACGCTCTCGATCACCTGGAAAACATACATGATGATCAGCGGCGACGACAGAATGCCGAGCAACAGCACGATCGGCCATATGCGAAGGTTCCCGGTCACTGTTCGATCCTCGGTTTGGCCACGAGTTCCTTAAAGTTGAAGAACCGCAGGTAAAGCACTGAAAGGATGATCCCAATGATCACGAGCACCAGGGCATAGGCCGCCCCAAACCCGTATTCCAGGTTGCCCCCGTAATTGCGCAGAGCGGTGGTATAGGCCGCCAGCGCCCAGGTCGTTGTGGACCCGCCTGGCCCACCTTCGGTGGACAGCAGGATGTATTCAAACGAGGTCAGAAGGCTCAGCGTCTGATAGGATGTCATGAACAGAACCGGCCAGCGCAGCTGTGGCAGAATAATGTAACGGATCTGATCCCAGCGGTAGGCCCCGTCGACCTCGGAGGCATAGAGCATCGAGAGCGGTATGGCCTTGATGGCCGATGAAAACAGGATCATGCCGAGCGACGCGCCAACAAAGCCGTTAATCAGCACCACCACCGTCCAGGCATTCAGCGCGCTTTCGGTCATCCAGTTGATCGGCGTCACGCCAAACACGCTCAGAACGGTTGAGATAAATCCGGTATCCCAGGTGAACCACTTCCACATCAGAACATACATCACCGGCGGCAAAATGCGCGGCAGGAACCAGATCGTGCGGAAGGTGTTGGCCAGATGCTGCGGCAGGTAGAAGGTCGAGATCGCCAGGAACAGCCCGAAGCCCACATTGAACGCCAGCGTAAAGACCACATAGATCGCCGTGTTCATCGCGTAGCGCAGCGTGGCGGGCAGCTCAAAGAGCAGTTTGAAATTGTCGGTGGTCCAGGTCCAGCCTGTATAGGCGGTTTTCACCAGGGCGTCGTGATCGGCGGGATCGATGCCGCTTTCGGTCAGGGCGTCGCGAAACGCGGGCTCCGTAGGGAACCGCTCGTCCAGGATCGTCACCGCGAAGAGATCGGCCGCCGCCTTGCGGTCCCGTGTACGGCGGATCGGGTCGTCGTTGAGGTTGCGCAAAACGCGTTCGAGATCACGGCGGGCGGTGAAGCTCTCGCCCATGTAATCCTCGCGCAGTTCGTCGGCCCGGTCCTCCCCGAACTCCTCGGCCAGCGCCGCGAGCCCCTGTTCGGTGATCTGGTAGCCTGCGGATTCCAGCCGCTCGACCGTCTCGGCGCTCACACCCTCGGCCTCAAGCTGGCGCAGCCGCGATTTGGACAGGAGGTATTCGCCCCCGGTAATCCCGGTCGCCGTGGTCATGTTGGTGAAGGAGAACATCACCGTCATGACAACGGGCAGCAGGAAGAAAAACAGAACGGCAACCAGGGCGGGTGCCAAAAAACCAACGCCAAGCCAGCGCGAACTCATGATGCCACCCTCCCCTTACTGGTGGGCGGGACGCGGCCACACCGCATCCCGCAATCGCATTTAGCGGACAATCAGCGCGTCACCGATGGTGGTGGTCAGCTGGGCCTCAACCTCGGCCACGGCATCCTCGACCGACTGCGACCCGGTCCAGGCCGCCTCAAGACCACGGTACATCGCTTCCGAGAAAGCACCGTAGTTCAGGTGGTTGGGCTGCGAGTTGGCCGACCCGAGCAGAACCTCGGTTGCCTCGGACGCCCAGCGGCTGCTGCGGTAGAGGTCGATATCGGCCTGGGACTCCGCCACGGCCAGGTGGTTCGACTGGATCGCGTGGAGCGTGTTGATGCGCGGCTCGGTCGCGATGGCCACCAGCTGCGCGGCCACTTCCTCAATCCGGTCATCCTCCTGATCCATCACCAGGTAAACCAGCGGGTGCGTGATCGTATTCGGGCGACCATTTTCGTTGCCCTGCGGGATCAGCGAGAACTGGATGGTGCCCCAGAAATCGTCGTTTCCTTCCGTCTCGTAGCGGCCGTAGTGCCAAGTTCCGCCGTGCCAGAACGCGGCCTTGCCGTTGGCAACCTCGCGATACCACTGGTTGCCGTCCATGCCGAGATGCGTGCGGCGCACCACACCGGCCTCGGCGGCATCGACGAAGAACTGGTAGAAATCCGTCATCGCCTGGCGGTCGAAGATCAGCTTTCCGCTTTCCGGATCAATGAGTTCCCCACCGAAGCTCTGATAGAACTGCGCATAGTCGGGACCGTTGTTGTTGCGAGGATAAAACCCGTAACCTTCCTCGACGATCCCTTCCTCAACCGCGCGTGTCGCGTCGGCGAGCATGTCGGCAAGGGTGTATTCGCCGGCCGCAACCTTTTCGGGAAGCGCATCGATGTCATCCTCCGAATAGCCGAGTTTTTCCAGGGTCTCACGCCAGTAGAAGAACGGACGCGATTCCGCATCCTGCGGGATGCCCCACTGAATTCCGTCGAAAGACGCGATCTCCATCAGGTTCGGATAAACATCCGTCAGCGGCCAGGCGTCGAGGTCCACATAATCCTCAACCGGCACGATGTAGCCCGCCTGGCTCCAGGGCGCGATGTCGAGATGCGAGGTCACGACGATGGTCGGCGCCGTTCCGGCCTCGGACGCGAGCGTAACGCTCTGCTTGAACTCTTCCCAGCCGGAAAAGTCGCGGCGGCCCTCAACGGTGATGTTCAGTTCCTCGCCAAGGATGGCGGCCTCACGCTCCAGAATGTCGGCGGCCATGGCGATGGCATCGATCCGGTAGCTGTCACTGTCGTTGGAGCCCCCGGCCCAGACCGTGACGGAAATGTCCTCAGCAAGCGCCGGACCCGTCAGCGCGGCAAGCACGCCCACCAAAGCCGTGCAGCGTTTCAAAACAGTCATAATTCCCTCCCGTACGGGTGTGATGCGCAACCGTTGCACACGTGTGCACAATGATTAACGCCTCATGCCCCATTTGGAAGAATTTTTTTGCGAAACGTTTGTGACACGCTGCAGCAAACCGCTCTGGCTATGGTCGGGCTTTTCGCTGAAAAACCAGCCGTTGCCGCCATGCTGCGCCGCGAAGGAGGGCCGTCAAAAAAGCCGAAAACGCTTGCCGGTCAGGGGTGGCCTCCACCCTTTGAGGCCTGAAAATCCCTGAACTCCTCCGGCACCGGAATGCCGAATCGTTCACACAGAAGCGACACGTCATGCCAGTCGTTGCAGTCCAGCTCATACCCAGAGTGAAACCGCACCAGCCATTCCGGCGTGATACAGCGCACCTCCACCCCAAGCACCGCTCCCCGCCCAAGAAGCTGCTCACGGATATAGGGCACACCGCCCGCACTGCGCCCGTCCGCATCAATCACATGCGAATGCACGTCGATCTCATTGCCGTCCCCGTCGCGCAGGACGAAGTTGTGCTCCCAGCTGTCATCTTTGGGGATCTCCGCAAACCCACGCTCCGCGAGAGCCGCCCGCAGCGCCGGCACATGAACGGCCGGCAGGGCAACATCCAGATCACCATGCGCCCGCGTCTGACGCCCCAGCAGGGCATCCACCGCCCAGCCACCGTCGAGACAGACCTCAAACCCGTGGTCCTCAAACAGACGCCAGAGGCTCACAACCGTTTCGGCCCTCACTCCACACTGTCCTTCCGCCCGACCAGCGCCTCAAACCCCGACCGCAGCCGCAGGTCACGCTGGGGGAAGGGAATTTCGATATCGTTGGCCTGAAACCGCTTCCAGATCTGAAGGTAAACCTCACTGGAAATATTCGCGACACCGCCATCCGGATCGACGATCCAGAACCGCACCTCCAGGTCCACCGAACTGTCGCCAAACCCACGCATCAGGCATTTCGGCTCCGGATCGCGCAGCACACGCGGACAGGCCAGCGCCGCCTCAACACACAGCTCCATCGCCCGCTCCACATCCGAGTCATAGGCCACGCCAACCGGGATGCCACGCCGGACTTTTGTGTTTGAAAACGACCAGTTGGTGACCGGATTTGAGATGAGAATTTCATTGGGAATAAGCGTTTCGGTCCCCGACCGGGTCAGCACCGAGGCATAACGCGCATTCAGTTTTTTCACCGTCCCGTAGGTCGGCCCGTCGCCCGTCTCGATCTCGATTACATCCCCCGGTTTGATCGACTTGTCCGCCAGCATCGAGAAGCCCGCCACCAGGTTTCCCACGATCCGCTGCATGCCCAGACCGATACCGATACCCACCGCACCGGAAAATACCGCCAGCGCTGTCAGGTCGATCCCGATGCCGCGCAGACCGATTATCACCGCAATGAGAAACAACCCGATGCGCAGCAGCTTCCCGATCAGAACCTGCATCGACGGGCTGAGCGTCCGGGTCCGCTCCAGCTGCGCCTCAAGGCTCTTCGAGAGCCAATAGGCGGCCCAAACGAGCCCGCCGACGAGGATGGCCCCCTTCGCCACCGTCCACAGCGAAATCCGCAGCTCACCCATCGACAGCGACTGCATGTCCAGCCAGTCAATTGTGGGGTACAGAAGCCCCACCGCATTCAGCGCCGCAACCGACCAGGCACACCACGAGAACACCGCCGACCATCGGTTGCTGGGGATGAACACGGTCGCCAGACGGATCAGAACCCAGGCACTGATCAGACTGTAGACCAGCCGCATCAGAACGATGGGCTCCCCCATCGCCACCAGAACCGATGCCGACAGCCACAGACCCAGCAGCCAGATGATCGGCTGCGAGATTGACGCCACAGTCCGGGCCACGCGGTATTTTATGAATGGGCGCTGGTTCTCGCTGACACGGGTGACGAAGCGGCGGAAGGGCTTTGCCACGGCCAGAGCGATCATCAGCGCGCCCATGATGGCGGCGAGCTGCGCCAGGCTCGCGGTGGACAGGATTACCGCGTCAAACCAGTCATGCGCCCGGTCAACCCAGGCCCAGACCGGCTCCAGCAGATCCGAGACTGGCTCCACCAGTTCCGCAACATCCGGAACCGCCTCCAGCGCCTCATCCGGTTCCGGCAGTTCCTCTTCCATGTCCCGTGAATTCCCTCCCGGCGCTTATGCCACCGCTTACGATGCCTCAGGCCTCAGGGAAATGCCAGCACAACCACAGGGATCAGGTCTTCCCGCTCCGATGGCCGATCCAGCGGGCATAGGGACTGGCCGAAACCCCGTGCAGCACAATCGAAAATCCGACCGTCAGCGAGACACAGGCCAGCAGCTCATCCTGGTTCGGCAGGTCAAAATCATCGAGCATCAGCAGCGTGAACAGGATGGACGCGAGCCCCCGCGGCCCAAACCAGCCGAGGAACAGCTTCTCACGCGGCGGCAAACCCGACCCCCACAGGGAAAGATAGATCGGCAACATCCTGATAACGGTCATGAAAAGCACCGCGATCAACACGGTCGTAAAGCTCACATGGCTCAAGCCAACCGGCATCAGGAACGCGCCGAGAAGAAGGAACGCCGACATGGTCAGAAGCTGCCCCGCGCCCTCCATAAACTCCGAGATAAACCGGATGTCGTTGCGGAAGCTGTTGCCGAAGGTCATGCCGGAAATAAACGCCGCGATGAACCCGTTCCCGCCGACTGCGTGGGAGAAGTAATAGGCCACGAAGGCAGTGCAGAGGAATATCACCGCCGCGCCCGGATCGTCGGTCATGTCGCGTTTCTGCACCCATTCCAGCAGCCGCGCGACGCTCCAGCCGATGGCAATTCCAACACCCACGCCGAGCCCCACCTCGATCACCGCCGACATGAAGAGCCCCCGCCCGCCGGATTCCAGCATGGTTCCCGACGCCAGCACCGCACCCATCAGCACGAATGGCAGAACCAGGCCGTCGTTCAACCCGCTCTCTACGTTAACCGACTGCGACAGGTGCTTGGGAACAAACGGACTTGAGACCACCGACTGCCCCAGCGCCGCATCCGTGGGCGTCAGCAGCGACGCGGTCAACAGCGCCATGGCAATCCCCGCCGTCGGGTTGAGCCAGGCCACCGCCAGCGTCCCCAGCAGAATGGTCAGTGGCATTCCGATCACCAGCATCCGCGCCGGGATTTTCCACGACTGTCTAAGGTTCGAAAACCGCACGTGGCTCGCGTCCGAGAACAGCACGAGCACCAGCGTAATCTCCGCCAGAAGCCGCCGGCCCTCATAGACCAGAACCTGTTCCGGCAGGTCATTGAGCGGCCGGGACAGGAAAAAACCAAACAGGGTGAAGAGAATGGGCAGGGTCAGAAACCCGTGCCCGATGCGTTTGCTGAACGCCGAATAGAGAATGAATGCCACGAGGATTGCAATTGTCAGTCCCGTGGTCACCATATCCCTGCTCCCGTCACGTTCCGCAGAATGTCACATAAGGCCCGAAGCCGTCCGGCGCCGGCCCCGCCAGATCGCTGAACCCCTCCCGCTCCCGGTAAGGATCGGACAGGGCATCCAACAGGCGGTCAAAAGGAGCCATATCCCCGTTTTCCGCCGCCTGCAACGCGCCCTCCACCAGGTGGTTGCGCGGGATGTAGACCGGATTGACCGCATTCATCGCAGCCGCCCGCGACCCGTCGTCCATATCCCCGGCACGCAACCGGTCGCGATACCGCTCGAACCAGGGCGCAAACTCCGCACCGACATTGGGCACGCCGATGTCCACAGCTTCGGTTCCCGTCTGAGAAACCCGGCTTAGTGACCTGAAAAACAGCGTGAAATCCACATCATTGTCGGCCATCAGAGCCAGCAGGTCGTTGACCAGTTCCAGATCCCCGTCCCGCGCCGCACCGAGCCCCAGCTTGGCCCGCATACCGCCCAGCCATTCCTCCTGGTACACCGCCGGGAAGCCGTTGATTTCCTCCGTCGCCTGGCGCACGGCATCATCCGGGTCGTCGGCGTCGATCAGGTCCAAAATCGCCTCGGCAAACCGCGCCAGGTTCCACTGCGCAATCGTCGGCTGATTGCCATAGGCATAGCGCCCGAACTGGTCGATCGAGGAAAACACCGCCTTCGGGTCAAACGCGTCCATAAAGGCGCACGGCCCGTAGTCAATCGTCTCGCCCGAAATCGTCATGTTGTCGGTGTTCATCACGCCATGGACAAACCCCACCTGCATCCACTTCGCGATCAGCGCCGCCTGCCGGTCCCGCACCTGGCGGAGCAGCAGGATGTAACGGTCGCTCTGCCCCGCCAACTCGGGGTAATGCCGTTCAATCGCATAATCCGCCAGTTGCCGGATTTTGTCCGTTTCGCGCCGTGCCGCGAAGAACTGGAACGTGCCCACCCGCAGATGCGAGGACGCCACCCGTGCCAGAACCGCACCGGGCTTAGGCCCTTCGCGCATGATGTCCTCACCGGTCGTGACCGCCGCCAGCGCGCGTGTGGTCGGAATGCCAAGCCCGTGCATCGCCTCCCCGATCAGGTATTCGCGCAGCACCGGTCCCAGGACCGCCTTGCCGTCACCGCCACGGGAAAACGGCGTCCGCCCCGAGCCCTTGAGGTGGATGTCGCGCCGCTGGCCCTCCGCATCGAACACCTCCCCGATCAGAAGCGCCCGGCCGTCGCCAAGCTGCGGCGAGAACCCCCCGAACTGATGCCCCGCATAGGCCATTGCCAGCGGGGCCGCCCCATCGGGCTGCACGGCACCGGCGAGGATCGCCGCCCCGGCCGCACTGTCGAGCGCATCGGCATCCAGGCCCAGTTCCCCGGCCAGATCCCGGTTCAGCCGCAATATCTTCGGCGCTGGCACCTCGTCGCCCTTCCACGGCACGAAGAAGCCTTCGAGCGACCGGGCATAGCTGTTGTCAAACCTGAATGTCGGCTCACCCATTGGTCCGCCTTTCTCCACCATTCAAAAACAAAATGGCGCCATGATCCCTCATGACGCCAGAATACCGGAATGTGCGCCGGGGTCTACTCGGCTGCACTGCGTTTCGGCAAAACCCAGTCCGGACGCGGAAAATGGCAGGTATATCCGTTGGGTATCCGCTCCAGATAATCCTGATGCTCCGGTTCCGCTTCCCAGAAATCACCGACCGGCTTCACCTCGGTCACCACCCGTCCGGGCCAGATTCCGGACGCGTCCACATCGGCAATCGTATCCTCGGCGATGCGCTTCTGCTCCGCATCCACGTAGTAGATGCCCGAGCGGTAGCTCATGCCCACATCGTTGCCCTGCCGGTTCACGGTGGTCGGATCATGAATCTGGAAGAAGAATTCCAGAATTTCCCGGTAGCTGATGCGGTCGGGATCGAACATGATCTCGATACCTTCCGCATGGGTACCGTGATTGCGGTAGGTCGCGTTCGGCACGTCCCCCCCGGTATAGCCCACGCGGGTTCCCTCAACTCCGGGCAGTTTGCGGATCAGATCCTGCATTCCCCAGAAGCAGCCCCCCGCCAGTACAGCGCGCTCAGTCATGCCCGTTCCTCCACCTGATCAAGATATTCCCCATAGCCCTCAGACTCCATTTCCTCTTTCGGAACAAAGCGTAAGGACGCCGAATTAATGCAGTAGCGCAGCCCGCCCATCTCGGCGGGTCCGTCGTTGAAAACATGTCCCAGATGGCTGTCTCCATGTGTCGAGCGAACTTCCGTGCGGACCATCCCCAGCGACGCGTCGCGCAGCTCCGTCACATTCTCATGGACAATCGGCTTCGAAAACGACGGCCAGCCGCAGCCCGAATGGAACTTCGACGCCGACGCGAAGAGGGGCTCGCCCGAGACGATATCCACGTAAATGCCCGGCTCAAAATGTTCGTCGTATTCCCCGGTATAGGGCCGCTCCGTGCCATTCTGCTGGGTCACCCGGTACTGCTCACGCGACAGGCGGGCGATGGCTTCCTCGGATTTGGTGTATTTCATGTGCTCTCTCCCACCGTGGTTGTTTCGCCCTACATGGTGCCCCGCCACGAAAAAATCCAGTGAGCGCGAGGGGACACCGCTTCACAACCCCTCGACCCTATTCCGCCGTCACGGTCAACGGCACGGCCCCCAAAACCCGCCTGTCCTGGTTCATCACATAGCGGATTTCATATTCGCCCGGTTCCTCCGGCACATCGATCCGCGGCGGGTCGTCCCGGCCCACATAGACATAGGTGACGTATTTCTCCGCCCCGACCGGGGCGATGGACAGGTAGTCGTTGTGGTATTCCGGCCCGTCATGCCCGACCTCGATCTCACTGCCCGCAACCGCCGTGTCGGGCGCGGTCAGGCTGACAGTCACATCCGCGACCTCCACCGTCACCCGCGACAGGATCCGGCTGTCCTGGTTCATGTAATACCGCACCTCATAGCTGCCAGGCTCGGACGGCATCAGAAGTTCAAGCGGCGCGCCCTCCCTGGTGTAGGTATAGTTCACGTACCGGTCCTCATCCGGCTCCGCCACGCCAATATAGTCGTTCCCGTAATCCGGTCCGGTCCAGGCGACCTCGAGCGTCTCACCGACATTTGCGGCGGACGGCACGGTGAGTGTGGCCTCCACCTCCTCAACCGTGATCGGCACGGAGGCCAGCACCTCACTCCCCTGCCCGATCTGGTAGCGCAGTTCATACTCACCCGACTCCGACGGCATCTGCAGATCAAGCGGCGATCCCTCGCGGGTATAGGTGTAGTTGACGTAGCGGTCCTCATCCGGACGGGCCACCGAGATGAAATCGTTCTGATAGTCCGGCCCGGTCCAGGTCACCGAAACATCCGCGCCCGCCACCGCCGTCGCCGGGGCCTCCAGGTCTGCGCCCACCTCCGTCACCGTGATCGGCACCGCCGCCAGAACCGTCCGGTCCTGCCCGACATAGTAGCGCAGCTCATACTCCCCCGACTCCGTCGGCAGGGTCAGGTCGAGCGGCGATCCCTCACGTGTATAGGTGTAGGCCTCATACCCGTCCCCATCCGGCACCGAGACACCGATATAGTCGTTCCTGTAATCCGGCCCTTCCCAGGCGACCTCAATATCCGACCCGGCCACCGCTTCCGCCGGTGCGGTCAGGCGGGCCGACACATCTGTCAGCTCAATCACCTCCCGCGCGATCACCACCCGGTCCTGACCCAGAACGTAGCGCACCTCATAGGTTCCCGGCTCCGTTGGCAGCGTCAGATCGAGCGGCGTCCCCTCCCGGGTATAGGTGTAGCCCTCATAGCCGTCGTCATCCGGCACCGAGACCGCGATATAGTCATTCGCGTAATCCGGCCCCTCCCACGCCACCTCGATATCCGAGCCCACCGAGGCTTCCGCAGGCACCACGAGCCGCGCCTCAACCGGTGTCACCGTGATCGGCACGGTCGCCAGAACCCTGCGGTCCTGATCGACCACATAGCTGATTTCATACTCCCCCGGCTCCGGCGGCATCAACAGATCCGCCGGTTGCCCGTCGCGGGTATAGGCATAGTTGATCGACCGGTCGTCACCGATAAGGTTCACCGTCAGAAAATCGTTCTGATAGTCCGGCCCGTCCCAGGCGACCTCAACCGTTGATCCCGCCACTGCGGTCTCCGGCGCGGTGAGCGTCGCGGGCACATCCGTCACCTCAATGGGCCGCGTCGCGATCACTTCCCGGTCCTGCTGCATGACGTAACGCAGCTCATACGACCCCGGCTCGACAGGCATCACCAGGTCGAGCGGGCTGCCCTCCCGCGTCAGGGCGTAGTTGATATGCGTGGGCTCCCCCGGCTCGGAGACCGCAATATAGTCGGGCCGGTAATCCGGACCTTCCCAGGCCACCTCAACCGTATCGCCAGCAATCGCCGTATCGGGCGCAACCAGCGTCGCCTCCGCCGGTGTTACCGTCAGCATCCGCGTCTCCGGCAGCACCTCACCATTCGCGGCGAGATAGCGCAGCTCATATTCCCCAGCCTGCGACGGCACGCGCAGACGCGCGGGCGCGGAGCCTTCCAGGTTGATGCGGGTTTTATACGTTCCCCGCCCCGGATTGCCGGAGACAATGGCATCGCCTTCCTCACCCGGTCCCTCCCAGGCGATCTCCAGCGTCGACCCCGCCACCGCCGTCTCCGGCGCGATCAGCGTCGCGGTCGGCATCGACGCATCAAACACCAACGCCACCACGCGCGACGCCGACCCCAGAACCGAGATGTCCTCCGTCACCACCTGTCCGGTTTCCGCCCATGTGGCGGCAGCCGTATACGCCCCGGCCTCCAGATCAAAATTCAGGGTACTCTCCCCAAACGCACTCACCTCGCCATCCGGCGGCGGCGTCACCGACCACGACAGACCCTCCGTGATGCGGGGACCGTCCTCGCCAATCGTCGCCATGAACGTCACCGGCGTCAGTTCCGGCTCAGGCTCCGGTTCCGGCACGTTCACCGCTACTTCCGTCAAGGCCGCCGTCAACTCATCCGCGTTCGACGCCGACAGAAACGCTCCCCCGGTTTCCTCCGCCAGGCACTGCAACTGACCAATGGCCTCCTCATCCGTGACATCGAAGCCCACCACATGCACCGTGAAATCCGCCCCGGCCTCCTCCAGCGCCCGCGCCGCGGCACAGGGGTCCGGGTTGCAGGTCTCGATCCCGTCCGAGACCAGAATGACGCTCGCCGGATTTTCCGTGTAGCCCAGCACCTCCGCCGCGGCCGCCACCGCATCGGTCATCGGCGTCCTGCCGCGTGGATTGATCCCGTTGACCGCGTCGATGATCGACTGCGCGGTATCCGGCCCCGGCTCCACAATGGTCTGAATGTCGGAACAGTCACCCTCGGTCCGGTGCCCGTACACCGTCAGGCCCAGGTTCCTGTCATCGGGAAAATCCGCCAGCAGATCCGCCACCACCTCGCGGGCAATGACGATCTTGTTCACCCCGTCGATCTGCCCCCACATCGACCCCGAGCCGTCCAGCACCAGGATCGAATTCGACCTCTCCTGACCCGACGCCGCGACAGGCAACATCAACGCGGCAAGAAGAACGGCGGTACGGCTCATGACTTTTCCTCCCAACAGTCCCGCAGATCAAACCACAGGACCGGTCAGGTTGGAAAGACCGTTGAGCCCCCTCCCTCAGCCGGTCAGGTTCTGCGCCAGCATCAGCGCATTGTTGTCCGGATCGTAGAACGTGGCGAGTTTCACCATGCCCTCGATCTCCATCGTGTCGCCGTCAAACCGCACACCCGCCGCCTCCAGGCCGGACCGTGCCGCATCAATATCGGCAACCCCAAACACCGGCACCGAATTGCCCGGCGCCGGTTCCTCATGTTCACCAAGCCCCAGGGTCACGCCGTCGGTTTTGGTTTTCAGCTCGCTCCAGCCGACCTCGTCGCCATGATACAGCAGCTCAAAGCCCAGATGCTCGCCATACCACGCTGCGCTTGCGTGACGGTCACGGACGGAGATTGCGAGGGTAATGGTGTTATCAAGTGTCACGGTCGGCATTTGCACTGTCCTTTGACCAGAAAATATATATACTATACTTTATGGACACAAACACACTTGTCAAGCTGACCTCCCGCGCCTGGTCCCTCGACATTCTGGCCCATCTGCACGAGGGCATACCCGGCCGCCAGGCCGCGCTGCTCACGGCCACCGGCGCGGGCCGCACCGCCCTGTCCCAAAGCCTGCATCATCTGATTGACCTGGGCCTGCTCGAACGCAATCCCGGCCATGGCCATCCCCTGCGTCCCGAATTCCGCCTGACCGCGAAGGGCGAGGCCATGGCCGCCATCGCCCGCAAAATAATCCGCCTCACCCCGGATGAGACCGAACGCTGCCTGATCCGCCGCTCCTGGACCGTCCCGGTTCTCGCCCTCAGCCGCGAACCGCGCCAGTTCTCCACCCTGCGCCGCGACCTGCCGCCCATCACCGACCGCGCCCTGTCGCAGTCGCTCAAAAACCTCCAGGGCAGCAACTGGCTCACCCGCCATATCGACCCGGCCGGGCACCCGCCCCGCCCCCTCTACCAGGCCACGGGCCGGGGTCTCGAGATCGGCCAGGCGATCGGGATCTAAAACCCGCTCAGATTGAGGCGAACGCCCCCGTCGGCGCCATGGTACCCGAACTCCGCAACCGGACGGGTCTCACCATCCCGGGCAATCCATTGCACCGTGGCCCGGTGACTGCGCACCTCATGCATCACCGCGTCATAGTTCAGAACGAGGTGCGCATTACCGCCCGCGCCTCCCGCCACGTTCCACTCACTGACAACCAGCAAAAAATGCCCCAAATGATCGTGATATGCAGGCTGAACCATCGCACCGGCGAGCGTCAGGGGCAGCACCCCATCCGCCCCGGTTAGTTCCATGTGTTCCAGAAGATACCCGCCAAAGCGTTCCGCCATCTCCTGCGGCAACGGATCACCCGGCGTCACCTCCTCCAGCACGGCAAGCTCCGGCGCGGCAATCACCAGATCCTCCAGCGGAAACCGGATCGTAAGCCGCAAGCCGTCCTCCTGCTGGCGCAGTAGGAGCACACTCCCCGGCAGCGCATGGGCCAGAACACCCCCGGCACTCCCCACCAGCACCGCGAGCGCGAGCAGGACCGGTCGCCAGGGAAATCCCTGCCTCATTCCGTCTGACCGCCGTAATCGTCGGTCCGGTCACGCCAGACCGAATGCGGATGGTTGCCCACCTTGTCGGTGGACTTGTTCGACTGAAGCGAAAACTCGATCCAGAGCGACGGCCCGTGCACCCGGACGTAATCATCCTCCGCGCTCATCTGCGGCGTACCGGAATAGCCCAGATACGTGTCGGGCAGCTCGGCCACATATTTCTCCATATAGGCCGCCGCCTCCGCCCCGGAGATGTCCCCCACATAGGTCTCAATCGCCGCGACCAGCAGATCGGTCTGGCCCCCTTCCAGGTCCGAAACCGGCAGACCTTCATACGCGTCAGGGATCGCATCATCCGCCTGCGGTCCCGCCAGGATGTCCCGATAGGTACCTTCCAGTTGGGCCACCTCCCGCTGCTCCTCCGACAGGGCACTGAGCAGCGTGGCAAACGCATCGCGCTCCTGCGTCAGCGGCTGGTTCACCCGGCCATTCATCTCGAAATACGGAAAGGGTTCGACACCCCGGAACGACGGCGTCGCCCCGGCCAGTTTGCCATCCACATAGGTATTGGCAAACGCCATATGGTGCCCGCCGTAATACAGCTCCCAGGTGCCGGTCGGACCCGGCGTGCCGAGGAATGCGAACTTGGTGTTGTACGACGAATACCCGGCCTTGTAGTCCGTGCTGGCCGTGTTGATGTAGTCATCCGCGTTCAGGGTCTGGACCATCTCGTCAAACCCCTCATCCACATCGCGGCTGCTCGCTTCCGCCATAATCGCTTTGACAAGCCCGCGCTGTTTGATGTTCAGCTCCCCCAGCAAAACACCCGGCCGTTTCGGAAAGGCCCCCGCGGGCAGGTTGCTCCAGTACTCCGCCTCCGTGCGCGAATACTCCAGTTGCAGATTTTCAAGGATGTCGTCCGATACATCCGCCTTCAGCAGGTCAATCAGGCACAGCATCCGGTCATACCCCGGCGCATCCCCGCATTCGGCCGCGCTCTCAGGGATCGGTACGCTCTCCATCAGCGTGCTGGTATCACCCATCCGCGCCTGAAGCGCCTCGCTCAGCGCCTGATCCTCCTCCGACATCGGCGGCGGCCCTCCATCCCCTGGCGGTGGACCGTCGTGACCCTGGGCCAGGGCGGATGACGTCAGAAACGCGGCAAGCGCCACGCCTCCACTGAGTTCACAAAATCGGGGCATCGCTGATCCTTTTTTGAGGACTGTTTCCGGATCTCCAAAATCGTCGCAACTGCCAGGAATGAAAACAGCAATCACCCCGCGTCAGCCTGCCGCATCCCCGGCCTGCCTGAACCGGTCCCAGATGGCCTGGGCGACCGTGCCGTGGGTCACGTCCCGCCGCCGCATCGCATAGTGCAGAATCTGTGTCGGCGGATACCCTTCCGCGCGCAGCGGCACCAGGGTTCCGGCCTCCAGCTCCTGGCGGATCATATGTTCCGGCATCCCGCCCCAGCCCATATTGGCCAGCAGGATCTCCTTTTTGGTGGCGAAATCCGACACCGTCCAGCGCAGCCCCCCAGGCACGATCCCCCGGTCCTGCCTGTCGCCGCGAGCGCTGTCCGCAACCACCACCTGGATATGCGTCTGCATCTCGGCGTCCGTCTTCATCCGGTCGTCCCGCGCCGGCACAAAATCCGGATGGCTCACCGGGATCATCATCACAGGCAACACCGGGACAAATTCAACCCGGTCGAGCGGCACGCCATCCAGCGTGGAGATCGCCACCTCCACATCTCCGTCCAGCAGTTTCTCCAGAGACCCGCCCATGTTCTCGCGGGACATTTTAATATGCGTGGCCTGAAACCGCGCCGTCATCTCGCTGACCAGCGACAGCACGGGGGTCAGCGGATAGGTCGCCGTCACTGACAGCGCCACCTCCGCCTCCTGCTCCGTTCGCAGGGTGGCCGTGATCGACCGCAGCTCCCGCATCCGCTGCAATACCCGCGTGGCGTGCCGGTAAAACACCTGCCCCCGCTCCGTCAGCGTGGGCCGGTACGCCTCCCGCGACAGCAGCTCAAACCCGACCTCATCCTCAAGTTTTCGGATCGCGTGGCTGACCGCGGACTGCGCCTTGTTCAGATGATCCGCCGCCGCCCGAAACGTGCCCTGCTCCACAATCGCGTTCAATGCGACCAGCTGTTCCAGGGTCATCGGCCACGCCTCCATCATGATCTACAGAATAGATCGTTATTATGAAAACTCGATATTATCAATTGCTCGCCATCCGCCCTAAATATCTTCCAGACACAGCCGGCGATCCATCGTCACAGACCCCCCCGGCCCGGAACAACGCAGCACATAAGATACGGAGACCATCCATGAAAATTCTGGCTTTCGGTGCAAGCAACACCAAAAACTCCATCAACAAGGCTCTTGCGAGCTTCACCGCAACCCTCGTCCCGAATGGCGAGATCGAGGTGCTGGAACTGGACAAAATCGACCTGCCCCTGTTCAGCACCGATCTGGAGAAAGAAATCGGCCAGCCCCAGGCCGCGCGCGATTTCTTCGACAAAATCGGCTCCGCGGATGCCGTGATCGTGTCCTTCGCCGAGCATAACGGCTCCTATTCCGCCGCCTACAAAAACCTCTTTGACTGGGCGAGCCGCATTGACCAGAAGGTCTACCAGGGCAAACCCACGGTCTACCTCTCGACCTCCCCCGGACCCGGCGGCGCGGGCAGCGTTCTGGCCGCCGCCAAGGGCTCAGCCCCGTTCTTCGGCGTGGACCTGCGGGCCGCCGTGTCCGTCGCCAATTTCCACGACGTCTACGACGCGGAAACCGGCAGCATCACCGAGCCGAAAACCCTCGCGGATCTGACCGCCGCCGCCGAGGCCCTCGCCGCAAAACAGGCCGCCTGACCCCCGGCCATCCGCGACAAGCCGAGCCTGCGTCGGTCCGGGGGCCGACGCCCCAATCGACTGAGCGACGCAATTTTATGGCGTCCTGTACCTCGTCGCGGCGAACGAAGAGCCAACCCCAACAATGCGTCGGCCCAATGGGCCGGACCGACGCAGGCACGGCGGGGTTTCACCCCTCTGTTCCGTGCCGGGGGTCGCGCCGTCCACTCATCAGCGCAGAATCCACGAATTCACCGGCGAAAACCAAACCATTCACCAAACGCACGGCCCTTCGCGACAAGCCGTGCCTGCGGCGGTCCGGGGGACGACGCCCCACACACCCGTGCGACGCAATTTCATGGCGTCCTGTACCTCGTCGCTGCGATCCAGGCGCCAACTCCAAACATGCGTCGGCCCTGTCTATCGTGAATGTGGTATGCCTGGGACCGGCGGCGAGCCCGTGCGTCGGCCTGGGGGGATTGACCCCGGCCATGGGATTGGGCCGCCGCCGGTTGGTCTGACCAGCCTGAACAGTTGCATGTGCCGCATGAGCACGAAGACATGGACAGGAACCCAGGATGACACGGATCTTTGTTGGCGTCGACCTTTCGAAGGACTGGCTCGACATTTTCGACCCGCGCCGCGGCAACATCCGCCGTGCGAACACCCCGGCAGGGGTGAAACGCTTTCTGTCGGAACTCGACCGCGGAGACATGGTGGTCTTCGAGGCCACGAGCGGCTGCGACGGGCTTCTGCTGCGCTCCGCCCTGGGGGCGGGAATTCCCTTCCACAGGGTCAACCCGCTGCACGCCTGGCACTTCGCCCGCTCGCTCAACCTCCCAAAAACCGACCGTGTTGACGCCCGCATGCTGGCGCGGATGGGGGCGGAACGCGCGTTTGGGCCCTCTCCGGTTTTCCTGCCCGAACGGGCGGAACTGGCGGAGCTCTCCGGACGCAGGGACCAGCTCAAACGCATGGAAACGCAGGAAAGAAACCGGCTTGCCAAAGCCTCCACCGCCGCGATCCGCGCCGACATCACGGCCTCTCTCAGGGCGATCGCCCGTCGCATTCGCAAAATCGAGGCCGCCATCGACGCCTTCGTCGCCGCACACCCGCGTCTTGCGAGGCAGCTCGACCTGCTCGAGACCGTGCCCGGCATCGCGCGGGTGACCTCCGTCACGCTCCTGTCGCACATGCCCGAGCTGGGCACGCTCGACCGCCACACGGTCGCCTCACTGGGAGGCCTCGCACCACGGGCGCGGGAAAGTGGACGCTGGCGTGGACAACGGTTCACCGGCGACGGCAGGCGACAGATCCGGCGCGGGCTCTACATGGCAGCGGTCAGCGCCATGAGCCACCGCAGGCTTTGCCCGGCTTTCGTGGAACGCCTGCGCGCGAAGGGAAAGCCGGGCAAGGTGATCGCCGTGGCCGTCGCCCGAAAGCTGCTCACCATCGCCAACGCCGTCCTGCGCGACCAGAAACCCTGGCAGCCCGCCACCTGACACCACGCTCAAACGATACAGTTGCC
>NZ_JBNAFV010000017.1:0-105412 GCF_049800875.1 Amaricoccus tamworthensis | reverse complement strand
TCGGCGATCTTGCGCAGGATGCGGCGCATGATCTTGCCCGAGCGGGTCTTCGGCAGGCCCGGTGCCCACTGGATCAGATCAGGGCTCGCAATCGGCCCGATCTCCGTGCGCACCCACTGGCGCAACTCCTTGCGCAGTTCCTCGGTGTATTCCTCGCCATCCATCAGCGTGACATAGGCGTAGATGCCCTGCCCCTTGATGTCATG
Organism: Amaricoccus tamworthensis; assembly: GCF_049800875.1. Lineage (NCBI taxonomy): Bacteria > Pseudomonadati > Pseudomonadota > Alphaproteobacteria > Rhodobacterales > Paracoccaceae > Amaricoccus > Amaricoccus tamworthensis. Next base: position 105,206 of record NZ_JBNAFV010000017.1, on the reverse strand, counting down.
CGGGTAGCCCACCACGGCGGCCTCGGCCACCTTTACATGCGCCACCAGCGCGCTCTCGATCTCGGCCGTGCCCATGCGGTGACCGGAGACGTTGATCACGTCGTCGACGCGGCCCGTGATCCAGAAATCCCCGTCCTCATCCCGTTTGCATCCGTCCCCGGCGAAGTAATACCCCTTGTAGTCCGAGAAATAGGTCTTCTCGAACCGCTCGTGGTCGCCCCAGACCGTGCGCATCTGCGCGGGCCAGCTGTCCTTGAGGCACAGCACACCCTCGCACGGCACCTCCGTGATCTCCTCGCCCGATGTGGGCTCCAGCACCACCGGCTGCACCCCGAAAAACGGCTTCATCGCGGAACCGGGCTTGGGTGTGTGCGCGCCCGGCAGCGGGGTCAGCAGATGCCCGCCGGTTTCCGTCTGCCACCAGGTGTCGACGATGGGGCAGTTCCCCTTGCCCACCACGTCGTTGTACCAGTTCCAGGCCTCCGGGTTGATCGGCTCGCCCACCGTACCAAGCGTGCGCAGGGCGGAAAGGTCACATTTCTCCACAAACTCCGTGCCCTGCGCCATCAAAGCGCGAATGGCCGTCGGCGCGGTGTAGAACTGGTTGACCCCATGCTTCTCGCAGACCTGCCAGAAGCGCGAGGCGTCGGGGAATGTCGGCACGCCCTCGAACATCACGGTCGTGGCGCCGTTGGCGAGCGGCCCGTAGACGATGTAGCTGTGCCCCGTGACCCAGCCCACATCGGCCGTGCACCAGAACACGTCGCCCTCGTGGTAGTCGAACACGATCTCATGGGTCATCGAGGCGTAAACCAGATAGCCGCCGGAGCTGTGCACCACGCCCTTGGGCTGGCCGGTGGAGCCGGAGGTGTAGAGAATGAACAGCGGATCCTCCGCATTCATCTCCTCCGGCGCGCATTCGTTCGAGGCCTCGGCCATCAGCGCGTTGCAGTCCACATCCCGGTCGGCGATCCAGGTGGTCTGGGCGCCGGTATGCTTGACCACCAGGCACTTCACCCTGTCGGAGCAGTGCAGCAGCGCCTCATCGGTATTGGATTTGAGGTGGGTGACCCGCCCGCCCCGCGGCGCGTGATCCGCCGTGATCACCACCTTGGCCTCGGAGCCGTTGATCCGCGCGGCCAGCGCGTCCGGCGAGAAGCCCGCGAAAACGATCGAGTGAATGGCGCCGATCCGCGCACAGGCGAGCATTGCGTAAGCCGCCTCCGGGATCATCGGGAGATACAGCACCACCCGGTCGCCCTTGCCCACACCGAGGTCCTTCAGGACATTCGCCATGCGGCAGACGCTGTCATGCAGCTGACGGTAGGTGATGTGCAGCGCCGGGTCCTTCGGGTCATCCGGCTCAAACAGGATCGCCGTCTGGTCGCCCCGCGTCGCCAGGTGCCGGTCGATGCAGTTGGCCGCCACGTTCAGCGTGCCATCCTCATACCATTTGATGCTCACATTGCCGGGCTCAAACGAGGTGTTCTTCACCTTCGTATAGGGCCGGATCCAGTCAACCCGCTGCCCGTGCTCCCGCCAGAACCCCTCAGGATCCGAAACCGACGCCGCGTACATCTCCTCATAACGCGTAAGGTCGATATGGGGGGTGACTGTGTCTGTGCCATTGGTCATTTCAAATTCCCTCCCTGTCACCTACGGACACCGCCGTAGACGGATTAATTGGTTTGGCCTCATGTTAGACCAGCATTTTGCGAAGCTGAACACAAAATCCGGACCGCGAACTGACCGTTCATACAGCGCGAGGCCCGCCCCCTGTGCTTGCCTCCATACAAACTGTTGATTTGTGCTTGCGCGAGGTTTGGTGAACTGAACACATCAAAAGCGGTTTGAATGAGTATCGGGGAACATGGCTGATGGCTGACGGAACACCCAGAGCGGCGGATGTGCTGGCGGCGAGGCTCTATGAGGCCGGATGCCGGTTTGCCTTTGGAATGCCCGGTGGCGAGGTCTTGACGCTGGTGGATGCTCTCGAAAAAGCCGGAATACGTTTCATTCTCGCGAAGCACGAAAACAGCGCGGGCTTCATGGCCGAGGGGGTCTGGCACCGGACAGGAGCGCCAGGGATTTTGGTGGCGACGGTGGGTCCGGGGGCGCTGAACTGTGTGAATGTGGCTGCCAATGCCGAACAGGATCGCGTGCCGCTCATCATTCTGACCGGATGCGTCGATGAGGATGAGGCGCTGACCTATACCCACCAGGTCCTCGACCATCGCGCGGTATTCGAGCCGGTTGTGAAGAAAACCTGGCGGCTGACAGCGAATGGAGCGGATAACATCGCGGATCGCGCGGTGAGCGTCGCGCAGGAAAGACGGGCCGGCCCGGTGCATGTGGACGTGCCCATTTCAGTGGCGGATGCGCCATCGCGGATGGATCGAAAACGGCGGAGAGCCGTGGCCGCACCGACGGTTCCGGTTGGTGACGGGGTGCTTGAGCAGGCCCGCACATGGATTGGAGAGGCCGAACGGCCCGTGATGGTCGTGGGCCTTGATGCGCTCAGGGACCGCGCGGGCGGTGACATTCGGGAATTTGCGGAACGTTTCGGTATCCCGTTTGTCACGACCTACAAGGCCAAAGGTCTCGTGGATGAAACGCATCCGCTGTGCCTCGGGGGAGCGGGGCTTTCGCCACGGGCAGATGGTGTGATCCTGCCCCTGGTGCGTGACGCCGACCTGGTGATCTGTGCGGGTTATGACCCGATTGAGATGCGGACGGGGTGGCGGGAGGTCTGGGATCCGGAAACCGTCAACGTGATCGACATCTCGGCGGTGGCAAACGATCACTACATGCATCAGGCGACGGTGAGCTTCGTGGCGGACACGGGCGCGACGCTGCGTGCGTTGGGCCAAGACGTACCGCCGCGGGAGACCTGGGTGGACGGACGCATTGCGACCGTTAAAAGTCAGTTGGCGGAGGCCTTCCCGGTGGATGACAGCTGGGGGCCGGCTGGCGTCATTGCGGAGTGCCGTGCGGTTTTGCCGCCCGAGACAATTGCAACCGTGGATTCCGGGGCGCACCGGATACTTCTCTCGCAGATGTGGACCTGCCGTGAACCGGCGCAGCTGCTGCAGTCGAGCGGGCTTTGCACGATGGGATGTGCGGTGCCGCTCGCGATTGGCGCGAAGATCGCGGAGCCGGAAAAGCCGGTCGTATGTTTCGCCGGCGATGCGGGGACGCTGATGGTGCTCGGCGAAATGACCACGGCGGCGGAACTGGGACTGAACGTGATCTTTGTGGTATTTGGTGACGCAAGCCTCGCGCTGATCGAACTGAAACAGCGGCAGAGACAGCTGACAAATGCGGGTGTGGATTTCGGCACAAATAATTTCGCGGCCATGGGACAGGCGATGGGCGGAGACGGCTATACCGTGCATGACCGCGGTGAACTGCGCAGGGCGCTCTCGAAGTCCTTGGAAAGCAACCGGTTCTCGGTTATTGCAGCGGTAGTTGACCGGAAGGGTTATGACGGACGGATTTGAGGGACAGGTATGATGGGTGCGCTTGAGGGGATTACGGTACTCGACCTGTCGCGGATTTTGGCGGGACCGACCTGCACCCAGCTTCTGGGCGATCTCGGCGCGGATGTCATCAAGATCGAAAATCCGGTCACCGGCGGCGACGACACCCGGTCCTGGGGCCCGCCATTTGTGACGGATGCTGACGGCAATCCAACAGACCTCAGCGCGTATTTCATGTGCGCCAACCGAAACAAAAGATCGGTTGCTGTGGATATCGCCTCGCCGGAGGGGCAGGCGGCGGTGATGGCGCTGGCAGATAAGGCCGATGTGGTCATTGAGAATTTCAAGCCCGGCGGTCTGGCCAAATACGGCTTGGACCATGCAACCATGTGCGGGCGTTTCCCGGGGCTGGTCTACTGCTCCATCTCGGGGTTTGGACAAACCGGACCGAATGCCTCGAAACCTGGCTATGACCTGATGGCTCAGGGGTTTGGCGGGATCATGAGCCTGACGGGTGAGCCGGATGGCCAGCCGATGAAGGTTGGTGTTGGCATAGCGGACGTCATGTGCGGGATGTATGCCACGGTGGGTATTCTCGCGGCCCTGCGCCACCGGGACAGAACCGGTGAGGGCCAGCATGTGGATCTGTCGCTGGTCGACAGCCAGATTGCGTGGCTGATCAATGAGGGCGTGAATTATCTGACATCCGGTGAGGAACCGGCACGACGGGGGAACGGGCATCCCAATATCGTCCCCTACCAGGTCTTCGCCGCAGCCGATGGTCACGTCATCATCGCGGTTGGAAACGACAGCCAGTTTCGGAGGTTTGCCGAATATCTCGGCATGGCCGGGCTTGGCGATCATCCGCATTATGCAACCAACCCGGCACGCCTAAAATACAGGCAGGAGCTGATCGGAATTATTGAGCCATTACTGGCCGCGAAACCCATCGATATGATTATCAGGGATCTGGAAGCGCTCAGAATTCCAGTTGGTCCGGTGAATACGTTGGCACGGGTTTTTGCCTCCGACCAGGTTGAGGCAAGGGACATCACCGTATTGATGGAAAACGAAAAACTCCCGGGCCGGGATATTCGCTTGATCGGCAATCCCCTCAAACTTTCGAAAACGCCCGTCACCTATCGAAGGGCGCCGCCTCGATTCGGGCAGGATACGGAAGAAGTGCTGACTAGCCTCAACCATAAGATGATCAAATAACGCTCACTGCAATTTTTGAATGCACAGGGATTGATTATTAAACGGTCAAACGGCCAATTTCCGACCATTATCCGCCGAAACGGAAGCGTGAATGGGTGATCCCTTGGCCATTGGATTGATATGGCTCAAATAACCGTGACACGCTGAAATAGTTTAGTAGATCCGCGCGAATACCTAAGTATCCCCACTTCCGGGGACGTGTGCTTTTTAGGGGTCCGACACATGAAATGCCAACAGGATATTTTTGGGCAGAACACAACTCTTGCCAGTTCGGAAGCGATGAACAACTGGAACTCAACATTACTGGCATTTCTGGCCCATGGAGCGGACACTCCAAAATTTCTTGATGGAACTTTTTCGGCGGAACCTGGTTTTGCCCTCGGCAATGCCGTTAAGGGGCTTTTTTACCTGATGCTTGGACGGAGCGAGTTGAGACCAACTGCGGAGGCGGCGCTCGGTGCGGCCCGCGACTCAGCCTCGCACACTCCGGTCACGGATCGGGAAATGGCTTACATTGATGGGCTGGCCGACTGGCTTGCCGGGCGGCCGAGTGGCACCATTCAGCGCATGGAGCGGATTCTTGCCGATCATCCGCAGGATGCGCTGGCCATGAAAATCAGTCATGCGATCCGCTTTATCCTCGGCGATGCAAAGGGGATGCTCGCATCAATCGAAGCAATCCGTCCGGCATACGATGCGGATCACGCGGGCTACGGCTACCTGCTTGGGTGCCATGCCTTCAGCCTTGAGGAATGCGGCGAATACGCTCTTGCGGAACAAACCGGAAGGCGCGGACTGGAGCACGCGGAGAATGACGCCTGGGGTCTGCATGCGGTTGCTCATGTTTATGACATGACCGGCAACTCTGAGGCGGGAGTTCAGTGGCTCAACGGTCGCGAAGCCGCCTGGAGTCATTGCAACAATTTTCGCTACCATGTTTGGTGGCACAAGGCCTTGATGCACCTGGATCTGGGCCAGATCGATGAGGTTTTCGGCCTTTACGACCAGGAAATCAGAAAGGACAAAACCGACGATTTCAGGGATATTTCCAATGCAACCGCGCTGCTGTCGAGGCTTGAACTGGAGGGTATTGATGTCGGGAACCGCTGGGACGAACTCGCGGATCTTGCCGAAACGCGAACCGACGATGGTTCTCTGATTTTCGCGGACCTGCACTACATTCTCGCCCTGATTGGCGGCAGTCGGCAGGACGCCATCACGGATATCATGGGTCGAATGCACCGGGACGCGAAACGCGGTGGGTCGGATATGGACGCGCGGATGGCCAATCCTGGGCTCGCGGCGGCAGCCGGGCTGGAAGCCTTTGGCGAGAGCGATTACCGGACCGCATTTTTGAATCTTGCAAATGCACGCAAGTCGATGCAATTGGCGGGCGGAAGTCACGCGCAACGTGACGTATTTGAAAGAATCACCATAGACGCGGGTATTCGCGGTGGTTTTCTCGACGAAACAGAGGAAATTCTGAATGAACGGACGTCGCTCAGGGCCGGGCGGGAGGATCGATATGCGGCGGTGCGCATGTCACTCATCAACGAAGGCCGGGCCGCTTCGCAGCGTATGCAGTCCCAGGTTCCCGCGGAATGAACTCACTGTTTCTGTCATGCTTGAACGGATGAACAAAAACAAATGAATATAATGAACGCTCCTGTCGGCGTCGAACAGAAACCAGGGACAGCCGCTTTGAAAGTCGGACCACAGGCGGCGATACGAGACCCCAGGCTGGACTTCTTTAGAGGTCTGGCCATGTTCATTATCTTAATCTCGCACACGCCCGGAAACTACCTGATCATGTGGATCCCGGCCCGGTTCGGGTTTTCCGACGCGGCGGAGATTTTTGTTTTCTGTTCCGGCATGGCCTCGGCCATTGCTTTCGGAAAGACCTTTGACCGCAAGGGTTGGTTTATTGGGACGGCGCGGGTCGCCTACCGGTGCTGGCAGGTGTACTGGGCGCATATCTGCCTGTTTTTCTTCATCGCCATGATGGTAGCGGCTTTCGATGCCTCGGGCTGGTTTGAGAAGGAGTATGTCGGCTCCCTCAACCTCAAGCATTTTTTTGCCGATCCGCGCGGAAATCTCGTTGGGCTGTTCACACTCACCTACGTGCCCAATTTTTTTGATATTCTGCCGATGTATCTTGTGATTCTGGCAATGCTTCCGCTTGTGATGGCCCTGAGCCATGTGAGCCTGCCGTTGACCGGTGTCGTTCTGGTCAGCATCTGGATGGTGGCAAATCAGGGGTATCTGCAGTTCCCGGCAGAGCCATGGTCACTGCGCGTATGGTTTTTTAATCCGATGGCCTGGCAGCTTCTGTTCTTCACCGGTTTCGCCTTCATGCGCGGGTGGCTGCCCGCGCCGCCAGTGAACCGCTGGCTGATCGGACTGGCCGGCGCGGTGGTGCTTATCTCACTGCCGATCGCATACTACCGTATCCGGCGGGAGTTCCCGGGGCTGGAAGAGCTCTACAGCGCCATTGAGCCGTTCCGGTCCAAGACCAACGAAGGGATCCTGCGCTACGTGCATTTCCTGTCGCTCGCATATCTCGGCTGGGTCGCGGCCGGCGTGGGCGGGCGCAACCTCATCGCCTCGGGCGCAGGCCTCCTGTCGCGGATCTGGGGTTGGCTGGTTGCCGTGATTATTAAGGTGGGGCAGCAGTCCCTCGCCATTTTTGTTTTCAGCATGGCCGCGTCGCGGGTGCTGGGAATGATGCTCGACGTGGTCGGGCGCAATAACCTGACCATGACAATTGTAAACCTGATTGGATTTGCCGCGCTTATCCTGGTGGCCTACCTGGTGGCCTGGTTCAAGGCGGTTCCCTGGCGGAAAGCGTAATGATTGACCCGGACAGACGTCTGTTCCTGACAATGCTGGCTGGACTGATGAGCCCGGTCCCGGCCTGGGCACAGGACACGTCGGAGGGTGTGGAAACCACACCCATCCAGCCCGATTTCTCGGAAGAACCCACTCCGTTTTCGGAAGAGCTGCTGCACGCGGAGGCAAGAGCGCTCGCTGCGGCCGAATGGAAAGCCCGCCCCTCCGTGCCGGAGGCCTGGCGCGAACTGACCTTCGATCAGCACGAAGGCATCCGGTTCGATCCGCGCAGCGCTTTGTGGGAGCAAAGCGACAAACCCATACGGCTCGATTTCTACCCGCCCGGTCTCTACTTCCCGCGGCCGGTGGACATCCGCATCGTAAAGGACGGACAGGCCCGCAAAGTAAATTTCGACATCGATCTTTTTACGATGGGCCAGAATGTCCCGAACCTTCCCATGGATGACAGTCTGGGATTCTCGGGCTTTGGCGTCCGTGGTGCGGTTGGCGGGCCCGATGAGTTCCGTGAATTTGCAGTGTTCCAGGGCGCGAGTTACTTCCGTGCCATTGCGAGGCACCAGAACTACGGTATTTCGGCGCGTGGTCTTGCTCTGCGAACCGGTGATCCGGAGGGCGAGGAATTCCCCGAATTCGTAAAGTTCTGGGTTCAGGAACCAGATCCCGGCGACTCGCGTATGATGGTCCACGCCCTGATGGACAGTCCGAGTCTGACCGGCGTCTACCGGTTCATGATCGAACCTGGCGACACCACCGTTATGGATGTGCGCTCAACGCTCTATCCGCGGGTCGATCTTGACAATGTTGGGATCGCACCGCTGACCAGCATGTTCCTGTTCGATGAAACGAACCGGAGCCGCTTTGATGACTACCGCCCGGCCGTCCACGATTCCGACGGTCTATTGGCGCATAATCGGGCGGGAGAACTAATCTGGCGGCCCCTGTCCAATCCGGTGAAACTCCAGATCAGCGATTTTTTCGACCGGAATCCCCGCGGCTTCGGCCTGATGCAGCGCAGCCGCAGATTCTCGGATTTTGCCGACCTGGAGTCGAATTACCACACGCGCCCGTCTCTGTGGATTGAGCCCGATGAGGACTGGGGCGAAGGCGCCGTACGTCTGATCGAGATCCCCGCTGACCGGGAGATTTACGACAACATGGTCGCGTTCTGGAAACCGCGCGAACCCATCCCGGCCGGCAGCGAAACCTCGTTCAATTACCGGATGTACTGGGGCAAGGAGGCGCGGGATGTGCCCGATGTTTCCAGGGTTCTGAACACGCGCATCGGTGCCCGGCGTGAGGGCGGTTATTTCGTCGCCATTGATTTCGCGGAGCATTCGGCCATTCCCGAGGACCTGTCGACGCTCGATGTCCGGCTGAGTTCCAACCGGGGCGAGCTGTCGTCTGCAATAATTCAGCGCAACCCTGAAACCAAAGGGCCCCGACTGGCGTTTACCCTGCAACCAGGAGACGCCGAGACCGTTGAGCTGCGCGCACAGCTGCTGCTTGAGGGTGAAACCGTATCAGAGGTGTTTCTTTATCGATGGACCGCAACATGAATGTATTAATCGATCTGCCGAACAAAGAAAACGTGCGCCGCGTAACGCAGCCGCTCATGCCGCCCGAGCGCCCGCTTCCCCGCCCTATCCAAAAGCTGAACCGCCCCTACCGTGATTCCCGCGCGCCCGAGATGAAACAGGGCCTGGGCGTCACCCTGTGGCGGTTGGCGATTTTCCTACCGGCGGTAGTGTTGACGGGCGCGCTGATCGCCACGTTCGCCGACTGGTTCGGATCGGGCGGGCTCAGGGCACTCGAGGTCATCCTCATCTCACTGATTGCTCTGACGTTCTTCTGGATCGCGCTGTCGGTCAGCACGGTGGTGGCTGGAATTACCCTGCGGCTCTTTTCCCGCGTCCAGCAGGACCGCACGACCATAGCGGAAGGCGATCCGCTACGGGTTGCTCTGCTGGTCCCGGCGTATAACGAGGTCCCGTGGGACGTTTTTGGTAACGCGGCCGCAATGGTCGAGGAACTGCATTGCATGGATCACAGCCATCAGTTCGATCTCTTCATACTGAGTGACACCAGGGACGAGGCAATTGCCGAGCAGGAGCGCCGTGCCTTGGCGGAAGTCCGTTCCGGCCTGCCGGGAGGAACGACGATTTACTACCGTCGGCGGGAGGAGAACACCGACCGCAAGGTCGGCAATCTTGCCGACTGGGTGGAACGTTGGGGCGGCGATTACGACGCCATGCTCGTGCTGGATGCCGACAGCCTCATGACCGGTGACGCAATTGTGGAGCTTACGAACGAGCTTTCCTGTGATCCGTCCGCGGGTCTGATCCAGTCGTTCCCGAAACTCTTTGGCGCGCACTCGCTATTTGGTCGCATTCAGCAGTTTTCGAGCGTTGTTTACGGAAGCCTGCTGGCTGAAGGTCTGGCGAAGTGGTCGGACCGCGAAGGAAATTACTGGGGGCATAATGCCATCATTCGCACGGAGGTTTTTGCCTCCTGTGCCGGATTGCCGAAGATCGAATCCGGATGGGGCCGCCGAAGCAAAAGCAAACTGATCCTCAGCCATGATTTCGTCGAAGCGGGCCTGATCCGGCGTGCCGGGTGGTCCGTTCGCTTTCTGCCGCACATCTCAGGAAGTTACGAGGAAACCCCGGCCACTCTGATCGACTATGTCATCCGGGACCGCCGTTGGTGTCAGGGCAACCTGCAGCACCTGAATATCCTGGCGTCATCCGGTTTCCATGCCGTTTCCCGGTTTCACATGTTCCAGGGGGCGATGGCCTACCTTTTGTCACCGGCATGGTTTGTTCTTCTGCTGTTTTGGGCTCTGTTGGGTAACGGGCAGGAAAACAGTGTGATCACGTATTTTAACCCGGAAAATCCGCTCGTGCCAAACTGGCCGGAAATGGATACGCCGAACAACTTCCTGATACTGCTGTTTATGTACGGGATGCTGCTGGCGCCCAAGTTTCTCGGCGTGTGTTCGTTGTGGCTGACGGGCGTTCACCCGCGGCAACTGGGTGGTGTGGGCCAGATGATCCTGTCTTTCATCACCGAGGTCAGCCTTTCGATTGCCTATGCACCGGTGATGATGGTGCAGCAGACCATTGCGGTCGTGCGGACACTGCTCGGTGTTCAGGAATCGTGGCAGCCACAACAGAGAGCGGGTGGCCGCTACACCCTCGGCACGTTGGTTAAGTTCCATTGGCTTGAAACCTGCCTTGGCCTACTGATGACGGCGGGTATGATATATGGTGTCGTGACGCTTTGGCTCATCCCGATTGGCGGCAGCCTGCTGATGGCAATTCCGCTCTCGGCCTTGAGTGGCGTCAACCTGCGCGATCGTGTCTGGGGCCGTATGCAGATGAGCACACCGGAAGAAAACGATGAGCCCGATGTCATGCGGATGGCGCGGATGAAGCGGCTTTGGCTGCGGTCAATTCTTGAGCCGTCGCCGGTCTCCAAAATCGCAGCGGAGTGATCCGCCGGCAAAAGTCGAATTCAACATCGGCCCCACCTGCTCTCCGGAGTTGGTTGGGTTTTTTCGTGGAACAGTTACACGGTCCAACAAAAGGGAGTTATCGTACGACCTCCAGTCCGCGTCTGATCCAGCCGGGTCCGGCGGATGACCCAAGCATGCCCTCAGGGACGTCGATAATGTTCGAAAAGCCTGCGTCGGTCAGTTGACCAGCCAGGCGAGCCGATCGAACGCCACGCGCACAGATCAGGGCGACAGGACGACCAGGATCTCCCTCCAGTAACCGGAGAAGTTGATCCGTGAAGTCATTGCGGCGCATGTCCAATGGAATGGCACCGACGCCGATGCCGGTGCCCTCCCACTCTTTTGGTGTCCGAATGTCTACCAGAGTGATTTCTCCAGCCGCCGCCTGGCGCAAGGCTTCCGGCGCATCGAGTTGGGCTCCCTCAAATGGGTCGCGCCTGAGCGTCGTGGTCCAAATACCGACGCCAAGGCCAGCGGCACCAATGAGCAGAAGCACCTTGCGACCGTTGGTGTATTTCCCTGCAGTGTCGCTACCGTTCATCGTTTCCTTTGGCCTTCCCAATCGAGAAAATACAGTAGTCGAGTTCCCGTCACCTGTGTGTCACGCGTGGGTGAACAGATTTTGCCTAAAACTTAACATCAGGGAAAATTCAGCGAAAAAATGGAGGGATTTACCCTACGGTAACGGCTATGGGTTTGAAACGCGGTTGCAAACAGACATCCCTCCCGGTTAATTCCGGAGTATCCTGTTGGTCCATATCCGGACCACAGGTGCAACCCTGGAATGATGCAGATACAGGAAGTTCCGATATGGCAGATCTCCTTCACCTCGTTTTCGGCGGCGAACTCAAGGATCCATCCAAAACCGAGTTCAAGGATGTAAACGAAATCGACATCGTAGGCATCTTTCCCAACTACAAAACCGCGTATGATGCCTGGAAATCCGCGGCTCAAAGCACCGTGGATAATGCGCACACACGTTACTTTATCTCCCATCTTCACCGTTTGATTGACGAGGAAGAGGAGAATGAGGACGCCGCACCGATCTAAACCCTGCGGGACGCCTTACCCTGACACAGCACCCTCGCCCGTTGGAAAACGGGCAATTTAACGATATTTGCAATTAGTCCTTCCTGATTCAGGAAGCGCTGCGGTAGTCTGCCACCTCAGCGAGTATGCAAACAGTCGATTTAAATGGTGAAATTGTGGTAACGCGTATCGAAGGTCCTGTGACCGGTGACTGACAGGAAAGCGCAAAACTGGAGTCGTCGGGACAACATCCGCGCCGGTTCGGTGTCCGGACCGTGGCGCAGCACGTCGCGTGACGAGGAACCGGCAAAAACCGATGAACCCGCGGTGGTGAAGATACCCTCGCGATCGGCTGGAGATGTCCGTGAGACGGAAGCTTACAGGGAGGCTCCGGAACCATCGGATGCCATGTTCCCAGAGGAACCCAAAAGGGTAACTCCGGTGAAACCCGCAGAACTCCCGAAAGCTCCGCCGGGTATTCACAAAAGACCCGTTACACAATCAAAGGGTGCGTCCCTGACAACTGCGGTCTTCGGTGGCGTGGTCGTTGCGACTGCAATTGTGGCGGGTGCTTTTTATCTACAAAGCAGGTTGGCGGATCCAACTGAACGAACCACTATTGACCCTGTTCAGACCGCAAGTCCCGGCGATATTGCCGGTGCGACAGGACCGGACTACGCTGCGGAACTGACGCGGGACGCCGACGAAACGGACGGCATCAACCAAACGGTAGCCACCGATGCGGCCGAGGTTCACCTCAGGGTCGGACCAAACCTGAGTGGAGAGAGACGGGCGGAAATTGTAAAGATCCTTGAGGATGGAGGGATGCAGGATATTCGGGTCGAGAATATCTCGTTCCCAATCGCCGTGTCGCGGGTGGGTTACTACCACGAGGGTGATTTGGATACGGCAACCGAGCTTGCGGACAAAATCAGCGTGTTTTTGGACGCGCCTACTGGTCCAGTTCCGGTTCGCAATTATGAAAACTTGGTGCCCAACGCGCCCGAAGGCCGGATCGATCTTTGGATCAAGGAATAGAGCGCCGTAAACAAAAAAAATGCCGCCCATTTGAGGCGGCATTTTTTTATTTGAGTCTGTTCGCTGAAATTAGAGCGACAGCTGTCCTTTGAGGGCAAGAACATCACGAACCTTCTGGCCGGCGGCCATTTTGGTTTCGTCTGTTGCTTCCGCCAGTTCTGATTCCGCTCTGGACAACAGATCGCCGACCATCTCCGCGGACACTTCCGAACGAGGAACAGCCTGTTCAGCAAGGATCGACGCTGCGGTCGGAGACACCTCAGCAAAGCCACCGGTTACCACGAACTCTGAGGTCTCCGAGCCGGATACCACGCGGAGAATGCCGGGCCGAAGCGTTGTCAGGAAAGGCGCATGGTTTGGCATGGCGGTGAGATCACCGCCCATGCCTGGGATCTGAACCTGGGATGCCGCGACCGACGCAAGCTTGCGCTCCGGGCTCACCAGATCGAATTGCATTGTGTCAGCCATTATCGCCCCACTCAGGCTGCTTCCGCAGCCATTTTCTCAGCTTTTGCAATCACCTCGTCGATGCCACCGACCATGTAGAAGGCGGCTTCGGGAAGGTGGTCGAACTCACCGGCAACAACGCGCTTGAAGCTGTCGATCGTGACTTCGAGCGGCACCTGAACACCGGGCGATCCGGTGAACACCTCAGCAACGTCGAACGGCTGGGACAGGAAGCGCTGGATCTTACGAGCACGGGCAACAACCAGTTTGTCGTCTTCCGACAGTTCGTCCATTCCGAGAATGGCGATGATGTCCTGAAGCGACTTGTAGCGCTGCAGCATTCCCTGAACGTCACGGGCAACCTGATAGTGCTCCTCGCCAACGACCTGCGGGTCGAGGATACGCGAGGTGGAGTCCAGCGGATCAACGGCCGGGTAGATACCAAGCTCGGAGATTGCGCGGGACAGCACGGTCGTCGCATCAAGGTGAGCAAACGAGGTCGCTGGCGCGGGGTCGGTAAGGTCGTCCGCAGGTACGTAAATGGCCTGCACGGAGGTAATCGAACCGTTCCGCGTCGAGGTAATACGCTCCTGAAGAGCACCCATGTCGGTTGCCAGCGTCGGCTGGTAGCCCACAGCGGACGGGATACGGCCGAGAAGCGCGGATACCTCGGAACCAGCCTGCGTAAAGCGGAAGATGTTGTCCACGAAGAACAGAACGTCGGTACCGGACTGGTCTCGGAACTGTTCAGCCAGGGTCAGACCGGTAAGAGCCACGCGCATACGGGCTCCCGGAGGCTCGTTCATCTGACCGTAGACGAGGGCCACTTTGGACTTCGTCAGATCGTCCGCGTCGATAACGCCGGATTCGATGAATTCGTGATAGAGGTCGTTCCCTTCACGGGTCCGCTCACCAACACCGGCGAAAACCGAATAACCGGAGTGCACCTTGGCGATGTTGTTGATCAGCTCCTGAATGAGAACCGTCTTGCCCACACCGGCACCGCCGAAGAGGCCAATTTTACCACCCTTGGAGTAGGGGGCCAGCAGGTCCACAACCTTAATACCAGTCACAAGGATCTCGGTTTCGGTCGACTGCGCGTCAAAGTCCGGCGCTTCCGCGTGGATCGGACGACGGCTTTCGGAGTCAACTTCCGGCTTTTCGTCAACAGCGTCGCCAACCACGTTGAGGATGCGGCCGAGCGTGGCGTCGCCAACCGGAACGGTGATGGGACCACCGGTGTCGGTTACGCTGCCACCGCGAACGAGACCGTCGGTTCCGTCCATGGCGATTGCACGCACCGTGGATTCACCGAGGTGCTGGGCAACCTCAAGAACCAGGCGTTTGCCGTTATTGTCCGTTTCGAGGGCGTTCAGAATCTGCGGCAGTTCCCCGCCCGTGAACTGAACGTCGACCACAGCCCCGATGACCTGGGTGATCGTTCCGACAGCATTGTCAGCCATTGCAATGGTCTCCGTATTTCCTACAGCGCCTCGGCGCCAGCAATAATCTCAATTAGTTCAGTCGTGATCGCAGCCTGACGCGACCGGTTGTACTGGATGGTCAGCTTGTCAATCATCTCACCCGCGTTCCGGGTGGCGTTGTCCATGGCACTCATCCGTGCGCCCTGCTCGGAGGCGCCATTTTCAAGCAATGCCGTGAAAACATGGGTTGCAAGTCCACGCGGAAGCAGATCCGCAAGGATTGCGCCCTCTTCAGGCTCATACTCGTACTGACTTCCGCCTTCGCTTTCCTCGCTGTCAAAGACGGCTGGAATGAGTTGGCGTTCGGTCGGAACCTGAGTGATCACGTTCTGAAAGCGGCTGTAGAAGATCGAACAGACATCAAACTCATCCGCATTGAAGCGGTTGATGATGTCGTGAGCGATTGCAGCTGCGTCGCCGTAGCCCACGCGTTTGACGTCCGAAAGATCGACGTGGCCGATCAGGTTGTCTCCAAGCGTTCTTTTGAGTTGTTCCCGGCCCTTTTTACCAATGGTCAGAATTTTGACGGTCTTGCCCTCAGCCAAAAGCGAGTCGACCTTTATTTTGGCCAGTTTCACAATGGATGAGTTAAATCCGCCGCAGAGACCGCGCTCAGACGTGGCAACAACGAGAAGATGAGTTTGCGAATTGCCGTTGCCGGCCAGAAGGCGCGGCGCGGACGGACTGTTTGCAACACCGGATGCGAGATTACCAAGAACGGCTTCCATGCGTTCCGCATAGGGACGGGCGTTTTCGGCCGATTCCTGGGCTCGACGCAGTTTCGCCGCGGCCACCATCTGCATGGCCTTGGTGATCTTCCGCGTCGATTTTACGCTCTCGATCCGGTTTTTTAGGTCTTTAAGGCTCGGCATCGGCCGCGCTCCCTATTTCGGATCGAGTTCAGGCGAAGGTTTTGGCGAATCCGTCGATTGCGTCGACGATTTCCTTTTCGATATCGCCGGCAATTTTCTGGTCGTTGTCCCGCAGGGACGTCAACAGATCGCCGTTGTTATTGCGGATATGGTTGAGCAGACCCTGCTCGAACCGGCCCACGTCGGATACCGCGAGTTTGTCGAGATAGCCGTGGGTGCCAGCGTATATCACGATGACCTGCTCCGCGTTGGTGAGCGGTGCGTATTGCGGCTGTTTCAGAAGTTCGACAAGTCGCGCACCACGGTTCAGAAGTTTCTGGGTGGAGGCATCAAGGTCGGAACCAAACTGGGCGAAGGCCGCCATCTCACGATACTGCGCCAGTTCCAGCTTAATCGAACCAGCCACGGATTTCATGGCCTTGGTCTGGGCGGAGGAGCCCACACGGCTCACCGACAGACCAACGTTCACGGCCGGGCGGATACCCTGGTAGAACAGTTCGCTCTCGAGGAAGATCTGACCGTCGGTGATCGAAATCACGTTGGTCGGAATGTAGGCGGACACGTCTCCGGCCTGGGTTTCAATGATCGGCAGAGCCGTCAGCGAACCGGCGCCATGCTCGTCGTTCATCTTTGCTGAACGCTCAAGAAGACGGGAGTGGAGGTAGAAAACGTCACCGGGATATGCCTCACGTCCGGGCGGACGGCGCAGAAGCAAAGACATCTGACGGTAGGACACGGCCTGCTTGGAGAGGTCGTCATAGATGATCAGCGAGTGCATGCCGTTGTCACGGAAGTATTCAGCCATCGCACAGGCGGAGTACGGTGCGAGGTACTGCATCGGAGCGGGCTCGGATGCGGTGGATGCAACGACGATGGAATAGTCGATCGCACCGGATTCCTCGAGACGGCGCACGAGCTGCGCAACGGTGGAGCGCTTCTGGCCCACAGCAACGTAAACGCAGTAGAGCTTCTTGGATTCGTCATCGCCAGCGGCTTCGTTATAAGCCTTCTGGTTCAGGATGGTGTCGAGAGCAACGGCGGTCTTACCGGTCTGGCGGTCCCCAATGATCAGCTCGCGCTGGCCACGTCCGATCGGGATCAGGGCGTCGATAGCCTTGATGCCGGTCGCCATCGGCTCATGCACGGACTTACGGGGGATGATGCCCGGAGCCTTGCTGTCTGCGATGGCGCGCTGGTCGGTTTCGATCGGACCCTTACCGTCGATAGGGTTGCCGAGAGCGTCAACAACACGGCCGAGAAGACCACGGCCAACCGGAACGTCCACGATGGACCTGGTCCGCTTGACGATGTCGCCTTCCTTAATGTCGCGGTCGGAACCCAGAACAACGACACCCACGTTGTCGATCTCGAGGTTCAGCGTCATGCCACGGATGCCGCCGGGGAATTCGACCATCTCGCCGGCCTGAACGTTGTCGAGCCCGTGCACACGGGCGATACCGTCACCAACCGACAGCACGCGGCCGACTTCAGCGACCTCTGCTTCCTGTCCGAAGTTTTTAATCTGCTCCTTCAGGATGGCAGAGATTTCAGCGGCTTGGATCGTCATTATCCGACCTCTTTCATGGAATTCTGGAGATTGGCGAGCTTGGAGCGGATCGAGGTGTCAACCATTCTCGACCCAACCTTGACCACAAGGCCACCAATCAGGCTCTCGTCTACGTTTACGTTAAGTTTGATGTCGCTGCCAACGCTCGACTTGAGGGCCGAGGCCAGCGCGGCCACCTGCGAGTCTGTCAGCGGAGTTGCGGAGGATACCTCAGCCGTCACTTCGCCGCGGTCATCTGCGATAAGGTTGAGCAACTGCTCGATAAGGCCAGGCAGAACAAACAGACGGCGGTTTTCCGCCATCAGGCCCAGGCCCTTTGTAATTTCGGGACCAAGATCCATCTTACCTGCAATCGCGGTAATCGCGCTGGACTGCTCAGCGCGCGACAGGATCGGGGAGGAAATCATTTCGCGGAGCTCCGGGCTTTCCGCGACTACGGACTGCAGGGACTGCAGATCAGCTTCAAGTTTGGGGAGAGACCGGTTTTCGCGGGCTATTTCAAACAGGGCAGTGGCATATCGACCAGCCACTCCCGTAGTCAACGATGCTGAGCTCGACACGAACACCCCTCATTCTTGTTTCGACCACCCCATCGACGTGCGGAGGGCCCTACAGGAAAAACGACGCCAACCCCCGGCATCGCCAAAATTCCGCGCGGTGATAGCAGAGGGTATGGTGCAAGGCAATACGCCTGTGACCGAGTTTGGACATGGAGGCCCAACTTGGCCGATATCATCGTTCAAAGCCGTCCCTATGGACCGCAAAAGAGTTGCCGGGGAGGGGTTTCGGCTTGGATCCGGCCAATCCCTCCAAAACCTCCAGGGGCCCCGGAACCGTAAGCCTGGACGGGTTTTCGGCCGATCCGGGGTGAACGTTCTTGGCCGCCTCGACCAAAAGCGCGCCCGCGACCATCTGCGGATTGTAGCGCCGTCCCATTTTCTCCCACAGCTTGGCGGTTTTCTGCCAGAAACGCCCATGCGACGGTGGAAAGTATAGTGCCGCCTCGTGGTGTTCCGGGGAAAACCGGCATTTGCGCAGAAGCGATTCCAACTGGCCAAAACTGTAGGGACGGCCGTTTCCAAAGGGCGTTGCATCGGTTCTCGCCCAAAGTCCGGAGCGGTTGGGCACGACGAATACGACATGCCCACCAGGCGACAGCACTCGCCAGATTTCCGTCAGGAGGTCCTGGGGACTTTCACATGTCTCCAGGCCATGGGCGACCACGAGCCGGTCAACACTACCCGCCGGAACGGGCCAGCGGGTTTCATGTACAAGAGTCGTGACATTATCCATTGCCGGCGGCCAGGGCATCACACCCTGCTGGTCCGGCATGAAGGCGAGGACCCGCTGCGAGTCCCTTAGAAAAGGTCGCAGCACCGGGACGGCGAACCCAAAGCCGACCACCACCATACCTTTAGTATTGGGCCACAGGGTCCGGAGCGCATCCTGCAGTGCAACCTGGGCGGAACGACCCAGTTTGGTGCGGTAGTAAAAGCTCCGGAGGTCTATTACGTCCTGGTGCATTCCCGCATTCCACTTTTGCACGCCCCGGGGCCGGAGGACATGCCGGCACCTTCGTTAAGGCGGCGGAAAGTTTCCCGTTACTGCAGCAGGAAGACAAGAGTAATTTTTATGCGATGGAAACTGAACGGCGCTTCGCTGGCGTTGGGAACGGATTCGAGCGGGTAACTTTATTTTGTAGCGGGAGGCTTTCAGGTCTTTAAATTTCGGATCGAATGTCAATATGGTGTGTCACACGCCGCCGATGGCTCCTGTGATAAGCTTCCCTCAATCAACCAAATCTGTTTTGGCCCTGCCCAAAATCCGGTCAGATGTCGGGATATCACTAAAAATTTTGAAGAAGACCTGATCTGTCTGGCAAAAATGCACTTGAAGCGGTCAGAATAAAACCGATGTTTAACATGTACGGGGTAACACTACCCTGACTTGCCCCAGGCCGGTTTCCCCAAAACCGGCGGGTTCATACCGGAAGGACGCGGAGATGCCCTCATTTTCGAGCACCCTCGAAGCCGCAATTCACAACGCACTTGGTCATGCCAATCAGCGCAAACATGAACTTGCGACACTGGAGCACCTGCTTTTGGCGTTGTTGGATGAACCTGACGCCTCTCAGGTCATGAAAGCCTGTGGCGTTGAGGTGGAAGCCCTGCGCAAAACAATTGTGGCGTTTCTCGACGACGAGCTGGATGCTCTTGTTTCCGATATCGAGGGATCCGAAGCCGCACCGACAACAGGATTTCAGCGCGTGATCCAGCGCGCCGCGATTCACGTCCAGAGCTCGGGCCGCTCGGAAGTCACCGGCGCCAATGTTCTTGTCGCGATCTTCGCCGAACGCGAAAGCCATGCGGCATATTTCCTGCAGGAACAGGACATGACGCGTTACGACGCGGTCAACTATATCAGCCATGGCGTTGCCAAGGACCCGGCCTATGGCAGCACCCGTCCGATTCACGGTACGGAAGAACCGGCTGAAGAGGCGAAGGCCCAGCCGTCGGGTTCCGGCAAGGAAGCTGAGGAGACCGCTCTTCAGAAATACTGCGTCAACCTGAACGAAAAAGCCGAGACCGGTGACGTCGATCCGCTGATCGGCCGCGCCCATGAGGTTGACCGCTGCATTCAAATCCTCTGCCGGCGCCGCAAAAACAACCCGCTTCTCGTGGGCGATCCCGGTGTGGGCAAAACCGCCATTGCGGAAGGTCTGGCCCGAAAGATCATTGACGGTGAGACGCCGGAAGTTCTCTCCGGCACCACGCTGTTCTCGCTCGACATGGGCGCCCTGCTCGCCGGTACACGCTACCGCGGTGATTTTGAAGAGCGCCTGAAATCGGTGATGAAGGAGCTGGAATCCCATCCGGACGCGGTTCTGTTCATTGACGAGATTCACACGGTCATTGGCGCAGGTGCCACCAGCGGTGGTGCGATGGATGCCTCGAACCTGCTGAAACCGGCCCTGCAGTCGGGTTCCCTGCGCTGCATGGGCTCCACGACCTACAAGGAGTTCCGTCAGCACTTCGAAAAGGACCGTGCCCTGTCCCGCCGGTTCCAGAAAATCGACGTGAACGAGCCGAGTGTTGAGGACGCCTTCAAAATCCTCAAAGGCCTCAAGCCCTATTTCGAGGAGCATCACTCGATCCGTTATACGGTCGATGCGATCAAAACGGCTGTCGAACTGTCGGCCCGCTACATGCATGACCGCAAACTGCCGGATAAGGCGATTGACGTGATTGACGAGGCTGGAGCCGCGCAGCATCTGCTACCGGAAACCAAGCGGCGCAAGACCATCGGTACGCGTGAAATCGAGGCCGTGGTCGCCAAGATTGCCCGCATCCCGCCGAAAAACGTGTCCAAGGATGATGCCGAGGTTCTCAAGGACCTGGAAAAATCCCTCAAGCGCGTTGTGTTCGGTCAGGATAAAGCCATCGAGTCGCTGTCGTCCGCCATCAAACTGGCCCGCGCCGGTTTGCGTGAGCCTGAAAAGCCCATCGGCAACTACCTGTTCACCGGTCCGACCGGTGTGGGTAAAACCGAGGTGGCCAAACAGCTCGCCGATACGCTGGGCGTTGAACTGCTGCGCTTCGACATGTCGGAATACATGGAGAAACATACGGTCAGCCGTCTGATCGGTGCGCCTCCGGGCTATGTCGGCTTTGACCAGGGCGGACTGCTCACCGATGGTGTGGATCAGCATCCACACTGTGTTCTTCTGCTCGACGAGATGGAGAAGGCACATCCGGACGTCTACAATATCCTGTTGCAGGTGATGGATAACGGCAAGCTGACCGACCATAACGGCCGGACGGTGGATTTCCGCAACGTTGTTCTGATCATGACCTCCAACGCGGGTGCCGCCGAGCAGGCCAAAACCGCGCTTGGATTTGGTCGGGAACGTCGGGAAGGTGAGGATACGGCCGCCGTTGAGCGCACGTTCTCGCCGGAGTTCCGCAACCGTCTCGACGCGGTCATCGGCTTCTCGCCGCTGCCGAAGTCGGTCATCCTGCAGGTTGTCGAGAAATTCGTTCTGCAGCTTGAGGCACAGCTTCTGGACCGCAACGTGCATATCGAGCTTACGCCAAAAGCGGCCGAATGGCTGGGCGAACAGGGCTACGACACGCATATGGGTGCGCGCCCACTGGGTCGCGTGATCCAGGAGAACATCAAGAAGCCGCTGGCCGAGGAACTTCTGTTCGGCAAGCTCACCAAAGGTGGCCTCGTTCGGGTGATGGTGTCCAAGGACAAACTGGTTCTGAAAATCGAACCGGCTGGCCCGCCGCAGCTGTCATCGAAGAAAACGCCACTGCTTACGGCGAAGTAAAAATCAGGCCCGCGCAGGAAACTGCCCGGGCCTTTTTCTTGGCTGCAATCAGGGAATCGAAGATTCGATTAGACGGCTCGGATCAGTTTTCGTTCGAGGACACGCAGTACTGTATTGAGATCCTGACCGCGCTTGAGAATGCGCCCATCCATACCGATGACGCAGTAGAGTTGCTGCTTCGCGGCGAGTTTCGGGCGCTTTTCGATGCGGTACACCGGATGTTCGGCGGTGTGACGGAAGACGGAAAACACGGCGACGTCGCGCAACATGGAAATTCCATAATCCCGCCAGAGCCCTGCGGCCACCATTCTTCCGTATAAAGCCAGTATGACGGAAAGTTCCGTCCGATGAAAACTTACGCGGTCCTGAACTGGTGGAAACTGCGCTACATCAACATTTTGAACCATGTCAGCAGTGTGGCGCCCTTTGCCGTACTTGGCAAGTTTTACGGCTCAGGCAACCCAAAATCCCGTGCGGATTTATCATCGGAATTCGCCTAAAATTTTCGTCTTATTCACGCCGGTTGGCGCGACCTGCATGGCCGAAGACCTCAACCAGAAACGCGGTGCTGATTCCGAAGGAAAGCAGACCCGCAATCGCGGCAAACGTCGCATAGATTCGCAGCCCTTCGCCAAGCACGATGTCACCGTAACCAAGCGTGGTGTAGGTCACGATGGAAAAGTAAACGGCACCATTCCAGTCTGGAATGACCTCGGTGTGCACGAAAATGAATGCCCAAATCCATATCTGAACCGTGTGCGACCCAATGACCGCGCCCAGGGCGGTGAGCAGAATGGCAAAAGACTTACCGGGGGTTCTCCAGCCCCGCCCCCCCGCATGCTCCCCTACCCAGGTGACCACGGGCATGCCGATGGCAAAGGCCATAACGTGAACCACGGTACAGAGAGTTAGAAAAACGCTGCCCCACAAAATCTGGTGAAAAATGTCCATCTAAACCTGTCCGGCAGAACCGATGAGCATACTGATGTTCGTGGGTATCAGGCGATGATGGGCACCCGCCTGATCGGGGCATTTTCCAGTGCGGTAACAACGCATCAGGGGCAGCCGGCCATCTCCATTAGCCGGCTGGCAACAAATCAGTGCAGGTGGGCGTCCACCGCGTAGCGTCCGCTCTCACGCATCGGACCAAACATTTCCGCAACTTCGGGATGATCGACCGGATCACCGGATTCATCCGTCACGAGATTCTGCTCGGACACATAGGCGACGTAGTAGGATGTCTCATTTTCAGCCAGCAGATGATAAAACGGCTGGTCCTTGTCCGGACGGTTTTCCTCCGGAATGGACTCCCACCACTCATCCGTGTTGCTGAAGGACGGATCCACGTCAAAAATTACACCGCGGAACGGATGGAGTTTGTGGCGAACCACCTGCCCAACCGTGAATTTTGCGTACGACGTCAACATAATCATAGAGCCTGAAACATGGTATTACACGCCACACCATATAGATGGGGCCGTATCGTGTCCACAGACCAGGACATACTTAAGTGATTGCGGTTAAGGCGACCGAATCAGTGGGTCTGCGCGCGGACGGTACATGCTGCGGTTGCCTCTGGCAAACTCCCTGTCGTCAGGATCATGGCCCGACAGGGGTGTTGGGGCGCATTTTAGGTGAGTTTTTCTTGCATCGGGAAAATTATATGCGATCCTGTCGCCGACGTGCAAAAAAGACACGCGAGCAGGAACCAAAATGTACTTTTCTAAACGCTTCGGGCGTTTGCTTGTGATCGGCATGTTGCTGGGCCTTGTGGCCTGCAGCAGTAACAAGCCCCCGAGTACCGTTGTGGATGCATGCCGGATCAAGGGTGAGCGGCCCCACTGGTACAAATCCATGGTGAAAACCGAAAAGAAATGGGGCGTACCCGTTTCCGTTCAGATGGCCACGATTGCCCGGGAATCGAGTTTCCAGCATGACGCGCGCCCAACGAAACGTGTTGGCAGCTGGATCTTCGCAAGGGACGTGCCACGGTCGTCGGCACTTGGTTTCTCCCAGGCGCTGGACGGTACCTGGGACATGTACAAGCAGCAGACCGGACGCCGGAGCGCGGATCGTACTGATTTCGCAGATTCGTCGGACTTCATTGGCTGGTACATGAGCCACAACGCCAAAATCAACGGCGTTGCCCGCAATGACGCCTTCAACCAGTACCTCGCCTACCATGAAGGGTTCAGTGGATACGCCCGTGGAACCTGGCGCGGAAAATCGTGGCTGCCCGTTGTTGCGACAGACGTTCAGCGATGGGCAAACCGCTACGAATCCCAACTGGCGGGGTGCAGCTGAGGTCGCTTGGTTTTGGAAACAATTTCCAGAAGCAAACGCAACTGTTGACCCTGGCGGTGCATCCCTCCTAACCTCCGCAAAACAGGGGGTGCCGGGATGGACAGGTTCGCCGAACTGGAGGCGTTCGTAAACGTCGTCGACAATGGTGGCTTCACTGAAGCCGCCAGAAAGATGGGCGTTTCGAAATCGGCGATCTCAAAAAGTGTATCCGCTCTGGAAGCCCGCCTGGCCGTGCGGCTTCTAAACCGTACCACCCGCCGCGTCAGCCCCACGGAGGTTGGCCTGGCGTATTATGATCGTGCCATAGACGTGCTCAAGGATGTGAACGACGCGGACAGCCTCGTCACCTCAATGCAGGCAAGCCCACGGGGTTCTTTGAAAGTCTCCGCCCCCGTCAACTTCGGCATCGGACATCTGTCCTCGGCGGTCGCGCGGTTTCTGACCCGCTATGAGGATGTCGACATCAACATGGTGCTCGACGACCGGTTTGTGGAACTGGTCGCGGAAGGGTTCGACGTCGCCATTCGAATCGGCACACTCGACGACAGTTCGCTCAAGGCGCGCAAGCTCGCCGAGACCCGCATGACCCTTGTGGCCTCGGAGGGGTATCTGAAACGGTTCGGCACACCCAAGACCCTGGAGGATCTGAGTTCGCACAACCTCCTGCACTACTCGCACCTGTCCAGCAGCAACTACTGGAAGCTCAAAAGCCAGTCAGGCGAGGTTCGGCAGGTCAGAGTGGGCGGTCGTCTTACGGTGAACAACGGCGCGTCCCTGAAAATGGCGGCAATCGCCGGGCTGGGAATCGCTCACATTCCGACCTTCATAGTCGGATGCTCCGTGGAACAGGGCGATCTGGTGCGGCTGCTGCCGGATTTGAGGTTCGATCCAATGGGCGTTCATGCGGTTTACCCGTCAGGCCGGTTCATGCAGCCGAAACTGCGGGCGTTCATCGATTTCCTCGTGGAGCATTTCCGGACCGTTGATACCGACAACTGGCCGATTGGCGCGACCTGAGTAATCAGGACCGCGCCATCGCGTGGTATTCCGGGTTTGGCCGCATATCCACCGCGCTCGCCATTCGGTTGGTCATGTTGTAAAATGACGCGACGCTGGCGATGTCCCAGATGTCCCGGTCGCTGAAGCCGTGATCGCGCAGAACCTGGCGGTCGGCTTCCTCAATCGATTCACTGGCGCGCGTCATCTTCACGGAAAAATCCAGCATCGCCCGCTGGCGCGGCTCCAGTGGGGCCACCCGGTAATTGAAGGCAATCATCTCCCCAAGTTCGGGATTGCCCGACAGACTGCGCACCGCGGCCCCATGCGCAACCAGGCAGTAAAAACATCCATTCTCGGACGAAACAGCAACAGCGATCATCTCCCGCTCAAGTTTGCTCAGCCCGCTCTCGCCGAGCATCAGATCATTGTAGAGCGCAGTAAACGCATTCAGCTTGTCGATGTCGTGTGAATAGGCCCGCAGGACATTCGGAACCAGACCGAGTTTTTCCTGGCAGATGTCAAAATACCGCTGCGTTTCCTCGGGCAACGGCTCCGCTGGCGGAAGATTGAGGGCGGTCGGCTGTTCCATCGTAATTCCCCGGATCAATCCTGTTGTATCCTGTAATGGTACCTCGCCCGTTCCTCCATTCCCAGTCCTGCATAGAGCGCCCGGGCACCCGCGTTCGCTTCAGTCACCGCCAGGGAAAAGAGACTGGCATTCCGCATTTTCGCCCAGGCGGCCGCCGCACGGGTGACACGCGCGCCCACTCCGCGCAGTCGCGCCGCTGGCAAAACCTCAAGCGCGTGAAGCATGGCGACACCATCGTGTATCGCGACGAATCCGGCTGCAACGGGCCGGTCACCCTCCCGACCCATGATCCAAGTCTTCGGCCCCAGCGCTCTGCTCATCACGGCCAAACGGTCGCGCCCAATGCCTCCGGCCAACCAGATTTCCGCCATACCGGCCAGCGGCGCCTCGCAGAAAATAGTAGTCTCGTTCAGGTCATCGCTCGCCAGCTCATGGCTGGGACCTGCCAATATGACGGTATGATCGCGCGCAATGTAGCCTCGTGCGGCAAGCCGCGCGTCGAGGTCAGTCTGGTGATCCCGCACCTGAAACAGCGGGGGCTGACCCCATCCGCGCATGGTGGCCTCGGCAGTTTCCAGATCACCGGCATTACCCACGAGGCTCGCAGCGGTGACACGGTTTCCGCCACCGGTACTGCGCCGCAGGAGCCACGGGCCTTTTGTACAGGATTCCTCGGCCGGCCATGTCGCGGCCAAAACCTCATAAAGATCGGCCATGCAGCTAGTTTCTCTGGCCGACAAAGCGTCCAGCCTGCTCCGGTCGCGGCATGCCGACATGAGCAGACGCATAACCCGCCAGCTTCGCCATCACTTCCGGGGCCGGCATACAGGTTCCCCGCGTGGTCAGATCGACATGCAGGAGGAACGTCTCCACCGTCGCGGCAAGCCGACCGTCACCGCCGTAAAGCCGGTTGAAGAGGTGCATTTTCTTGCCCTCGCCGAGCAGGACCTGTGTGGTCACCGTAAGCGTTTCGCCTTCCCTGAGTTCACTCAAATAGCAAAGGTGGTTTTCGGCCGTGAAGTAGCTTTTGCCGCCCGCGATATAATCAGCATCCGCGCCAACCAGTTCCATGAACCGGTCCGAGGCCTGCGCCGAGGCCACGAGGTAGTTGGCCTCGTTCATGTGACCGTTATAGTCGGTCCATGTCTGCGGAATTTGCCGATCCACAGTGACGGGACAGCCGTCAGGTCCTGTTTTTGTGTCCACCAGGGTCAGATCATGCTCGTTGACCGTGCCACCCGCACCCGACCCCGACGCCCGCAACGCGCGGATCATGCCCACGAGGTTATCGTCGCGCAGCCGTTCCAGCTCGCGAATGGACCGCCCACCCGACTGCGCATCGGACTGCTCAACAATCATGTCCACAAGCTCGGGTGTAAACTCCGGCACGTCCATGAGTTTCGTCCAGGGCCACTCCAGCGCGTGGCCGAACTGTTCGATGAAATGCCGCATCCCGGCCTCACCACCGGCAATCCGGTAGGTTTCGAACAGCCCCATCTGAGCCCAGCGCAGACCGAAGCCATACCGGATGGCGTCGTCCAGTTCCTCAGTCGTGCAGATGCCGTCATTGATCAGCCAAAGACCCTCGCGCCAAACCGCCTCCAACATGCGGTCCGCAATGTGCGCGTCGATTTCCTTGCGCACGACGAGTGGTTTCATTCCAATGGACTGCAGGTCCCGAACCACCGCATCGACGGTCTCGGAAGTGTTCGCCGCTGTCGGCACGACCTCCACCAGCGGCAAGAGGTAGACGGGGTTGAAAGGATGGGTGACGAGAATCTTCTCCGGATTGCGCGCACCGTCCTGGAGCTGCGAAGGCCGGAAACCCGATGTCGACGAGCCCACAATCGCACCCGGGTTGACCGCCTGAATGCGGGCATAGGTCTCCTGTTTCAGTTCCAGACGTTCGGGAACACATTCCTGAACCCACTCCACGCCTGAAACCGCTCCCTCCAGCGTATCACAAAACGTAAGTTTCCCCTCGCCTGGCAGAGCCCGGTCATAAAGCGACGGCAGCGACCGCCGCGCGTTTCCCAGAACGGCATTGATTTTGCGGGCCGCGTCCGGATCGGGATCATAGATGTTGACGTCCCGGCCGTTGAGCAGGAACCGCGCCACCCAACCGCCTCCAATGACGCCCCCGCCGATTATCGCTGCCCTGGCTGCGTCGGTCATTTCGGCATCCTTTTGGTCAGACCCAGTTTGCTGCGGACGTCCCCGGGGCCCATGAGCGACGAGCCAAGATCCATCACGATCCGCGCGGCCTTTTCAACCAGCTGCGCGTTGGTGGCGAAAACCCCTTTTTCCAGCATCAGATTGTCCTCAAGACCAACGCGCACGTTACCGCCGGCGAGGACCGATGCGGCAACATACGGCATCTGATCGCGACCCAAAGAAAACGCGGACCAGGCCCAGTCGGCCGGCACGTTGTTGACCATCGCCATAAACGTGTTGAGATCATTCGGCGCGCCCCAGGGCACACCCATGCAAAGTTGCACCAACGCCTTGGGTGCCAGGACACCTTCACTCACCATTTGCTGCGCAAACCACAGATGCCCGGTATCAAAGGCCTCGATCTCCGGCTTGACCCCCAGTTCGGTCATCATGCCACCCATTGCCCTCAGCATCCCCGGTGTATTGGTCATGACGTAGTCAGCCTCGGCGAAGTTCATGGTGCCGCAGTCGAGCGTGCAAATCTCCGGCAGACACTCGACCACATGCGCCATGCGCTCGGTCGCGCCCACCATATCCGTACCTTCGGAATTCAGCGGCAGGGGCTGCTCCGTGGAGCCAAAAACCATGTCGCCGCCCATGCCGGCGGTCAGGTTCAGAACAACATCCGTGCCGGAGGACCGGATCAGTTCGGTCACTTCGCGGTAGAGCTCCACTTTCCTCGAAGGCACACCGGTTTCCGGTTCGCGCACATGGCAGTGAACGATGGCGGCACCGGCTTTGGCGGCATCGATCGCGCTGTCGGCGATTTGTTTGGGACTGCGCGGCACATGCGGTGAACGGTCCTGCGTGCTGCCCGACCCCGTAATGGCGGCGGTGATGAAAACGTGGCGGTTCGGGGCAAGAGGCATGAAACAGGTCCGTTCGTCGGGATGTGATTGCGTCAGTGTTTGGGCCCGGATGCTAGGAGGGAAACACGGCGCAGACCATGCCGAATTTTACAGATTCAATGCGGATTTCGCGCCGAATTGCGATTCAAGGCCATGCCACCTTTGGCCACATCCCCGCCTCCGCCTCGTGAATTTTTTGCGAACCCCGTACCTGCCCAGCGCCAATATGATAGTTCGGGTGCGGGTGTGTTTTAGGGTATTTTATCAATGGAATTCAGGCATTCTTCCACGCTGGGCGGGTCCGACCGCTACCCCGGACTGGTGCAACTCGACAACGGACATCTTCTCACCGTCTGGTCCGACCTTGGCCGCGATCCGGGGTACGATGGCGCAACGGGTGTCTTTGCCAAGATTTTCAGTTGGGATGTCGTTCCCCTCACCCTGGAGTTCTCCCTTCACACAAACACTCCCGGCGACGATTACCGCCCCAGGGCCGCAGCACTTAAAGACGGCTTTGTGGTCGCCTGGGACAAGCAGGACGACGACGGCTATTTGTTTTCGGGGAATTTCCGGCTGTTCAACAATGACGGCACACCCGCGGGAAAACAGGTGGAGTTTGCCAGCGATGACAGGGACGACGTTCGCATCCAGGACGTCGAGGCGTTGAAAGATGGTGGGTTTGCCATCGTCACGGCAGAGGGTTACCTGAACACGATTCACGATATTGTGGTCTACGAGTACGACGCTGACGGGGAATTCGAGAAGAGCAGGAAGCTCGCCACGGCCGATGACATCGGCAACAGCTACTTTATCGACCTTCCCCAGGCGGATCTGACCATCCATGACAGTGGGGCCGTGCTGACCTGGTGGGAAGGCAACGACGCGACCCGGCTTGAGGACTCGGTCTATGCCGCCGCCTTCAAAAAGTCGTGGAAACCGGACAGCGATCCGGTAGTCATCTCACCGACCGAACTACCCAAAGGCGCGATCTTGGACCCGCATGACGACGATACCCACGCAAGCTCGGTTGCCCTGCCGAACGGGGACCGGGCCGTGATCTGGACGGCGGAACATGACGATGACGGCACTGCTGATTCCGATGTTCTGTTCCGTTTGATCGACGCCACCGGCCAGACTGCAGGCAGGGTCCGTACTCTGGAGCCGGGCACCGAGGGCCAGGAACAGGTCGCGCAGGATATCGTACATCTCGGCGGGGGCTTCACGCTCGGGATCTATGCCGATGAGGACACTCATGCGGGCGGACATTGGGATTTCCACGCGCATCTCATGGGGCAGGTTTTCACGCCGCAGGGAAAGGTCTTCGGGTCGGCCCTTCAGATCACGGAAACCCTGCAGGAGGATGTCTACAGGGGTGATTTCGAGCTGCTCAAAAATGGCGGTCTGGCCGGAGTCTGGGAAGCGGACAGCACGACCGGTTACCGCATCGATACCTACGCGACCGTACTTGGCTCTGATGTCGGGGCTTTCGGCGTGGAAACATTCGACGGCCTGGTTGCCGGCACACCCGATAACGACAAACTCTCCGGATCTTCCAATGGAGATTTCATTCTCGGCGCATCCGGCAGCGACCGGATCAAATCCGGTGCCGGTCGCGACGTTGTGCTTGGTGGCGACGGAAAGGACAAACTGTCCGGAGGCAAAGGCGACGACGTGATTTTCGGCGGCGGCTACCGCGACCGGATTGAAGGCGATAATGGCAACGACACGCTTTTTGGTGACCGTGGCGATGATGGCCTGAAAGGCGGCAGCGGCGCGGATATGCTGTCCGGTGGAAAAGGTGATGACAGGCTGAAGGGCGGAAAAGGAGGGGATGTCTTCGTCTTTGATGCCGGCAAGGACAGGATCGTCGATTTTGGACGCGGCAATGACGAAATCTGGATTGATGGTGACGTCGTCGGCGGCTCCAGGCCAGCAGTAAACAAAGTCATGGATTACGCCGAAAAGAAAAACGGCAACATCATTATCGATTTCGGCGAAGGAGACAGGCTGCGCATCGATGATTTCACCAATATGTCCGAACTGGAAGACGCGCTGCTTATCGTGTGAGGTTGAGGTGGCCCGGCAACGTCGCCGGGCCAGGTCATAATCAGGTCAGTTCGCGGACGTCCGTAAGGTGTCCGGTCACGGCCGCGGCGGCAGCCATTGCGGGCGACAGGAGATGCGTGCGTCCACCACGTCCCTGCCGTCCTTCAAAGTTCCGGTTCGACGTGGAGGCACAGCGCTCACCGGGGGCAAGCTGATCCGGGTTCATGGCGAGGCACATGGAACACCCGGCCATACGCCATTCGAAACCGGCCTCAATGAGGATGTCAGCGATGCCTTCCTCCTCAGCCTGCGCACGAACGAGGCCGGATCCTGGCACGATCATCGCACGGAGACCTTCCTTGACCTTGCGGCCCTTCATCACCTTGGCAACCTCACGAAGGTCCTCAATGCGTCCGTTGGTGCAGGAGCCGATAAAGACGGTGTCGATTTTGACGTCGCTCAGTTTGGTGCCTGCGGTCAGGCCCATGTAATCGAGCGAACGGCGCACCGCATCGACCTTGCCACCCGTGAAGTCCTCCGGGTTGGGCACGGTACCGGTGATCGGCAGAACGTCCTCGGGCGAGGTTCCCCAGGTCACGACCGGCGCGATGTCGGCGGCATCAAGTTCAAGAACCTTGTCGTAATGGGCACCCTCATCGGAGAAGAGCGTTTTCCAGTATTCAACCGCCGCCTCATAAGCCGCACCTTTGGGCGCGTGCGGACGGCCTTTGACATACTCAAACGTCTTCTCATCAGGCGCAATCAGACCGGCGCGGGCACCGCCCTCAATCGCCATGTTGCAGACCGTCATACGGCCTTCCATGGACAGCTCACGAATGGCCTGACCGGCATACTCGATCACATAGCCCGTACCACCGGCCGTTCCTGTCGCACCGATGATGGACAGGGTGATGTCCTTCGCGGTCACACCGGGGCGCAGCGAGCCGTTGATCCTGACCAGCATGTTTTTGGATTTCTTCTGGATCAGCGTCTGGGTGGCCAGAACGTGCTCCACTTCCGACGTACCAATACCGTGCGCCAGTGCGCCGAATGCACCATGGGTCGCGGTGTGGCTGTCGCCGCAGACCACCGTCATGCCCGGAAGCGTCCAGCCCTGCTCGGGGCCAACGATGTGCACGATCCCCTGCCGCACGTCGTTTACACCGTAATAGGTGATCCCGTTCTGCTCGGCATTGCTTTTCAGCGCCTCAACCTGGATGCGGCTCTCCTCGTTGGAGATGATGCCGCTTGCACGGTCGGTCGTTGTGGGCACATTGTGATCGGGGACGGCCACGGTTTTGCCAGGCGCGCGAACCTTGCGACCGGCCATGCGAAGCCCCTCAAAAGCCTGCGGGCTGGTCACCTCATGGACCAGGTGGCGGTCGATATAAAGCAGGCAGGTGCCGTCATCAGATTCGTGTACGAGATGGGCATCCCAGATTTTGTCGTAGAGTGTTTTTGGCGCTGTCATGGCTATTCCTCTGCCAGAATGTTCAGGAGATCAGAAATTCACTATATGGTTCAGCCACATAGCCGCAGGGTCACGTGCCAGCGGTGGAACCGCCAGGGCAGCCGCGCGTGATCATCCATGTCAAACATTCCATTCATGGCGCTTCTCTAACGCTTCCTGGATTTTTGGGCAAGAATGGGTGCGGTTTCCCACTCTGAACGCCGATACCGTGAATTGGGGGCCGGTCCCGGGCCTTCGACGCCATTTGCCGAAATCAGCTTGCAATCCCGACCCCGATCTGAAAATGAACTCTCAACTCAGGGGTGCCGCGTAGTGTCGCGGCTGAGATGTGGGCACAAGTCCACGGACCCTCAAAGCTGATCTGGATAATGCCAGCGTAGCAAGGAGACTGCACATGTTCGTAGGCGCACAGGTTTCACTTTATCCCATGACCGACGGGTTCGTTGACGTCATTTTGGGATCGCTCAGGGCGCTCGACCCCTGGCGGGACCGTCTACGAATTGAGACCGACGATATTTCAACACTGATCGTTGGACCTCCCGAGGTGCTGTTTCCCGCCCTGCGCGACCTCTTTGCCGAAGCGGCTTCGACCGGCCATCATGTAGTGCTGCGCGCCACATTGTCGCGCGGATGCCCGGGTGAGCCGGATGATCCCATTTGCCGGACCGGCGCGCTGGCCAATCCGTCCGAGCCTCTCGAAACGAGGCAGGACGCCGCGCTCGAGGCCCTGGCGGCAACTGCCGACACGGGACAGCACGCGGCCGCACAGTTTTCGCTCTATGTCATGGGCGCGGGCGACCACATGCTCGAGATCATGGGCTGCATCGACTTCCTGAAGCGAAGCGGCACTTTTGACCGCTCCAAGAACTTCTGCACCCGGCTCTCTGGCGATGCGGGCCCCGTTTTCGCTACGCTTCAGCAGGCGTTTTGCCGGTTTGGTCCGCCAAACGGTCACGTGACGATCGACCTGACGGTTTCAGCCAACAGCCCCACCGGGACCTGACAGGTTGAGCCGTCCCCTGCCCCGCCACACCGGCGGAGGCATTGCCCAGGCCGTCCCGGCCGTGCTGAGCGTGACCTGCGCCATCATTGCCTGGGAAATCCTGGTACATGTCTCCGGCATATCGCCCCTGATGCTGCCCGCGCCTTCGCGGGTGGTGGAACAAATGGCAGTGAACCGACAGCTGCTTTGGGAAAACACGCTGCCCACGATCCGGGCGACCCTGGCAGGGTTTTCCCTGTCCATGACCGTGGCATTCGTCCTTTCGGTAGCGCTGGATTTCATGCCGCGCGTGCGCCGCGCCCTTTTTCCGATCTTTGTGATCAGCCAGACCCTCCCGCTGGTGGCAATCGCGCCGCTGGTTGTGTTCTGGTTTGGTTTTGATCTGACGCCCAAGGTCCTGCTCGTCGCGCTGGTCACGTTTTTTCCGATGCTGGTGGCTTTGGTGGACGGGTACGAGGCGACCGACCCCGAGATTGGCGAACTGCTTCGCTCCATGGGAGCCTCGCGGAGGGTCGTGTTCCTCCGTGCGCGTCTTCCGTCGGCGATGCCGTATTTTTTCGCGGGACTAAGGATTTCGATCACCTACGCGGTCGTGGCCGCAATTTTCTCGGAATACGTCGGAGCGCGGGCGGGCCTCGGCATCGTGATCCTGAACGCCAAAAACAGCTTCCGCCCCGACCTGGTTCTGGCCGCGGTGGTCATCAGCTCCGGCCTGACGCTCGTATTGTTTGCCATCACCGCGCTGCTGCAACGCGCCGTTCTGCGCTGGCGGTATGTGGGTGACGGAAAATGAGCATTCTTCAGTTGCAGAACATGTCCGTCACGCTGGGCGAAACGGAAGTGCTGAACGACATTTCAATGCATGTCAAGGCCGGCGAGTTCGTGTCCATCCTCGGTCCGTCCGGCGCCGGGAAATCCACCATCTTTCGCCTTCTCACCGGCGCCCTGCGTCAGGATCGGGGCGAAATTCTGTCGAATGATCGGGAACTTAACACCGCCACCGGCCAGTTCGCCTTCATGCCGCAACGCGATGCCCTGATGCCGTGGCGACGGATCATCGACAACCTGACCCTCGGGCTGGAAATCCACGGAATGAAGCGAAAGCAGGCACGGGAAAGGGTCCGACCACTGCTGGCGAAGTTCGGTCTGGATGGTTTCGAAAGACATTATCCCTCGCAACTCTCCGGCGGAATGCGCCAACGCGCCGCGCTGCTGAGAACCGCGGTCCAGGCCCGTCCAGTTCAGCTGCTTGACGAACCGTTCGGCGCGCTCGACGCCCTGACCCGGACCCGAATGCAGACCTGGTTCGAGGAACGCTGGCGCGCGGCAAACTGGACGACCCTGCTCGTCACCCATGACGTGCGCGAGGCGGTGGCGCTTTCCGACCGGATCTACGTTCTCTCGCGCCGGCCCGCGCGCGTCATTGCCGATATACCGGTGAATATCCCCCGCCCGCGCCTCGGTCATCCGGCTTCCCCCGAAGCCCATGAACTTGAGGCCCATCTGCTCGAAATACTGCTGAACCAGACAGGAGAAGACCCGTGAAACACCTTTTGAGCGCTGCGATTATATGCGCCGCCATCCCGGCCGTCGCCCAGGAAAAACTCAGTGTCGCACTCGACTGGACGCCCAACACAAACCACGTTGGCCTTTACGTGGCTCAGTCCAGGGGCTGGTTTGAGGAAGCAGGACTTGATGTGGAGATCCTGCCCTATACCGACACCTCTTCCGGCACGCTCGTGGCGACGGGTGTTGCGGAGTTTGGCATCCTGAGCGCCGTGGGCTTCCACAGCCAGCGTGCCACCGGCGCGGACATGACCGCAGTCATGGCGGTAGTTCAGCACGAAACCGGGCATCTGGTCTTCAACGGCGAGCGTGAGGACATCCAAAGACCCGCCGATCTCGACGGCCTCACCTATGCCGGTTTCGGCAGCGCCTGGGAGGAGGCCCTGATCTCCACAATCATTCGCAATGATGGCGGAGAGGGCAATTTTGAGACTGTCACCCTAGGCACCTCAGCCTACGAGGCGCTGGCCAACGGGAGTGTCGACTTCACGCTGGAGGTCAGCACATGGGAAGGCGTGAACTCCGTTCTGCTCAACCGGCCCCAGCGTGCCTTCAAATACACCGATTACGGCGTTCCGGATCAGCACACCACCTTTCTGGGAGGCAACAGCACCTGGCTCGCGAACAACCCGGAAACAGCGGAAGCCTTCGTGAAGGCCGCCCAGCGCGGCTATGGTTTGGCGGCAACCAACCCCGAGGAAGCAGCCGACATCCTGATCGCCGGGACCTCGGGCATGTTGACGAACGCCGAACTGGTAAAAGCCTCAATGAAGGCACTCGTTGCGGGTGGCTTTCTCCAGGACCCGGGCGAGGCGGTGGGCGTGATTGACCCCGACATGTTTGAGAGCATCGCGGGCTTTCTGTTCAGCGCAGGCATCCTGCGCGGCGGCGATGGTCACCCGCTCGAAACCATGCCGAACGTGTCAGGATGGTACACCAACCAGTATCTGGAGCAGTAATCGTGCCGCCCCCGCCCCCGTTCAGATTGGGGCGCCACCGGCCCAGAAATCCGCATGAGGGCGGATTTCCCCGGCATTGATCCCGGAACGGCTCAAAATGGGCGGGTTGAGCCGTTTCGCCACGGCAGGCATGTCCGCCTCAAACACCCCGAGCCGCGCGAGAATGGCGGCAATCGCACATTCCGCACCACGGGTACTTCCATCCTCAATTTTGATCGCGACCCCGATTTTCTGTGCTGGCAAAATAGCGGTGAAGAGAGCCTCGGCACCAAACTTGACCGCGACCGTACCGGCCGCGGCCTCCATCAACTCGGTACAGGCGCGGCCCTCCCCGGCAACCAGGTGCGGATGCGAAGACATGGCACCGACCAGACGCTCCGCCGCCCGACCCCGCGTCGGGCCCAGGCCGGCAGGATCGGCCATCCGCGCCATCGCGAGGGCAAGCCCGCGAACGGTCGTGCCGAAATTTGGTGCTGAACACCCGTCGACGCCCCAGCCGGTGATGTTGGCTCCGGTCATCTCCTCAAACCCGGCCCTCACGGCTTTTTGAACGGGATGGTCGACCTCGATATATTCCGGGGAACCGCGCAGATGGTCGTTCAACATGACAAACCCGGCGTGTTTCCCGGAGCAGTTATTGTGCAGGTTGCACGGTTTCTCATTGGCGGCCCGCAACCGGTGCCGCTCGGTCCGGTCCCATGGCACCTGCGCACCGCAAAGAAGGTCATCCTGCGTGTGTCCCTGCTCCGCCAGCCAGGCCGACACCCCTGACACATGCGCTTCGCCGCCCTCGTGGGACGCACAGGCAAGCGCAAGACGGCTGGAGGGCAGGTTTTCCGCAGCACCGCTCTCTACCAGTGGCAGAGCCTGAAGCATCTTGCAGGACGAGCGGGGCAGGATGACCTGATCGGGATTACCCCAGGCGGCACGGATGTTGCCGGAGGCATCGCAGACGACCGCATGCCCCCGGTGAAGACACTCGACAATGTCTCCCCGGCGTATTTCGACCAGCACTTCCGCGTCGCTCATGCGTGTTCCCTCCGGCAGCATTTACATTTGTTAAATGGTTAACACGCATTGGTGTAACGGCTGGTTGAACCACCGTCAAAGAACTGGCATATGCCCCATTTAATGAGGTAGACTAAATTGTATGTTATCGCCAAAAACAAGCTGTACCGCAGGCAACGTCACCAAGAGACAGTCGGGAAACAGCAGGTGAACGAGCAGGAGACAGTTTAAGATGATGCGCAATGCAATCAGGCCGGTCGCAATGGCTCTCGCCATATCGCTTAGCACTCCGGTTCTGGCCCAGACCACCGAAACCGTTGCCACCCACTCCGACTGGGCAGTTGTTGTCGCAGGTGATCCCAAGGAATGCTACATCGTATCGCAGCCGACGAAATCCGTCGCGCGGCGTGGCGGCAGCACCGTTGATGTGCGTCGCGGTGATATTCGCCTGTTCGTATCCTTCCGCCCGAACGAGAACATCGCCAACGAGATCAGCTTCACCGGCGGATACCCGTTCAAGTCCGGTCAGGCGGTCAAACTCGAAATCGGTGGCCGTACCTTCAACATGAGCCCTGGAACCGGCGCGGGCGCCGAATGGGCGTGGACATCCGTGAGCGACGACGCGAGCGCCGTGGCTGCCCTGCGCGCCGGAGCGACCGCCACGGTTACCGGCGTCTCCACCCGCGGCACCACTACGATTGACGACTTTTCGCTGATCGGCTTCACCGCCGCTGTCACCGATGCCGAGGCGCGCTGCAAGTAACCGCAGCGAACCGCCGGGGCTGATCCATCAAGGGGCAGCCACCGGCACCCGGACTGGTTATTTTCGCAAAATGTGATATCAGGCGCGGAATCGCCGCACTGCGGCATGACCGGAACCCAGGATATCATCGTGAGCGCGACCGCACCCATCACCCAGGATCTTCTGACCATTCCCCGCCGGGACACGGAGGAGGGGCTTCCCAATATTGTGGGTCTCACCCGGGAACAGCTGCGCGACGCCCTGATCGAGGCTGGAACGCCTCAGAAGCAGGCCAAAATGCGTGTCGGTCAGATCTGGCAGTGGATCTACCACAAGGGCATTCAGGATTTTGCGCTGATGACGAACCTGGCGCGGCCCTATCGCGACATGCTTGCCGAGCGGTTTTCCATTACCCGACCGGAAATCGTGACGCGCCAGGTGTCAGAGGATGGCACCCGCAAATACCTGCTGCGAATTGCGGGCGGGCATGAGATCGAAACCGTCTATATCCCGGAAGCGGACCGCGGCACGCTCTGCATCTCCTCTCAGGTGGGCTGCACCCTCACCTGCTCCTTCTGCCACACCGGTACGCAGCGGCTGGTGCGCAACCTGACACCCGCTGAAATCGTTGGCCAGATTCTCGTGGCCCGCGACGACCTTGAGGACTGGAATCGCAAACCGGATGAAAAACGCCTCGTGTCCAACATCGTTCTGATGGGCATGGGCGAACCGCTCTATAAC
Organism: Amaricoccus tamworthensis; assembly: GCF_049800875.1. Classification (NCBI taxonomy): domain Bacteria; kingdom Pseudomonadati; phylum Pseudomonadota; class Alphaproteobacteria; order Rhodobacterales; family Paracoccaceae; genus Amaricoccus; species Amaricoccus tamworthensis. The sequence continues at coordinate 66,885 of NZ_JBNAFV010000017.1, read as the reverse complement.
ACCGACAATGTCCGCGACGCCATGCTGATTGCCATGGATGGGGAGGGAATTGCCCTGTCGCGTCGGCGCATCACCCTGTCGACCTCCGGTATCGTGCCGGAGATCGCGCGTGTGGGTGAGGAGATCAACTGCCTGCTCGCGATCTCATTTCACGCAACCACGGACGAGGTGCGCAACCGCCTCGTGCCGATAAACAAAAAATACAACATCGAAGAACTGCTCGATTCCTGCCGCGCCTATCCGCGCCTGTCGAATGCCGAGCGGATCACGTTTGAATACGTGATGCTCAAGGATGTGAACGACACGGACGCCGATGCACGGCGGCTGGTAAAGCTGATTTCCGGGATACCTGCCAAGATCAACCTGATCCCGTTCAATCCCTGGCCCGGCGCCCCCTACGAACGCTCGGACCCGGAGCGGATTGAAGCATTCGCCAACATCGTCAACAAAGCGGGTTATTCCAGCCCCATTCGGCGTCCACGCGGTGAGGACATCATGGCTGCCTGCGGCCAGCTGAAATCAGCTACCGAACGTGCCCGTAAAAACCCGCGCATGCAGGCCGGATCGGCCGGTTGAGCGAACTCCATCCGAACCTGATCGCGATTCAGAAGGCCGTGGAGGCCTTCAACCGCAACGACATAGCCGCGGCAACGGCCTTCATTTCACCTGACGTCGTATACCGGATCGCCGGAAACAGCCCGATTGCCGGGGAGCATCACGGCATCGCCGCCTTTGCCGGACTGATTGAAATTATCAAGCGGCTTAGCAACGATACCGTTCGCATCCAAATCGAGGAAACCCTGGTGAATGACAGCACCGTGGTTCTGGTCACCCGTGTCCAGGCTGAGCGGGAGGGTCGCGTTCTGGACCAGCCCCAAATCTACCAGTACCGGTTCGACGACGATGGTCGCATCATTGAGGGACGCACGGTTCCGGTCGACCTTTACGCCTACGATGCGTTCTGGGCCTAGGCCCGCTCGTCCTTCGGCGACCCCATGACAATATAGGATGTAATGGCATTCACCTGGGGCAGAGTCCCCAGAATGTCCGTATGGAAATGCTTGTAGGCTGCCAGGTCCGCGGCCTCGATTCGCAGAAGATACTCCACCGTGCCTGTAATGTTGTGACACTCCACCACCTGCGGCGCGACCGCGATGGACCGCTCAAAAGCATCCTGGGAGGCCTTTGTGTGGTTGCTGAGACCAACGGTCACATAGGCCGCAAATCCCCGCCCCAGCACCTCTCTGTTCACCGTTGCTCGGTAACCGGTGATGACGCCACGCCGCTCGAGGTCCTGAACCCGGCGCAGACAGGCGGAGGGTGACAGCCCGACCCGGTCAGCCAGGTCCACGTTGCTGATTCTCCCGTCTGCGGTCAGAACGCGCAATATATGTTCGTCAATCTGATCCATATTCGTGTTTTATTGTGAATTTGATCCTGAGATCAACAGAACACAATCATATTGCGGTCGTTTTCGTACATTGTTGCGAAATGACCTACGAACTGATGATCGCCCTCACCGTTTTTGCCTTCGTCGCGACGGTATCACCCGGGCCCAACAACCTGATGCTCATGGCATCGGGCGCCAATTTTGGCTTTCGCCGCAGCGTGCCACACATGGCGGGCATTGGCATCGGATTTGCGGTGATGATCGCCCTGGTGGGCGTCGGCCTGATGGGGATCTTCGAAACCTGGCCCGTGACCAACTTAATCCTCAAGGTGCTTGGCACCGGCTACATGTGCTGGCTCGCCTGGAAGATCGCCAACAGCGCCCCACCGGAAAAGGCGGAGGCAGAGGCCAAACCATTGTCATTCATGCAGGCGGCGCTTTTTCAATGGGTTAATCCCAAAGCCTGGGCGATGGGCATGACCGCCATCAGCATCTACACCCCTGACCATGATCTGCTCTCGGTCCTCACCGTGGCGCTCATATTCGGACTGGTCGCGATCCCGAGCGTCAGCCTCTGGACCCTGATTGGCCAGCAGATCCGCCGCGTGCTGAACAACCCCCTTCGACTACGGCTGTTCAACGGAACAATGGCGGTGCTTCTTGTTATGTCACTCTATCCGATCCTGATGACCTGATCGCCACGCCGGTTTTCAAAAAGTGTATTCATCCCGAACCGGTTTAGCGATATATCAATCGTAGCAGGAATAATTGGACATCCGAAAAGGATGCCAGACATACAGTGAGAGCAGGCCATGACCAGGAGAACTTGGTTGAACACGGGATGTGGGACACACCCGGCAGACATTACCGGTTGCGAAAACGGAGCGGACCTCAATCGCAGGCGGGCCCTCGGTCTTGCTGCGGGATTTCTGACGGCAGGTGCCCTGCCCGCTGCGGCCTCAGGTCCGGATAGTGGCCCCTTTCGGCATCAGATCAGAACCTACGCCAACCATGTGGTCGTCTCTAAACGTCACCGCGTCATGGCGCTTATGGATGGCGAGACCGAGCTTAAAAAATACCGCATCCACCTTGGATTTGACCCTCAGGGCCACAAGACCCGCTACGGCGACGGTCGCACCCCCGAGGGGCGTTACTACATCGACCGCCGGAATCCCCGCAGCGAGTTTTATCTCAGCCTCGGAATCAGCTACCCCAACAGCCGGGACGTGGCACGGGCCATGGCGATGGGCGTGAATCCAGGCGGCGACATTTTCATCCACGGCGGACCCACCAAACCCGAGGACCGTCGCAAGCGGGACTGGACCGCGGGCTGCATTGCCGTGACCAACGAGGAAATTGAGGAAATCTGGTCCCTGGTGCCTACCGGCATCCCGATAACCATTCTGGGTTGAAAAGGTCGGCCTTTACTGGCCGATCACCTGCACCCACCAGGTCTTGCCGGACTCCTCCTCATACCAGCCAAGCCCGACACCCCGGGCCGCCGGATCGACGATCACCGCCCGGGTATCCGCGAAATCAAGCCAGGTCTTGAGCACAGTCAGATCGGAATCCGCGCCTTCTGAAATATTCTCACCGACCAGCTCGCCCCGGTAACCGGCACGGAACGCCCGCTCTCGGGGGCTCGTCATGTCGGACCCGAAATGCCAAGCCCTCTGCTGCACCGCCATATCCCGCGCGTGGGTTTCCGCCGCAGCATTCAGCTCTGCCGAGAGTTGCACCGGCGTCAGCCCCGCCTGAATGCGAATCGCATTTACGGCATCCACGTGGCGAAGCCGGATCGCATCCCGGTCACCCGGGCTTATCCCTCCTCCGGACCTCGATGCGTTCTGGTCGCAGGCAACTGCGGCGAAGAGGACGGAAAGAAGCAGGAGGGTTCTACGAAACATGAGGGGATGCGTCCGTCAAAGTTGTGTTTTGGTCCAATACCATGTTTGGCAGACCTTACAAATCCAATCGGGTTTTCGCATTGTTCAGGGTGACGGGAAAGACACGGTTTCGACATCCAGTATTTCAAAAAAGCCTTGATAACGTCCGCGTGGCAGAAAAGTTCCACAAGGCAGTCATTTTGTGGCAATTTGGTTTGAATTGTAATGTCTCAACTGTGAGTTGCCGCCGGACTTTCAGGGTCATATTACTGGTCTGGTCCAGGACAGATACGCACCCGGTTCCGGATGAGCAGAAAGGCAAACATGAAGATCAACAGACGTGCTTTTACCCGCGCCGCCCTCACCGGTCTGGCGGGTGTCGCCGCAGCGCCTGCGCTGGCCTTAACCGAGGAAACGGCACTCAACGACTACGTACCCGATTCCCAGGATCAGCAGACACTGCTGCGGCGCATTTCAGGCCTCAAAATGCGCAACTGGCAGGACCATTTCGACAGCATCAGCAACGATGCCATTCTGTGCGATACGCGCGACAGAGTCCTGCATTACTGGGGTTCTGACGGATTTTACCGGGTTTATCCGACCGCCGTACCGCTCAACGACACCCTGACCCGGCGCGGCCGTACGGAGATCACGCTCAAGCGTCCCGATCCCGAATGGCGACCCACGGAAAACATGCTTAAACGCAACCCGGATCTGCCGCGCTACGTCGGCCCGGGTCCCGACAATCCGCTTGGTGTTCGCGCCCTCAATCTGAGCTGGCCCGCCTACAGGATTCACGGGGTCAACGACATCCGCAAAATCGGTCGCCAGTCATCGAATGGATGCATCGGTCTGTACAACGAACACATCCTCGAGGTGTACGATCGGGCCAGCATCGGAACGCCGGTGTTGCTTATATGACAACACCGCAAGTTTCATGGAAATCAGTACTATCAGTGATTGAAACCGCTTCGGAAAATTGATTAAGCTTATCGCATTAACTCAACCGATCGCAGGTCCGGGGGGGTTACCAGATTCGCAGACCCGCACTCTTAGGAGGACTAAAATGAAGTTTCTTGTTTCCACTGCGGCAGCGGCGCTCCTGCTGTCCGGACCGGCATTCGCTGGTAATCTCGTATTCGACGCTCCTGAGGAGCCGGTTGTAGTTGTAGAGCCGGAGCCCATGGGTGGTTCCAACGCAGCATGGCTCATTCCGGCCATCGGTCTGGCTGCTGTTGCTTATGCAATCACCAACGACGATGACGACGACGACGACGATTCCACCGAGGAATAAGAACACTGCGATCAAACGTCCCATGGGACTTTGGTCAGCGGATTTTGGGGGGTGATGCGGTTCGCATCACCCTTTTTTTGTGGCCTGAATTTTCATTATATCCGCGGATATACTTTGCTAACCCACTGTAATCGCGGGGTTCAGCAGAACAACGCACCGCAGGGATTTGCCCTGTCAGTCGAGCGGCTCAAGAATCTGAAGGTCGATCAGGTCCATCTTTGGCCCAACCCATTGCAGGCTCCGCCAGACGAAACCGGTGGACGTATCCACGAAGTGGAGGTTCTCGAATTCGCCGTCAGGACCGGAGCAGTATTCGCTGATTTCCAGACCCCGGTAGCGGCGTTCGAGAATGACGATTTCACTTACGTCACCCGCCTCAAACCGACATGTAAAATTCATAATCGTTCCGCGAGGGCTGTCGGCAGGGAACTCGTAATGACGGGTTATGCCGGAGGGCCAGTTCGCTGGCGGCGTCGGGCTCGCAACGGGATCGACACCGTCGGTCCACGACACCAGAAGGTCCCAGCCGAGACCACGGGTTGCACGAATAGAACTGCCCCGCAGGGTGATCTGCTGCTGGAACGAGGAGACATAGGTCACCTGCCCCCGGTTCTCGGACGCCGCATACATCAGCGTTGGGGACGGATCGGAAGTCAGGCGCGCCCAGACCGCCGCCACGTTGGCCGTTTCGATATCCTGGCGCGTGATCGGCTTGGGCGGGTTGCGGCGCTCCTGGACGCGCTCATCGCCGGGCAAAAGGCCGCCGACCTCCTCAATGACGGCGCCGATGACCGGACCGGTACCGCCGCTGCCGCAGGCGGTTAGGAGCGCGGATGCCGCGAGCAGAATGCCAAATCTTCCGATCATTGCCAGAATGCTCCCCAGTTGCGTTCCAAGTGATAGCTGTCCTGATCGCGGATTGTGGGATAGATGCGGTTGGCCACGTTCAGAACAGCGCCACCGTCGCTGGACAGCGACCGCAGGCTGCCACTGATGGCTTCGCGCGTTTCAAACGGTGTCGACCAGCGGAGCGGGATAACAAGCGTGACTCCCTTGTCGAAGCTGCCCTCTCCGAAATCATCGGAGGACACATTGGTTTTGGTCGCAAATGCCCCGATCGCCCATCCATTGGCAAAACGCCGGGACACGGAGACGGTGCCGCCCCAGTCGCCGGCGAGATAGCGGCCGGCATCAAACTGGGCCTCAAGCCCCTTGTAACCGGTGTTCCAGTAGAGGGACGCATGGCCGGTTACGACATCGTAGTCGGTGAAGCCCATGAAATCATCCGGATCACGCTGCTTGACCCAGTTGACCTCCATGCCGACGCCCCAGTCCTGCTCGACCGGCTTCCAGAGCACCTCACCACTCAGACCGGCAAACTGACGCTCAATGTAGCCAACCGTTGCCCGTGTGTAGGTGTTGCGATCAAGTTTGGTCAGATAGTCACCGGTCAGGCGCATCAGTTTGGGATCGTATCCCGCATAGTAGTTAGAGGAATTGCTGCGGACCTGCGGCAGTTCGCGCTTTTCGGGATCGTCGATGTCATCCTCGTCGACGTCAAACGCGCCAAGAACAGGCTGCCGGATGCGGCCGGAGAAAGACAGGCCGCGGGACAGTTTAACGGAGCCACGGAATTCCAGGCTGAGCTGCGGCTTGAAGCCCTCGTTGCCGCCAAAGATCTGAATGACCGGCACCGGCAGGATGGCCCAATCGTATAACGGGTATACATCCCGCCGCCAGATTTCGCCTTCAAGGGACGGGACGGCACCCGTAAGCGATACGGCCTGCCAGCTTTCCTCACCGGCATCTGGCTGATCGACCAGATCCTCAATGTCGCTGCGGGCGATTTCAACGGTCGTGGTCGGCAGACCGTCCTCGACCGTTGTGATGCGGAAGGTCTCAATCGAATAGGGCATGCCCACGGCCAGCACCCGTGCGGTGCGTCCAATGGCTTTCGGGGCCTGGTTGATGCGCTGGTTGATGATGAAAATATCCACCGCATCGGCCTTCAGACGAATCTCGTCAACGACAATGTAGTCGGTGCGAAGCGCATCGCGGATCGCCTGGATCAGCGTTTCACGAGCGGCGGGATTGTTCACCCAGCTCCCGTCACGACTGTAATGCTCCGGCCTGCTGTTGACCGGCATCGGACCGGCCCCAAGGTTCTGGGGGACCGGTGGCTCCTTGGGGTTCGCGGAAAGCGAAACGTTTACGCCGACCGTCGAGCCATACATGTAATAGGCACCCATGGTGAGGGCACTGTTCGGCGAATATTCGAGGCCAAAGTTGAAAGGCGAATTGCGTTCGAATTCGCTGTCGGGACCGGCCTGTTCCCTCTCATAGGCATCCGACGAATATTCCGCCTTGAATGTCAGGTTCTCCACCGGCGTGCGCCATTCAACGCCCCCAAAGAACCCCATGTCTTCGCCGTGGAAGTACTGGTCGATAGCCGGTTTGCCGCCATTGCCGAAATCCCTGTCCCTTTCACAGAAACTGTCGGAGAGACTGCAAAACGGGTTTTTGACGTTGCCGACGCCGCTCAGGCGTCCCCAGCCGATACCACCGGTCAGGGTGAAATCATCGAGCAGGGTTTTGGTACCGACGAGATACTCGCTGGAATACACCCCCGTACCGAGCAGGTCGCGGAAGCCGAGGGCCACGGCGGGCTGCCAGCTGTTGCGGTTTTCTTCGAGAAGAAGGAACTGAAGGTCAAAACTGCGGTCAAACAGATCGTAGCCTGGATTATCCTGCTGGCCCCAGTCATAGATTGTGGAGTAGCGCAGGCTGCCGGATACGCGGGGCAGGATCTGGAAGCTGAAATTGCGGCGTAGGGTATTGCCGAAATAGGACACGCCTGCGGAAACCTGGCCGTCAGGCTGCGGCTGCGCACCCGGCATGTCGATGAGACCGGTACCGCCATAGAGGTTGAGGCTGGGTCTTGGCATGGGTGTCTGCTGGGCCGTCGCAACGGCACCGTTGCCCCACACGCCCAGCGTCGCCAGTGCCGTAACCGCCACTCCCGCGCGCAGGTTTTTCCTCAACATGCCACCCGCCTTTGTTTTCACCGGTTTCCGGTGCACCGCTCTTCGTTGTTGCGAAATTTCTGACCGATTTTGCCGCAAGTTTCCAGCCTTGTTGGCGAATTGGCCCGGATTTGCGCGAATTGTTGCGTCAGACCCTCAATATCCGGCTTCCAGAATGGCCCGAAGGCCGACCCGGAAGTTGGGATATTTCAGCTCCACGCCAAGATCCTCCTGGATCCGCCGGTTGCAGACACGCTTGGATTCCCCATAGAAAGACCGCGCCATGGGCGAAAGATCGGCGGATTCGAAAGGAATTTCGGGTGGCGGCTCAATGCCCAGCAGGTCCGCTCCAAAAGCGATCACGTCCTGTGGCGGGGCGGGTTCGTCGTCGGCCACATTATAGACACCTGGACCCCCCCCCGAAAACATTTCCGCGCGCAAAACCTGCGCGAGATCGTCCACATGGATGCGGCTGAATATTTGGCCCTCCCGCACCACGCGTCGTGCCTTGCCCGCGCGAAGGCGGTCGAGGGCGCTGCGGCCAGGACCGTAAATGCCGGGGAGGCGAAAGATTGACAGCGGCAGACCGGTTTCCCGCCACGCGCGTTCCGCATCCACACGCCTTCGGCCCCGCTCACCAACCGGCGCAAGCGCGCTGTCCTCATCCACCCAGTCGCCGGAGCGGTCGCCATAGACGCCCGTCGTGGAAAGATAGCCAACCCATGCCGGCGAGGCGGTCAGCAGGGCCTCATGATGCCGTAGCAGGATCGGGTCCCCCTCCGCATTCGGTGGCGCGGTGATCAGGATGTGGGTCGCCTCATTGATGGCCTGGTCGACGGCAGCCCGGTCAGCCCAGTCGATACGGTTGAATGTCGCATCGCCCGGTTTGCTCCGGGTGGTTCCCGTCACCGAAACGTCATCGCCAATGATTGCGGCCAGTGCGGCGGCCGAATATCCATAGCCAAGACACAGCAGGGACGATTTCGACATATGGAGAACCTCGTATTGATGGAACGCGCACCATACGGATTGCGAAGAGGCATGCGAAGGGCTTTTCCGGTCGTCCTGTTGCTTTGGGGTGGCGTGGCTGCTGCGGAAATCACCAGCATTGAGGAATGTGGCGCGGCCATCGATGCCAGTCCCGGGATTGCGCGGGAGGATGCGGCTGTCTGGTATCATTCAGGTGGCGGCGTTCCAGCCCGGCTCTGCGAGGCGGCGGCGCTTGAGAAGCTGGGGGCGTATGCCACGGCGGCCAGGCTTTTGACAGGCATGGCGGAGAACCCGAACCGGGCTTTGGATGTGTCTTTACGTGCGACATTATTTGCGGACGGTGCGCGGCTTTGGCTGGACGCGGGGCAGCCGGACCTGGCGCTGGCCTCATGGACGAGGTCGCGGGATCTGACACCGGATCAGCCTGTAGACGGGGTGCTGGCCGCGCGGGTTTATGCAGCCAACGGGGACTGGGAGCGGACGGTTTCGGTTTTAAACACCCATGCAGCCACCTATCCCGGTGACGTGACGGCTTTGGCCCTTCTCGCGGCGGCAGAGCGGCAGAACGGGAACCCGACAGGAGCTTTGGAAGCCGCCAGTGAGGCGGCGGAGACCGCGCCCTATTCGCCTCTCGCGATGTTCGAACTGGGGGCGGCCCAGGCGGAACTGGGAATGTTTGCCGAGGCGACGGACACATGGGAGCGGTTCGTGACGCTGCACCCGGAGCACGAACTGGCGGAGGCGGCCCGGCGCAACATGGACGCGATCAGGTAAGAGTTTCGACGGCCCAGCGGGCGGCATCGGCAACGGTCGGGTCTTCGTCGGCCGTCAATGAACGTGCGGTGTCCAGAAGTGTCGGATCACCGGAATTTCCGATGGCGTAGAGAACGTTACGGACAAACCGGTTTCTTCCAATGCGTTTGATCGGCGAGCCGGAAAAGACCTCGCGGAAACCCGCGTCGTCGAGGGCTGCGAGTTCGCCAAGGCGGGGTGCCATCTGTTCGGCGCGGGCGCGGTAGCCGATCTCGCTGGCCTCCCGCGCAAACTTGTTCCACGGACAGATGGCGAGGCAATCGTCACAGCCATAGATGCGGTTGCCGAGCAGCGGGCGCAGGTCCTCGTCGACCGGGCCGTGATGCTCGATGGTGAGGTAGGAGATGCATTTACGCGCGTCGAGGCGATAAGGCGCGTCGAAGGCGCGGGTCGGGCAGATGTCGAGACAGGCGCGGCAGTTGCCACAGTGATCCGTCTCTCCAACATCGGGTTCAAGTTCGAGCGTGGTGAAAACCGAACCGAGGAAGAACCAGTTGCCGAGACCGCGACCCACAAGGTTTGTATGCTTTCCCTGCCAGCCAAGGCCTGCGGCCTGTCCCAAGGGTTTTTCCATAACCGGGGCAGTGTCGACGAAGACCTTGATTTCAGCCCCGGTCTCGGACACGAGCCAGCGGCCAAACCGTTTGAGGCGTTTTTTGACGATGTCATGGTAGTCGCGATTGCGGGCGTAGACGCTGATCGAGCCGCATTCGGGTCGCTCAAGCAGCTCGAGCGGGTCGAATGGCGGGGTGTAGGCCTCTGCCAGCATGACAACGGAGCGAGCTTCTGGCCAAAGGGCCGTCGGGTCACCGCGCCAGTGCATGCGCTCCTCGAGCCATTTCATCTGGCCGTGCCAGCCGGCATCGACAAAACCCTGAAGGCTTTTTGCCGCATGGGGCGTGGCATCTGGCCGACATATGCCCGCAGCAGTGAAACCTTCCGCGAGAGCCTTTTCCTTTACTCCCGCGCTGTCAATCACGTTTAAAAATCCAGGTCCGCGTAATGCGGTGGCGGAAGGAGGCCGGGAACAAGGTCAGCCAGGATCGACCGGAATGCAGGACGGGATTTCAGTTTAGAATACCACTCATGCAGTCCCTCGTTACGGGTCCAGTCCACATCATTGCAGTAATCAAGACAGGACAGGTGCGAGGCCGCCGCGAAATCCGCAATGGTCAGGTGATCCCCGGCCAGCCAGCGGCGGTGCTCGATGAGCCAGCCGATATAGTCGAGGTGATACTTGATGTTCTTCATGCCGAGCTTGATCCTGTCGCTGTCGGGATGGCCCGTGCGCGCCAGTTTCTTGTTCACCCGCTCATAGAGCAGGTTCTTGGTAACCTCGTCATGGAACTTGTCGTCGAACCAGGCCGCAAGACGGCGTGCCTCGGCCCGGTCAATTGGGTTCTTCGGCAGCAGGGGCGGTTCGGGATGAACCTCCTCAATGTACTCGAATATGGCGTTGGAATCGGCCAAAACCAGATCATCCTGACGGAACACCGGCACCTGACGCGCCGGGTTCATGCGCAGGAAATCCATACGACGCTCCCAGGGCTTTTCCTCGACAAGTTCGATCTCGATCTTTTTTTCGGCCAGGACAAGACGGATCTTGCGGCAGAAGGGGGAAAGCTGCTGGTGGTAGAGACGGCGCATGTACTGCTCTTTGTTTTGGCGATTGACCTCTTATCATGCCTGAATTGCCGGTTTTCAAGGTCAGCCAACCGGCCCCGGCTACAAAAAACACGCGGCACGACCATCGCGGCGGATTGTTTCGGCCCCCGACTGGATTGAGGCCCCCCGCGACCGGATGAAGCTGGTGCCTGCAACCGGGGAGCGGCGCTTTGGATCGGGCAGGACCGCCATGAGCCTGCTCGACCGCTGGGGCCCAAGATCGGCGGCCGTCATTTTCCAGTAGCGCTGCGCCGCAGCCTGTACGCCGAACACGCCCTCGTCCATTTCGGCCACGTTGAGGTAGACCTCCAAAATGCGGTCCTTGGTCCAAATGAGTTCGATCAGAATGGTGAATCCCGCCTCCAGGCCTTTCCGCAGCCAGGTCCGACCGTGCCAGAGAAAGACGTTTTTGGCGACCTGCTGACTGATTGTCGAACCGCCGCGCAGGCGGGAGCGGTCGCTTAGGGCAGCGCGGATGCCGTCGAAATCAAAGCCCACATGGGTGCAAAAATTGGCATCCTCGGCCGCGACCGCCGAGAGCGGGAGGTAATCGGACATGTCATCGAGCGGCACCCACTGGCGCTGGATCGACCCGAGGCGCAGCCATTCGCCCGCCATGTGAATCGTCAGCGGCGGGTTTACGAAGCGGTAAAGGACGACGATGCCGACGCAAAAAAGTATGGTCAGAAGGACAAGGCGCACCACGAAGCGCCGTATTCGCCGGAACAGGGCTTTTGCACGTCGAACAACCATAAGCTGTACTGGCCCGAAACCATGTGGCGGGCAAGAGGCCTGCCGTTCATGGTCCTCCATTAATTCCTGGAAGTGACGCGGGCGTTACCGTCGCCGGTTATTTCAGGGGTATTTCGGTATCCGTCTTGTTAGCCTGATACACATCCGACATCGCGGCATATTTTTCCTCAAGTGCCGCCACCCTTGCCTCAAAGCCGGCGCGGGTTTCCGGATCGCATGCGCGGATCGCATGTTTGATGTTGGAACTGCTCCAGTATGCGTTTTCCGAATTGTAGCCGCCGGCGTCGAGGGTGAAGACCTCCTTGAGGATCCGCAGATCATGCGGAATGGCGAAGGAATCCCGGCTGTCCTCGTGGCTGAAGAGGAAATGGAAATTATCGTAGCCGCCCCACGTTATCGCGGAAAGACAGAGCGAGCAGGGCTCATGGGTCGCAAGGAAAATACAGTCCGCAGGGGCCGGACGATCCTCCGGCGCCATCTCATAGAGCAGTTTGAGGGCATGCATCTCGCCGTGCCACAGCGGATTAGCCGTCTCATTGTTGGTCGCCGCAAGCACAAGGGACAGGTCGTCCTTGCGCAGGATGGCTGCGCCAAAGACCTTGTTGCCCTCCTTAACCGCTTCCGAGGTCAGCGGCGCGATGTCATTTTCAATGACACCGAGCAGCCGGTCGATCAGTTCGGGATTGGCAGCTTCGGTCAAGGCGTCCTCCATGTCTGCGGATGCCGTTTACCCGGCCTGAACCGGGTGAACTGGCGGCTTACGCGGCTTCACGTCGCACGCCCGGAGCGTCACTGGTCCTTCAGTATGACCCCAATACGCTCAATGGCGGCTTCGATATTCTCAATTGAGTTGGCATACGAAAACCGCACGTAGCCCTCACCCCACGCACCAAAGCTGGTTCCGGCGACCGTTGCAATACCCGCTTCATTCAGGAACCGGTCCTGCGCCTCACGCGCGGTCATGCCCGTGCCCTCAATATTCGGGAAAGCGTAGAACGCGCCCGCGCAGTCGGCACAGCGGAACCCGGGAAGTTCGTTGAGACGGCGCACGATGATTTCACGACGTCTGTCGAAAGCCGCGACCATGTCCCTCACCGCGTCCTGCGGTCCGGTCAAGGCCTCAAGACCCGCATACTGTGTCGCCGCGTTGACGCAGGAATGGTCGTTGATGCAAAGCCGCGTGACATCATCGACCAGCGCATCAGGCCAGACGGCGTAGCCCAAACGCCAGCCGGTCATGGCGTAGGTCTTCGACCAGCCGTCCAGCATAATAAGCCGATCACGGATCTCCGGGTAGTTCAGCAGGCTGACATGATCGCGGCCCCCATAGAGCATCTGACTGTAAATCTCATCGGACATCAGCGCGACTTGAGGGTGATACATCAGTCCCGCGACCAGTTTGTCGATCTCTGATTTGGGTGTGACGCCACCGGTCGGGTTTGCGGGCGAATTGATAATGATCAGGCGGGTTTTGTCCGTGATCTGGCCCAGAACGGCGTCGGCATCAAAGGCAAAACCGTTTTTTTCCTCAAGCGCGATCGGAACTGGCGTCGCGCCGGAATAGCGGATGACGCTCTCGTAAATCGGGAAGCCAGGGTTTGGATACATAATCTCCGCACCGGGTTCACCGAACATCAGAACGGCGAAGAACATCGTGGGTTTGCCGCCTGGCACCACCACCACGTTATCGGGATTGACCTCCGCTCCGTGCCGGCGGTGCAGGTCGGCGGCCACCGCCTCGCGCAACGCGGGGATACCGTTGGCCGGAGTATAGCCATGATGGCCGTCCCGAAGCGCCTTGATGCCCGCCTCAACGATGTTGTCCGGCGTGCGAAAATCGGGCTGACCAATGCCGAGATTGATGATGTCCCGCCCCTCAGCGGCAAGTTTCCCGGCGCGGGCCAGCACCTCGAAGGCGCTCTCCGTGCCAAGACGTGAAAGGGATTGGGCGGTTTTCAGCATGGTCGAAACCCCGGTATGCAGCAAGTTGATCCTGGCGACTGTTTAAGGCCGGTTTCCGCCAAGGAACAGTACGAAACCGCATTCGAATCGTACCGGAGCCGAACGAATTGCGCCGGGATGACACCTCAATTCAGTCACACATTAATAACATTTTGGGCATTTCCGCGAAAAAATGCCGTAAAATCAATCATCCCTCACGAAAATCTTTTCCAAATGTTAACCATCCTGTCGTAGAAACGTCCCACGACCCCGTCAGCAAACCCCGAAATTTGGGAGCACGATACGAAGATGTTCAAGACAATCATGCTATCCAGTTGCGTATCAGTACAGGGTGAACTTGTAGAGGATCTCGGCAACGGCGAAGTCGTCGTGCGCGATGGTCCGACGATTTACCGCGGCCGCGTAATGGGTCGCGTTGAGGGCAGCGACCAGACCGTTGCCACGGCAAAAACAGCACGCCGGAAAGCTGTATAAGGCGCTTCGGCTTTACTGCCGGTTCCCACGTCCGACCAAACGAGCGGACTCCAACCGACCGGCAGGTGATGAAGCCGAACCGCTCCGGGCTTTAGGCGGCGGGTTCCGCCCAGCCTGAGAGTTCGGATTTCAGTATATCGACCATCATTGCGATATGTGACTCATCGCTGTTGAGGCAGGGGATGTAGGTGAACTCCTGCCCCCCGGCCTCAATGAAGCTGTCGCGGATTTCCTCGCTGATTTCCTCAAGCGTCTCAACGCAGTCGGACGAGAATGCCGGCGCCATGATGGCAATGTTCTTTTTGCCCTCTTCCGCCAGTTTCGCGACCTCCTCGACCGTGTAGGGCTGGAGCCATTCCTCGGAGCCGAAGCGGGACTGGAAGGTGATGACCACCTCATCCTCGGCAAATCCAAGACGTTCGCGCAGAAGCCGCGTCGTTTTCTGGCACTGGCAATGGTAAGGATCGCCCTGCATGAGGTAGCGGACCGGCATGCCGTGGTAGCTGACGACCAGGGCATCCGGTTTTTTGTCGAGTTCCGAATATTTCCGCTCGACCGACTGCGCCAGCGCCTCGATGTACAGCGGGTGATCGCAATAGGACGGCACAGTTCGCATTGGCGGCTGCCAGGTCGCCTTCATCAAGGCGCGGAACGCCTCGTCATTGGCCGTGGCCGTGGTCGTTGCGGAATACTGTGGATAGAGCGGGAAGAAAACGATTTTACCGCAACCCTGCTCCAACAACCGGTCGATCACCGATTTGGTCGATGGATTGCCGTAGCGCATGGCGAAATCGACCACGATGCGGTCGCCGTACATTTCCTCCAACCGCTTCGCCACGGCTTCGGTCTGCTCGCGTGTGATGGTCAGAAGCGGGCTTTCGTCACGCTCGTTGTTCCAGATGCTGCGATAGGCCTCACCGGACGAAAACGGGCGTTTGGTCAGGATGATCAGTTGCAACAGTGGCTGCCAGAAAAACGGCGAATAGTCGATCACACGCCGGTCGGACAGAAACTGGCTGAGGTAACGTCGCATGGACCAGTAGTCCGTGGCATCCGGCGTTCCAAGGTTGGAGAGAACAACACCGATTTTCCCCCGCCCCAGCGTGGAATGATCGGGTTTTTGCGCGGCCATCCGCTCGGCATAGGGACGTTCGTCCGTCGATGTCTTTTTCATCATGTCGACCTGTTAGCGGCTCGGTTCCGTTGTGGCAATTGGCGCTGTGTTCAACTTATCTCAAGACCCTTTGCCGGCCTTTTCCCCGGCGCTCAGCTCCGGCACGCCCAGCGCATCCGCAAGACGCCCAGCGGCGGACCCGGGGCGAAGGGGTTTTTGCTGATCCGGTGATGGTGACCAGCCGGTAAGATAAACCAGCTCAAAAGTGGCCGGGATCAGACCGTCTTCGCCCCCAAACCGTTCCGCGTAAATTTCAGCCACACGCATTAACATCGACCGGCGCAGGGGCCTGCGGTGGCGATCGACCATGACATTTGTTTCGCCCATCGCCCGCAGATCCCGCATCAGATGCAGGGCGGAACCGTAGCGCACGGTCAACGCATGGCTGTCCGCCACCGGAAGAGCGAGACCTGCACGCTGCAAAAGGCCGCCCAGATCCCGGATCTCACCCATCGGCGCAACGCGCGGGCTCAGCCCACCCAGAATTTCAATCTCGGCCTCGGCAAAACAGGCCCGCAGTTCATGAAGGGATTCGCCGCCAAACATTGCTGCAAGCAACAACCCATCCGGCACCAGCGCGCGTTTTGCCTGCACGAGCTGACCAACCGGATCATTCGCCCAGTGCAGGGCCAAGGCATGAATGACCAGATCACAGCTGCCCTCATCGACTTTAAGGACTTCATCGTCATCGATGATGCGAAACTCATCGAACCCGGCACTGTCGAAGTTTTTTTCCCAGACGGCGCGGTTGGAGGTAACGACAGCGGCACGCCGAAACGTCCTGTTAACTTCTTCGAGCCTTTCTGACATCTCCACTGCTACCGCCTCGTGCAGGAAATCCGCGCCGCCCTGCGCCCTCGCCCGCGCGCGACGGCGGAGGAGCAGATCGCGGTCGAACATGCGGGGCGGGCTGGTCACTGGCTTTATCCCTGCTGGCGGTCGAAATGTTGAGGCACGAAACATGCTGGATACGCTAAAAAGCGCAATGATCAATAGCGTGGTGAACACGATCTTCCCACCGCGTTGCCTGGCCTGCAGCGAATCCACCGATGCGCCCCACGGTCTTTGCCCCGACTGCTGGAAGGATACGCATTTCATTTCGGGAGACACCTGCTGCAAATGCGGTGTGCCGCTGGTGGGCGAAGCGGGTGAGGATGACACGTGCGAGACCTGCCAGAGGCATCCTCCCGCCTGGAACCGGGGTGCGGCGGCGCTCCTCTACAACGGTGCCGGGCGACGCATGGTTCTGGCGCTGAAACATGGGGACCGGCTCGATACCGTGCGGCCTCTTGCCCGCTGGATGGCGCTGGCCGGTGACGGCGTGATTGACCGCAGCGACATGATCGCGCCGGTTCCGCTGCACTGGCGCAGACTGCTCAAGCGACGCTACAACCAGTCGGCGGAGCTTGCGCGCGCGCTGTCGCGGATCAGTGGGAAAGAGGCACGGACGCAACTTCTGATGCGTAAGAGGTTCACGACACCCCAGGAGAAGATGGACCGGACAGCCAGGGCCGAGAATCAGTCCGGCGCTTTTGCGGTAAACCCCAAGGAACTGGAGCGTTTGCAGGGGAAGGCCGTGCTGATTGTGGATGACGTCCTGACATCCGGTTCAACCCTGTCGGGATGCGCGGAGACCCTGCTGGCGGCCGGGGCGGCGGAGGTAAACGTGCTCGTCCTCTGCCGCGTTGCATTTGATCCATCCATAAACATATAAGCGGGGTAACAAGCCGGGATCCCCTGATGAAACAAGTCACTCTCTATACCTCGCCCATTTGCGGCTATTGCTTCGCCGCGAAAAAACTGCTGTCGAACAAGGGCGTTTCGTTCGAGGAAATCGATGTCGTCCGAAACCCGGAAATGCGCCGCGAGATGGAGACACGATCAAACGGCGGTCGCACGGTTCCGCAGATTTTCATCGGTGAAACCCATGTGGGCGGGTTTGACGACATGAATGCTCTGGAACGTCAGGGCAAACTCGACCCTCTGCTGGCAGGGTAAGGTGATGCGGGTTGGACTGACGCAGCTTTGCAGCAGTGACAATCCGCAGGCCAACCTTACGACCACGTCCAGCCTGATCCGCGATGCGGTCGATCGGGGCGCGGTAATGGTGCTGACACCGGAATGCACCAATCTGATTTCCATGTCCCGCGGACTTCAGCATGAGGTTCTGACCGTTGAGGAAGAGGATGTCACGCTCGCGGCGATGCGGACACTGGCGGCTGACCTCAAAATCCATCTGCTTCTGGGCAGCCTGTGCCTGAAAGCCGGCGGCGGGGATGAGCGGTTCGTGAACCGGTCGTTTCTGCTTGCGCCCGATGGCTCGGTGAAGGCCCGTTACGACAAGCTGCACATGTTTGATGTCGACCTGCCCAGCGGCGAAAGCTACCGGGAATCGAGCGCCTACCGGCCCGGAACGGAAGCGGTTCTGGCGGATGCCGGTCCGGCACGCATGGGTCTGACCATCTGCTACGACATGCGGTTTCCCGAACTGTACAGGCAACTGGCCGTAGCGTGTGCGGAGGTGATTACAGTACCGTCCGCGTTCACGGTCCCAACGGGACGCGCCCACTGGCATACGCTGCTGCGGGCACGGGCAATTGAAACGGGATGCTTCATTCTGGCACCGGCTCAGTCCGGGGAGCACGGGGCGTCACGCGGCAAGCCACGACAGACATACGGGCACAGCCTGGTGATTTCCCCGTGGGGCGAAGTGCTCGCCGATGCGGGAGACACGCCCAACACGGTACTGGTCACGGACATTGACCTGGGTGAGGTTGCAAAGGCGCGTCAGCGCATTCCGTCGCTGACGCATTCCCGGGAGTTCAGCGTTACTCTTCCGGCCTGATGCTGGCGGTGACGTAGTTCACCGACAGGTCTCGGTCGGAAATGCTCCAGGACCAGCGGATGGGATTGAACACAAACCCCTTGCGGTCCACCGGGTTCAGACCAGCCTGGGACAGCATCTCGAAAAGCTCATCAGGGGTGATGAACTTGTTCCAGTCATGCGTCCCCTTCGGCAACCAGCGCATGATCTGCTCGGCACCAACAATGGCCATCGCATAGCTCTTCGGGTTTCTGTTGAGGGTGGAGCAGATCATCAATCCACCGGGACGCAGCAGATTGTGGCAGGTGCGCAGATACTCCTGCGGGTCGGCCACATGTTCGACCACTTCCATATTCAGAACCACGTCGAACTGCTCGCCGGTTTTGGCCAGTGCCTCAGCCGTGGTGTGACGGTAGTCGATTGTCAGGCCGGACTGCTCGGCGTGGAGCTTTGCAACGGGAATATTGCGCTCGGCCGCGTCCGCGCCCACGACATCGGCACCAAGACGGGCCATCGGTTCCGAGAGCAGACCGCCCCCACACCCAATGTCCAGCAGGCGCAGCCCGGACAAAGGCGTGGCCGCTTTCATGTCGCGATTAAACTCGGCACAGATCTGATCGATCACATATCCGAGCCTGCAGGGGTTCATCTGATGCAGGGGTTTGAATTTACCGTTTGGATCCCACCACTCGGCCGCCATGGCCTCGAATTTGGCAATCTCGGCCTCATCAACCGATCCCGTGTTTTCAATTGTGTTCATTCACCCAACCTGCAATTGTCCTTTGGCCCTTAAAGACGGTATAGCGCACGGATGATGGAAAACCCGACCAAAAACGGAACCGGGCCCGCACGAGGTCTCTATCCGCCGATAGAACCGTTTCGCCAGCAGATACTCGAAGTACCTGGCGATCACAAAATCTACGTGGAACAATGCGGCAATCCCGATGGAGTTCCCGTCGTCGTGCTGCATGGCGGCCCTGGTGGCGGATGTTCGCCGGGAATGCGGCGGTTTTTCGACCCCAAACACTACAGGCTGGTTCTGTTTGATCAGCGGGGCTGTGGACGGTCGACGCCAAACGCCTCAGTCGAAAACAACACCACCTGGGACCTCGTCTCTGACATTGAACGCATCCGGCAGGAGCTGGGCATTGAAAAATGGCTGGTGTTTGGAGGCTCCTGGGGCGCCTGCCTTGGACTGATTTATGGTCAGACGCATCCGGAGCGGACCGCCGCGCTGATATTGCGGGGTGTGTTTACCATGACCCGCGCGGAACTGGACTGGTTTTACGGCGGCGGTGCGGGGCAGTTCTGGCCCGATCAGTGGCGCGCGTTCTCCCATATGGTGCCCGCGAATGAGCGTGACGACCTGATCACCGCCTACAGCAGGCGTCTGTTCGGCACGGATCAGGCGGAACAGATCAGGTTTGCCCGTGCCTGGGCGGGGTGGGAAAGCTCGCTGGCTGTTCTGGAGCCGCCGCAGAACCGTGGCAGTCCGTCCGGCTCCTATGCCAGAGCGTTTTCGCGGATCGAGAACCACTATTTCAGGAATGGCGGATTTCTCGCCCATGACGGTCAGATCCATACCGACATGAAACGCCTGGCAGGAATTCCGGGACATATCGTTCAGGGACGCTATGACATGATCTGTCCGCCCGCCACGGCCCTTGCGGTTCACAAGGCGTGGCCGTCGTCAGAGCTTCACATGATCCCGGATGCGGGACATGCGCTTTTTGAGCCTGGGATATGTTCGCGACTCCTTACGATTATGGACAGGTTGAAAATCGATCCGCCGTTGTAAGGCGCCAGGGGCTGGCGTGTTTACCACCTGTTATTACGTTCACAGCTGTGAACTTCTGAAATTGTCCTGCAAAAACAACGATGGCGGATGGCGTGAACGGACTAATCCCAGTCGGTCTGTCGCAACCGGGCCAAAACGTCGCCGCTGGCGTTTTCAAGCGTCAGATTGATACCATCGCGGGTCCAGGTGGAGGTTCCCGCCAGGGTTTGAATGAACTGATACTCCAGCCGCATTTGCGGCCCGGGGCAGGCCATGCGCGTCATGGCACCGGGATTGAGCATTAACCGCCCGCCATCGACGTTCCATGTACCGGAAAAACGGTTGCATCCGCTGTGACCGGCGAGAGCGCCTTCGCCGCGGAACTGAAGCATGGCTTTGGAACTGTCCGGAACCGCCTCACCAGACAGTTCGGTCAGAACCCATTCGCTGCCCGCGAGAGTGCCCTGGTGTTCAGTCTGTGCCATTGCCGCCCCGGACGCGAGCAGTGACGCGAGAAATACAGATGTTCGCAATACTCCGTTCCTCCCTATATTTCAGCGGCAAGGCGGCTTCCCTGGTCAATGGCCCGTTTAGCGTCCAGTTCTCCGGCAACGTCCGCACCGCCAATCACCACCGCATTGATGCCACGTTTCGTCAGTTCGTCAAACAGACTGCGCCGCGAGACCTGGCCCGCGCAGAGAACCACGGTGTCGACTTCGAGCAGTCTGCGGTTCCTGCGGTCCGGGCCGTCGCTCAGTACGAGGCCCCTATCATTGATTTCCTCATAATTGACACCCGCCTTCATGCGCACGCCTTTGGAGCGCAGGGAGAGGCGGTGGATCCAGCCCGTGGTTTTGCCGAGGCCCTTGCCGGGTTGGGTGGACTTGCGCTGAAGCAGGGTAATTTCCCGGGCGGCCGGTTCATGGCTCGCACCCTGCTCCGCCAGACCACCGCGGCTGTCCTCAGGATCAT
The DNA here is from genome assembly GCF_049800875.1 of Amaricoccus tamworthensis. NCBI lineage: Bacteria > Pseudomonadati > Pseudomonadota > Alphaproteobacteria > Rhodobacterales > Paracoccaceae > Amaricoccus > Amaricoccus tamworthensis. The sequence goes on along the minus strand of NZ_JBNAFV010000017.1, from coordinate 45,888 downwards.
GCACGCCCCATTCGCGAAGCCACAGGTCCAGATCCTCGGTCGGTGATACGCCCTCATGGGAAAGGTATTCCGACACGTCAAATCCAATGCCCCCGGCCCCGATCACCGCGACGCGGCGGCCAACCTCCGCCCCGCCCCGCAGAACGTCGACATAGCCAACCACGTTGGGACCGTCCTGACCCGGGATTTCCGGATCGCGGGGATCGACGCCGGTGGCCACGATGACGAGGTCAAATTTGGCAAGCGTGTCCGGGTCGGGCTCAACACCCAGTTGCAGATCAATGGACGATGCCCGCACGGCCCAGTCGTAGTACTCGACAAGCCCGATAAACTCCTCCTTGCCGGGAATTTTCTTGGCCATGTTCAGCTGACCGCCGATCTGACTGTCCCGGTCATAGAGCGTGACGCTATGGCCGCGTTCATTCGCTACCAGCGCCGCCGACAGCCCGGCGGGGCCGGATCCAACGACGGCAATGTTTTTCGGCACCTCGACCGGATCGTAGACAAGTTCGGTCTCGTGTGCGGCGCGCGGATTGACCAGACAGGATGAGATTTTCATCTGGAAGGTATGGTCGAGACAAGCCTGGTTGCAGGCGATACAGGGAACGATTGTGCCTGAGGCTCCGCGCTCCGCCTTGTTGACGAATTCGGCATCGGCGAGGAAGGGGCGTGCCATCGACACCATGTCGGCGCACCCGTCGGAAAGAACGCTTTCGGCAACCTCGGGCATGTTGATGCGGTTTGAGGTGATGAGCGGAATTCCGACCTCGCCCATCATCTTCTTTGTCACCCATGAAAACGCGGCGCGCGGGACGGAGGTGGCGATCGTCGGAATGCGGGCCTCGTGCCATCCGATGCCCGTGTTGATGATGCTGGCACCAGCCGCCTCAATGCGTTTCGCAAGGTAAACCACCTCATCCCAGGTTTGCCCGTTCGGGACGAGATCCAGCATGGAGAGGCGGTAAATGATGATGAAATCCGGCCCGACGGCCTGCCGAACCTGTTCGACGATGGTGGTGGCGAGGCGCATCCGGTTCTCGAGGGAGCCACCCCAGTCATCCTGACGCTTGTTTGTATGGGTCACGAGGAACTGGTTAATGAAATAGCCCTCCGACCCCATGATCTCGACGCCATCGTATCCGGCCTCGCGGGCGCGGCAGGCCGCTGTTACGAAGTCGGCGATCTGTTTCCGGATGCCGGCCTCATCGAGTTCGTTGGGTGGGAACGGGGAGATGGGCGACTTGATCGGCGACGGGGCGACCGCTTTGGGGTTGTAGGCGTAGCGCCCCGCATGGAGGATCTGCATCGCAATGCGTCCGCCCTCGGAATGGACGCGGTCCGTGACCACCCGATGGTTTGCGATATCGGTATCGGAAAAGAGGCCTGCCGCCCCGGCAAAGACACCACCCTCCGGGTTGGGAGACATGCCACCGGTCACGATAAGGCCCGCGCCACCGGCGGCGCGCTCTCCGTAGAAGGCGGCGATCCGGTTCCAGTCCCCGACCTCCTCAAGGCCCGTGTGCATGGAGCCCATGAGCACACGGTTGGGAAGTGTCACATGCCCAAGGTCAAGCGGACGGAAAAGATGGGGAAAATGCGGATGGCTCATGAGGACAGGCTCCCAATTTGCTTGGCGGCATCCTGTCCCATACGGATGGCGGTGTCACGCCCGTCCGTTGCGTCAACCGGTCAATCCAGCAGAATTGCCGGCAGGGCCGCGCGGGTAGTGTCCGTGAGGTGAAATGCCTCCCAGCCCTCGGCGCGGGCCGCCTCAACGTTTTCCAGCAGGTCATCGACAAAAAAAATGCGTTCCGGAGCGACCATCAGCGTGTCGGTGACATGCCGGAAATAGTCCTCATGCGGCTTTGCAACGCCCATGCGTCCGGATGCGAAAACCCGTTCAACCCGACCGGAAACACCTGTCGCGTTCTCAATAAAAGCCGTCCGGTGGTGTTCGTTATTGGTGGCCAGAACCTGGCGGTGGCCGCGTTCGGTGAGCGTGTCCATAAGCGCGAACATGTCATCGGCCGGGACGTAATCGCGCTCGAACCAGTATGACAGCAGGCCGTCGGCTCCTGGGGCGTACCCGACCTGACGGGCCCAGAGATCCACATGGGTTTTCAGATCAAGCGATCCGGTCAGGATTTCGGGCAGGCGGTCTCCGAACACATGATCGCTGAACCCTTCGAGGGACTGGTTCAGGTCCTCCTCAAAGGTGTCGGCCCAGAAAAACCTGCCATCCACGATATTGCGGTTTAAAACCCCGTCGAAATCCCAGGCGAGAATTGTGTCCGGTGAAAGACCTGGCATGACTGCTCCCGAGCGGGGTGATCCCAATGATGAGTTTAGCGGTTGGCTCTTTGAAGACCGGTCGCCAGCGAGGCAAGCAGGTCCAGCCCACCCTGGTCACCGACGCCCGCGCCCTCGAAGCCGAACAGTGAAATGACGGTCAGGTGATCCTCGAGCTCGAGAAAGCCGCGCCAGAAACGGCGCTCAAGCCCGGCAATCGGCTGTCTGCCCCTGTCGTCAACGAGGACATACAGAACACCGTTGTTGCGGGTGGTTGATACGATATTCACCGCCTGGCTCTGGCCGCTGCGGCTGAGAAGCGCGCGTCCCTGGGAGGTGCCGATGAACTCCTCCAGATCCTCCAGCGACTGCAGTGTGTCGGAACCCTCTCCCCCAAGCCCCCCTGTGGAAATGCTGGTGGTCAGGGCCGCGCCGATGGCATCCTCATCAATAGGGCCGCCTGCGCCCATGAGCGCGCAGTGGCTCATCAGGACAAACGCGCCATTTTCATCGATGCTGGTGCTTTGATCGTCGATGCAAAACCCGCTCGGCGCGGTGACGTTGATCGGCTGACCCGCGACGTTGAGTGTCGTGCGCGACGCGGCCGGCATGCCGAGCGAGGCCGGATCGCAGGCCACGAGAAATGCCGCGGCCAAAAAGCCGGATGTGAGTTTCGCGAATTTAAAGGTCGGCATAGACGTGCTTTTCATCTTTTGCGCCAGGGTGGGTGGTTGCGCCGAATTTGGTTCGACCGACCAGCTGCGCGTATTTCCAGAGTGCGCCGCTTGCATAGATGGTTTCACGTGGGCCGGTCCAGTCGGCTTTTCGTGCCTCAAGCTCCTCTTCCGTGAGATCGACTGAGATTTCCCCGGAAAGCGCGTTAAGGGTGATCATGTCACCATCTTTCAGCAGCGCGATGGGACCGCAATGGGCGGCTTCCGGTCCAACATGTCCAACGCAGAATCCACGGGTCGCGCCGGAAAAGCGACCATCGGTGATCAGGGCCACCTTTTTGCCCATCCCCTGGCCGGACAGAGCCGCGGTTGTCGCAAGCATTTCGCGCATGCCGGGGCCGCCGGCAGGGCCTTCGTTGCGAATGACAAGAACCTCTCCCTCCCTGTAGGACCGTTCCTGGACAGCGGCGAAGGCGTCCTCCTCGCATTCGAACACGCGGGCCGGGCCGGTGAACTGAAGCTCGTTGCCGGACATGCCGGCAATTTTCACGATGGCCCCGTCAGGCGCAAGATTGCCCTTCAGGCCCACAACGCCGCCGGTGGTGGAGATGGGATTTTCGACAGAGTGGATGACCTTGCCGTCCGCTTCGCGCGTGATGACGTCCAGTTCCTCGCCAATGGTTTTTCCGCTGGCGGTCATGCAGTCATCGTGGATCAGACCGGCCTTGCGCAGTTCACGCAGAACGACAGGCACGCCACCGGCCTCGTAGAGGTCCTTGGCCACGTACTGTCCACCTGGTTTGAGATCCACGAAGTAAGGCGTTTCGCGGAAGATGTCGCAAACATCATCAAGGTGGAAATCAATGCCAGCCTCATGAGCGATTGCGGGCAGGTGAAGCCCGGCATTGGTGGATCCACCGGTGCAGGCGACCACGCGGGCCGCGTTGATCAGGGACTCGCGGGTTACAATATCGCGGGCGCGGATGTTTTTCTCGATGAGTTTCATCACCGCGAGACCGCTGGCAACGCAGAACTGGTCGCGGCTCTCATAGGGTGCCGGAGCACCTGAAGAGTTGAAGAGAGCGAGTCCAATGGCCTCGGAAACGCATGCCATCGTGTTCGCCGTGAACTGTCCGCCGCAGGCACCGGCACTTGGGCAGGCCACGGCCTCCAGCTTCTCAAGTTCGCAGGTGGAGAGGTTCCCGGCCTGATGCTGACCCACCGCCTCGAAGACGTCCTGAACGGTGACGTCGCGACCGTCGATGCGACCGGGGAGAATGGATCCGCCATAAATGAACACTGACGGTGTGTTCAGGCGCACCATGGCCATCATCATGCCGGGCAGCGATTTGTCGCATCCGGCGAGGCCGACGATGGCGTCGTAGCAGTGGCCGCGCATGGTCAGTTCAACCGTATCCGCGATGGCCTCACGGGAGACGAGCGACGAGCGCATTCCCTCATGGCCCATGGCGATGCCATCGGTCACGGTTATGGTGGTAAACTCGCGCGGTGATCCGAGACCCTGTTTCACACCAAGCTTCACGGCCTGGGCCTGGCGGTTGAGCGAGATGTTACAGGGGGCCGCTTCGTTCCAGCAGGTCGCGACGCCCACGAAAGGCTGATGGATCTCCGCTTCCGTCATGCCCATCGCGTAGAAGTAACTGCGATGCGGTGCGCGGGCCGGACCCTCGCTCACATGGCGGCTGGGCAGTTTGCTTTTGTCGAATTTTGGCGCGTCCATTGGCTTGCTCCCCCGCTGCAGGCTTCGCTTTTTGCGAAATGATTAAGCTGATCCTGCGGGAATCACAAGGAACGGGCACGGTGTTTGAGGGTCGCGGCAGTATGCCGCTTCCTGCTGAGGGGAACCAAATTCATCGTGGCGGGGTTGATTTTCAAGCCCAAGCGGGTCGGGTGGATCGATCCGGCCGACCTGACCCAGCCTATGAAAGCAGTTAAATGCCCCTGACCGAGAACCTGTCCATCAACGCCAACTCAACCCGCGCCGATATTCTGTCGAAGGTGGAGCCGGAGGATTTTGCCTGGGCGGTTCCCATCATGCGGGCGGGCTATGCCGGACGGGGGCTGGTGTACCTGGTCGTGGCGGTCGTATCGCTATGGTCCATGTGGCAGGGCGGCGAGGCGCAGGGCACGAAGGAAGCCATGCTCGCACTTGATGGGATCTGGGGGATGCTGGTGGTTGCCCTGGTCGCCGCGGGGATGTTCGCCTACGCCATCTGGCGTCTCGTTGACAGCTTCTGGGATCTTGAGGCTTACGGAACCGAACTCAAGGGCATCATTGCCCGCTGTGGTATGGTCGTTACGGGGCTGGCTCATGCGGGTATTGGCGTGCTGGCCATCACCGCTCTTGGCTTGCGCTCGTCCTCGGGTTCGGGCACCGGCAAGATACTGTCGGCTGTTTTGCAGGCGCCTGGCGGCAACGTGGCTCTGGGGCTTGCCGGCATACTGACCATGGGTGCCGGATGCTATTACATTCACCAAGGCGTTGCGCAGACCTACCGCGAACATCTGGCTGCAAATCATTTCACGATGAACTGGAACTGGGCGCTGCGCGCCGGGGTCGTGGCGCAGGGCATTATCGTGTTCATCATCGGAGGACTGATCCTCTATGCCGCGATGAAATCCAATCCCTCCCAGGTCGGCGGGCTGGGGACTGTTTTTGAATGGCTTCGGGAGCAGCCCTACGGCCAGATACTGGTTGCCGGGCTGTGTGTTGGGCTGCTCGGGTTTTCGCTGTTCTGTTTTGTAAATGCGGCAAACCGGATCATCCCGAAGGCGGCCGACGATTCCACACTCACGATGACTGCCGCACTGAAACGCAAGATGGCGGAAATCTGAAATCGTGCGAAGTCGCGTCCCGTGAAACCAGGTTCACCTGATTGCAATCGCCGCACAGCCTGATTAACTAGGCGTCAACCTGAGCCTGGAAAGAGCGCATGAACTGGATTTCGAACTACGTCCGCCCGAAAATCAACTCGCTGTTCTCACGGCGGGAGGTACCGGACCATCTGTGGTTGAAGTGCGAGGAATGCGGCACCATGCTGTTCCATCGTGAACTGACGGACGCGCTGAACGTCTGCACGAACTGCCAGAACCATATGGCGATCACTCCGCGGGAACGCTTTGCCGCGCTGTTCGACGGCGGCGTTTTCGTTGAGGTTCCGGTGCCCGCGCCGGTGTCGGACCCCCTGTCATTCCGCGATCAGAAAAAGTATCCCGACCGGCTGCGCGAGACGCGCAAAAAGACCGGTGAGGAAGAGGCGATGATTGTCGCCGAGGGCGAAATCGGTCGTCTGAAAACCGTCTGCGTTGGCCAGAATTTCAAATTTATGGGTGGCTCCATGGGCATGTATGTCGGCAACGCCATTATTGCCGGCGTAGAGCGTGCCATTCAGCTCAAGTCGCCGTTGGTTCTGTTTTCCGCCGCTGGTGGTGCCCGAATGCAGGAAGGCATCCTGTCCCTGATGCAGATGCCCCGCTCGACCGTTGCGGTGCAGATGCTGCGTGAGGCCGGGCTGCCATACGTGGTTGTGCTGACCGATCCGACTTCCGGTGGCGTTACGGCAAGTTATGCGATGCTTGGCGACGTTCAGATTGCAGAGCCGGGTGCGCTGATCTGCTTTGCCGGACCGCGTGTAATCGAGCAGACCATTCGCGAAACCCTGCCCGAGGGGTTCCAGCGTTCGGAATATCTTCTGGACCACGGAATGCTCGACCGGGTGGTTCACCGCAAGGACATGCGCCGCGAACTGGCTACGCTGCTGCGCCTCATGACGAACAACACGCCACCGGTTTATGGCGACCTGCCAGCGCCAACCCCGGACGTTCCCGCCGTGGTAAAATGAGCCAGGGAAGCGACCGCGTTCTCGAACGCCTGATGTCGCTGCACCCCAAGGTCATTGACCTGACACTGGACCGGATCGAGTCCCTGCTGGCACGTTTGGATCACCCCGAGCGCAGGCTGCCGCCCGTCATTCATGTAGCGGGAACGAACGGCAAGGGTTCGACGACGGCCATGTTCCGTGCGGGTCTCGAGGCTGCGGGGAAACGGGTTCATGTCTACACCTCGCCGCATCTGGCCCGGTTTCATGAGCGTATTCGTCTGGCGGGCGGGATCATTGACGAGGACGAGCTGATTACCCGTCTGGAGCATTGTGAAAAGGTCAATGACGGCGCGGCGATAACGTATTTCGAGATCACCACGGCAGCGGCCCTGGTCGCGATGGCCGAAATACCCGCTGATTTCACTCTGCTTGAAGTGGGTCTCGGCGGTCGTCTGGATGCCACGAATGTTGTCGATAAACCTGCGTTGACGGTAATTTCGCCGGTATCCGTCGATCACCAGCAGTTTCTTGGTGAAACCCTCGCGGAGATCGCGTTCGAGAAGGCGGGGATTCTGAAACCCGGTGTGCCCTGCGTCGTGGCGCCACAATCCGACGTCGCCATGGCCGTGATCGAGGCGCAGGCCGAAAAGGTTGGAGCGCCGCTGCTTCTTGCCGACCAGGACTGGCAGGTTCGGGAGGAACACGGCCGAATGGTGTTCCAGGACGGGGATGGCCTGCTGGACCTGCCGCTTCCGAATCTGATCGGGGCGCATCAGGTCATAAACGCCGGAACAGCGATCGCAGGTCTGCGCCACCTTGGGTTCGACGAAGCCGCTTGCGAGGCGGCCGTGACCAGTGCGGAATGGCCTGCGAGAATGCAGCGTCTGAAATACGGGCCGCTTGTGGATATCGCCGGTCAGGATGCCGAGGTATGGCTCGATGGCGGTCATAACCCGGCGGCGGGAGAGGCCCTGGCCGAAGCGTTGTCGCGCCTGCCACGACGGAAGGTTCACCTGGTCACCGGGATGCTGCGCACGAAGGACAGTTCGGGTTATCTTCAGCACCTGGCGACGGTAGCATTTTCGCTGCGCGCGGTATCCATTCCTGGAGAGTCTGCCACGTTGACGGCCGAGGAAACCATGAACTCCGCGCGCGGTGTGGGGCTGGCCGCACAGACGGCGGACAGTGTGGCCGATGCCGTAGCGGAAATCGTTCGGGAGGATCCGACGGCGCGGATCCTGATCTCCGGGTCGCTTTATCTGGCAGGCAGTGTTCTGCGGGAAAACGGCTGATCAGCCGACTGCAGCCCTGTCGTAGACGGTCAGGGTGTGCAGCAGTTCCTGCACCCTGCCCTGCGGCGTGGCCCATGACGTAACGAGACGGATGACCGGGTCGCCGCTTTCCGTGCGGCCCCAGGAATGGAAATCGAACTTCTCACGCAGTTGCGACACCACTGGATCGGTCAGCACGGGAAACACCTGGTTGGCCTGAGTTGGCACCAGTAGCTTAAATCCGGCGGCCTCGACACCTTTTGACAGGTCGGTGGCCATCGCGTTGGCATGGTCGGCCAGTGAGAAATACAGGTTGTCGGTGAACAGGGCCCGGAACTGCACACCCAGAACCCGTCCCTTGGCGAGAAGTGCGCCCCTCTGCTTGACGTGAAACGCGAAATCCTGGGCGAGTTCGCGGTTTGGAATGACTACCGCCTCTCCCAGCAGCGCGCCGTTTTTGGTACCACCGATCCAGAAAATATCTGCAAGCGCGGCAACATCCGCCAGTTCTACGTCAGAGGCACGGACGGCAGCACCAATCCGTGCGCCATCCAGCATCAGCAGCAGATTGTTTTCCCGACAGCATCCGCTGATCGCCGTGAGTTCAGAGAGCGAATACACGGTGCCGACCTCGGTTGCATTGGAGATGTAGACCATGCGCGGTTTGGCCATGTGCGGAAAATGTGCGTTCTCTGCAAGGGCCCGTCGGATCAGGTCCGGGGTCAGCTTCCCGTTTTCCGGCGTCACGGTGATGACCTTGTGACCGGTTGCTTCAATCGCGCCGGTTTCGTGAACGGAGATGTGACCGGAGGTTGCAGCAATCACCGCCTCGTGCGGCCGCAGCGCGCTAGCTATACAAAGCGTGTTGGCGATCGTCCCGCTCGGAACGAAATGTATGTCGGCTTTGGCGCCTCCAAGATGTCCGCGAATGAGTTCGGCCGCTTCGGTGCTGAAACGATCGAGACCATAGGTGGCCTCCTGGCGCGCATTGGTGTCGGCGAGTGCGGCAAGAACCGCCGGGTGTGCGCCTTCGCTGTAATCATCCACGAAACCGAATTTAGTCATTCTGCACCTTTGTATTTTTGCCGGAGCCTCCAATAACCGGCCCGCCAGGGGTTTAACAGTACGAATGGACCGTATGACCGGTGGTCAAGCCGGGACGCGGATTTTGTGCTGCTTATTCCATGGGCATGCCTGCCTGTACGCTCATTTATTAAGATCGGCGCGAAAACTACCGCAGTTTTGGTTTGCGTACAGGTTGCGGTCGCGCGAGTGTGACGATTAACATTTTGTTAACGTTCAAAGCGATCCACGGATCAGTGCCGAAAGAGCAAAGATGGGACTATTTGACAGCCTCTTTAACATTATCAACGACCTGACCTGGGGTTGGGCGCTGGTCCCGTTCCTGGTTGTGCTGGGTGTTTTCTTTACGATCGCCAGTGGCTTCGTGCAGTTTCGGTTCTTCAAACGCATGTTCAGGGTTCTGACCGGCGACGATGAAACCTCTGATCCGACGAAAATCAGCGCGCGTGAGGCGCTGCTTGTTTCGGTTGGCGGACGGGTCGGCGGCGGAAACATTGCCGGTGTGGCCGTGGCCATTACGGCAGGCGGCCCCGGCGCGGTGTTCTGGATGTGGGCCATTGCACTGGTCGGCATGTGCTCCGCGCTCGTGGAGGCAACACTTGCGCAAACCTTCAAGCGCACGACACCGGAAGGTGACTACCGGGGCGGTCCGGCAAGATCGATCATCCATGGACTGGGCGAGAAATACAGATGGCTGGCCGTGATATATGCCATCTGCCTGATTGCTTCCTTCGCCATTGGGTTCAACGCCTTTCAGGGGAACACCGTCGCAGGGGCGGCACTCGACAGCATGTCAATCCCGCGGCTCTACACCGGCATCGTATTGGCGCTGGCAACCGGGTTCATCGTGTATGGCGGTATTCACCGCATCGCGAAAGCGGCCGATGTCATCATTCCGATCATGGCCTTCGGATACATCGGAATGGCTCTCGCCATCATACTCCTGAACATTACCGGACTGCCGGGCGTTATCTGGGACATCGTCGCCAATGCCTTCGGCTTCCGTGAGGCGGTAGCAGGTGGAATGGGCGCCGCAATTGCGCAGGGTCTGCGTCGTGGCCTGTTTTCCAATGAGGCGGGACTTGGGTCCGCGCCAAACGTGGCAGCCACGGCGTATGTAAAACACCCGGTCAGCCAGGGCATCACACAGAGCTTTTCTGTTTTCATCGACACAATGATCATCTGTTCCTGCACGGCATTCGTCATCCTGCTTGGCGACGTATATCAACCGGGTGCGGAAGACGTGGACGGCGTGGCGCTGACACAGCAGAGCATGGTGAGCCATGTTGGCGAATGGGCGCAGTACTTCCTGACCGGGGCCATACTGCTCTTCTCGTTCTCGTCCATCATGTACAACTACTACCTGGGTGAGAACGCGCTGAGCTTCATGACCGAGAATCCGAGCGCCATACACGTGCTGAGGCTGGCGATTGTCGGTATTGTCTTTTTGGGAGCGGTGGCGCCGGGGGCGACTGTTGTGTTCAGTTTCTCTGATCCGATGATGGGCATTCTGGCAGTGGTGAACCTGCTGGCTCTTATGATGCTGTTCCCCATCGCCTTGCGAATGATTACGGATTTCAGGGAGCAGTTGGCGGCCGGGATCAAAAAGCCCGTTTTTGATCCGAAAAAGTTCCCGGATCTTGATACCGACCATACCGCCTGGCCGGACGCCAAATAAGCGAAACAGGCGTTCGAAAAAACAAAATGGGCTGACCCTGGCGGGTCAGCCCATTTCTTTTCCTCAAACCGAAGGCGGACCTTCGAGACCGATGTCTTCAGCGGTTTTCCTCAATCCAGCTTTTCAGTGCTGCCTTGGGGGCCGCGCCGACCTTCGTGGAGATCATTTCACCGTTTTTAAACAGATACATGGCCGGAATGCCGCGTACACCGTACTGCGCCGGAACCGACGGGTTCGAGTCGACGTCCACCTTGGCGATTTTGATCTGCTCGCCATACTCGTCGGAAAGTTCCTCAAGAACCGGGCCGATCATTTTGCAGGGACCGCACCATTCGGCCCAGAAATCAACCAGAACCGGTACATCCGCACCAAGTACTTCTTCTTCGAACGTATTGTCCGTAACCTTTACCGTTGCCATGCCGGCTCTCCTCAATTCGATTTCAGTTCAACCTAGGAACGGGGTATCGCCGGGTCAAGGAGACCCGCGCGGTCCAGCGCCCCGGTCACGGTACCGTGCGGCAGGTACATCAGTTCCGCCGTGCGGGTCCACAGTATCGCCACCTCAATTTCCGACCCGGGCCATATTTTTTGCAGCGCTGCCTGATATGCTCCCATTTGGCGCAGAATTGCCTCCGGCACGGCATTTGGGCTTTCAGGGATTGTGCGGTTGCTTTTGAAGTCAACAGCCAGAATTTTGTCATCCCGGATCAGCAGCCGGTCGATGCGCCCTTCGATGCGGGTGCCGTTGAGTTCAGCCACCACCGGAACCTCCGAAAGCCCGTCAGGCCCGAAGAGTTCAGAAAATTCCGGAGTGCGCAGGACGGCAATGGCCTCGTCGACGATTCCATCACGATCGGGGAGATCATCGGGCAACAACTGACCTGCCACATCCGGCCAGTCAGCTTCGGGATACTGCAGCAATCCTTCCAACAGAAGATGGACGGCATCGCCGCGCGCGAGTGAATCGCCCTCACCGACAATTTCATCCGGATCATCGAAAACGATATGCGCGCCACCAAGCCGTGAGGGTGACACGGCAGTCGTGGAAGCACCCGCATCGGAATCCGCTTTTTCCGTGGCCCAGGTGGGCAACCCTGACGAAGTGGTTTGCTCCGTTACGCCGCGTTCGACTCGCTGATCGGTCCAATTGCGGTCGAAACAGAGGGTTACTCCGTCTGAGCCTGGAATCTCGCGGGGGCCCAGTGTGTGCAAACCGTTCCTGATGAGCCCATACCAGCTGTTGCCTTCGGTATCCCTTTTACCCCCCGCGCCACAGACGATCAGCCAGCTTTCGGCCCTGGTCATGGCGACGTAGAGAAGGCGCATGTTTTCCGCCACTGCCAGAGCGCGGCGGTCCGCCTCGGCGTCGCGCATGACGTCGGGCGCGCTATCGGTCGGGACCCGCCAGGCGGGCTGACCATTTCCGATATCCATGACCTGCGGAGGGTGGCGGCCCTCCTGACGCTTTGCAGTGTCGGGAAGGAAAACGATTGGAGCCTCAAGACCTTTTGCGCCATGGACTGTCATAACGCGCACCTGGTCCGCACCCTCTTCCACCCGGCGTTTGATTGTCACCTCGTCGGAGTCCATCCAGGCGAGGAAACCGGTCAAACCCGGCGTTCCGGACCGCTCGAAGACCAGTGCCTGGTCAAGCAGGGCGTCTATTCCGTCCTCGGCCTCGGCACCAAGACGGGCAACCAGTTTCCGCCGACCATCATGGCGGATCAGAATACGTTGCAGCATCTCGAAAGGACGCAGGAAATCCGCCTGCCCGAGAAGGTCTGAAATCATCGCCTTGCAGGGCTGCCATTTCTCAGCCTCCTGATCCCGAAGTTCGGGCCAGAGCATTCCCTTGCGACCATGCGCGAGGTGGAAGAGTTCCTCCTCGTCAATCCCGCCAAGGGGACTGCGCAGCACTGTCGCAAGGGAAAGGTCGTCCGCAACAGTGTTGATCACGCGAAGGACGGCCAGAAGATCCCTCGCCGCCAGTTCGCCGTTGAGGTTCAGGACGTCAGCACCCGCGACCGGTACGTTCGCGCGCTTGAGTTCCCGGATAACGGAATGGAAACGTTGGTTTCGGCTCTGAACCAGAATAAGCACATCACCGGCCCGGATCGCCCGGTCATGGCCGGGCAGCACCCGGCCCTCGCGAAGCCATTCGGAAATCCGGCCAGCGATGTTTTTGGCCATAACCTGAACCGGATCGTCCGGGGCGGGCATGTCGACAGGATCCGACCAAGGCGGTTCCTCCTGTTTGTCAGGCTTTTCAAGGAAGGGCCAAAGCTCAACACGGCCCGGTTTGTCCGGATTGTGGGCGCTGTGCGTGACATCATTGGTCAGCCCCTCGCCTGCCGGGCCGTCGAAAACGGCATCAACGAGACTCAGGACAGGTTCCGCAGACCGGAAGGAATGGATGAGTTCACACTGTTGCAGACCTTCCTCAAGTCCGCTCAGCACCCGGTGAAAATAGTCGTTCATCTTGCCGAATGCGGCCGGGTCGGCACCCTGGAAACTGTAGATGGACTGCTTCTCGTCCCCCACGACAAAGACGGTACGGTCGACCTCACGCGCTCCAAACCCGGAGAAAAACTCGTCTGAAAGCGCCTGAACAACCTGCCACTGCACCGGGCTGGTGTCCTGAGCCTCATCTACGAGTATATGATCGAGGCCGCCATCAAGTTTCCACAACACCCAGGATGCGGTGTCGGTATCATTGAGCAGATGACGCGTGCGGTCGATCATGTCATCGAAATCGAGCAGGCCGTAGGCCGCCTTGCGCGCATCCAGAATCCGAAGCCAGGAGCGGGCAAAAATGTTCAGGGCCGTAGATTTGCGCAGCGCAAGTAGGCCAAGGCGGCGCGGGCGGGCGGCCTCAACCCGCAGCATGAGGGGTTCGAGTGCATCCATGAGTTCTGGATGCGCTGTGCGAAGACCCTTGGTCGGGAAAGCACCTATTTTCGCCGAAAATGGTGACTTCGCGCCCGCACCGGTAAGAAACACCTTTTCAAAGGTTTCGCAAAGAATGTCCGGCGGCTGCTTCAGTGCGGATGCGAGGGTTTCCCCGGCACTGCTGTCGGTTTTGCCGGATGCCGCAAGCAGGGGTATCAGGCTTTCGACCGTAGCGAGATCGCCTGGTAGAACTGTCTCGGCATAAATCCGTTCAGGACTGTCATCCGGATCAACACCCAGTGCACCGGCGAGTGCCTGCGCATCAAACTCATTCCCAAAGGCTGACCGGTTTCGGCCAATCTCCTGCAGCAGGCCATCGGGATCGTCACCTGAAATATTTATAGCCAGAAGCCGCATCGCTTCCGGATCAACGCGAGCGAGCTCATCCAGCACCGACACCCGGAGCTCGCGGGCATCGCGGTCATCCATGACGGAGAACTGCGGAGCGACACCGGCCTCTACCGGAAATCGGCGCAGCAGAGCTTCACAGAACGCGTGAATGGTTTGGATTTTCAACCCGCCCGGCGTTTCGAGCGCGCGGGCAAAGAGGGTACGCGCCTGGGCCAGACCGGCTTCTGAAATGTCCGCCTGAGTCGCGTCCAGTGCGGTCAGTTCGCCACGCAACTCCGCGTCGTCCATCATCGCCCACCGGCCAAGCGTCTGGAAAAGACGAGTCTGCATTTCGGCCGCTGCCGCTTTGGTGTAGGTCAGGCAGAGGATTTTTTCCGGCGCCGTTCCCATGAGCAGAAGCCTTGCAACACGGTTGGTCAGAACACGCGTTTTTCCGGAACCCGCATTGGCGGCGACCCAGCTTGAACGGGTCGGCGTCGCGGCTGCGGTCTGGGCGGCGTCAGCCGTAATCATGTGTCTGCTCCAAACGGATCTCCATCGGACCATTCGCCACGACGCGACAGGTGGTCATACGCGCCTTCAAAAGCGATGCGATGAGGGCGGAGCCGCGCTACAAAAGGCGTTCGAGGATCCTGATAGACTCGCATGAGTGACATGAAACCTTCCCAGACGGCTGTAAGAGCGTCATGGTCGCTCGGCAAAATGAGGCTTTTGCGCTGGTTAATGCCGATCAGTTCGAGGTGTGTCACTCGTGCGGCGGCGATTTTGTCGAAGGCTCCGCGTTCGGCCAGCACCGCCTCCAGTGGCAACTGGGTGTGGAAATGTTTGGCCTGCTTCTCGCTGGGAATGCTGCCGGATTTGTAGTCGTAAATGGCAAATGTACAATCCGGCAGAAGGTCGATACGGTCGGCCTGCGCGGAGAGCTTCAGTGGTTGAGCCAGATCGGGAACATCATAGCGGGCGGAAATCTCGCGATGAAACGGCCTGCCGCGCTCGCGCCTGCCTCGCTCCTCCTGAACAAACCAGTCAGAGGCACGGGTCAACCGCTCCCGCCACAGCGCACGGATTGCAGGCCAGGGAACCTCCCGGTCGAGCACATCGTCGGTGACATGGAGGAAAACCTCATCCGCGTTGTCCGGGAAGTCGTCCCGCGTCCGCTCCAGGAACTCCTCCAAAACCGAGTGCAGGACAGTTCCCCGCACGAGTGCATCCGCAGCCCGACCTGGCGGGTCAAGAGGGCGAAGGTTCAGCACGCGGCGCGCGTAAACCGCGTATGGATCGCGAATGAGGGTGTCGATCTGGGTGACCGATAATCTGTCCGGCCGGGCGGCCGCAGGGGGGCGTGGAGCTGGACGGGACGCCGACGGCACATCACCTTCTGGCTCGTCCAGAAGAGTTGAGAGGGCCAGTACTGAATTACCGCGGGCGCGGGCGCTTTCCAGTGATGCCTCCCCCACCGGCCCGAGCCCGTTCAAAAGGTTTTCAAGACGCAGGAGCCACCGGGACGCGACGGTTGGCGACCCGTCCTCCCGGGACGCGCGCGACACGACGACCCTCGGAGCGCCCATGGCCTGCTGGAAATCATGTGCGGAAAGACCGATTTTCTGATCGGGCAACGGCAGGCCAATATCCCGGCGCAGGCTTCGGCTCAGCCATGGATCGGCACCTGGCTGACGTGGCCAGGTCCCCTCGTTCAGACCTCCGAGAATGATGGTGTCCGCCGACTGAACCCGCGCCTCGAGCGTTCCCCAAATTGCAAGCCTGCTGTTCGTCACGACAGCCTCTTCGGGCACGTCTTTCGACCCCAGTTGGGAGCGCAGCAGCGCGAGGTAGCTGTGGCGGTCCATCGGGCCGTAGATGTCGGTAGAGGCCGCAAGCTCCTCCACGACAGCCAGCGCGGCACGTCCGGCATCGCGGTCCCAAAGACCGTGGGTTGACCCCGCCTCCGGGCCTTCGGCAAGGTTCTCGGCAAAGGATTTATGCCATGCGGCATGCTCTGCTAGTGGCGCGACATCCGGAGCGGGACTGGACAAAACCGTTTCCAGCCATGTGACCCACGTCACCGCCTCCTCACCCAGCTTGACCGCCCACGCGTGCATCCTTGGCCAGTCAACGAATGGTGCGCCACCCCGCAGTTCCGCCGTTTCAATGCGGCTGACAAAATCCATGTGTTGCCTGCGCGCGGAAGCGACGGAGTTCACCAACGGGTGTTTGAGCAGAACAAGAAGCGATTCCGGCGTCAGTGGCTGCAGAGCGGGATCAGCCAGTAGCAGGAGTAAAACACCGGGCGGGGTCAGGACCAGTGGGCGTCCGGCACTGTCATCGGGAATGATGCCCCACCGGTCGAGTTCGCTTGTGACACGGCGGGCCAGCGTTCGGTCGGGCGTAATCAGCGCCGCGGTCCCGTCTGTTTCAAGGGCCTGGCGCAGGACAAAGGCAATGGCACGCGCCTCAGACCGCGAATTTGCCGCTTCCAGCCACGTAACATCCTCCATCGCCTGAGGCAGGTCATCAACGAGGGCTTTCCCCTCCGTTTGCCACTGATCCGTTACCGGGGCCGGTCGCATGGCGAGAGATACCAGTGCGTTGCGTTCGGGTGACGGTGGTTGGGTATCGACCCAACGGGGCAACAGGACGGGATCAAACCCGATCACCTCAGCAAGGCGTTGGAAACCATTCTGGGGATGATCCGATACTGCCGTGTCGTCGGATTGAAGCCGCTTCCATACCGATGTGGGTTGCGTGGCGTCAAAGCCGGGCAGGACAACCGCGCCTTGCGGGAGACGCGCTACCGCTTCCATAAAGATGCGGGTTGCCGAACGTGAACCCGTGGAACCTACAACGAGAACGGGATCCTGCGGTGGTGCTGTTTTCCACGTTTCAGCCCATGCCAGCGCCTGTGCCCGCAGGCGGCCCTGTCCGGTCGACATGCCGGAGCCTGCGACATAGTGGCCGAGTATATTCAGAAATTTCAGGTTGCGCTGCCAGTGTGCGGCATGTTCGGCAGGTTCCACCTGCGCGAACACGTCCGGATCCAGCCCCTCTCCCTGCAGTTCATCGAGAAGGTCACTGAGACTGTCTGCCAAATCAAAAGCTGCGGTCTGTGCGGCCAGACCGGGTTCGGTATCAATCAAACCGGACACGAGACGTGCCAGTTCCAGTTTTCGTTCAAGTGCCGACGTTGGCTCTGGCAGTTTGAGAGGTGCCAACGGATCGGATGCCAGCTCGGTAATCACTCTAATCCGGGGCAGCAGACGCGGGCCGCCAGCGGCGAATTGATCCATGAGTGATCGCCGGGCCCGCTGGGTATTCACCCAGATTGTGATTTTGGCCAGCAGGTGTGGTGGTTGACCGGCCAGGCGCTGATCCAGCCCCGCCACCAGATCGGAAGTGAAATCCGCACCGGGCGGCAGCGTAAAAAACCGCGGTCCGTTGCATGGCTCAAACAGATGCATTACCGCGCGATTTCCAACTCGGCCAAACCAATCCCCTCCGGTGTGCCAACGTCGACCCAGTTTCCGTAATGGACAACGGCTTTCAACCGCCCCCTCTCGATGAGGTGTTCCCAAACAGCATTGAGGGAAAAAACGCCCGGCTCGAAACCGTCGAGTACGGATAACCGAATAATCTGCGCTCCACAGTATATATAGTCGGCATGTTCGGCATCACCCCGCCTGGTAATCCGCCCATCCGGCTCCAAAAAGAAATCTCCGGGACTTTTGTGACCGGTCGCCTTTTCCCGGGGCAGCAGGCAGAGAAGCGCGTCCATCTCCTCATCGTTCCAGGCCGCAGCCAGAGTTTCCAGGGGGTTTCCGTTCCTCCAAACCATGTCGGCGTTCAGGGTGTAGACACACTCGCCGCCAAACAGCACCGCCGCGTTTTTCAAACCGCCTCCGGTGTCCAAAAGTTCAGTCTCATGGGAGATTTTGATGTTTGGATCAGTGGCCGAAAGGTGGCTATGCAGTTGATCGGCGTGTGTATGTGTGTTGACGACGACCTCGCTGATCCCCGCATCGCGCACGAGATCAAGAGCGTGATCGATCAGCGGCCGCCCGGAAACCTGAATAAGAGGTTTCGGCACATGCGTTGTGAGCGCGCCCATGCGGGTGCCGCGCCCGGCGGCGAAAATCATGATTCCTTCAGGTTTCACGCGCGTCTCCCGCCAATCTCTTTCGAACCTTCGCATCGGGCGCGGGAACGTGTCTTTCCATCCAATCGCCCAATTGCCGCAATTCAGGGTGTTCAAGGTTTCGCATCAGGATGTTCCAGGTCCGCGGCAACAGGTCCAGATATCGCGGTTTTCCGTCCCTGCGGCAGAGCCGTGTGAACAGGCCCATAATCTTGAGGTTTCTTTGCACCGACAGTGTACTCGCCGCCATGAGAAAATCGTCGTGCTGAAGACCCCGACGCTCGATGTAGCGCAAAGTCATTGCTTCACGCACCTCCGGCTCGACATCGCGCCTGACATCGTCCAACAGCGAAACCACGTCGTAAGCGGGATGTCCGATGAGCATGTCCTGAAAGTCGATCAGGCCAATCCTGCGCCGCCCCTCGCGTTGCGGCAACCAAATGATATTTTCAACGTGATAGTCCCGGTACACGACACTGGACCGGTCATCCGCCAGGGGAACGAGCAGATCCGACGTCAGGCTCTCGTACTCGTCAGCAAGATCTTTGGACACTCCGCCTTCCAGCGCGGCCGCCAGATACCATTCCACCAAGAGCCGGACTTCGCGCATGAGAACGGCCATGTCGTAGGGCGGTGGCGACCACTCGCCATCGAACCCGGAGGCGTCGCACTCATGCATGTCCGCGAGAACGTCAATCGCCGCAGCGTAGAGGTCGGAGACCATACCCGGTGCGTCTGCGCAAAGGCGATGGAGCAGATCGTCTCCCAGATCCTCAATCAGCATCAAACCCGTTTCGGGCTCTGATGCGATGATTTCGGGTGCACTGAACCCCTGCTGTAAAAGCCACCGGGTTACTGCCGAATAGGGCGTGATGGTCAGGCCGCTTTCCGGCGGCACATCTACCAACAGACACTTCTCAGAACCGTTCAGCAGCCTTTCATATCGACGCGCCGAGGCGTCCCCTGCCAGCGCGGTTCGCCGGGAATCGCCCCAGCCACTTCGTTTCAGAAAAGCGTCTATTTCGAGCCGGCGTGTCATTTTTTCACCAAACCCGCCTGCGCTAGGCAGTCATCCACCCAGTCCCAGCCCTCACCAACATGAGTGACCTCCAACCGCCGCGCATCATCCCGATCCTTCACGAAGGAAAGCTCCAGACGAAGGTAGCGGTCGGGGAGTTCCGACCCGAGCCTTTCGATCCATTCGACAAGACAGATCGCCTCCTCAAAAGCGTCGTCCAATCCGAGTTCCACAATCTCGCCAGCATCACCAAGCCTGTAAAGATCGGCGTGCCAGAGTTCGGTACTGTCCAAATCGTACGTCTGAACGAGCGTGAAGCTTGGAGAGGGAATATCCTCAACGCGACCAAGTTCCGCAAGTCGGGCCAAAATTAATGCCCGGCAAAAAAAGGTTTTTCCGGAACCAAGATCGCCCGCGAGACCAACAACATCACCAGGGCCGAGATTTTTCGCGATACTGCCCGCGAGCAGTTCGGTCGCTTCCGTGTTTTCCAACAGATAAACAGACATGGGAGTGATCCGCTCGGGCTTTCCGGTCGGATCGTTCTACATTGCTCGCGCGCGTGTTCAAGTCCGGAAGGACAAACCGCATCACGCACTCAGAGGCGGGATTAATTTCGTAGTGTCCCCGCCCTTTTCCCGTAGCGGGACGGACGCCTCTACCGTGAAGCTGCCACCGCCGGTGTGCATGGTAACACTGCCCCCGGCCGTTTCCACCATGCGGCGACAGAGCGAAATGCCTGGGCCGGAAGGTTCATCCGCCGTGCTGGATGTGGAAGTCGCGGCACGCACTTTCCAGACAGCATTACCTTCGACCGGCAGTGCCGAGAGCTCGACCGTTGAGCCCTCTGTCGCCATTCCGGCTGCGGCCAGCCCCGTGAGCAGTGCCACACCGCGAAGCTGGGGATCTATCCCCACCCAGTCTTTAGAGAGTTCCAAAGTGAGACCTCGTGCCTCGATGGCCTGGCGGAGCGGTGGCAACGGATCGGAGCCGCTGAAATTACCTGACTGGGCAAGATCCAGAATTTTCTGTGACCGTTCAAGGCCACCCTTCAGATCCCTGACAGCTGCGTTGAGACACTTGTAGGCTTCGGCGTTCTGTGCCGACGGGATTGCGGACATCACCTGCTCAAGCGCCGCCTGAACGGGATACCGGATTTCGCCAATGGCGAGGTCGTTAAGTATTTGCACTGAGCCTTCAGTCGACGGGACATCCACTGCATCCGTCGCGGCCGCAACTTCACGGAACAGAACGAGCGACGATGCATCTGGCATGGGCGCGAGAAAAACCTGGAGGTTCCGACCGTCGAGTGTTTTGACGTCTCCAGCCCAACTGGTGCGGACGTCCCCACCGGTCGCAAATTCGGTTACTTTCGCCCAGACCGGACTTGTCTCACACTTTTCCGACCAGATCGCGGTCATGTCGGAGATTGCCGGGCCCCGGAGGCGCGTGGTCTGCTCGACATCCCAAAGTTTCTCGAAAGCCGAATTGACAATGCTCAGGCTGCCGGATGCGTCAAAAACCGCAACAGCCTCGTTCAGGTGGTCCAGTGTCGCCTGATTCAGTTCAAGCTCCGAGCGATATTTGCGCTCGAGCATGATCGAGGTTGAGATGTCCTCAAAGAGAAACGCGAGAGCGCCCTGGGGATGCGGTCGCCCCGTAACACGGAACACTTTGCCGGAAGGAAGCACCCAGTTTTCCTCGTAGGTTCCGTCGCGGGCACCTTCCTCAAGGTGGCTCAACATGCGCCGCCATTCAGCGAAGTCTTTTTGCTCCGGCATCTGACGGGTTTCGCGCAGGCGTTCGAGGAAATCCCGCAGGCTTGGCCGCCCTGCAAGCCAAACCGCATCGATCTTTACCAATTCGGTCAGAGCCGGATTGAACAGGCCAAGACGCCGGTTTTTGTCAAAAACCGCCAGACCGATTGGCAGGTGCGCAAATGTCTCTGTCAGAGTCTCAACGAAACGGCGCAGGGATTTTTCCGCACCCACAAGTTCGTCGGCCTCAATAGCATAGCCATAGGTTTCCCCGTTCGCGCCGTCGCACTGAACGACCTCATACCAGTGCGGATCCTCATCCAGCCGGGTCGTGACAGCCACGCGTCGGCGGTTTTCCGAGCCTCTTGGCGTTAGGGGAACTTCCTCAAGCACGTGACCAAAGGCATTGGGAATGCGGTGGTCAGGGCCATCCTCCCGGCCGCTGTCGAAGTTGGCACGATAAACCTCGTTGGCCCAGGACACCGTGTCGTCCGGTGCCTTGCTCCACGCCATGACTGGTGAGCAGTCCAGGATTTCGCGCAGGAATTGGTTCTCAGAACGCGCCGCTTCCAGTGACTTTTCCGCAGCACGCAGCGCAATTGCGTCCTCGCCAGCCGGTCGAATGGAGAGGAAAGCCGAATTCCCTCGCGGCTCGCCAAGAATTTCTATGGCCGTTCCATTTTTGCGCGCGCAGAAGTGACGGAACCTTGCGCCCTCGACGATCAGCCGCTGAATGTCCGAGGCTATTGTGGGACAGTCCGCTGCAAGATGCGACTTGATTGCGGCGAGGCGTGTTTTCCGGACACCGATGCTGTCGAGCATGACGCGCGCCGGATCGGTGATGGCTCTGAGGTTGCTGCCAATAATTTCGAAATCGCAGTTTTCGCTGGAAGGATTTTCGACCGGATTCGTTCTTGTTCCGTGACGCAGTTTCCGCTGCCCCAATGCATAGCCACCGATCAGGATGCAGGTAGCAAAGGCGCTTACCGAAACGGAAAGCAGTGATTGTGGCATTTGCTGAACAAGAGAAAACTGGGAGGGATCGAACGTAGAAAGGCTGGAAAAAACCATGCGGTCAGGACCTGTTTTAAGAGCAGGCGGAACAAATCCTGGAACGCTTAATATATCCCTTAAAAGGAACCGGTGACAGCCGCCGCGAACGGACTTGAGGTACGCGACGCAACGCGACGGATATTGACGGCTGGTGGCGACCTTCCAGTCGAACCTGCACGGGCATCGACAGCGGAAGTGAAAAGTGCCTTCCCTTAAGGCGTCCAGATTTACTTAATATACGTCATGAAAGGAAGCGATTGACTGTTGCATATTGGCAAAACCACAGACCCAAATTGCTTTAAAATTCATCTGATGCGGCTCAAGAGGCTGATTTAAAACGTTTTTCAGGGGTGACTGAATTAGTCGATTTTTGTTAAATATTTCGATCTTATTAATGTTCTGTTCACTGTTTTTTAAAATGATCCCTTCTACTACGAAAACACAGCAATGGTTGGCTACATACTAAATAGATCTGTATAAGGATTTGCCGGCTGCGGGAGGATCACGTAAAGAGTTCTCTGCTTTACTGACCAAAACCACCAGGCTTCCCGACCTGCAGTTCGTTTGCACCAGGTTGATGCCCACCCGAACAGCAGGCGAATACTACATCATGATCGAGACCAAAGCGTATGACTTCTTCGGACGGGGGGTAATAGAGTATTTCGGCGTCCTACTTCCATTTGAACCCCAAATCATCACACCAGCCATCCAAACGGCAATTGCTGAATCCAGGTTTGAGTTTGAGGAATCCAAATACATTCCGGAAATTATAAGAGCCGGTGATCGAATATTGGAGATCGGAGCGGGCATTGGCTTCATATCCACGTTGCTCAGCCGACAAACAGGCGTCGAACGCATCATTGCGGTTGAAGCGAATCCGCTCCTTATGGACTACATCGCAGACGTCCACGACCTGAACAACGTAAGCGGCGTGGAACGGATGAACACGGTTCTGACCAACAGTTCCGAAAAACAGGCCACGTTCTATCTTAGAGACGATTTTTGGATGGGTTCGATTTTTCCTGAACCCAATCCCTACAATTCCAGTGTCGAGGTTCCGACAACGCGTTTCAGTGAGCTGCTTTGGGACGAGGATATCAATGTAATCGTTTGCGACATTGAGGGAGGGGAAACCATCCTCTTTCAGGACGCAGACCTGTCTGGCGTGGACCGGATTTATCTTGAGGTCCACGACCATGTCACTGGCCTCGCGAGTGTGGGCAGGCTTTTTGCGGACCTCGCGGCGAAGGGCTTTATCTACGATCCGCGCCACTCCGAAGGCAGCGTGATACTGTTCCAAAAGGTTGGTGACGAGGATATCGTTCGCCCGTTCTCCGGTTGAAAACGGATTGATCCCGGTTGGGCGAAACCATGTGCACACGAAAGCTCTTGCATCCGCCTCGCACGGGGCCTATATGACGCCCAAAGCGGCAGGTTGAATGACTTCGACTTACCACCGAGATTTGCAAACGGGCCGCGCGCCCGTTTTTTTGTGCTTACGGAGAAGATTTTGGCTGACCTCACCGCCAAGGCAGCGATCGATCGGCGTCTCGCCGAAATTGTGTCCCCCACAATCGAGGATATGGGGTTCGAACTCGTGCGCATTCGCCTGATGAGCGGAAAGCGCACGACGCTGCAGATCATGACCGAACGACCCGATGGTGGCATCGAAGTTGAGGATTGCGCAAAAATCAGTCGCGCGGTTTCCGCCATACTCGATGTGGAGGATCCGATTTCAGGTGAGTTTAACCTGGAAGTGTCCTCTCCTGGAATCGACCGTCCCCTGACAAGGTTGAAGGATTTTGAACGCTATGAGGGCTATGAGGTCAAAATCGATGCCTCCGAGCTCATCGATGGCCGCAGGCGCTTCAAGGGTGTATTGCAGGGCGTCGAGGACAACGAGGTTCTGATTGAGATTCAGGAAGGCACGATTGGCCTCGATTTCGATCTGATTGCCGACGCCAAACTGGTCCTGACAGACGAACTGATTGCCGAAAGCCTCGCGCAGCGCAAAAAGCAAGGACTGATCCAGGAGGAAGACCTGGGTGAATTCGACGATATTGAGACGGATACCTCCGATCTGGATGAGGAAACATCATGAGCGTAACTTCCGCCAACAGGCTTGAACTACTGCAGATCGCTGACGCGGTTGCCCGGGAAAAGATGATTGATCCCGACCTCGTGATCGAAGCGATGGAAGATTCGCTCGGCAAGGCGGCACGGTCCCGGTATGGCGCGGAGTATGACATCCGGGCGAAAATTCACCGCAAATCCGGTGAGCTTGAGATGACGCGTTATCGCGAAGTCGTCGAGGAGGTTGAAAACCACTTCACCGAACTTTCGCTGGAAGACGCCCAGGCAATCAAACCGGATGCGCAGATCGGTGATTTTCTGACCGACGAACTGCCTCCGATGGATTTCGGCCGCATTGCCGCCCAGTCGGCAAAACAGGTCATCATGCAGAAGGTGCGCGAGGCCGAGCGTCAGCGCCAGTATGAGGAATTCAAGGACCGCGCCGGCGAGATCATCAACGGCATTGTCAAACGCACTGAATACGGCAACGTGATTGTGGATGTGGGACGTGGCGAAGCCATCCTTCGCCGTGACCAGTTGATCCAGCGCGAAGCATTCCGCAACGGCGACCGCGTTCGCGCGCTGATTCGTGAAGTTCGTCTCGAGATGCGTGGGCCGCAGATCTTCCTCAGCCGCACCGCACCGGAATTCCTCGCGGAACTGTTCAAGATGGAAGTACCGGAAATTTACGACGGTATCATCGAGATTCGCGCAGTGGCCCGGGATCCAGGTAGCCGGGCGAAAATGGGCGTTATCAGTTACGATAACTCCATCGACCCCGTTGGCGCCTGTGTTGGTATGCGCGGAAGCCGCGTTCAGGCCGTGGTCAACGAACTCCAGGGAGAAAAGATCGACATCATTCCCTGGAACGAGGATCCGGCAACTTTCCTTGTGAACGCGCTTCAGCCCGCTGAGGTATCAAAAGTCGTGTTTGACGACGATACCGACCGGATTGAGATCGTGGTTCCCGATGAGCAGCTGTCGCTCGCCATTGGCCGTCGCGGTCAGAACGTACGTCTCGCGAGCCAGCTGACCGGTTTTGATATTGATATCATGACCGAAGCTGAGGAAAGCGAACGGCGCCAGGTTGAGTTCACTGAACGGTCCCAGAACTTTATCAAAGCCCTGAATGTGGACGAACTGGTGGCGCAGCTGCTTGTTTCCGAAGGTTTTGAGACCCTCGAGGAAGTCGCCTACGTTGAAATCAGCGAACTGTCCGGCATTGACGGTTTCGATGAAAACACGGCGGAAGAACTTCAGGCCCGCGCTCGCGAGTACATCGAGGAGCAGAACGCGAAGTCCATTGAGCGTGCCCGCGAACTCGGTATGGACCAGGCACTGTTTGACTTTGAGGGCCTCACACCCCAGATGTTTGAGGCACTGGCCGAGGACGGCATTCTCACTCTGGACGAATTCGCAACCTGCGCGGATTGGGAGCTTGCAGGCGGTTACACAACCATTGACGGAAAACGTGTCAAGGATGAGGGGCTTCTGGAGAAGTTTGACATGTCTCTCGAAGAGGCGCGTCAACTGATCATGAACGCGCGGATCATGGTTGGACTCGTTGATCCGTCCGAAATGGAGGAGGAAGCGTCGGAAGAGGCCTCTGCGGAAGAAACGAACGCCCAGGAGGGCGGGGAATAAGCACTTATGGCGCGCGGTGGTCGACAAAAATCTGACAACACCTCATTAAGACGTTGTATTGTCACCCGCGCGGAACTGCCCAAATCGGATTTGATTCGATTTGTTGTTGGACCTGATGCTGATATTGTACCCGATCTGGCGGAAAAACTGCCTGGTCGGGGGATCTGGGTAAGTGCTCTCGCTAGATCGGTTGAAACCGCCGCAAAACGGGGCCATTTCAACCGGGCTGCAAAAATGAGGGTTCGGGCCACGCCGGATCTGGCGGTTCAGGTCGAGGAACTGCTGGTGAGGAAACTCACCGATTTGATGGCCCTCGCACGCAAGGCGGGAAAGGCTATTGCCGGGCGGGAAAAGACGCTGGCGGCATTGTCCGCTGGTGAGGCCGAGTTACTGGTGCAGGCAAAAGACGGGTCTTTACGGGAAAGATCCGGTCTGAGGCCGCCAAAAGGTGAAGATAGCCGTGTCACATGCCTCCTGGGGCATGAATTGGGCATGGCGTTTGGACGTGATCGTGTGATACATGCCGCCGTGCTGGCAGGTGGACTCGCTGATCGCATTGGAATTGAGGCCCGGAGACTGAGAGGTTTCAGGGCGGAAGCTGATCAGCAACGACCGAGCGACGGGGCTGGCGATGTTTTGGCGGAGGAAGGCCTCCGCGGGAAAGGCTAAGACTGAATGACGGATACCAAAGACGGCGACCGGAAGAACTCTACACTTGGACTGCGTGGTGGCACGGAGACCAGTCACGTGCGTCAAAGTTTCAGCCACGGTCGGAGCAAATCCGTAACTGTAGAACACAAGCGCAAACGCGTTGTTGTTCCCAAGCCCGGCGGCAATAATCCTGCCGCGGCAAAAGCCCGGGGGGCTGGCCAGAATCTTTCTGACAAGGAAGTCGAGCGTCGCCGCGCCGCCCTTATGGCTGCCAAGGCTCAGGAAGCCGAGCGCATCAAGAAAGAGAAAGAAGCTGCCGCCGCACGTGAAGCGGAACTGGAACGCCTTCGCGCGGAAAAGGAAGCGGCTGAACGCGCTGAAAAAGAGCGGGAAATCGCGGAACAGCGCGCCGCAGCCGAAGCGGCAGAGAAAAAGGCCGCTGAAGAGGCTGCCGCTGCAGCGAATGCAAAATCACGCGCGAAAGCCCAGCCGCAGAAAGCTGCTGAGCCGGCCATTGACCCGGCCGCAGCGCAGGCACAGGCGTCGCGCGCCGAAGCCGGTCGTCCGGTCCGCAAGGGTGGCGACAACAAACAGCCCCAGGCTGAGGAAAAACGCGGTCGTGGCGGTCGCAACAGCGACAACCGTCGCCGCTCCGGCAAATTGACCATCTCCAGCGCCACCGATGAGGGCGGACGCCAGCGCAGTATGGCTGCGATGAAGCGCCGTCAGGAACGCGAAAAACGCAAAACCCAGAGCCAGTCCGGTGAGCGGGAAAAGGTCGTTCGTGACGTTAAGATTCCGGACGCAATCACGGTTCAGGAACTTGCCAACCGTATGGCTGAGCGCGTTGCTGCCGTCGTGAAAGCGCTGATGCAGAACGGAATTATGGCGACCCAGAACGAAACGATCGACGCCGATACGGCTGTTCTGATCGTTGAGGAATTTGGTCATCGGGTAAGCCGTGTCTCTGAGGCGGACGTTGAGGACGTGATTATTCAGGCGTCGGACGACGACGAGGGCAGCCTCGCACCCCGTCCGCCGGTCGTGACCATCATGGGTCACGTCGACCACGGTAAAACCTCCCTTCTCGACGCCATCCGCAAAACCAACGTGGTAACCGGCGAGGCGGGCGGAATTACGCAGCATATCGGCGCCTATCAGGTGAAAACCAGCGACGATACACCGATCACGTTCCTCGACACACCTGGCCACGCAGCATTCACCTCGATGCGCGCGCGCGGTGCCAATGTAACGGATATTGTGATCCTGGTGGTTGCCGCGGATGACAGCGTTATGCCGCAGACCATTGAGGCGATCAGCCACGCCCAGGCCGCCAAAGTGCCGATGATTGTTGCGATCAACAAGATAGACAAGCCCGGCGCCGATGCGAACAAGGTCCGTACCCAGCTTCTTTCCCACGAGGTCGTGGTTGAGGAAATGGGCGGTGAGGTGCTCGACGTTGAGGTTTCCGCCACAACCGGCCAGGGTCTCGAACAATTGCTTGAGAACATTGCGCTTCAGTCCGAGATTCTGGATCTGAAAGCCAACCCGGAGCGTCAGGCCGAGGGCGCCGTCATTGAGGCGAAACTCGATGTGGGGCGTGGACCGGTTGCGACCGTTCTGGTCCAAAAGGGTACACTTCGCCGCGGCGATATCTTCGTGGTGGGTGAGCAGTGGGGTAAAGTCCGCGCGCTTATCAACGACAGAGGTGAGCGTGTGAACGAGGCCGGCCCGTCCGTTCCCGTTGAGGTTCTTGGCCTGAACGGCACGCCGGAAGCGGGTGACGTACTCAACGTTGTTGAGAACGAAGCGAAAGCGCGTGAAATTTCGAGCTATCGTGAGCGTATCGCCAAAGACAAACGTGCTGCGGCCGGCTCGGCCACCACTCTTGATCAGCTTCTTGCCAAGGCGAAAGCCGATGAGGACGTTCAGGAACTTCCGATTGTCGTCAAATCCGACGTTCAGGGTTCTGCCGAAGCCATCGTTCAGGCGCTGGAAAAAATCAGCACGGACGAGATCCGGGTTCGTGTTCTTCATTCCGGCGTGGGTGCCGTAACCGAGAGTGATGTCACGCTTGCCGAGGCCTCAGGCGCACCGATTATCGGTTTCAACGTCCGTGCCAATGCTACTGCCCGCGAGAGTGCGAACCAGAAGGGCGTAGAAATCCGCTACTACTCCATCATCTACGATCTCGTGGACGATGTGAAAAAGGCTGCAAGCGGTATGCTCAGCCCGGAAATCCGCGAAACCTTCATCGGTTATGCGAAGATTCTGCAGGTCTTCAAGGTTACCGGTGCCGGCAAGGTCGCTGGCTGTCAGGTTACCGAAGGTGTTGCACGCCGTTCGGCTGGCGTACGCCTCCTGCGGGACAACGTGGTCATCCACGAGGGTAAACTCAAAACGCTCAAACGCTTCAAGGACGAGGTCCGTGAAGTGCATTCCGGACAGGAATGCGGCATGGCGTTTGAGAAGTACGAGGACATCCGCGAAGACGACGTCATTGAGATCTTCGAGACCGAGGAAATCGAACGTAATCTCGATTAATTTCGAACCCTCGATAAATGCAAAAGCCGGGCTCAATCAGCCCGGCTTTTTTCTTTGCGTAACGGGAAGGTCGGTAAAGGCTCACCGTGCCTCTGGAAGGTACGGGCTTCCATCCGTATATGTCCCATGAACACCGGAGGTACTATGGAAGAGAACAGGCAATTCCCAGGCTGGCACGGCACCACGATCGTTGCAGTACGGAAGGATGATGAAGTAGCAGTGGTTGGTGACGGCCAGGTGAGCCTTGGTCAAACAGTCATTAAGGGCTCGGCCCGCAAGGTACGTCGTATCTCGCCCGGTGGATATGACACTGTATGTGGTTTCGCAGGCTCGACGGCCGATGCGTTCACCCTGCTCGAACGTCTTGAGAAAAAGCTTGAATCTGCGCCCGGCCAGCTTCAGCGGGCCGCTGTGGACCTCGCCAAAGACTGGCGTACGGACAAATACCTGAGAAACCTTGAGGCCATGCTGATCGTTACCGACGGATCAGACCTATTTGTGATAACTGGCGCCGGCGATGTACTTGAGCCGGAAAATGATATTGCGGCTATCGGGTCAGGTGGCAACTTTGCTCTGGCGGCTGCCCGCGGCATGTACGACACCGACCAGGATGCGGAGAGCATCGCGACCAAGGCGTTGGAAATTGCTTCGGAAATCTGTGTCTACACAAACGGCAACGCTACGGTTGAGAAAATCTCCAAACATAAGTGATCAGCTCATCTTAGCGCGGGCGAGTGGCATCTCATTCTGCTCGCACCAAATCCATACCTCGTCGTAGTTATTGGGATCGAGGTCCTCAGGAATTTCATAATTTTGGGTTCCTGAATTGCTTGAGAGCTTGCCGAGCAAGGTTTCATGATCAATACCGTCCCGGCCCAATGCGACCCGTGGGTCGGGAGCGCCGTCGAATACGAAATCCACACCGAAGCTCACGTAATTTGAACCGCCGCTCTCAAGGATTGCGACCGTACCGGCTGCCTCGTGATCGCCCTGTCCCTCAAGTGATCCCTCTTTCATCACTCCCGTTTCATCGGCCCTAAGAGTTGCTGGAAGCGGCGCAAGAGATACGGCAAATCCTGCCGTGATTGCCCTGAGAACCGATCTGCGATTTTTCATCTGAACCTCTCCTTTGTTTTTTTGTTAACACTTCTTCCTACGGTTTCGTTCCCTGCTTCATTGCGAATATCACGGAAACTTATGGCGGATGGGCCCTGGAACTCTATCCTCCTTGCGTTTTGCCCGCTCACACCATACTTCCGTTGCGTACTTTGCACCCCGGAAAGGACCCCGTTTTGACTGACCTGACGCCACGAGAAATCGTCTCTGAACTGGACCGTTTTATTATCGGTCAGAAGGACGCCAAACGTGCCGTAGCAGTTGCATTGCGGAACCGTTGGCGTCGCCGGCAGCTTCCGGATGACATCCGCGACGAGGTTTATCCGAAGAACATTTTGATGATCGGCCCGACGGGTGTGGGCAAAACCGAGATCTCCCGTCGCCTCGCCAAACTGGCCAAGGCTCCCTTCCTGAAGGTCGAAGCCACAAAATTCACCGAGGTCGGCTATGTCGGGCGCGACGTGGAACAGATCGTTCGGGATCTTGTCGATTCAGCAATTGTGCTGGTTCGTGATGCCATGCGGGAAAAGGTCCAGGTAAACGCACACGAAGCGGCGGAAAACCGTGTGTTGGACGCTCTCGCCGGTGAAGGTTCGCGGGAACAGACGCGGGAAATGTTCCGCCGAAAACTGCGCGAGGGCCTGCTGGACGACAAGGAGATTGAACTGGAGGTCGCGGATACATCGAACCCGATGTCCAGCTTCGAGATCCCGGGCCAACCCGGCATGAACGTCGGAGCAATGAATCTCGGCGACATATTTGGCAAAGCTTTTTCCGGTCGCACCACACGCCGCCGCATGACGGTTGAGAAATCGTACGAGCTGCTTATCAGTGAGGAAGCGGACAAACTGATCGACCAGGACAACGTCGCTCAGGAAGCCATCTCACTCGTTGAGACGAGCGGCATTGTGTTCCTCGATGAAATTGACAAGGTCTGTGCCGGCTCCGAAAAGCGCGGCGCGGAAGTGAGCCGCGAGGGCGTCCAACGTGACCTCCTGCCACTGATTGAGGGTACGACGGTGTCAACCAAGCATGGACCGGTCAAAACGGATCATATCCTGTTCATAGCCTCCGGTGCTTTCCATATCGCCAAACCCTCCGATCTCCTTCCGGAGCTCCAGGGTCGACTGCCGATTCGTGTTGAGTTGCGGGCTTTGACCGAAGAAGACTTCGTTCGCATTCTGACGGAAACCGATAACGCGCTGACCCGTCAGTATACTGCGCTGATGAAGACAGAGGACGTTGAGGTTACCTTCACCGAGGACGGCATTGCGGCGCTCGCGGCTATCGCGGCCGAGGTAAACAGCAACATCGAGAATATTGGTGCCCGCCGTCTTTACACCATAATGGAGCGCGTGTTCGAGGAGCTTGGCTTCGAGGCACCGGATCGGTCGGGCGACGCCATCGAGGTCAATGCGGATTTCGTCGAAAAGAACCTCGGCGAACTCAGCCGCTCGACGGATTTGAGCCGCTACGTACTCTGATTGCTCAAATGAATGAAATTCGAAGCCGCCGGTCTCAGGACCGGTGGCCGAATGCGTAAGCGTGAATGGTCGCCAAAGAGACCAGTACGAAAGACCCGGTGAGTGAATACACGAGCAGGGAAAGCAGCAGGCCATTGCCGTAGTAGAGGGAGATTGCGGCCGCAAACAACGCGATCAGAGTAGATATGATCATCTGAACCAGTAACAAAAGCCCATCCCCTTGTAGCTCAATCCGGGCAACGGTTTCAGTCGTCTCCGGAGTTCCCTGATAAGAACCCACAGCAATTAAGAAACCCTTACCTGTTCAGAACACGATACGTTCGGACTCGGCTGAATCAACGAAATCATATTGTCGATTCAGTTCAAATGAGTGGCAAATTTTGTTTAAATGCCAGTCATTTGATTGGAAACCCGCGACCCGGCTGGTACATGGGCCGAGTCGCATCAACCACACCTTTAGATAGCAATCATCAGCTTAATTTTCAACCCAAGCGCGATTCAATTAGTCGCCGCATTGCCTCTACTCCAATAGCAGGACCTATGGCGAGGGACGCCAGAACCAGCGGCCACCCCAACAGACTCACTGCGAATGGAAGCAACTGAACCGTGAAAAACGTGAGTGTGAAACCCAATGCCGTTTGAAAGGTCATGAGACTTCCGGCTCTTTCCGGCGGTGCCAGATCAGCCACAAGAGCGGAGAACTGGGCTGAGTCAGGAATGATGGAGGCTCCCCACAGCAATACAGCGATCACAAATAGCCAAACGGGGCCATTGAAAGCAAACCCGGTGACAACTGCAGCTATCCCACTGATCATCATTGCGTAGCGCGCAACGCGGGCCTTACCAATGCTGTCCGCGAACCATCCGGCCGGGACGCACAGCAAACCGCCCAGCGCAATCGCTGAGAATGTCAGGATACTCGCCAAACGGCCGGCCTCCGGTCCAAATTCAGGCGCAAAAACAATAACAGCAGCTGCGCTGATCCAGGCCCAGAAAACATAGAGTTCCCACATGTGACCGAGATAGCCGATATACGCGAGGCGTATTTGCAGATTGGTCCAGGCCATGGTCAAAGCGGATGGATCCAGCCGGGCCGCCCGCGCATGATATGGGCCGAGACCGGTTAACAGAGCGAGGATGCCCGCGGCAAAGGCAAGGCTCGACGCAAGTACGACTGTTACCTGCCAGTTAGGCCCGCCCAGGATGGATAGCAGATGAGGCAACGCTGACCCCAAGGTAAGTGCGGCAACCACGAGACCAATCAAAAGACCGCGGTCCTTTGTGCCCCATCCAACAATGATCTTCATCCCCACCGGATAAACTCCGGCCAACGCGGCGCCGGTAATACCGCGCAGAAGAATCTGGATGTTGCCGCCTACCGGTGTGATCAGAAGACACAACCCCGCCAGACCACCAATGAAGGCTGACGCGCCCAATACCTTGCGTGGATCGAAGCGATCTGCCGTGCCGTGCAAGGCAAATCCCAATGCGCCGGCGACAAATCCGATTTGCACCGCACTGGACAGGGCCGCGGCCCGCGCCTCGGATATGCCGGATTCCGCCACCAGTTCGGGCAGAATGGCTGCCGAGACGAACCACAGGCTCATTGCCAAGACCTCAATGAGCGCGAGGGTGGCGACGTTGGCTGCTTTTGATTGGATCATGCAGGCGGCACTCGTGGGGCGGGCTCAGAACTGCTGAAACAGTCTCTCGAGAATTTTGGAGATTTTGGTTCCCGCCACTTTGGCATGTTCGAGTACCTGCTCAATGGTGTCCGGTTGCTGGTCCGGCAAACCAGTGGCCGAGTTTGAGATTGCTGAAAAGCCAATAACGGGCAATTCCGCGTGAGCGGCGGCAATTACCTCCATCACCGTGGACATTCCAACGGCATCCGCGCCCCAACTGCGAAACAGCCGACGCTCAGCGCTCGTCTCAAGTGATGGCCCAGCTATGCCAGCATAAATGCCAACATGGATTTCGACGAGCGCCTTGTTAGCGGCATCCTCGGTCCAGGAACGTAAATCCGGGTCGTAAGCACGCGACATGTCCGGGAAGCGCAGGCCAACATCGTCATCATTGGGACCGGTTAATGGATTGTGGCCCGTCAGATTGATGTGGTCGCTTATCAGCATCACATCCCCCGGCCCGTAATCCGGATTAAGGGCGCCAGCCGCATTGGTCACGATCATACGCCGGGAACCCAGCGCTTTCAGAAGGTAGATTGGCAGAGCAATCTGCTGAGGCTTCCATCCCTCATAGAGATGCATCCGGCCCTGCATCAGTGCACAGCGGTGACCGAAGAGATCCCCAATCACGAGTTGCCCACGGTGGTCGGGCGCAGTTGAATGAGGAAAACCTTCGATCTCTCCATATGGGATGACAACCGGATCGTTTACCTGGTCAGCGAGGTTCCCCAGGCCGGAGCCCAAAACCAAAGCTGTCTCCACAGGTTTTCCAACGCGGTCCTCCACGGAGGAAAGCGCCAGAGAAATTTGTTTCTTCAGGGGAATCATTACTGGATGGACCTCAAAATATCCGGAGCGAGACCGGAAACTTCCGCCACCGTATCGGTTAGATCGAATTCACTCAATTCGCCATTCTCGACGACCATCTTTCCTCCCACGAACACATGCGAAACGTCGGATTTAGCGGTTGAGAAGACCAGGTGTGTCATCGGATCAAACATGGGAACAGCGTGGGGTCGATCCACGCGAACGAGGATCATGTCCGCCTGCTTTCCAACTTCCAGAGAACCAAGCCGGTCAGACACGCCCAGCGCCTTCGCGCCTTCGGACGTCACCATTCGCAACGCCTGCTCCGTGGTCACGGCAGATGCGGAGAGGGTATTGCCCCGATGAAGCGTGGCCGCCAGCCTTAAAGCCATCCACATATCAAGATCGTTCCCGGATATTGCTCCGTCCGTACCAATGGTCACGCAGACGCCAGCCTCAAGCATCTCAGGGACCCGGGCCACCCCGCTGGCCAGTTTCAGGTTCGACATGGGATTGTGCGATACGGTCACTCCGGTCCGGGCCAGCGTTTCGATTTCGTCGTCATCAAGCCATACACAGTGTGCGAGCACGGTTCGGGGGTCCAACACACCAAGACTGTCCAGGTGGTTTATCACCCGTGCGCCGTAACGGTTTTGAATGTCCGCGACTTCAGCCCGTGTTTCCGCTGCATGTGTACAGAACAATCCGCCGGCCGCTTTTGCCAGACCGTGCGCTTCCTTCAGGTGTTCGGGACCGACAGTATAAGAGCCATGCGGAAAGGTCCCAGGGAGTACGTCGTTCTGTCCGGACACACTTTGGAAGAAATCTTCAGCGGCATTCATCCGATCTGAATGGTTCAATCCATCAATACCCGGTCCGTCGAAGAAAATACCGCCGGTGGAAACCCTAAGTCCGATGTCCCGGGCGGCCTGCACCGTCTGATCCGGATGCCAGAACATGTCCATAACCGTCGTCACACCACCCAGCGCCAGTTCGGCCATTCCAAGCGTCGCGCCAAGGCGGACAGTATCGGCATTCAATATTGCTGCTTCCGCCTTCCAGACCTTCTGAAGCCAGGGCTCAAGAAGAAGATCCTCAACAAGACCACGAAAAAGACTGTCGGCCGAGTGACAATGGGTGTTTATGAGGCCGGGCATCAAGATCATGCCACCCGCGTCGATCTCACGATCCGCACGTAATCCCTCGAAATCGCCGGCTTCTCCCATTCGATTGATGACACCATCTGTCACCGACAGGCAGCCATTTCGAATAATCCGGCAAACGGCATCCATCGTGACGATGGTGGCGTTCCGTATCAGCAGATTGGCGCCCATGGCCACCTCCCGTTGCAAGATTTCAACGGGTCGCACGGCATACGACAGTGTGTCAACCAGGAGCGTTTGGGCGGGACCTTACCCCGCCCAACACGGGTATCAGTCCAGTGTGACCCAAGCCGCGTTGCGTTTGGAGGACCGAACGCAGGCATCCACAAACTGGACGCCCTTCAGTCCATCCTGAACTGTCGGGTAAACCACCTCATCGGGCACGGCATCTCCGGCACGCCTGGCCTGAATGGCTTCGGCGGCTTCCGTGTAGATGTTGGCAAATCCCTCCAGATAACCTTCGGGATGGCCGGGAGGAACGCGACTGACGCGGGCCGCGTCCGCACCGGACCCCGCACCGCCACGGGTGATCAGTCGTTTTGGCTGGCCAAACGGTGTGTACCAAAGGTAATTGGGATCTTCCTGGCACCACTCCAGGCCGCCCCTCTCCCCGTAAACACGCAGTTTGAGCGAATTCTCATTTCCCGGCGCAACCTGGCTGCACCAAAGCATGCCACGCGCACCGCCCTTGAAACGCATC
The DNA here is from genome assembly GCF_049800875.1 of Amaricoccus tamworthensis. Classification (NCBI taxonomy): domain Bacteria; kingdom Pseudomonadati; phylum Pseudomonadota; class Alphaproteobacteria; order Rhodobacterales; family Paracoccaceae; genus Amaricoccus; species Amaricoccus tamworthensis. The sequence continues at coordinate 9,927 of NZ_JBNAFV010000017.1, read as the reverse complement.
ATGACATGACCGTTATCGTCAACCTGGCGCCCCGGCACAAATGCCTGCAAATCAGCAGCAAGGCTTTCGAGTTCGAGGCCGGAGACAAAACTCGCAATGTTGAATGCGTGCGTACCAATATCGCCGGTTGACCCACCGGCACCGGACCGCGCTGGATCCGTTCGCCAGTCAGCCTGCTTGTTGTCCTGGGCCTCGGTCAGCCAGTCCTGAACATATTCCACCTGCACAAGACGGATTTTGCCCAGGGCACCTGAGGCCACCATTTCCCGCGCCTGCCGGGCCATCGGATACCCGGTATAGTTATGCGTAAGCACAAACAGCGCTTCGGACTTCTCGGCAGAGGCAACCAGTTTTTTGGCATCGGCTAGCGTGGAGGTCAGTGGTTTGTCACAGATGACGTGGATGCCACGCTTGAGAAACTCCCGCGCCGCCGCGTAGTGGACGTGGTTGGGGGTCACAATAGCAACCGCCTCAATGCCATCTTTCAGGCGGGCTTCGCGGATCGCCATTTGTTTGTAATCGTCATAGATGCGATCCGGTGCCAGACCCAGCGCGGCGCCCGACGCCTGGGACTTTTCCGGTGTCGAGGACAGCGCACCGGCTACAAGACGGTAACGATCATCAATTCGCGAGGCGATACGGTGCACTCCGCCGATAAACGCGTCATTGCCACCGCCGACCATTCCAAGACGGATGGGACCTGAATGGTTCTCGTTTCTTCCCTCAATCGCCATGTATCAGCCCTCCAAGCCCAGCATTCTCCGGTTGACCGCATCATCGGCACCACCGTCAGCAAAATCGTCGAACGCCCGCTCGGTCACCCGGATGATGTGATCACTGACAAATTGTGCGCCCTCGCGCGCGCCGTCCTCGGGATGTTTCAGGCAACACTCCCACTCGACAACCGCCCAGCCATCAAAATCATTAGCCGCCATTTTTGAGAAAATCGCTCCAAAATCCACCTGCCCATCGCCCAGGCTCCGGAAACGACCCGCACGATCGACCCAGGACTGAAACCCGCCATACACCCCCTGGCGTCCGGTAGGGTTAAATTCCGCGTCCTTGACGTGGAACATTTTGATACGGTCTTTGTAAATGTCGATATTATCGAGGTAATCGAGACACTGAAGAACGTAGTGCGACGGGTCGTACAGCATGTTGCACCGGGCATGGCCTCTCACCCGCTTCAAGAACATTTCAAATGTTGCTCCGTCATGCAGATCCTCACCGGGATGGATCTCATAGCAGACATCTACGCCGCAATCATCGGCATGATCGAGGAGTGGTTTCCAGCGACTGGCCAACTCATCGAATGCGGCTTCAACCAACCCTCCAGGGCGCTGCGGCCATGGGTAAATATAGGGCCACGCCAAAGCGCCGGAAAATGTGGCGTGTTGAGCAATGCCCATGTTTTTTGAGGTCGTCAGGGCCTTTTTAACCTGATCAACAGCCCAGGCCTGGCGTGCTTTCGGATTTCCCTGAACCTCGGCAGCCGCAAAGCCGTCAAATGCTGCGTCATACGCGGGATGGACGGCTACAAGCTGGCCCTGCAGATGGGTGGAAAGTTCGGTAACCTCCACGCCATTGGCTTCGGCTACGCCCTTGAACTCATCACAGTAGTCTTTGGATTCTGCTGCCTTCGCCAGATCAATCAACCGGCCGTCCCAGCTCGGAACCTGTACCCCCTTGTAACCGCAATCAGCTGCCCATTTGGTGATGCTATCCCAGGAATTGAACGGTGCCTCGTCGCCAGCAAACTGCGCCAGGAAAAGTGCGGGCCCCTTTATGGTTTTCATGATGCTTCCCCAATAAAATTTACAGGGAAGGCCAGGTGACCCTCCCCGATTCTGTTCATGCTAACGCGGCACCCTAGAACGGTGAATCCGGGAAATAGAAGTCTTCCGCATTTTCCGGTGTGATAAGCGTAGCGCCAAGAATGTAACGCCCGGCAACGGGACCGTTGGATTTGAAGGCAGCAACAGTCACGTCCATGGCCGTGGCAATCATGGCGGGCGGATAGAGAACATCCACCGGTACCAGTTCGTTGCCGTCCATGATGCCCTTGATGGTTTCCTTCATCCCGGCGCCACCTACAACAAACATGCCGTCGCCATCGCGTCCAGCCTGTTCAAGCGCGGCGACAACGCCAATTGCAATGTCGTCATCCTGCGCCCATACCGCATCGATATCGTCAAAGCGGCTCAGGAAGTCCTGCATGACCTCGAACCCGTCATCCCGGTTCCAGTTGGCATGTTTATGGTCGAGGACATTAATCCCGGAGCCCTCGATCTCCTCCATGAAGGCATCAAAACGCTCATTGTCGATCAGGGTCGGGATGCCGCGGAGGATAACGATGTTGTCGCCTTCACCGATACGCGTCTTCATGTACTGCGCTGAAATCCGGCCGAGTTCGGGGTTGTTTCCGGCCACATATATATCTTCGATGCCGGGTTGGCTCAGGCCGCGATCCACAACCGTGATCAGTGCGCCGGATTTTTTCACGTTCAGCACCGGATCGGTCAGCGGATCGCTTTCGAACGGCAGGATTACAAGCGCGTCAATCTGGTTAACTGAGACCAAATCTTCAAGGGCACTTGCCTGGGACGCCGGATCGGGTGAGTTCACAAGAATCATGTCAACGTCCGGATAGAGTGCCTCAATCCGCTCCTCCGCTTTTTCCGCGTGCCAGTTCATGCCGGCAGCCCAGGCGTGGGTTGGTGTCGGATAGGACACCCCAATTTTGATCTTTTCGTCCTGCGCGAAAGCCGTACCGGCCATCGCCAGAACGCCTCCCACCGCCAGTGCGGCAACGGTTGCTTTAACTGTCATGTTGATCCTCCCGATCTTTATTGCGGGTGACAAGGCCACCCTTTGCGTTCACGCCCGGGCTGATTTGGCCCGTCGCAATTTCCTGATTTAATCCGCGGTTTTTCCCCGGCCACGCCATCCCGCTCTTTGCAGCCAGACAGCGACGATGATGATCAAACCCTGCATGGTTCCATTGAGATAGTTTGAGATCACATCCGTAAAATTCAGAATGTTTCCAATTGTCGTGAGGATCAGCGCCCCGAGGATTGTACCGCCGATCCGGCCATAGCCGCCCTTAAGCACCGTACCACCGATAATCACCGCGGCAATGGCCTCCAGTTCCCACAGAACACCCGTAGAGGCTGATGCCGATCCGAGGCGGGGCACGTAGATAATGGTTGCCAAAGATACGCAGAATCCCTGAATCACATATGTCGCTGTCTTGATGCGCTCGACGCGTATGGCGGAATACTGCGCCACATGTTCGTTGGATCCGATTGCGGTGCAATAGCGTCCAAAGGCTGTCCGGTTCAGCAGGATCCATCCAGCAACCGACACTCCTAAAAACACCCAGACCGGAATGGGCAACCCGCCGAAACTCTCATAATAGACGGGCCGGTAAGTATCCCGTAGCGAGAAATCGAGGGAAAGCGTGCCTCCATCAGCGAAGTAGGTCACAAGCGAACGGAATATCCCCATTGTGCCCAGCGTGACGATAAATGCCTCGATCTTGGCTTTCGTGGTCAAAAGCCCGTTCACCATCCCGGCGCCAATGCCCAGGATCAGACTGCAGATACATCCGGTCATTACCGTTGCGACGCCTGTCCCCAGCACATCGATCAGACTGTTCATCACCATGATCATGACGCCTGACAGAACGGCAGCCATTGAGCCCACGGAAAGATCAATTCCGCCTGCCGTGATCACAAATGTTGCGCCTACGGCGATAATGCCAATGAAGGCAGACCGGGTCAGAAGGTTTGTGATGTTGCCTTCGCCAAGGAAAGCGGGATTGAGCGAATACCCGATAATGCACAGAAGTATCAGCGCAATTGCGGGGCCCATGGTTTTAAGGTCCAGTTTAGGCAATGTCCGCCCCTGTTCTTTGGTAAGGTCCGAGTGTGCCATTCTACACCGCTTCCTTTAGTCCGGCGGCGTAGCGCACGATTTCATTTTCGTTGATGTCGTCACCGGTCAGCGAACCGGCAATCCGGCCTTCGCGCATGACAAAGACCCGGTGACAGATACCGATAATCTCAGGCATTTCGGATGAGATTACGACGACTGACATTCCCTCTGCCGCGAGCGCTGCGATGAAATGGTAAATCTGCTGCTTCGTGCCAACATCAATACCGCGCGTGGGTTCATCTACGATCACCACCTTGGGATTGATTTCCATGATTTTCGCGAGCAGCAGTTTCTGCTGGTTCCCGCCGGACATGTCACCAACCCGGACATTGGGATCCCTGGCCCGTATGTCGAAACGCCGGATACCCCGCTTCAGCGCCTCTTCCTCGGCCTTCCGGTCCAGCATGAAGTTTCGGACAAACCTTGGCAGTGCCAACAGTGTCACGTTGGGCAGCATTCCCTGCTCCAATAGCAGACCCTTACCCTTGCGGTCTTTCGTGAGGTAAGCAATTCCTGCATCCCGCGCCTTGGCCACGGACCGGAAGTTTACCGGCTGCCCATCGAATCGAATCTGGCCACCTTCAACCTGCTGAAGGCCGCATATCGCCTCGAACACGTCGGTGCGCCCGGACCCCACCAAGCCGGAAAACCCAAGAACTTCGCCGCGACGCAAATCGAAACTCACATCGCGGACGCGCGGTGTAGTGAGATTACGCACCTCAAGAATCTTTGGCGCATCCACATCCGCCTCGGCTATCGGCGGATAAAGGTCGGACAACTCCCGACCGACCATCAACTGAGCCATGGCGTCCAACGTAAGATCACGGGCGGGTCGCGTAGCGATCCACTGCCCGTCACGCAGGACCGTGATCCGGTCCGCGATCTCTTTCACCTCACCCAGCTTGTGGGAAACGAACACGACTGCCACGCCGTTATCCCGCAAACGGCGAACCTGACGGAAAAACAGCTCCGTCTCAGCCGTCGTCAGAACGGCGGTCGGCTCATCCATGATCAGTACGCGGGCCTGGCGGCTGACGGCCCGCGTGATTTCCAGCATTTGCTTTTGAGCAACCGAGAGATCGGAAACCCTCGCGGTCGGCGACACATTCAGCCCGACTTCGGCAAGATGCCCGCGCACCTCCTCGCGCATTTCCTTCCTGCGCAGAAACCCGTTTGAGCTTTTTTCACGGCCGAGAAACATGTTCTCCTCAACCGTCATTTGTTCCGCGAGATTGAACTCCTGATGAAGAAGAACAATGCCCAGATCCTCGGCCTGCCCGTTTGGCGGCAGAACGACCTCCTTGCCGTCCATAAAAATTCGACCGCTGGTCGGTTGGTGAAATCCGCCGAGGATTTTCATCAGAGTGGATTTGCCGGCGCCGTTCTCGCCGATCAGCGCATGCACCTCGCCCGGCAAAATGTCGAAGCCAACACTGAATAGAACAGGCACCGACCCGAAGGATTTGCTGATCCGGTCGGCTGCAAGCACAGCCACTGGCGATCCGCCATCGAAAGGCATGAACTGTCTTCTCCCTAACGCCCTTTTTTATGGGCTTGCAAAAAATGTAAACCTTTTCAGAATTTATGTAAACCTTTTCATCGCGTTGCAAACCTGCAATGATCCGTCGATGGCGCGACCGGGTCGGTGTATTGAAAAGACACGGAATCCGGCACGAAAACCGCAGTTTCAAGACGGTTGACCAACAGGGAAAAAGGAAACGGCCTTGGAAAAAAGCCCGGACAGACCGGCGACCATAGAGGACGTCGCCAAACTTGCGGGCGTTTCGATTGCGACCGTAAGCCGGGCGATTCGAACACCGGAAAAGGTCGCGGAAACCACCCGTAAAAAGGTCACGGCGGCCATTGCCCGCACCGGCTATACAGCGAACGCAATGGCGCAGAACCTGCGGATGCAGCGATCGCAGATGGTCATGGTGTTGGCCAATTCGATCTCCGATCCGAACTTTCCTGGAATTCTGACAGGTCTTGAAAAAGTCGCCAACGCACGCGGGTATGGCCTCCTGATCGGCAATACCGAGGGCGAAATCCGGCACGAGGAAAAGTATTTGCGCTTCCTCGCCACCGGCATGGTCGATGGACTGGTCCTCCTGACAGGCCATGTCCCCGTTGCCGGTTGGCCAAAAGCTCTTTCGGACAACCTGCCCCCCATGGTGGCGGCGGCCACACCTATCAGCCATGCAAATGTCAGCTATGTTGGCGTCGACGATGTCAGCGCCGCCAAAATCGCGGCGGAATACCTGATCTCGCTAGGACACAGACGTATAGCCTACATCTCCGGGCCGCAGGGTGGCGCAGTGAGTGAGTTACGTCATCAGGGTTACTGCGCCGCGCTGGCGTCCGCTTTCGACGAAAGCGCGTTTTGGAAGGTACAGGGAAACGGCACAGGAGAGGGTGGCCGCGCCGCAATCGAGCGGCTTTTTATTCGCGATAACCTGCCCAGCGCATTTTTCTGCTACAACGACGACACGGCGATAGGCGTCATTGGTGCACTAAAGTCACGCGGATTTCGCGTACCGGAAGATTTTTCGGTGATCGGCTTCGACGATATCCCCTTTTCGAACAATGTTACACCGGCTCTTACAACCATCCGACAGCCGCGCCGGCAAATCGGTGAAATTGCCATGACGCACTTGCTCGACCATCTGCCCGGGCGGGACATACCATTTGAAACGTCGCTACTTCATGGGGATCTCATCGTTCGCAATTCATGCTCTACGCCGGCACCCAATGCATAAATCATCTGGAAGAGCGAAAACACGCGCATGAAGTTCTCTGCAAACATTGGCTTTCTGTGGAACGAACTGCCACTGACGGACGCCATCAAGGCTGCAAAAGCCGCTGGATTTGACGCAGTGGAGTGCCACTTTCCGTATGGGACACCCGCTGCCGCTGTTGCCTCGACACTTGAGGAGACCGGCTTGCCGATGCTCGGTCTCAACACGGTTAGAGGACAGGAAGGGGAAAACGGCCTCGCCGCTTTGCCTGGACGTGAAAGGGACGCCAGACGGGCCATCGAACAGGCGATTGAATATGCTGCAGAGATCAAAGCCAAAAACGTCCACGTGATGGCCGGAACGGCTGACGGCGAAATGGCATGTTCAACATATATGGCGAACCTCGAATACGCAGCCGAAATTGCTGAGCCTTATGAATTGACGATACTCATGGAACCGCTCAACCATCTCGACGCGCCCGGCTATTTCCTGAAAAACACCTCTCAGGCCAGCGACATCATACAAAAGCTCGCCAGGCCAAACGTGAAGCTGATGTTCGACAGTTACCATGTCCAGATCACCGAGGGTGATCTGACGCGCAGGTTGGCGCGACTTCAGCCCATCATCGGCCACATTCAGTTCGCTTCCGTTCCGGACAGGGGCCCACCTGATTGCGGCGAGATCGATTACGACCATATTTTCGCCACCATTGCCGAACTCGGTTTCGAAATGCCGCTCGGAGCGGAATACAGACCAGCAGGTCGGACGGAAGACAGCCTGAAATGGCTGTCCAACATAAAATCTAAGGAAAGGATAAAGTAATGTTTTACGGCCAGATAGAAGGAACCCGGTTTGAGCCCCTCGAACCGGAATTCAACAATCTCCTCATTGGTCATGCGCGGGTTGAAAGACTGTGGACGGGCGCGCGCTGGTCGGAAGGACCCACCTGGTTCCCGGCCGGCCGATATTTGGTTTGGTCCGATATTCCCAACAACAGAATGTTGCGCTGGGACGAGACGGACGGTTCAGTTTCGGTGTTCCGAAACCCTTCGAATTACTCCAACGGCAACACGACCGACCATCATGGCAGGCTTGTCTCCTGCGAGCACGGCGCCCGTCGAGTCACCCGAACGGAACATGACGGGTCAATCACCGTGATCGCTGACCGGTATCAAGGTAAGCGGCTAAACTCGCCAAATGATGTAGTTGTTAAATCCGATGGCTCCATCTGGTTCACGGATCCCACATACGGCATCATGATCGACTATGAGGGCGGTCGTGCAGAAAGTGAGATTGGCGCATGTTACGTCTACCGCGTCGACCCGGACACGGCCGAGGTTATGGCGGTTGCAACAGACTTCATGAAACCAAACGGCCTCGCGTTTTCACCTGACGAAAAATACCTTTATGTTGCGGATACCGGCAGATCGCATGATCCCGATGGTCCCGCCCACATTCGCCGTTTCTCCCTAAGCGGCGACGGCAAAACGCTCAGTGGGGGCGAAGTATTGGCCGACAGCACCGCAGGACTGTTTGATGGTTTTCGCCTCGATGAGGATGGCCGCATTTGGACTTCCGCAGCAGACGGCGTCCACTGCCTCGAACCGGGCGGTAATCTGATTGGAAAAATCGCCATTCCGGAACTGGTCGCAAATGTCTGTTTCGGAGGCGCAAGGAAAAACCGGCTGTTTATCGCAGGGACGACATCGCTCTATTCCGCGTATCTTGCCGTCAACGGACCCGTTTAAACAGGCTCCCGATCAACTGGTACCCGAGGCCGGACTCGAACCGGCACACCTTGCGGCGGGGGATTTTGAATCCCCTGCGTCTACCAATTCCGCCACTCGGGCAAACAGCAGTTGATCGCGGATTTTTCCTTAGCGTGACACAGCCGCAGTAACAACGGCTTTTTGGCAATTCCCGATTGATTGCCAGGTGAGGTCAGTATATTGGGAACCGCAGTGCCCCTATAGCTCAGCTGGTAGAGCAACTGATTTGTAATCAGTAGGTCCGCGGTTCGAGTCCGTGTGGGGGCACCACGCCATCCGAAAAATTCCACTCCATAGCTTGGGCTGAAGCATTCCGGTGTCTGCACATGACAACATAAGCTGCTTTGTTAGACACAGCGTTGGAAACATCTCACGGTTTCGTCTGCAACTCGCCGATGCCTGTCCGTCGCTTTCGCCGAAGTCATCTCTAAAGCGTTTTGCGTTTAATCTGAGGCATACCCTGCAGCTTTGAGGAAATTCCAGCACTCCTGCGGGTCGAACAGATCGCAGATGTCTCCGAGCGCCTGAAACAATGTTTCAAAGGTTCTGGCGCCGATGCGTCGCAGGTGGGCTTTGAGCTTCGAGAAGGCCATTTCGATGGGATTGAGATCGGGACTGTATGCGGGCAGGAACAAGAACCAGCAGCCGCGCTCTTTCAGGGCTTGTGCCGCACGCGGGCTTTTGTGGGTGGACAGGTTGTCGAGGATCACAACTGTTCCGGGTTCGAGCGCCGGGGCCAGTTGGGTTTCGATGTAAGTGTCGAAGGCCGGACCGTTCATGGCTCCCTTGATCACCCACGGTGCGATCAGGGCATCCTGCGTCAGCCCTGCGATGAAGGTCTGCGTGCCCCATTTGCCAAAAGGTGCCCCGGCATAAAGCCGCTCACCGACAGGGGCCCGACCGCGCAACCGTGTGAGGTTCGTCTTCACGGCAGTTTCATCGATAAAAACCAGCCTGTGCGGCTCCGCGCGCATACGGGGCTGGCGGCGCTTGATCCAATCACGGCGGGCCTGGAGCAACGCCGGTCGGTCACGTTCCGCCGCGATCAGTCCTTTTTTTATATGACAGTCCGGCGCGTTCGAGCGCGCGGTGCAGCGAGGAGAGCTGTACTTCCACGCCATGTGTCTCTGCGAGGGCGGCGGCCAGTTCCTTGAGCGTGATGTCCGGTTCGGCCTGCACGATCTCCAGCAAAAAGTCCCGGTGCGGGGCGAGTTTGCCGAACCGGCCGGCGGTACGACCTTGCGGCTTGGGAACCGCCGTGCCGTGTTTACGGTGCTCCGCTGCCAATCGCACCGCCGTGGCTGCGCTCACACCGAACAGCCGCCCCGCTGAACGGGCCGAATTGCCCTTAGCGACGTAGGCGCAAATCCGTTCCCGAAGGTCCAAAGAGTAAGGTTTGCCCATGATCCACCTCCAAACAGAAGTGAATCAGACGAAGGCGGGCTTGTGAATCCCAATTCGATTCAGATCAAACGCAAACCGCTTTA
>NZ_JBNAFV010000016.1:0-112126 GCF_049800875.1 Amaricoccus tamworthensis | reverse complement strand
GTAAGCGAAGTCCTGATCACACCTTCGGTTGATGGTTCCACGGCAGCAGTGCTTTGATGTTGGCCTGTCGGTGGCCGTTCACAATTGCGGTGAGGGTTTCGGTCAGCCAGGCGTGGGGATCGACGGCGTTGAGTTTGCAGGTCTCGATAAGGGACGCCATGATTGCCCAGTTTTGTGCTCCGGCATCATGACCCGCGAAGAGTGCGTTTTTCCTGTTTAGAGCGATGGGGCGGATTGTTCGCTCCACGGGGTTCGAGTCCATCTCGATGCGCCCGTCGGTCAGAAACAGGCAGAGGCCGTCCCAGTATTTGGCGATGTATTTCAGGGCTTCTCCAAGGGGCGATTTGGCTGACACCCGCGCACGGTTTGCCGTGAGCCATGTCCCGAATGCCTCAAGGGCGGGTTTGGAGCGCTCCTGTCTTGCAGCCAACCGCCTGGCGGGGCTTTCGCCGCGGACCTCTTTCTCGATCCTGTAGAGGGCGGTAATCTGTCGCAAACCCTCATCGGCGATCGGTGTGGTTCCAGTCCGGGCAACCTCGTGGAGCTTCCGCCTCGCATGCGCCCAGCAGTAGGCCAGCTGAATACCCTGTGACGGCCGCCTGATCAGCCGGTTGTAGCCGGCATACCCGTCAACCTGCAGAATGCCGCGGAAGTCCTGCAGTATCTGATCCGCATACTGGCCGGATCGTCCGGGCGCGTAAGTGAACGTGACACCGGGCGGATCATCTCCACCCCACGCCCGGTCGTCGCGGGCCAGCGCCCAGAAGTATCCGGTTTTCGTCTTTCCCCGGCCAGGATCAAGAACAGGGGCTCTGGTCTCATCCATGAACAGCTTCGGCGATTTTTTCAGGTCGGAGATCAGGGCATCAAAAACGGGTCGCAGCTCGAATGCCGCGCGACCAACCCAGTCAGCCAGTGTGGAGCGGTCAAGTTCAATCCCCTGACGTCCGTAGATCTGCGCCTGCCGGTACAGGGGCAGATGATCCGCGTATTTGCTGACGATCACATGGGCAATGGTGGCTTCGGTTGGCATGCCGCCCGGGATCAGGTGTGCCGGTGCGGCGGCCTGGACGATACCGTCCTCACAGGAACGGCAGGCATATTTCGGGCGTCGGGTCACAATCAGCCGGAACCGTGCCGGCACAATGTCCAGACGTTCACTCACGTCTTCGCCAATAACATGGCGTTCGGTACCGCAACGACAGATCGTGCTGTCCGGCTCGACCACCTCCTCAATGCGCGGCAGGTGTTTGGGCAGCGCCCCCCGGTTGGTTGCGCGCGGCTTTGAGGTCCGGGTTTGCGCACCCGCTGGATCAGCCTCACGTTCGGCTTCCACCTCAGCAATACCGGTCTCAAGATCTTCGAGGGCCAGTTCAAACTGGTCAGGATCGGATTTTTCGGATCTTCGTCCGAACAGGGCCTGTCTGAGGGATGCAACCAGAGTTTCCAGACGGTCATTCCGTTCACTCTGCGCCACGATCATGGCCTTGAGCGCATCCACGTCATCCGGAAGATCAGCCGTCGAAATCATGATCCCGGACTACCAAAACCAGTGCCCGGGGACCAGGGTAAAGGATGGTTTTTTACTCTGCCGCAGTCGGTGGACGGGCCGACAGGGCCTTCACTTTCCGCCAGTCCAGACCGCAGAACAGGGCCTCAAACTGCGCGTGGCTAAGTGACATCAGACCGTTTCGAACCGCAGGCCACGTGAAAGTCGTCTCCTCCAGCCGCTTGTACGTCATAACCAGTCCCGTCCCATCCCAGTAGAGCAGCTTCAGACGGTCCGCACGTTTCGAGCGGAACACAAAAACGGTTCCGGTGAACGGCTCCTTATGCAGTTCATTTTTTACCAGAGCCGCCAGTCCATTGTGGCCCTTGCGGAAATCCACCGGCTTCGTCGCCACAACAATCCGAACCCGTTGTGATGGGAAGATCATCCGGACCCGGACAGGGCACGAACAATCCCCGCTATCCGCTCGGGAGATGTATCAGCCCCCAGACGAACCGTGACATCGCCACAGAGGATCTCAACCGCATCACTGGACGCGGCGGGAGCCGGCGCGGTCACAGGCTCAACCACCAACGACGCAAACTCAAACTCCGCTCCGGCCAGATCCGGAACCGCCAGCCTGCCTTCCTTCGCCAGCCGACGCCACGCCGACAAATGATTTGGCAGCAGTTCGTGCCGCCGCGCCACTTCATTGACGGTAACACCCGGCACCAGTGTTTCGGCGACCACACGGCCCTTATAGGCATCAGACCAGCGCCGTTTCCCGGAAGGACCGACCATGACATCCATACGGCCAGTATCCTCCATATGGAGCGATATATCTCCTACCAACCCAGCCTCCAATTCCAATCTATACTCGGAAACGGACTCGCAGATCAGGAAGCCTTCAGGAAGGTGGGATCAAAACACCGCTTACACCCCGCCGTCCCCAGCACCACCTTAACCTTCACCTCACGCCCCTCCCGCAGGAGCCTGAGCGGCACCTCATCGCCTGCCTCATGGGCGTCCAACGCGGCCTGAAGGTCGGCCCCGTCCGCAATGGCCCGACCGTCCAGACCCTGGATCACGTCGCCGGGCAGGATCGCGCCGCCCGGACCCTGCGTGGCCGGGCGCAGGCCCGCGCGTTCCGCGGGGCTGCCCGGATCAACCCCCAGAACGGGAACACCCTCGATGCCGTTCCTGCGCGCCAGGGCCGTGACCCGCGGATCATACCGCACCCCCAGCACCGGCGGGTGGTAGACCCCGTGCGCGATCAGCTGCGGCACCACCCGCGCGACCGTGTCCACCGGCACGGCAAAGCCGATCCCGGCACTTGAGCCGGAGGGGCTGAAAATCGCCGTGTTCACGCCAATCAGCCGCCCTGACGAGTCAATCAGCGGCCCGCCGGAATTGCCCGGATTGATCGCGGCATCGGTCTGAATGAGCCCCTCGATGCGCCCGCCCTCCCGGGTCGGGATCTCCCGCTCCAGAGCCGAGACAATGCCCGTGGTCAGCGTCCAGTCGAGCCCGAACGGATTGCCGATGGCCAGCACGCTTTGTCCCACCCGAAGATCCACGCTGCGTCCGGGGCGCAGGGGCGGGGGTGCGTCCTCGCCAATATCGATTTTCAGAACGGCCAGATCATGCATCGGCGCCGTGCCCGCCAGACGTGCGGGAAACACCCGCCCGTCCGACAGCCGCACCTCCGCCGCCGCGGCCCCGCGGATCACATGGGCGTTGGTGACGATATGGCCCTGATCATCCCAGAAAAACCCCGAGCCGCTCCCCTGGGGCACCATCCGCACCTCCCGCCGCCAAGGGTCGGAGACCCGCGCCTCCGTGGTGATCGACACCACCGAATCCCGCGAGGCCTCAAAAAGCGCTATCAGCGTCCTCTCCGGTGCCAGCAGCTCCGGCAGCGTCTCCGCCCGGCCCGGACCGGCCCCGGCCAGCAGAAGACCACAGACAAACACCGCCATCACGGGCGCAAAACGGAAACGGGCCACCGGATCACCTTTTCCCACAGCAAAATCACCTGCCGAAAAAATGGGATCATTTCCGCCGCCCGGCAAGTCCAGGGGGTGCCCGGCCATGCTCGAACGATCCATCAATTCCTGTGATGTGTATCAGCAAATAAATTCGTTTCAGTTATGTCGCGCGCATCCCTATGTGGAGTGCTCAACATCGAACTCCATAAAGAAATGGAAACTGAAATGACCACTGCAGACTTTACCCTCCCCGCCGCCGGGCGCGAAGCCGGCGTTCTTGGAACTACCGCAATGTGGGTCGCCGTGCTGATCCTGGCCCTGACCGTTGGCTACAACGCCTCCATCACCGCCCTGGCACCGGCCCAGGCCCTCTCCGTTGAGAGCACCGGCACGACCACCGCCCCGCAGATCGAGGACTGGCACGGCAACGTCCGCCGCTCCGGCCCCGACTACCGCTACTGATTGTCCGACCGGTTGTCCGCGTGGCCCTCTCCTGGGCCGGACGCGGACCCCGGCCGGGTCTCAAAGCCCCGCTTTGCGCCGGCGTGCGGCCAGCCACAGATGCACCGCAACGGCACAGAGATAACAGCCCGCCACCGCCAGGATCATGCCGCCAAACCCGCCGGCGGCCAGCATTATCAGCAGAAACGGCGTGCCCAGCGTGTTCCCCAGATTACCCATTTGCGCCACCGCCCCGTTGGCGAGCGCCTGATCCCCGGTCTCCCGGTTCAGCTCCGGCACGGCCGCGAAACTCGCCCCCTGCACCAGCCCCAGCGCCCCGAACAGGGCCACGCCGGTCACCGCCACCGGCAGGCCCGTCGCAGGCAGCAGAATTAGCACCGCCGAGAGCCCAAATCCCGCCAGAATGATCCAGGTCGCCGGCATCACCCGCAACAGCGCCGACACCCCAAACAGCGACACCACAATACTGGCCAGCGGCATCACCCCCACGGTCAGCGCCCGCGCGCTTTCCGGGATCATCTCCGGCAGGATCGTGAGCAGCGACACAAACGTCATGGTGTAGAAAAACCAGCCAAGTGCGGGGGCCGACATCGCGGGCGAGGCATAGGCCCGCAGATGCTGCCGCCACACGCCCGCCAGTGTCAGCGGGGCAGGGGCGGGGCCCGACCGGACCGGTTCGCGAAACCCCAGCGCCACCAGACCCGCCACCCCGGCCATCCAGGCCGCGTGCACCTGAAACAGCGCGGCGGGACCATGGACCTCCACAAAGGGCAGGCCGATCCAGGCCACCACGGCAAAGGCCACGCCAAAAAACGTCCCCCACAGGGTCATTGCCACGCCCCGGTATCCCTCCGGCGCAACCCGCGCCATCATGGTGGGGGCGGCGACCACGATCACCAGATGGGCGCAGCCCTCGATCACCCGGCTCACCAGCATCGCGGAAAACCCCGGCAGGGTGGACTGCCAGAGCGACACCACAGCCCCGAGCAGAAGCGCCGCCACAAGCGGCCGCCGGAACCCCACCCGTACCAGGATCACCCCCGCCGTCATGCCAAAAACAATGCCAAGACTGCTCAGAAGCGACACCAGCAGGCCAAGTTCGGGCCCGACCCCGGGATAAAGCGCGCGGATATCGGCAAAAATCACGCTGATCTTGGCAAACTGCGCCGCCGCCCCCAGCCCGGCGAGCCAGAGCAGCAGGATCTGAAACAGGGCATGCAGGGGGCGGTCCGTGCGGGTCATGGACAGGCTCTGTGGCGTTTGACGAATGACCTGATAACTCCCTCATTTCGCAATGCGTTGAAATCCCTGATTTCAGGCCGCGTTGGGGGATGCGGGTCTTTCGCATAACGCTCCAGCGCGGAGCGGTCCGAAATGCGGGGCCGACCCACTCCCCCGGGCTGGTCTCCAGGCCGGATTTGTCGGATACGGAAGGCTGACACGGGGGTAGGGAGCGACGGGACATGGATAAACCGGTGGAAAACGCACGGATGGGGGTCGCGCTGGTCGGGGCGGGCATGATCGCAAAAACCCATGTTGCGGCCCTGTCCGCGGCTGGGGATGTGGCGCGGCTGCACGCGGTCGTCTCCCGCAGGCCGGAGCGCGCGCATTACCTTAAGGAATACTGCCACGGTGTGGAGCCCGTCTTTACCGATGACCTCACCGGGATCGTGAATGATCCCGCCATCCAGATGGTGATCGTCGCCACGCCGCCCAGCGTGCGGAACGAGCTCATCAGCGCCCTTGCGGTGGCGGGCAAGCACGTGCTGCTCGAAAAACCCGTGGGCCGCACCACGGAGGAGGCCGTGGAGGTCGTCGAAATTTGCGAGCGGGCGGGCGTGACCCTGGGGGTTCTGTTTCAGCACCGGGTCCGCGCCCCGGCGGTGGCCGCAAAACGGATCGTGGAGAGCGGGGAGCTTGGCAGGCTCGGTCTTGTCGAGATCGCGGTGCCGCTCTGGCGCGACCAGTCCTATTATGACGAGCCGGGCCGGGGCACCTATGCCCGCGATGGCGGCGGCGTGATGATCACCAACGGCATCCACTCCCTCGACCTCGCGCTCAGCCTCACCGGCCCGGTGACCCGCGTTCAGGCCATGACCGCCACCACGCCGCTGCACCGCATGGAGGCGGAGGATTTCGCCCTTGCGGGCCTGACTTTCGCCAATGGCGCGTCCGGATCCTTCGTGGCCAGCACCGCCATGTATCCCCACCGCACCGAGGTCATCACCCTGCATTTCGAAAAGGGCTCACTGCGGATGGATAAGGATACGCTTGTCCTCAGCCGTCGCGACGGCACCAGTGAGGAGGTCGCCCGCACCGCCCCTGGTCCGGAAGAGGGTATTCTCTCGAGCCGTTATGACTGGCACCAGGCCGTGATCGAGGATTTCATCGATGCCGTCCGGACGGGGCGCAAACCCCTGGTCACCGGGCGCGAGGCCCTGGTGTCCCACCGGCTGATCGGAGCCATTGAAACCTCCTCCCGCACGGGCCGCCCGGTGGACCTCCCGGCCTGACCGGGGCCTTTTCAGACCTGCATTCCCTGCATGGCGGGTTTTCGATCCCGTCAGTTGTGCCGCGCTGCAACATGACTATCTTCAGGGTCATGAATGACGGGGACGCAAACGGCGTTTTCGGAGTTTCAGGATGTAAGGCGGCACGGAACGGGTTCGTGCCGAAAGGTCGAAAGGACCGTAGTAATGGCATATGTAGCAGCACCGGATAACAGCGTATCCCTCTCCGGAACCTTTGGTGGTTTTCTCGCAAACCTGCGCAAAAGCGTAACCGACGCGATGACGTTCCACCGCACCCTCACCGAGCTCCAGGCCCTCAGCGCCCGTGAGCTGGACGATCTTGGTCTGACCGGCAGCGACCTGCGCCGCGTCGCCCATGACAGCGTCTACGGCGCCTGAGCGCGCTTCGGGCCGGGGCTTCCCCCCGGCTGACGGTTTAAAGGAATTCGACCGGGCCCCGTGCCCGGTCTTTTGTTTTTGGGGCGGAAAAACGCGCCCCGCGGCCCCGTCATTTCACTGTTTCGCTGAAGATGTTTTCGATTCAGCTTCCCCCCAAAACGCCCTAGTCATGGGCCACGGCGACAGGCAAACCCGTTGGAGCGGGGCGGTCCTGCCCGGGGCCTTCGGGCCTTCGCCGCGGAAATAACGACCGCAGGGGGCAAAGCCGCCCTGTCCAGGTCCGGCAGGAGAA
This sequence comes from Amaricoccus tamworthensis, assembly GCF_049800875.1. Taxonomy (NCBI): domain Bacteria; kingdom Pseudomonadati; phylum Pseudomonadota; class Alphaproteobacteria; order Rhodobacterales; family Paracoccaceae; genus Amaricoccus; species Amaricoccus tamworthensis. The sequence continues at coordinate 104,986 of NZ_JBNAFV010000016.1, read as the reverse complement.
TGACATGACGCTGTTTCACCCCGACAACCGCAACCGCAGCCCCGAGCACAAGCGGATCTACGCGTTTTACGAGATCCTCTACACGATCAACGATTTCGGCGCGGCGGTGCTGTTCGTGGTCGGTTCGGTCCTGTTTTTTAACGAGGACACGACCCGGGCCGGGACCTGGCTCTTCCTGGTCGGGTCGATCATGTTTGGCCTGCGCCCGGCGATCAAACTGGCGCGGGAACTGAAATACCTCAAAATGGGCGATTACGAAAAACTGGCCGACTGACCGGCCGGCCGCTCACGTGAACGTGTTCGGCCAGGCCCCTCCAAAGACCTGCATTTTTCGCATGGCGGGTCTTCGATCCCGTCAGTTGTGCCGCGCTGCAACATGACTATCTTCCTGGTCATGGAAGGCGGGAACGCAAGGGGCGTTTCCGGAATACCAGGATGTAATCGGCGCGGAACGGGTTCGTGCCGGAAGGTCGAAAGGACCGTAGTAATGGCATATGTAGCAGCACCGGATAACAGCGTATCACTCTCCGGAATCTTTGGTGGTTTCATCGCAAACCTGCGCAGGAGCGTTGCCGACGCGATGACCTATAACGCGACCCTCAATGAGCTCCAGGCCCTGAGCGCCCGTGAGCTGGACGATCTGGGACTGACCGGCAGCGATCTGCGCCGCGTCGCCCGTGAAAGCGTCTACGGCGCCTGAGGCGCGCGCACCCCGGACAGGGTTTTCGGACCCGCACATGAGAATTCGACCGGGCCCCGCGCCCGGTCTTTTGTTTTTGGGGCGGGCACTTCAGGCCCGCCGCGCCTATTTCCGGTGCAGGGAAACGAGCTGGGGCATGTCCCAGACATCGTCATCGAGGCTGAGCGGCTTTGCCGCCGGTTTGGCCTCCTCTGATGTGTCCTGCGCCGCGGTTTCAGCGGGCTTTTCCGGCTCCGCCGCAGCGGCGGCCGGGGCCGCGCCGGTCTCCGCCTGGTCGTCGGGGGTGTCCGCGGAGGTGTCAGTGATCGCGGCGGTGGCCGCGTCCTTTTTCCCCTTTGAACCGATCGCGTCGGCCACCTGCTGGGCGAGTTTCGCGCCGTCGCCCTGGTGTTCCAGGGTCTGCATCAGCACGGACTGCGCGGCGGAGAGCCGGGGCAGGGTGCTTTCCAGCAGCGACAGCCGGTTGGCGAACAGTTCCGTATGCTCGGCCGCGGCACGGGCCGCGATCATCTGGGTGGCGATGGCCTGGGCCTGGGCGCGGGCCTCGTCGGCCTCCGGATCCCAGGGGTTCTCCTCCAGCTTGCCAAGCCGCTGCTCGACCGGGGTGAGCTTGGCCAGAACCGCGTCGATATCCGCGCGGCTGTCGGCATAGAACTTCTGCAGCTGTTCGGTCAGGTCGTCGTAGCGGCTGGTGTCCTGGGCCATCAGGCGCAGTTTTTCCAGACGCTCGCTGACCACCTCGTCGCGGGCATTGAACGCCTCGACCTGGGCCGTCAGACCGGTCTCCATCTGGCCGAGTTTCTCCTCGAGCGGGGCCAGGCGTGCAAAAACCGTCTCCACGCTCGCGTCCTTCTCGGCACTGATCCGCGCCAGTTCCCCGTTGATTTCCGCGAACGGATCGACCTCCGGGTTCTCAAGTGCCGCCAGCCGCTCGCCGGTACGCTGTTCGGCGGCCACATGGGCCTCCTTGAGCGCCTTGAGTCGGTCGCCGAACCATTTCAGCACCGCCTTGGGATCGCGGGCGACCATTTCCTGCTCCAGCGCGCCGAGTTTTTCCTCCAGCGGCGCCAGGCGTGCGAACACCGTCTCCACGGTGGCGTCCTTCTGGGCGTAAAGCCTTGTGAGCTGTTCGGAGATCTCCGCAAACGGGCTCTCGCCTGGGTTCTCCAGGTCGTCGAGACGGGCGTTGATGCCGGTCTCCGCCGTCTCATGGGCGCGGCGCATGGCGTCAAAACGGATCTCATGGGCGGTGCGGACCTGGTCAAGGGCCATGGCCTGGGTCTCACGCAGGGATTCGATCCCGGCCTCATTGGCCTCACGGACCGATCTGAGCCCCGTCTCCCCGGCCTCGCGCACCGAGCGGATGCCCGCCTCATGGGTCTCGCGCATTTCCGTCAGGCGCTCGTCCACGCGCTCAAGTCCCGCGGTCTGTTCGCGGCGCACGGCCTCAAGCCCGGCCTCACCGGCCTCGCGCACCGAGCGGATGCCCGCCTCATGGGTCTCGCGCATTTCCGTCAGGCGCTCATCCACACGCTCCAGTCCCGCCGCCTGTTCGCGGCGCACGGACTCGAGTCCGGCCTCATGGGCCTCGCGCACCGCCAGCAGCCGCTCGCCAAACTGGTCGAGCGCCGCACGGGGATCGCGCCCGTCGAGTTCCATGCGCAGATCGGAGAGTTTCTCCTCCAAGGGCGCGAGGCGCGCAAACACGGCCTCCACGGTGGCGTCCTTCTGGGCATAAAGCCGGGTAAGCTGTTCGGAGATTTCCGCAAACGGGCTGTCGCCTGGATTTTCCAGCGCCTCAAGCCGGGCCTTGATGTCGCCGGCCACGGCGGCATTGGTCTCGCGCATCGCCTCAAACCGCGCGTCCTGGGCCTCGCGTACGGTCTCAAGCCCGGTCTCATACGTCTCCTTCATGGCCAGAAGCCGTCCGGCGAAATGGTCGAGCATCGCCTTGGGATCGCGGGAGATCATCTCCTCCTCAAGCGTATCGAGCTTGGCCTCCAGCGGCGCGAGCCGCGCAAACACGGCCTCCACGGTGGTGTCCTTCTGGGCGTAAAGCCGCGTGAGCTGTTCGGAGATTTCCGCAAACGGGCTGTCGGCGGGGTTTTCCAGCGCACCGAGCCGTTCCTTCACGTCCCGCGCCGTCTGGGCATGGGTTTCGCGAATGGCCTCGATGCGGGTGTCCTGGGCCTGACGCATGGAGGCAAGACCCGCCTCCTGGGAGCGTTTGAGCGCCTCGAGCGCCGTGTCCTGGTTCTCCCGGACCGCCGCAAGACCGGCCTCCCAGGCCTCCTTCATGGTATCAAGCCGCTCGGAGAAATGATCGAGCGCCGCTTCCGGATCGCGGGCGCGCATGCCCCGCTCCAGATCGGCCAGTTTCTTCTCCAGCGGGCCAAGGCGCTCCAGAATGGTGCCGGTGGTGGCGTCCTTCTGGGCATAGAGCCGGGTCAGCTGGGCCGAGATTTCCGAGAACGGGCTCTCGCCAGGATTTTCCAGCGCCTCAAGCCGCGACTTGATGTCGCCGGCGACGGCCGCATTGGTTTCGCGCATGGCGTCGAGGCGGCTGTCGGAGGCGGATTTGACCGCCTCAAACCCGGCCTCCTGGGCCTTGCGGATGGCGATGAACCCGGCCTCATAGGCCTCCTTCATGGCATCAAGCCGCCCGGCGAAATGATCCAGCGCCACCTGCGGGTCGCGCGAATGCAGGTCCTGCTCCAGTTCCACCAGCTTCTTCTCGAGCGGGGCCAGGCGCGTGAACACCGCCTCCATGGTGGTGTCCTTCTGGGAATAAAGCCGGGTGAGCTGTTCTGAGATTTCCGCAAACGGGCTCTCGCCAGGGGTTTCCAGGGCCGCAATGCGCCCGCGCAGTTCCTCGGCGGCGGCCGCATGGGCCTCCTTCATGGCCGCAAAGCGCTCGTTGAACCGCTCGAGCATCTTCTGCGGGTCGCGGGTCGCCATGTCCTGCTCAAGCCGCGCCAGGCGGTCGGCGGTGTTTTTCGCGTGCTCCTCCCGCTGGGCATGGATGCGCTCAAGCCGTTCACCCAGATCCGAAATGGATCCGGTCTCCCGGCGCAGGGCGCCCAGTTCGCTGCGGGTCTCGCCATGGGCTTCCGCAAGCCGCGAGATCGAGCCGCGCAGCCGGTCCTCGGCGGCGGTGCCGGCAACCGACAGCGCCTCAATACGCGTATTAAGATCATTGAGGTTGGCCTGCGGATCCATGTCCGTCAGCGCGACCTCAATTTCCTGGAGTTTCGTCTCCAGCGGAATGAGCCGCGACAGCACGGTCTCCACGGCGGTGTCCTTCTGGGCATAGAGCCGGGTGAGCTGGCTGGAGATCTCCGCAAACGGGCTCTCGCCGGGTTTTTCCAGCCCGTCGAGACGCTCGCGAATGCGCGCCTCCGCCGCGGCATGGGATTCCTTCAGCGCGTCGAGACGGCGCGACATCTGGTCGAGCGCGGCCTCGGGACCACGGGCGGCCACGGTCTGCTCCAGCGCCTCAATGCGCTCCAGCATGGCCACGGACATCGCATCCTTGCGGGTGTGGATCTGCTCCAGACGGCCCGCGATTTCCGCGGCCGATCCGGTCTCGGATTTCAGCCCGGCCAGACGCGCCTGCAGATCGCCATTGGCTTTCTGCAGCTCCGCCATCTGCTCCTCCATCCGCGACAGGGTCTCCCGGGCGGGGGCGCGGCCCTCAAGCTCGCTCAGGCGGTTCTCGAACGGGGCAAGCCGCGTCAGAACCGCGGCCAGACCGTCATCCTTCTGGGCATAAAGGCGGGTAAGCTGTTCGGATATCTCCGAGAAGGGGTTCTCGCCCCCGGCGGATTCCAGCGCGCGGATGCGGGCCTCGAGGGCGGCGGCCTCGGCCGACTGGGACGAGCGGACCCGGTCGATCCGGTCCACCAGCGCGTCCAGCATCTCCCGCGATTCCACCAGTTCGCCGATTTCCTCAAGACTGCGCAGCCGTCCGCGCAGCTGTTCCAGACCGGCAAGCGCGGCCTCAAAGGTGGTGTTCTTGTCACGGATCACGGCCACCAGCTGACCGGCCATGGTGCGCAGCTTCTCATCCGGGGCCCGGGCCTCCTCGGCCATGGCCTCCATCTTCGCCACCAGCTCCTCATGGGCCTTCTCAAGCGCGGCGAGACGGGCCATGCCCTTGCCCTCCTGGGCCGGGGCCTGGGCTGCGGGCAGGCTGGCGGGCATGGGAACGGGTGCCTGGGGGGCGGTGTGCTGATGGGGGGTCTGCACGACCGCGGTGCCGGATTTCAGGGCGGCCATCCTGCTGCGGCGGGCCCAGGCCCATGCCGGCAAAAACAGGGCCGCACCACCGAGCATGACACCCGCTGCCGCACCAAAATCAAGCATATCCATCTCGTGACGCCCCGGTCATTAACCATAAACTCTCGGGCCCCATACCTGGGCGGAAATGGTTAGGGTGCAGTTAATATCTAAAGGTATTCCTTAATTGAAGAAATCCCGCCCGGCCCCCCTGGCGGCGACCCGTCCGGAGCCCGGATTTCCCGCCCCCGCGGCTGCGTCATTTCCGTCACGGGCGTTTACCAAACCGCCGGAAAACATTGAATCCAAATTGACATAAAACAACCGCAGGTATAAACAAATGCTCAGGGGTAAGAGGGGTTTTGCCTGACATGACTAGTATTCGTGCTTATGTGCGCGGCGCCGTTGCGGCTGCCGTACTGTTTTCCGCTTCGACCGCAGGTGCGGTTGGTGTTTCACTTGACCTTCAGAAATTCGAACGGTCCGACCTGGTAAGTGCCCAGGGCGCCATGAGGAATTTTGTGCAGGGTCACAGCATTTCGAATCTCCACTACGAGAATTTCGAATCGAACAACGCCTGGAACGGCTCGTTCGGAACCACCAATCCGAAGAACACCGGCGTCGGTAATTTCAAGGCCTACGGGGCCACCGGTTCGGGTCACTCCGTCGTGGGTGACGGCGCCAGCCTGGCCGTGCGCAATGACGCCGCCATGCCGTGGGGCCGCTATCACGCCAACACGCCCAACCAGTCGATCGTTGGCGGCAACTGGCTCGACAGCAATGACAACCAGGGCATCAAATGGCGCATTAAGGACAAGGGCGAGTTCAACGCCATTTCCTTCTTCGTGGTTGATGCGGCCGATGTTGGCGGCAAGTTCTCCATCAAGGTGGGCGACAAAAAGTTCTCCAACCTGGCCGGTAACACGCGTCTGTCCAACGGTAATATCCACTATGTGACCATCATGCTGGACGAGGCCGTGGACGACCTGACCATCAAAATGGGCCACAACCGCAACAATGACGGCTTCGGCATCGATGGTGTCATGGTGGCCAAGGTGGCTCCCGTGCCGCTGCCGCCCGCCGCAGCCCTGCTGTTCACCGGCGTCGCAGCCCTCGCGGGCATCCGCTACCGCCGCAAATCCGCCAAAGCCTGATCCCCACCGGATCAGCCGGGCCCTGCGCCCGGGGGTAAGCAAAAACAAAGCCCTGACGGAAACCCTCCGTCAGGGCTTTTTTCAGGCGCTGATTGCAAAATCGGACTTTTTGGGACTAGACTGCCGTTATGAACATGCGCCCGCGAACAGATGAACTCGAGAAATGGCTGACCATCGATCCCGATGAGCGTCCCGGACCTGGTCATGAGGCGCATGTGCGGGAACAGATTGCCATTGGCAAAGCCCAGATCGCGGCGGGGAAGGGGATTACGGCGGAAGATATCCGCAAGGAATTCGGCCTTGAATGAGGCTGATATATTCCCCGCTCAGTCGCGATAATCTCCGCGATATCGAACGCTGGCTTGTTTACCGCAACGCATCCGCTGCGGTGCGGGTGATTGATCACATTCTGACCGTTGCGGAGATGCTGACCGAGCACCCGTTCCTGGGGCGCGTTTACCAGGATGACACCCGCCGTTTGGCCGTGCCACGGTATCCCTACTGCATCTACTATGCCGTTGATGAGGCCAAGGGGATCGTGAGCATCGAAACCATCCTTCACACCAGCCGCATGCCCCCGGTGTTCCGGGAGAGCTGATCCATCCGGCTGAAACCAGTCGCCCCCCTAAACCCCCGCCATAATGTCATACTCAATCTCATGCTCCTCCCCGGGGCCGCGGCCGTCGCGGGGGCGGCTGTAGAGCATGCCGATCCGTTCAAAGGACAGGGACACCGTCTCATCCGCGTCCCGTTCCCCGTCCGGGCCGGTGCGGCCGGTATCCATGTCAAAGCCCGTCACCACCACATTGCGCAGCGTCACGGTCAGATGCTCATGGGCGGCCCCGCCGGTTTCCCGGCGCAGGGTCACCACCATTTCCGGAAACGATTTGCCCTCCAGACAGGCCAGCGCCAGATAGACGCTCGCCGCATCCGTGCGCTTGTGGCAGGTCAGCCTGTCCACCATGGGCCGCGACCGCGTTCTGCCCCGCCCGGTCTGCGCCGGCGTTGTCTGGGCCACGGCCCAGGTCATGCGGTAAATGTCGATGTCGCCCTCATGCCCGCGGTCGAGCGCCTCGCCCCCGATACCGGGAATTTTCAGCCATCCGGTCAGTGCCATGCCATGTCCTCCCCTGCCGGACCCCTCCGGTCCAGGGCACAGTGTAGCACGGAGGCGGGTATGCGGGGAGGGTGGAGCCCTCAGTCGGACCCGGAACCGGTGGCCGCGGAGACCTGACGGGGGGAGGGCGCGCGCACGGCCCGGCCCATCTTGGTGAAAATACGCTCATAGGCCGCGAGCAGGGGCGGGATCGAATGCTCCCAGGACAGATGGTCGAGGATGCGCCGGTGGCCCAGCTCGCCCATGCGCTCCCGCGCCTCCGGATCATCGAGCAGTTCGACGATTTTCTCAGCGAAATCAACGGGATCGTTCTTTTTCGCGTAGAGCGAGGCCTCGCCCGCCGAAATCCGCCCCTCGCGCAGGTCAAACTGCACCACCGGCTTCTTCAGCGCCATGTATTCAAGGATCTTGTTCATGGTCGACAGATCGTTCATCGGCGTGGCCCGGTCAGGATTCACGCAGATATCGGCCGTGTTGAGCATGTCGAGCAGCACGTCATTGGGCGCGCGCCCGGTGAAGGTGAAGAACCGCTCAAGGCCGCGTTCGCGGACCAGATCCTCGATCTCCGAGCGCTGCGGCCCGTCGCCCACAATGCCAAAATGCACGTCCCCACGCCCCATCGGGCCCGTCAGATGTTCGGCCGCCTCCACCAGAAGGTCGAGCCCCTCCTGCTGGCCGATCACGCCCACATAGCCGATCAGGTGTTTCGCGCCCTTGCGCAGCTCCGGTTTCGGCTCCTGGATGCGCATGTTGTCGATCTTCGGCCCGGAGCGGACCACAAACACGTCGCCCGGCGCCTTGCCGCCGCGGCTGCGCGCGATGTCGGCATAGGAATCATTCGTTGCGATGGACACGGAGGCGGTGCGGAAATTCAGCCACTCGAACAGAACCATCGCCCGCCACAATGGCCCGCGCTTGCCGAATTTGGTCTCGTAAAGCTCGGGACAGATGTCGTGATGGTCAAACAGATAGCGCACGCCAAAGGGCCGCAGGGTCCAGGCGATGAGGAAAATCAGGTCCGGCGGGTTGCAGCCATGCAGAACGTCCACGCCCCGCTCCCGGCGGACCCGGTGCGCCAGACGCAGCTCGCTCCACAGCGCGCTGCCATATTCACGGATGTACTGCATGAGGCCGGTCTCGCCCTCCTCGCGCAGTTTGTGGCGGTAGACATGCACCCCGTCGATCAGCTCGTAGGGCGCCTCATAGCCCTTGCCCGTGGGACAGATCACCGAAACCGAATAGCCCGCGGCCACCAGGGTGGTGGCCTCCGACCAGACCCGGCGGTCAAAGGGCACGGGCAGGTTTTCCACGACGATCAGAACCCGCCGTCCGGCGCCGGGTCCGTTTGCGTCCAGGCCGTCCCGACCTGTTTCGCTACCAGTTGATGCCATCATACCGGTCCCCCAGGGCCTCCGCGAGCGCGGGGATGCGTACAAGGTCGATCAGTGTCTGTCCAGGGCGCATCAGGTCGGGCAGGCGCTCGAATTCCCGCGCGCCATTGCCCACCACGATCAGATCCCCATGGGCCACCACCGCCTCCAGATCATCGGAAAGAATATCCGCAATATGCGGGATGACCTGCTCGATATAGGCCCTGTTCGCCCCGACCAGACGGGCCAGATGCACGTTGCGGTCATAAATCGCCAGATCGACCCCCTTGCCGATCAGCCGCTCCACCAGGGCCACCTGCGGGCTTTCGCGCAGATCGTCGGTGTCGGATTTGAAACTGATGCCCAGAAACGCCACCCTGCGGCAGCCCGCCTCCAAAACCCGCTCCAGGGCCCGGTCAACCTGTTCCATGTTGGTGGGGATCAGCGAATTGAGCAGAGGCAGCCCCAGATCGAGCTGCTGTCCCGCATGGGTCAGCGCGCGTACGTCCTTGGGCAGGCAGGAGCCGCCAAAGGCAAATCCTGGTTTGAGGTAGTTCGTGGAAATGTTCAGCTTGGTATCCTGGCAGAAAATATCCATCACCTCCCAGCTGTCCACATCAACCGCCTTGGCGATATTTCCGATCTCGTTGGCGAAGGCGACCTTGACCGCATGCCAGGCGTTGTCGGCGTATTTCACCATCTCCGCCACGTCCGGGGCCGTGACGATCTTCGGGCCGGGCAGATCGGCATAAATTCCCATCAGCGTTTCGCCCACATCCGCCTCATCACATCCCACCACGGTCTTGGGCGGGTTGTCGTAATCATAAATCGCCGTCGCCTCGCGCAGAAACTCCGGGTTGTTGGCCACCTGCAGACGGCCATCCCCCGCTTTCAGCCCGGAGGCGCCCTCGAGGGCGGGAATGATCAGCCCGCGCAGGGTGCCCGGCGTGACCGTGGAGCGGATCACAACCAGATGCGGCGTGGATTTTGCGGCAATGGCCGCCCCGATCTCCACGCAGACCCGCTCGATGGCCGAGGTGTCCAGGCTGCCGTTGCGCCGCGACGGCGTGCCCACACAGACAAAACTCACATCCGAGGCGGCAATAGCCTCTCCGGCGTCGGATGTCGCGCGCAGACGTCCCGCGGCAACCCCGGCGGCGACCATGTCGCCAACGCCGTCCTCAACAATTGGACTCAATCCCTGATTTACAGGATCGACCTTTTCGGGAAGAAGATCAACTCCGGTGACCTCATGCCCGTCGCGGGCGAGACACGCGGCCGAAACGATACCAACATAACCAAGCCCAAATACGGAAATTTTCACTTCAGGTACTCTACTCACTCATCAGGGCCATGACGGCCGTCGGTTCGGATCGGTTATTCAGTTCGTTGTGGCATGACCCGTCCCACGAGCATAGTGTATATCCCGTTGAAGAACCAGGGGGCAGACCCCGGTTCGCCGTATTTTGTATAAGGAGTGGTAAACGATGTCACAGACGATTACCCCGGTTATCCTGTGTGGGGGGTCCGGAACCCGCCTTTGGCCGCTTTCGAGGGCGAGTTATCCCAAGCAGTTTAGCCGAATTTTGGGGGAAATGAGTCTGTTTCAGGCCTCCGTCGCCCGATTCCCCGAGCCGGAATTCGCCGCCCCCGTCATCGTTACGGGCTCGGATTTCCGCTTTATCGCCACCGAGCAGCTCGCCGGCATCGGCCGCGCGCCTGGTGCGGTGCTGATCGAGCCGGAGGGCCGCAACACCGCGCCCGCGGTTCTCGCCGCCGCCATGCATGTGGCCAAGACCGATCCGGAGGGCTTTCTGCTCATCTGCGCCTCCGATCACGCCATGTCCGATGCGGAAGGCTTCCAGCAGGCCGTCCGGGCCGGGGTTCAGGCCGCCGATGGTGGCGATCTGGTGACCTTCGGCATCAAGCCGGACCGTCCCGAGACCGGCTACGGCTATCTCGAGCTGGAAAACGCCCCGGACATGGAGGCCGCCCCCGCGCCGCACAAACTGGCACGCTTCGTGGAAAAACCCGATGCGGCCACGGCGGAGACCATGCTGGCCGGCGGACGTCATCTGTGGAACAGCGGCATTTTCCTCTTCTCCATCCCCGTGATCATCGAGGCGTTCGAGCGGCTCCAGCCCGAACTGACCGCCGCGGTGCGCGTGGCCGTGGACCAGGCCGAGACCGACCTGTCCTTCCTGCGCCTCGATCCCAAAGCCTGGGAGCGCAGCCCGGACATCTCCATCGACTACGCCATTATGGAGAAATCCGAAAACCTCTCCGTGGTGCCCTATGCCGGCCACTGGTCCGATCTCGGCTCCTGGGACAGCATCGCGCTGGAAATGGGTCAGGACGAAAACGGCGTGGCCCTTTATGGTGACGCCCATGCCATCGACTGCGAGGACACGCTTCTGCGCGCCGAGAGCGACGACCAGACGCTTGTGGGGATCGGACTGAAAAACATCGCCGCCATCGCCATGCATGACGCCGTGCTCGTCACCGACATGACCGACGGCCAGCGGGTCAAGGAGGCCGTGCAGGTCCTCAAGTCCAAAGGCTCCGCCAAAGCCACCGACTTTCCGCGCTTCCACCGCCCCTGGGGCTGGTACGAGACGCTCTCTCTGGGTCCGCGTTTCCAGGTCAAGCGCATCATGGTCCATCCCGGCGGGCAGCTGTCGCTGCAGTCCCATGTCCACCGCTCCGAGCACTGGGTGGTTGTTGAGGGGGCCGCGCGCGTCACCGTGGGCGAGGAGGTCAAGCTCCTGTCGGAAAACCAGTCCGTCTACATCCCGCTCGGCGCCGTCCACCGCCTGGAAAACCCCGGCAAGGTCGACCTTCACCTCATCGAGGTCCAGTCCGGTCCATATCTCGGCGAGGACGACATCATCCGCTACGAGGACGTCTACGCGCGGACGTGAGGGGGCAGGGGCGGTCGCCTGTGAAAGCGCCGCCCAACATTTCCGCCCTTCCCCTGAGGGCATCGCGGACCTCGGGTGGCGCAATAGCGCCTCCCGTCGTGCCGGAGGCACGCCGGTATTCATTGGCACGCCTCTGGCGTGACGGGGAGGTCGGCGCTGGCACGGCGGGGTTTCACCCCTCTGTTCCGTGCCGGGGCCAGGCTCCAGCCGCCCACGCCTCAGAGATAAAAATCGGTCCGGTTCCAGTCGCCGGCGGTGGTGGCGCCGTCATGGATGGTCATGTTGATCTCAACATCCGAGTCGATCCGGCCGTAAAGCCGCGTGTCGCCGCCGACCTCCTGAACCCAGAGCGCCCCGTCGCCCTTGAAATAGCCGTCCCAGAAACTCTGCTCACCATAAAAGGTGAAGGCGTCGTCATCCCCGCCAGCAATCGCGTCAATGCTGCGCAGGTCGATCCGGTCCCCGGTATGCCAGCCGCCCGCGCCCTCAAAATCCATGACCGTGCTGCCGCTGGTCTCGGACGCCGTGTCGAAATCGAACACGTCCTCGCCGCTGCCGCCCCACATCTCATCGGCGCCCTCACCGCCGCGCACGGTGTCGTCGCCGGCCCCGCCATGGACCAGGTCGTCGCCGTCACCGCCGCCAACGAAATCATCGCCGCTCTCACCACGTACGGTATCATTGCCGCGCCCGCCGCGCAGATGGTCATCGCCGGAATAGCCGTAGACCGTGTCGTTGCCATCCCCCCCGTTGACCGTGTCATTCCCGCTCCAGCCATCGAGGTTGTCGTCCCCGGCGCCGCCATAAACGAGATCGTCGCCGCCCCAGGCCTGCACGGTGTCATCGCCGTCGCCCACGCGGATCTCATTGGCGCCGTCGGTTCCCTCGATGTCGTCATCCCCGTCGCCGGTCATGACATTCTCGAAATTGATGAAGCTCTCGGGCGACCAGTTGGTGACACCGGTGGCGAGGCTGATCTCATAGTTGCCGTTCCAGTGCGTGGCGTCGAGCGTGTCATTGCCCGCGCCCCCGTCGAGCGTCTCGTTCGCACCGTTGCCCGCATGGATCACGTCATCGCCCGACCCGCCCCGGTAGAGACCCGCGCCGCTGGAGACGATCACGTCATTGCCGCCGCCGCCATGGACGTTGTTGGTGCCGAGATCCGCCTCGATCGTGTCATTGCCGCCCCCCCCGCGGACGTAATCATCGCCCCGGCCACCCCGGATGAAGTCGTGACCGCTGCCCCCGAACATGCGGTCATTGTCATTGCCGCCATACATCTCATCCCGGCCCGAGCCGCCATACATCGTGTCCTGACCGGCCCGGCCGCGCATGAGGTCATTGCCGCCCCGCCCGCTGATCCGGTCATCGTTACCGGTGCCGTTCAGGGTGTTGTTGCCACTGTTGCCATTGATCACCGCCATCGAAACTCTCCTTACCCCTTACAAACCGCGCCATGTAAAAACCGGCCGTGCACGGGCACGCCAGGAGCGCATTTTCTGAAATGGACCGCGGCAGACCCCCGTCAGCGCGGTTACACCCTGTTAACCACGGTCCCGCCCCCGCCGTCCGTGAGGTATTTCATGGACAAATCCCGTTTGCCCCCGGGGCCGGGCGGAGCAAACGCCCGCAAACGCTCCCCCGGCACGGAACAGCGGGACGCCAGGCCCCGGCAATGGCCCCCTCAACCGCGTCCCTCCAGCGCCTTGCGCAGTTCCTCCTCCGCCACCGCAATGAGCCTCTCATCCACCGGCCGCAGAATACCCGCCTCCCGCATCGCCCCCAGCCGCGCCACCACCTCCCGCCAGTGCGCCACCGCGTTCTCGGAATCAGCCAGCGCCAGCTTTGCGTGTGAAACCACCACATCCCGCGCCCAGTCCGCATTCGAGGGGTCGTCCCGCGCCAGCCGCTCCCGGATCTCCATGGCTTCCGTGTACGCTTCGAGCGCGCCCGCGAGGTTCCCCTGGTCGCTGCGCACGTCGCCGATTTTGTTGAGGCTGACGGAGAGGTCACGGGCGTTCGCGGCACTGGAGGGATCGACCCGGGCCAGCCGCTCCGCGATCTCCATGCCTTGCGTGTAGGCCTCGAGCGCGCCGGCCAGGTTCCCCTGGGCGCTGCGCACGTCGCCGATCCTGTCGAGGCTGACGGAGAAGTTACGGGCGTTCGCGGCACTGGAGGGATCGGCCTCCACCCGCTGCTTCGCAACATCAAGTGCCGCCTGAAAGGCGGCCACAGCCTCTGCCGTATCGCCCGCCACGATCAGAAGATCACCTTGGACCAGGGAAGCCAGCATCCGCTCCCGACTCCTTTCCGGCCACAGGGCGGCGGCCTCGCCGTAATGCGCCGCGGCCCCCGGCCGGTCGAGACGGGCGGCGGCGGCGCTGGCCAGCGTTTCCGCGATCCGCGCCCGTGTCCCGTCCTCTTCGCGTCGCCGCCTTTCCTCCTTCTCCCGCCGTGCATCCTCCCGCGCCCGGCGCGCCGCAATCCCCGCCTCATAAATCCGCCTGACCTCGCGGAGTTCCGTTTCCGCCTCCGCCAGCTCGACCATGTCCTCCCGCTCCAGCGCCGCCTGCGCCGCCTCCAGATGCGGCAGAATGTCCGGCACCTCGTTCGACAGCCCCTTCAGGTCGTCAATCTCGGTGCGCATGGTGAAAAAGTTTTTGTTGATCTCAAACAGGGCGGCCTCAAGCTGGTCGTCGGGAATCTCCCGATCGAGGATCGTTCGCGCAAACCCCAGCGACTGCGCCCGGGTCGGATCGGGACGGTTGGCCTTGCGCTCAAGTCGTTCGATCGCGTCCGCCATATCATTCAACAGCTTAAGTGTAGTTTCCGCGTGCTCGACCAGGATCCCGAGGGCCAGACCCATTTTCCAGATGATGTAGGGCTCCAGCGCCTCATAATACTCCCGGTTCTCCACCACCGCCCTGAGACTCACCTCCAGGACGCGGCGGGCATACCGGTGTGACACCGACCCGGTGGCCTCCGCCCCAAACAGCTCCGGCTCATGCCCCGCCAGCTCTCCCATCAGCCTGTCGACCGCCACGCCTGGGAACCCCTTCGACACAAAATCCTCCGCGAGGCGCTCCCGGTCCATCACGCAGCTCCCAAGATGTTTCGCCAGCGCCGCATCGGCCGCGGTCAGGTCCTCCCCCGCCGACCATTCATCCCCCTCGATCCGCAAAAACTCCGCGAACCCCTCGCGCACCGCTTTCCTGGTTTTGGCGCGTACCCGCTTACATTCCGGTCCGAACTTTTGATTTTTTTCCGCGACGAATTCGGTCAGTCCCGCCACCCCGACGGCGGTCTCAACCACGCCCGGGGGCAGGGGCATTCCCAGGGCCAGCGCGCCCAGCCCGACGCAGGCGGTGACAGCCTTCTCCAGTCCGTTTGCCATGACCCCGGGGTCACCCCAAAATTGATTTTTCCAATGGGTCGAGCATGGCGGGGTGGCCGGTGCCGCGCAACCCGTCCGTACAGGCCGTTTCCCCAGCAATCTGCGCCAAAAACAGACAAACCCCGTGCAATCTGTGCCATTTGACTCACAATCTGTGCCACTTTCCTGCAGTTCTGTGCCAAATCACGCACCGGTTGGGTCACAAACCGGCGTAAAGCGCCTCAAAAACTCCCCGGGTTTTCGTCAAAATTAAGCCGCTTTGGTAACACCCGCTTAACCAGTTTATTCCAGGTTAAGATTTGTGACTTGCCGGACGGGCCCGAGGCCCCGGCCGGTTCCTGGAGGATGACGGACATGGATACACGGGCTCCCGACAGTGCTTCGGCCGTACTTGCCGATCTTGTTGCGGCAGGGCTTGTCAGCCACGAAATGGTTGTGGACGCTGATAAAATTTCCGACGAGGCCGTGGCGCTGCGCGGGCTGTGCGCGCTGGTCTCGGGGTCGGTTTACCGTGTGGATGCCTGGCATTACGCCTTCCCGGTGACGGCTGCCGACATGGATGGCCGCCTCGGCGACCTGCCCCCCGGCGACTGGACCGACGCGCTTCAGGAGGCGCTGACCGCAAGCCTCGGCCAGGACGCCGTCTGGCTCAACGCCACCGATGTCCTGCCCGATTCAGCCGGGATTTTATCCCGCCCGCTCGCCTTTCTGCGCGCCCATGACGGGGCGGTGAACAGCGCCCTGACCGGGGCGGGTGCGGAGTTGCAAGCTATTGTAAACGCTCGATATGCCACCGAATGCGCCCATCTGACGGCCGGTGCCGGGGAGAGCGGTGACCTCGCCGCGCGGCTCGATGCGATCGAGGCCACCCAGGCCGAAATTCTCGCCCGTCTCGACCGGCCCGCGGGCCCCATGGCCGACAGCACCACCGTTGAGAAACTGACCAAAACCCTGGGCGCCCTTCTGCACCGCATCGACGCCCAGTCCGAGCTTCTGCATGAGCATATCGCCCAGGAGGACCGCGTCTCGGCCCAGCTTGCCGAGCTGAGCGAACTGGCCACCGCGCCGGCGGATTTCCAGGAAAGTCTCGGGCTGACCTTCGCCGAATTTCTTGCGCGCATGGAGCGCCAGTCCGAGCAGGACCGCGCCGCCATGCAGGTTCCACGGTTCAGCTGAAAGGAGACGTCCCATGACCCTCACGACATCCGATGACACCGACATGGACACGTCGGTCGGGGACATCCGGCGGACCCTGGCACAGCGTATTGCCCACCGAAACCGCCAGCGCGCCGAGCGCATGGCCCGCATGCATTCCGGCCCCCGCGGCCCCGTGCCGTTCGGCATCCGCAGCGCCGATGCGGGCGTTACCTCCGCACCCCGGAAAAATGATGAAATTCAGGAGGATAAGCCGGTCACGCGCACGCTCATCCACCGTGAGTTCGGACCCTCCGCCACCCATGCGGGCCGGGCCGAGGCCAATGCCGCCCTCAACGAGTTCATTGACGCCCTTCAGGGCGGGTTGAGCGGCAGCGGCGCGCCCCTGGACCGGACGGAGGAGCCGGAGAAGGCATGCGCTCCCGTCACGCCGCTCTGTGACCTGGGCCAGCTGACCGGCGCGGGTCCGGGGCTGATCTGGGCCCTGCAGCGCAAGGGTATTTCCAGCCTCGCCGACATGGCCGATCTCGATCCGGCGGACCTGACCGACCGGCTGGGCATTCTGGGTCGCATGATCCCCGCGGAAAACTGGATCCGCACCGCCCGGCAGGCCACGGGCCGGACTCTCCGGGCGGTCTGAAAAACGCATCCCCCCCACCCGGCAATGCCCGGGCTGAACCGGTCCCTTCGGGGGCCGGTTTTTTCTTGTGACGCCCCTGCGATCGGATACGCTTCCGGGAAACCGTCCGGGGGCATTGTGATGACTGGCATCAAAAACACCGCGCAGCAGCAGTTCTGGAGCGGCGATCCCGGCCAGGCCTGGGTGGCGCATCAGGCACGGCTCGATGAACTGCACACCCCGGTGGCGGAGCTTCTGCTGCGTGAGGCGGCCCCGGAGCCCGGTGCGCATGTGCTTGATATTGGCTGCGGGGCGGGGGCGACCTGTCTGCTGGCCGGGGCGCGGGTGAGCCCTGGCGGCCGCGTTCTGGGTCTTGATCTTTCGGAGCCGCTTCTGGCGCTGGCGCGCCGGCGCATTGCGGCGGCAGGGCTCGACACCGTGACGGTTGAGGCCGGTGACGCCCAGGTCCGCGCACCGCGGGGGGAGGGGTTTGACCTCGCCATTTCCCGGTTCGGAGTGATGTTTTTCGAGGATCCCGTGGCCGCGTTTCGCAATATCGCGGGGCTTTTGCGTCCAGGGGCGCGGCTGGTCTTTGCGGCCTGGGGCCCGTCGGAACACAATCCCTGGTTCGACCTGCCCATGCGGGTTGCGGTGGACCGGCTGGGGCCGGCGGAGCCGGGTGATCCCGATGGTCCGGGCCCGTTGGCCTTTAGGGACCGGGCCCGCGTGGAGGGGCTTCTGGAGGCGGCGGGGCTGTGCCATATCCGCTCCCGCGCCGTCGATACCGAACTGCCCCTCTCCGGCGGGCTGGAGGCCGCGGCGGAACTCACCCAACATGTGGGGCCGGTGAAACGGCACATGCGCGACAGGGCGGGCGATGCGGCGGACATGGCCGCGATCCTCGAGGGCGTACGCGGGTTTTTTGCGCCCTTCGTGACGGAGGCGGGGCTGCGCGTGCCCGCGCGGATCAATCTTTTTGAGGCGCGCACCGGCTGAGATGTCCGGTTCGGTCAGGGGGCAGAAAGATGACGGAGCTTTTCACGGGACCCGATGGCCGGCCGCGCTGCCGCTGGAGCGGGGGCGCGCCGGAGTTTCCTGACTATCATGACCGGGAATGGGGATTTCCGGTAGGCGATGACAGGCGCCTGTTTGAGAAACTCTGTCTGGAGAGTTTTCAGTCGGGTTTGAGCTGGCGCACCATTCTGGCCAAACGGGAGAATTTTCGCGCGGCTTTTGCCGGGTTTGACTGGCGGCACGTCGCGGAGTTTGGCGATGCCGAGGTGGAGGCGCTGCTGGCCAATGAGGGCATCATCCGTCACCGCGGCAAGATCACCGCCACCATCAACAATGCCCGGCGCATGTGTGAACTTGTCGAGGCCGAGGGCTCGCTGGCCGCGTTTGTCTGGCGGTTTGAGCCCGCGGCGGCGGATTTGGCCGCGCCCCAGAGTGTTTCGACCTCCCCGGCCTCCGTGGCGCTGTCGAAGGAGTTCAAAAAGCGCGGCTGGAAGTTCCTCGGCCCCACCACGGTGTTTGCCTTCATGCAGGCCATGGGCCTGATCAACGACCATGCCGAGGGCTGCGCCCTGCGCGCCGAGGCGGAGGAGGCCAGGCGCGGGTTCGTGCGGCCGGGGTGAGGGGGCCGTTTGGGTATGGGTTGGCCGGGTTCCGCCACCATCCCCGGCGTGTCGGCACGACGCGCCATGCCCGACTTCCCCCCAGGGAGGGCATCTCCGACGTCGGCCTCCGCTCAATGGTTTCGCGAGTTTGAGCGACATGCTCTGAACAACCGGATCGGAGCCCTCCCAAAGTCGGGCATGGCGCGTCGTGCCTCGGGGCCGTGGCAGCAGGCTGAAGCCCCCGGCTTTGGGGGGCGGTCAGTTCCCGGCAGGGGCCGTTTCCAGGGTGGTGATCTCCGCCACGCGGTCCTGCAGGAGGGCGGCGTCGGCTTCGGGAAGCGGATCGCCGGCCTCGGCCGCGGCCTGGGCGCGGGCAAAGCTTTTGCGCGCGTCGGGCCAGCGTTCCAGGGCAAACTCCACCTCACCGAGATGAAACTGCACCAGCGCGTTGCCGGGCAGGGCGGCGGCGGCGGGTTTGAGGTGGTCAATCGCCTCCTGGGTCTCGCCGCGCAGATGCAGGATCCAGCCCCAGGTGTCCTGGAACCAGGGAACATGGGAGCCCTCGAGCACCGCCGCGATCTCGTAAGCGCGCTCAAGATTGGCCGTTTCGCCCCCCGATCCGGCCAGAAGGCTCGCCAGGTTGTTGGCCAGTATCAGGGAGCCGGGGTTTTCCGCGTGGAGTTTCTCATAGATTTCCGTGGCGCCTGAAATGTCGCCCCGGGCCTCCAGAAGACCCGCGCGCATCAGCAGAAGCTCCGACGGATCGGACGCCGCATCAATGCCCGCGTTCAGAACCTCCTCCGCCTCCTCCATGCGGCCCTCAGCGGTCAGGAACTGGAAGAACTGTCCCGTGATCTCGGCGTTTTCGGGCATGCGGGCGGTCAGGTCGCGATAGAGGGTTTCGGCCTCCCCAGGGGTGCCGGCGGCGGCGTGGACCTGGGCCAGCAGGACGGTAGCCTGGATGTCATTCGGGTTTTCCGCAATGACGCCCGACAGGTAATCCGTGGCGGCCCCGGGCGTTCCGCTCGCCATATAGGTCCGGACCAGTTCGAGCATGGCGCCCGCCCCGTCATCGCCCGCCGCAAGGCTCTCAAGCAGGGCGATCCGTTCGCCGGTCCGGCCCTGGGCGGCCAGGCTTTCGGTCTCAAGCACCCCGGCCATGCCCACGGCGCCGGTTTCGCGCAGGCGGTTGACCACCTGTCCCAGCCGGGTCCAGTCCTGGCGTTCCAGGTGAATGCGGCCGAGCATGGCCAGAAGATCGGGATTTCCAGGCGCCCGGCGCAGCGCGTCGGACAGGGCGGCCTCGGCCGGTCCGGTGCGGCCCTCACCCATGAGGAAGGTGGCATAGCGCAGGGTCTCGTCCGGGCCGTGATCGGAGGCCTCAACGGCCAGGGCCAGACGCTCGCCCATCAGTTCGCGGGCGCCCTCACGCTCATGGGCCTGGGCCATGATGGTCAGGATTTCGGGATCGCGCGGAGCCCGGGTCAGGGCGGTGCGCATGTCGCGGATGGCCTCGGCCGGGCGGTTTTCCGCGATCAGGCTGCGGGCGCGCATCTTGAGGGCCGCCACATGGTTCGGGTCCCCCTCAAGCACCTGGGCCACCAGGGCCGCGGCTTCCGCCTCCTGACCGGTGGCCGCGTACATCTCCGCCAGGGCGGCCTGCAGGTCGCGGATCTCGGCGGAGGGCTCGGCCCCGTCGATGATGCCCTCCAGGGCGGCAATGGCCTCGTCCGCCCGACCTTCGGTGAAATCGAGCCGGGCGCGGGCGCGCTGGTAGGGGGTGGGTTTGGCTTCCGTGGCGATCAGGCGGTCAAGCTCCGCGCCCGCGGCTTCCGGGCCGTTCATCTCGTAGAGAAACTGCACGACGGTCAGTTTCGGGCCTGGGCTGTCGGGGGTGGCGGCGGCAATGTCGCGCAGAACGGCTTCCGCACCGGCGGTGTTGCCCTGTTGCAGATGCCACTGCACCAGAGCCTGGCGCACGCCCTCATTGGCGGGGAAAAGCCGGGCCATTGTTTCCAGCTGGGCCCCGGTTTCACCGGTCCTTTCGAGATCCTCGAGAATGGACAGCCGGGCCAGATGCAGCCCCTCATCCTCCGGGTTCAGCGCGAGGGAGGCGTCCACATGAGCAAGTGCCGTTTCGGGATCATCCGCGTTCAGGCTGTCGGCAATCAGGATCATGCCGGCCAGAATGTTGCCCGGCGCGTCCTCGAGCACGCTTTCGGCCTCGGCAACCGCCGCCGCCCGGTCGGTGTCGTTGCGGTAGTCCACCGTGGCCTGAACCGCGCGGACCATGGGATCATCCGGGGCAATGGCCGCGGCGCGGGCGGCATGTACCGAGGCGGTCTCAACATCCTGGACCTGGAGGCTGATTTCGGCCAGGGCCCGGTGGGCGGCAAGGTTTTGCGGATCAAGCTCGACCACCCGCAGGTAATGGCCGATCGCGCCTTTCAGGTCGTTGCGCGCCCGCAGGATCGCGGCGTATTCCGCAAGGGCGGGGGCATGGGCGTCATTGAGCCGGAAGACGTTGCGAAACTCGATAAAGGCCCGGTCCGGATCACCCTCCGCCAGAAGTTCCATGCCACGCTGGTAGTGGTTTTCCGCGCGTTCCTCGGCGGTGTCACAGCCGCTCAGCCCGAGGCTGAGGGCAAGGCCGAGGGCCAGGGTCACGGAAGCGGGTCGGGTCGGAAACGGCATTGGATACTCTTTCTCGCGGCCATGAGGGCCGGTCCGGCATCTGTTTCGGGCCACACCCGGGTTCGGGCGTGCCTTTCCAGGCAGTTATCGCACAAAAACCCAACAATATGTAAATAACGCTTCCGTACGGGCCGCGGGAGCGGGCCAAAAAACAACTGCGCAGCCGGGGGGACCGACCGCGCAGAAAAGGGCGCCGAATGGGGGTAAAAGCGCCTTGAGCCGTTTCGGTCAGCGGGATCGGCCTTTTCGCATCACCCGACGATCGAACGCAAAACGTGAAGGTTGATGTTCCGGCCGGTGGCCGAAACGCCTTAATCCGTGATTTCCCAGTCCGCTGCGGAATAGAACCGGTCCGCCATGGTGGCGGTGGCCCGGCGGATGTCGGTCAGCTCATCGGGGCTGAGCCGTTTCCGGTAGCGCGTGATGCTGTCCCTGCTGCTCCGTCTGGTGGCCCTCTTGTTGTGATAGAGGGACAGACGGCCAAGGGTGCCGCTGTTCTCGGTATACTGCTTCAGGTCGTTTTCCACCGCCGGGCTGAAATCGAGACCGAGACTGTCAAAGACCGCGCGGAACTCCTGTTCGGGATCGCGGGAGAGGTCCTCGTGGCGCACGAAAATCCAGTCGGGATGCTCGCGGGAGAGCAGGCTGATGTGGTAGTGCAGCATGTTCCACAGAAGACAGCCCGAGGCCACGCCATCCAGCGGGGTTTCGCAGGCCTGGTGAACGCGGTCCCGGAAGGGGGCGAGACGTTCCTCCATCAGCTGCGGCTGGTCGCGGAAGACCTCGAAGGGCACGTGATGCCAGCCGGCGGCCCGCAGGCTGGCCACGAAGGCGGCCGGGTGCCGGATGACCACCACCACCTTCGCGTCGAAGCGCGAGGCGATCCAGTCGGAGGAGAACACCGCCAGGGGGTCTTTCAGAACCACGCGGGCGTTCCGCTGGCGCATGGTCTGGAAATAGGTCAGGTCGCGGGCCATGCGGGCAAAATCCCTGGGCGTACGGATCCGGCGCATTTCCGCACCGTGGCTGTATTTCCAGGAGAGCGTGTCCCGCAGGGGATCGAGGTAGTACTCCTCGTTATCCGCCGTGACATAGGTGAAGGCGTGGTGAAACCGCGCACGGCACTGACCCGGGGGGCAGTTCTTGTTGAAGGGTTCGTAGATGTAGCCGGAATCCCTGTCGAGGGAGAGCACGTTGCCAACCCAGGTTGAACCTGACCTTGGCGCGCCGGTTACGAGTATGGGCCTTTTGGAATCCGCCCGGATATCCAGCCCAGACGGATCTCTCCGCTGTTCCAAGTCCAACATTTTTTCAGCCTCAATTTTTTCTTATTTTTTTGGTTATTAACCAAACCCTAGCACAGCCCTGGCGCGCAAACGCAATCGAATTCCGATGCGGCTCTCCGGTGGGCGAAAATCCGCCTATGCCTTTGGCAAGGGCCTCCGGACCGGAAACTTCCAAACACCGGGGCGCATCAAAAACCGGGTCCAATCCTCTGGTATGTCCCGATTTCTTCGGGACTGTCACATATGTGGGCACGGCGGGTGCGGGGCTTTTCGCGGCCGCGCGGCCTGGGCGGCAAAATCCGGCTCTGCCTTGATTTTACTCAACTGCAAATTGTTCTGCCTCCTGCGGTGCAGGCTTTTGGAAAACCCCTCTTTCGCCGTTTCTCACCGGCCTCCGGAAAGCTCATCCGTGACCAGGGTTCCGTCACCGGACCGGCGCAAAACGTGTGCCACGGGTTCCGTGCGCTGCGGCGTGCCGTCGGGGTGTCTGGTCAGAATCCGTTCTCCCGCCTCCGTGTAGTCATCCTGTCGCTCGCCACGGTAACGCGTCCAGCCTGCGGAGGTTCCGTCGGGGTCCCATTTAAATTCGTCGCGCCAGTCCATACCGGCGAAAAGCTGCGGATCGGCATGAACCTCCGCATGGGAGGGGGCCATGTGATCAATGGAGGTGATGCGTGGCGTGCCATCGGGGGCGGTCGCGTAGGTCCGTTTCTGATGGGCTGGGAAATACCAGC
This sequence comes from Amaricoccus tamworthensis, assembly GCF_049800875.1. Lineage (NCBI taxonomy): Bacteria > Pseudomonadati > Pseudomonadota > Alphaproteobacteria > Rhodobacterales > Paracoccaceae > Amaricoccus > Amaricoccus tamworthensis. Next base: position 81,948 of record NZ_JBNAFV010000016.1, on the reverse strand, counting down.
TCAAAATGGCGGGCGCGCTGTCATGGGTGCCGTTATGGGCAAAGACGCCGATATCCACGCGGGAGGTGGTGATCCGCACCTCATCGGAGATCTGGAACGGGTCGTGCCAGTCGATGGTGATGCGGGCCTTTTGCCCGTCCTCCAGGGGCTCAATCGTAATTTTTTCCGGATCGCCCTGCAGGATGCTCCAGGAAAACTCCAGCGGATTTCCGTTGATGTCGCGGCTGTCGCCCGCGTCCAGGATCATGGTGCGGCGGCCGGTTTTCGAGCGCCAGATGCGGGCAATGGAGGCGGGGGTGTCGAAAAGCCTCTCGCTCAGGCCCTGGCCGAAGAAATCGATGCCCTCAACACCCAGCTCCTCCGTTTCCACGCGGAAACGCACCTCGGCGGGAATGGTGTCCGGGGTGATGGCATTGGCAAGACTGACCATGCGCGCGAGGTTGATCTGATGACCGGCAAACACCGCCGGATGCGCCGCGCCGCTAAAGTAGCTCCCGCGGGAGCGCACGTTCTGCAGGGAGCGGCGGAACACCATCTGCACCGTGGGCACGATCATGTTTTCCGCGATCAGCCGTTCCTTGGTCTCCGGGGTAAAGGCGGCCAGGATCATGGCCACGGCTTCCATGAAGGGTTTGTCCGAGTATGAGGAGCCGTGGGAGATCAGAATATGTGGCGAGTTGGCCGGGAACAGGTCGCCGTTCTTCTCCGTGAAATCCTTGTGGGAGGGATAGATGTAGAGATGGTTGGCCGAGGCCTCCTGCCAGATCCGCATGGGACCGGTGCCATCGGGGCTCGTCATGGCGTAGCGCGGCTGGCTGCGCCAGAACGGGCCGTTCGTAAAGGCGGTGGAGGAGTTGCCGAGGGTTGGGCGGTCGAAGAGGTATTCCCCGGCCAGCCCGTAATCGGTGCCGGCTTTTTTCGCGGCGTCGCCATAGACCACATGGGTGAGCTGCGGATGTGCCTCCGGGCGCAGGGCCGAGTGTCCCCGGTCCCGGTTGTCGTAGAGGTCGCCATGGTTGCCGGCGGCCCGGTCCTGGCGGGCATGTTCGCGCAGAATTTCGTAGGCGGCCGATTTCGGCGTGGAGGGAAGGACCGGGCCGAAGGGCGCGTCGGGGAAGCTGAAGCGGGGCTCAAGTCGCTCGCTCGCCGGGTTCCAGGTCGTGTTCGCGGCGGTCACCGGGGCGCGGGTTTCCGTGAGGGGGGCGGGTTCAGCGGAGTGCGGGGGCTCCGATGGCGGGGTCCGCAAAAGGGCCGCATAGTCCGCGCCGAGCTCCGGATCCCCGGCGAGAGGCGACAGCAGGGGGTCATCGGCCACATCGCGCATGTCGAGACCGCCCGTGGTGACGGCCTCTTTGAGCTGTTCAAGCGCTTCCGTCCTGTCCCCAGTCAGCATGGCGAGTGCGGCGCGGCTGGTGCGCAGGCCGCCATCCCTGGGGTAGCGGGCAATCCAGGCGTCAAGGATGCGGGCCGCAGCCTCCGGATCCCCGGCCTGGATCTCCTCCACGGCCGAGCGGGTGGCGGCGATAATCCGCGGCATGGCAAAGAGCCGCGCGGCCACCTGCGGATCGGGTTCCGTCAGCGCGGTCTGGGCTGGCGCGACGGCGCGTGGTTCCGGCCGGGGAGGCTGCTCCGTGTCCTGGGCCTGGGCTGCCAGGGCGAGAGCGAGCAGAATGGCCGTGGCCGGCGGGATCAGCCAGGATTTCCCCGCTGCCGGGATGCGCACCGTTATTTCCTTTCTCGTGGGCCGGACCGGCACAATACCGGGAATTGGCGCGGAGGAAAGCGGGAGTGTTGCGCGGTGTGGCGGGGCCGCGTCCGCTGCTCTGCGAAGCTTCCATTTTTGGGCCATTTGCGGTAAAAAGAAGGGTGTTGGGATCGCGTCCGCAGGGCGTGATCCATCCGGGCCGCCCAGGCAGTATCAGATCGCGAGCTGGCATCCTGCGGCATGGTTTGGGCCCGGACTTCCCCGTAAACCCCTCTTCAGTACAGCCGTGATGTCATGCCGCCCGTCCAGGGGACATCCATGAACGACATCTTCGACAGCCATACGCGCAGCCTGACCTCCCCACCTGAAAACGGCACGGCGGTGATCCCGGACAGTTCCACGGATCTCGTTCATGTCACCCGCGCGATTTACGTGGGCGGTGGGGGCGATCTGGCGCTGCGTCTGCTGGACGGGACGGATCTGGTCTTTGCCAATGTTGCCGCCGGATCGCTTTTGCCGATCCGGGCGGCACGGGTGCTGGCGACGGGGACCACGGCCACACGGATTGTGGGGCTGTGGTAAGGGGCCGCCCGCATGAATGACCGCTGTTTTCAGTGAGGTGACACTGAAAATGGCCGCGGCGCATGTCCGCAATACGCGCACATGTGCCACAGGGGGGAGCTTTCACGAATACGCATATGCCTGCCAATCCCTTTTCTTTCGAAAATCAGGAAATCAGATAGTGAATGCAGCGATAAATTTCAGCAAAGAAGGCGTAAGTTTCAGTTTTACGGGCGAGGGGGTCGCCATTGATCCCGAAACCGGTCTTGTCTCCATTTCTTCGGCGGCACTGGCCGGGGGGGTCGATATTGAGGTGAGCGCATCGGGGGACAGCGGTCCGGTCTCGGGCCGGTTCAGTCTGGTGATGCCGGACATCACGCCGGCTCCGGTTCTGGTGACGGCGTTTGAGGATCAGACGCTTGTTCTGGGCGGAAAACCGGTCGTGATTGCCGCGGCCGGGTCATTTTCCGGTGAAAATCTGGCATTTGAAATTTCCGGACGCGGGGCGGTGATTGACTCCGTCACCGGTCTGGTCACCATAGCGGCCGATGAGCTTATTGATGGTGAAACGGTTACCGTGACGGCTTCCAACCCAGGCGGCAGCGCCACCGGCAGTTTTGAGCTGTCCGTCTCGGCGGCGGCCCCGGCCGCAGTGAAGGAGCCGGTCCTGTCGGGCACGGGTGTCATTGGACAGGCCCTGACCGTTTCGGGCGACGTGTGGAGCGGGGCGCCCGCGCCGGAGGTGTCCATCCGCTGGTTCCGCGATGGCGTGGAAATTTCCGGGGTGGGGGGCCGTGAATACACGCCTGTTTCCGACGATGACGGTCGCGCCATCCTGGCGGAGGTGACCGCGCGCAATGCGGGCGGTGAGGCCGTGGTGCGCACCTCCTCCGTGACCGCGGTGCATGCCGCTCCGGAGGTGACGGGAGAGCTTGCGGACATTTCCGCGACGCGCCTGAGCGGCCCGGTTCTGGTTGATGCGGCGGCGGTTTTCTCAGGTGAGGACCTGAGCTGGTCGGTGAAGGGGGCAGGGGCCTCCATCGATGCGGAGACCGGGACCGTCAGCGTGCCGACCGGATCGGTCGTGGACGGTCTTGCGGTGCGCGTGACCGCGGAAAACTCCGGTGGCGCGGCCACGGCGGAGTTTCTGGTTACCGTATCCGAGAAGCTGGTGCTGCCCGTTCTTCTGACGGCGCCGGTCCTGGTGGGCACGGCAAAGGTCGGCCAGGCCATGAGTGTCTCCGAGGGGACCTGGAGCGGGACGCCCATGCCGGCTTTCGGCTTTCAGTGGCTGTGTGACGGGGAGCCGGTTGAGGGTGCGACCGGACGCGAGTTCACCCCGGAAGCCGATTTGGACCTGAGGGAGCTGTCCTGTCAGGTCACCGCGACCAACACCGCTGGCGCGGCCCTTGAGGAGACCGCATCCCTGACGGTGACCCATGTGGCGCCCGAACTGGTGGGTGAGCTGTTCGAGGAGGTCGTCGACCAGGGCTCCGGCCCGCTTGAGGTTGAGACGGCGCCCGTGTTTTTCGGGGAGAACCTCAGCTATGAGGTGGCCGGCGCCGGAGCGCGGATTGACGCGGAAACCGGTCTGCTCACCATCTCAACGGCTGCGCCGCTGGATGGGGAAAACATCACCGTTACGGCGAAAAATTCCGGCGGCGAGGTCTCCGGCAGCTTTATGGTGACGGTCGAGGAATTGGAAGTGGTCACCCCGGAACCCCCGGCCGAGGACCAGTGGAAACTTCTTGAGAGTGTCTGGGCCCCGGCCGGTCAGGAGGAAACCTTCCGGCCCATGGTCTGGATCGACCCGGAACTGCAGGTTCATGAGGCGCAGTGGACGACCAGCGGTCAGGTGCCCGCCCTCGAAAACCATTGGGAGACCCTGGCCCCCACCGGTGAGCCCAATCAATACGTCACCGCGATGCTCAATCAGGGGACGGGTGACTGGGATCTCTTTGCCGATGGCACCAAACGGCAGGGCCAGTTCCGGATCCGGTACCGCGACCAGGCCGACGGGGAATGGTCCGAGGAGGCCCAGGCGCGTACGGTGCAGCAGCCCGTACCCGAGCCGCCGAAGCCGGAAGAGGAGGGGGCCTGGAAGCCGTTCTTCTTCGCCTCAAAAGACGCCTATGACGACCAAAAGACCTACCGTTACGGCAAGTCCGGCTACCAGCTTCAGTTCATGCACTGTGGCGACCGCAGCCCGGTCAATCCCGACAAGGCCTGTTTCGGTCAGGACGTGTCCGGTCTCTGGACGACCAAAAACGCCTCCGACGAGTATCCCGTCTGGGGTCTGCCGCGGCATGCGGGCATCGGCAACCGGTATTCGGTCAGCGTCAAATTCGACCCGACCATCGAGGACCGGCTGATTTTCCTGGTCTCGGACCAGTCCCGGGGCAATTCGGGCGGCGGTATTTACGTGTCCGATGACTTTGGTGAAAGCTTCCGCAAGGCGCTTGAGATCACCGCGGTGCCTGGCGGTTCCTCCTCGGCCTATGGCGGGTATTACCGGGCCTGGCGTGAGCTGATCGCCTTCGATCCGGCCAATCATGACCGCTGGTACGTGTTCAATCCGGAGGACATTTCCTCGAACGGTGCGGGTGGTGAGGTCTGGCAGTCCACCGACCGGGGTGAGACCTGGACGAAGATCAGTACCGATCCCGAAAGCAAGGGCATGGGCCGGTGCTGGAAAATCGCCTTCTCCGGCAGCGACATTCTGGCCGCCTGTGACGAAGGTTTGTGGCGCTCGACCAATGATGGCAAAACCTGGACCAAACAAAGCCCCAGCGGGCTGCCGGACGGCCGTGCCACCTCCATGGACATCAACCCCGACAACGGCAATGACATCCATGTGGTCGTGCTCAACAAGGGGCTTTACCGCAGCACCGACGGCGGCCGGTCCTTCAAGGCGGTCAAAACCGGAAACTACAACCAGATCTTCATTTCCACGGCGGACCGGGACGTGCAGTATCTGGTGGCGACCAACCAGCTGGAGAACAAAAACATTGTCAGCCAGAAGGCGCAGGTGTCCACAAATGGCGGCAACAGCTGGTCGAATATCGAGCTGAGCACCAACACCTATGGCTGGGAATTCCCCAACTGGCAGAACAAGTTCAACAACAAGGTCAGCAACAATATCGAGCTGCAGAGCGGAATTCTGCCCCATCCGGGCAAACCGCTGGAGGCGATTGCCACGACGAAGTGCATGTTCTTCCGCACGACGGACGGCAAAAACTTCCTCAACCGCAGTGATGGCGTCGACAACCTTGGCTCGGGCCATGCCAATGTGGGCAACATCCTGTTTGATCCAAACAATCCGGACCGGATGGTGTTCAACATTTATGATTACGGCGCCTATGTGACCGAAAACGGCGGTCTGTGGTTTGAGCGGCGCAGTGCGGGCAACACGGGTCTGGCCAGCCATATTTCCGGCCAGTATTCGGGATCCTTCAGTCCGGACAACCCCAACCACCTGATCACCACCTATGGCCAGTATTCGGCCGACAGTGCCGTGGCTTTTACCAAGGATTTCGGGAAAAACTGGACCCGCCCCCCGGTCATTATCAATGACAAGGATGGTGGCAAGCCGCACATGACCTTTGCCTCCTTCTCGCTGGTACCTGGCGAGGGCAACTGGATGTATACCGACCATCACGTCTCCAGTGATACCGGCGCCACATGGTCGACCTGGGCCAGCCGCGGAACGGGCTTCCCCTCCGGGTATGACGCCAAGGTCGTGGCCTGCTCGCATCAGGATGGAAAGGTTCTCTATGCGGTAAACGCCAGTCAGGACAGGGTCTACCGGACCTCGAACCGGGGCGGCAGCTGGTCCCTCTACACCACTTTCGGCACCTCGCTGAAGAGCCAGCGCCAGCCGCAGTCCTTCGCGCTCAGCCCGGTGGATGACAGTGTGATCTACTGGTGGCGGCGCGATTCCGGTCTGATGCGGTTTGACGGAAAAACCACCACCGCCCTCGGCACGGACCTGAAGGGTCTGAATATGGTCAAGGTCCGCATCGATCCGCGCAATCCGGATCTGATCTATCTTCTGGCCGGTGCCAACGGACGGCCCATGGTCTTCCGGTCGGTGGATGCGGGCCGGACGTTTGAGGACATCAGTGGCAATCTGCCGCTTCTGAATTCGCACAAGGGGCTGGAGGTCTGCCCGCATCACGGCATCGTCTTCGTGATTGGCACGACCGGCACGCGCTTTATCGCACCGCCCAATCCCACGGCGGATGCAAAGGCGCGCGTGGAACACTGGACCGGGCTTTTCGGCTGATTTTCACGGGTCCCTGACGGGACAGCCAGGGAAGGGCCGCCTGCCGGGCGGCCCTTTTTTCTGTGACGGGGCGGGGGCTCACCCGCCCATGTTCGAGCGGTGGAAATCCACCGCCTGGCCGATATCGCTGAACCAGCGGGCCTCACCGTTCTCGATCACCAGGCCACTGGTGCAGTAGGCCCGGATGGTGTTGACCGAGTGGGACACCATCAGAACGCCGGCATTGCTCAGCCGGTTTTTGAACATGTGCAGGGACTTCTTCTTGAAGGCGGTGTCGCCCACGGCGGTGATTTCATCCACGAGGTAGAAGTCAAACGAAATGCCCATGGACATGCCAAAAGCCAGACGCGCCTTCATGCCCGAGGAATAGGAGCGCAGGGGCATGTTCATGAACTCCCCCAGTTCCGCGAAATTCTCCACGTAGGAGACCAGTTCATCCGTGTCGACGCCGTAGATCCGGGCCACGAAGCGCACGTTCTGCGCCCCGGTCAGGTCCTTGTGAAAGCTGCCCTTGAAGCCCATGGGCCAGGAAATCGAGCCATGGCGCAGAATTTCACCCTCATTGGCCTTCACGGTGCCCGCGATCATGCCCAGAAGGGTGGATTTTCCCGCGCCGTTGCGGCCCAGAATGCCGACCCTGGCACCGGCGGGAATGGTCAGGTTCAGCCTGTCCACGATCGTTTTGCGGCCCCGCTGGGTGTGATAGTATTTTGAGACGTTGCGAAACTCGATCATGGGACGGGATGTCCAGGCAGTGGCACCGGTGCGGGCATGGCCCCGCTCACCGGTTGTCCCGCACGTTGTAGAAGATCAGCAGGAAAATGCTCCAGCCCATCAGCAGAAACAGCCCCGTGAGGCCGGAGAGGACAAAGCGGCGCGGATAGAGCGAGCTTTCGGCCAGGGTGGGCTCCACATGGGCGGCAAGATAGCGCGACTGGCGCCGCGCCTCGGCCCGGGCGGCGGCAAGACCGGCAAGGGTTTGGGTGAAGGCCGCATTGGCAAATTCCAGATTGACCCGCAGTTCCTCATAGCGTCCCACCACATCGGGCAGCGAACCTGGCAGGCCCGTGAGGTCCAGTGAGCTGCGTTCCTCCTCGATCTGTTCCGTAATTGCCGTGATGCGCCGGTTGGCCTGGATCACGCGCTGGTCGGATTCGGCCGCATAGGAGAGGATCACGTCCCGGTCCACGAGCGCCGCGGCCAGCTGTTCCTGCAGGGCGCTGAGCAGCCCAACCTGCCCGGCCACGTCCGCCGTAGGGTCGACGATGTTGTACTGGCGCCGGAAATCCGTGAGGTCCTGACGGTACTGGCGCAGGGTCTCCTCGGCCTCGGCCAGTTCCTCCCGGGCAAAGCGCACGGCATCCTCCCGGGCCTGCTGGGCCAGGCGGTTCACGAGATCGCTGGAATGCTCGAGCACGGTACTGGCGATCAGTCTGGCATCCTCCGGCGTGAAGGCCCGGGCCTGGACCTGAACGATGCCGGCGGCGGAGTTCAGGCTGACATCGAGCATGCGTTCCCAGTGGGCCTGCAGCGCCTCAATGGAGGGATCGTCGCCAAGGGTGAAAAACGGATCGTTCTCCGCGCGGTTGTAGATGGCGCGCAGATCGATTTCCGCGTCAATTTCCCGGACGATTTCAGGACTGCGGATGAACTCGAACAGAATGTCCGCATCCGAAGCCGTGCCACCGCCGATCTGTGTGAGCGCCCCCAGAAGGCCGGCCGAGGCCGCACTGGATTCCTCCGAGCGGATCGAGAAGGCCATGTCCGAGTGATACTGGTCCGCGGCCCGGGTGAAGAGATACCACACCGCGACCAGGAAGGGTGCCAGCACGACCAACACAAAACTGGCCATCGCCACCCGGTGCCGGGGGCGGGGGGCGGCCTGGGCGGGCGTTTCCGCCGCGGCCTCCTGCTGGTGTGCGGTTTTGCGGCGCCGTTTGCGCCGGCGCCGGCGCCGCGGTTTGCTTTTTGCACTCGTTTGGGGGCTGTTCTCCGCATCCCCGGCCTCAGCCGTATGTTCGGCGTCAACCGGTTCCGTTGTCGCGTCGGCCGCCCCGTCCTGGGCCGCGGGTGCCGGACGGGAATCCGAAGGTGGCGTCATCAGCCCTCTCTGTGCCAGGAGCCCGGATCCCGCATGAACCCAGGCCCGTCGGCAAACTTGTCATTTCACTTAACGCGGGTTTACAACCGGGCGGAAATGAAAGCAAACCCCGGCAGCGGCCCGGGATGAAACGGGGAATTTTGGATCAATGCGGACGGCATCGCCTTCCCCACCCCTCAGGGGCCATCCGCGCTTCCAGCGCCTGCGGGTGATCACGGCCCTGATGCTGCGGGAAATGACCTCGACCTATGGCCGTTCGGTCGGCGGCTATTTCTGGGCCATCGCCCAGCCTCTGGGAGGCATTGTGCTTCTGGCAGTGGCTTTCAGTCTCGCACTGCGCAGCCCGCCGCTCGGGACGAGTTTCATCCTGTTCTACTCCACCGGCATGCTGCCCTTCAGCACCTTCAACGTGATGTCCAACGGTGTGTCCTCGGTGATCACTTCCAACCGTGGGCTGCTGAGTTACCCCGTGGTCACGGCTGTTGATGCGGTCCTGGCCCGGTTTCTGCTCGATCTGATCACCCAGGGCATTATTTCGCTGATTTTGCTGTGGGGGATTGTTCAGGGCCTGGGCCTGCATATCAATCTGGATCTGCTGGTGGTGGTGCGGGGCATATTTTTTGCCGCCGTGCTGGGCGCCGGGATCGGGACCCTGAACTGCGTTCTGTTCGGTTTTTTCCCGACCTGGAAAAACATCTGGGCCATGCTGACCCGGCCGCTGTTTCTGGTCTCGGCCATTCTCTACATCTATGAGGACGCGCCCCAGGCTTTTCAGCAGGTCATGTGGTTCAACCCCCTGGTGCATCTGACCGGCAGCACCAGATCGGGCGTGTTTGGCGCCTATGACCCGCAATACATTTCCTTCACCTATGTGCTGGGAATTGCCCTGGGAAGTTTTGTGATCGGCACCTGGCTTCTGCGCCGGCACGAGAGCTTCCTGATCGAGCAATGAGCACACCCAGGGTTTCGGTGGTAACACCGGTCTACAACGCGGTGCGGACGCTTGAGGCGACCGTGGCCTCGGTTCAGGCACAGACCATGTCCGACTGGGAAATGTTCCTTATCGATGACGGCTCGGACGATGGCTCAGCGGAGCTGGCCCGTGCGCTGGCTGACAGGGATCCGCGCGTTCACCTGCTGGGCTGGAAGGACAACCGCGGGGCGGCCGAGGCGCGCAATGCGGGGATCCGGGCGTCCCGGGGGCGGTACATCGCGTTTCTCGATGCGGATGATCTCTGGCGGGCTGAGAAACTGGCGGTGCAGCTCGACCATATGGAGACCACCGGTGCCGGGTTCGTGTTTTCCGCCTACCGGCGCATGGATGCAAAGGGCAATCCGCTGGGCCGGGTCCAGGTTCCGGAACAGGTCACACATGCCATGCTTTTACGCGAGAACATGATCGGCTGTCTGACGGCCGTTTATGATACGGCTCATTTCGGGCGGGTTGAGATGCCGCTTCTGCGCCGGCGCCAGGATTACGGGCTCTGGCTCCGGCTTTTGGAAACCGGAGCCGAGGCGCATGGGATCACCGAGGTTCTGGCCGATTACCGGGTGGGCGGCGGCTCCCTGTCCTCAAGCCGGACGGCCGCCCTGGCCGCCAACTGGACGCTCTACCGTGAGGTCGCGGGACTGGGCCGGTTTCGCGCCGCCACGCATGTGGGCGGCAACGCGGCCCGCGTGATCCTCCGCCGCCTGAGGGCGCGGTGGCGCACGGGGTAAAAGAGGCGGAACCCAATTTTCAACATAATGATGATTATATGTAGAAAGCGTACAGCCTAAATTTCGACAAAAGTTTGGTGTGGCGGAACGCTTTAGATAGAGAGGCCGGCCACCGCTAAAGCGCGAATCTTCATCTTCGTATGCCAGAAACGGTCGTCTTTGCCACAGTAAAGCAAAAATCCACTTGAAGACGTTCGGATAAAACCGATGCTTAAAGTACATGATAAGTGCAATGCTTGTTTATGTGGCAGACGGGCTGACCGTTCTAGGGTCAGCCGCGTCGATTGCCAGTTTGGTGATCGCTCTCCGGACCTCGGCCAAGGATAGAGAGCCACCAAAGTAACTGGAAACCATCTGTGTGGTTGGTTTCTCGACTTCAACATATGCAGGCTGGGGGACTTTTGTCACCCGGCCTGCATGCTTTTTTGGACAAAATTCGTTAATAACTCGACGAAACGCGCCTCAAACCGAGATTCAGTCTGAGCAACAACACATAATACGCATCTCAAGTATCGTTCACACTGTTCCCGGTTGGCCACGGAGGTGGAACGGGATTTCCGTACGGTCAGGTTATGTCTGTATATGCCTGCATGAGTGTGGTTGTTTACGGGGATACCAAAGCGGGCGTGGTTCTGAATGATCCCCGGGCTCTTTTCAAATCCGTCCGGCTGCTGGTCGGAAATTCAGAAGATTCAGGAAGCCGATCTCAGCCGGCCGGCGGAGATACTGGCGCGCACGGTTCTTGTCCTGCTGATGTCCGTGGCGCTCTGGTTTGTCACACACGATCCGGTCCCGCTGATCTGGGGCGTAAGTTACGTAAGCCTCGATACGGTTTACCGCTGGATCCTGAAAACCCGGAAAGCCCCGGCGGGTTACGGGAGCTATGCCCTGGTTCTGGCGGGCAATATGCTGCCACTGGCCGTGTATGTCGCGCTGCCGCTTTACTATTTTTCCCTGGGGCAGCCGGTTTTTCAGTTCGCGGCCGCAGCCGGTATTTCGGGACTGGCGCTTTACAACATCACACGCCATGGCGGGTTGCGGCTTATCCTGTTTCTGCAGGCGGGCGTGGTGGTGCTGATCCTGATTGCAATGGGGCTGATCCTGGCGCTTGAGACACCCTTCTCATGGAGCCGGGCCGTCGTCGCGATGCTCAGCAGTCTGGCGACGGCAGGGTATTATTTCATGTGTGTTTTTAATGAGTTCAACACCCGCAGGGCGCTGCGGGAAAGTGAGGAGCGCTATTTTCAGGCCCAGAAGATGGAGGCGATTGGGCGGCTTACCGGCGGGGTGGCCCATGACTTCAACAACCTGCTTACGGTGATGATCGGCAATCTGGAGCTTTACGGGGAGCTTGAGGACCCTGCTGAGCGGAAACGTGCCCTGGATGAAACCCGCGCGGCGGCGGCCTCCGCGGCCAGGGTAACCTCGGAACTGCTGGCGTTTTCGCGCAGGTCGAACCTGCAGAAGGAAGCCGTGCGGCCCGACGCCTTTATCGACAGTTTCGCGGGGTTCGTGGAGCGCCTGGTGCCCGACAGCATCGCGTTTACCTGGAGCGTTTCACCGGAACTGCCTGGCCTGCTGATTGACCGGGCAAAGCTGGAAAGCGCCCTGCTGAACCTCGTTATCAACGCCATCAATGCCATGCCCGAGGGGGGGCGGCTCGACATTTCCGTCACGGAGACGGTTTTCGCCAAACCCTGGAAAAGGACCGATGAGGTCCGCCTTCGCGCGGGACGGTACTGCCGCATCACCGTCAGTGATACGGGCCATGGCATTCCGGCAGACCTCCTGCCCCGGATCACGGAGCCCTTTGTCACCACGAAGAAGGTTGGCGAGGGCTCCGGCCTGGGGCTGTCCATGGCCTGGGGATTTATCACGCAGTCCCAGGGCGCCCTGAGCATTTATTCAAGGGTCGACGGACCCGACCAGGGAACCCGTCTCGAGATCCTGCTGCCCTTTCCGTCCACCCCGGGGGGAACAGCTTCACGCGGCCTGGCGCAGGCCGAGGCGCGACCCCAGCGCATCGGCGATGGCGAGGGATGAGGTCAGCCCAGGACTTTCGATGCCAAACAGGTTCACCAGGCCCGGTAATCCGTGGGTTTCCGGCCCCTCGATGGTGAAATCCGTGAACGCGCCGCCCTCGGGGAACAGTTTTGGCCGCATCCCGGTATAGGTGGGCGTAAGGGAGCCGTCCTTCAGTTCCGGCCAGTAGCGGCGCACCGCGTCATAAAAACTGTCGGCCCGGGCGGGGGTGAGGCTGTAATCGATGACCTCCACCCATTCGGTGTCCGGCCCAAACCGGGCCTGCCCCTGCAGGTCGAGGGTCAGATGCACGCCAAGCCCGTCCCGTTCCGGCACAGGATAGATCAGATGCGAAAACGGCACCCGGCCGCCTACAGAAAAATAGTTGCCCTTGCAGTAGTGAACGGTGCGGCGGTGTTCCGGGGCCAGCCCCTCGATTGCGTCGGAGACCTCACCGGCATAGAGCCCGGCCGCATTGATCAGGATGCCGGTGGCAAGCCGCATCTCCTCCCCGTCGCTTTTAGTGACAACCTCGAATCCGTCGGCCAGGGGCACCGCGCGCCGGAAGCCCGTGTGGAAGGCGATCATGCCACCATGATCCTCGATCTCCCCCTGCAGGCTGAGCATCAGTCCGTGGCTGTCGACAATGCCCGTGGAGGGCGAGAGATACCCCGCCACCCCGCGCAGGGCGGGCTCCATTTCCCCCAGCCGGGCCTGGTCGAGAAACTCCAGATCCACCACGCCATTGGCGGCGGCCTTTTCGCGCACGCCCTCGAGCTGTTCGATCTGGCTTTCATCGGTTGCGACAATGATCTTGCCAAGGCGGCTGTGGGGGACATGGCGGCTGCGGCAGTACTCATAGAGCATTTCCTTGCCGCGCACGCAGAGTGCCGCCTTGGCGGAGCCTTTTGGATAGTAGATCCCGGCATGGATCACCTCGGAATTGCGTGAGCTTGTGTGGCTGCCAATCAGCCCCTCGCGCTCAAGCACCACGACCTCATGGCCCGCCAGGGCAAGCTGCCGCGCCGCCGCCAGCCCGACCACGCCCGCACCGACCACAACCGCATCAACCCTGTCCATTGCACGCTCCCGTATCTGTCCGCGTTCTGTATCCCCTGGGCTGTGACGGAAGGAAATGGGAAAAGCCTTAAAATGCGGCTCAGTGCGCCGCGACAAGCCTGCGTTTGACGGCACCGGCAAAGGCGCGCAGCCTGCTGCGCTGGTAGCGCGAGGCCAGGGTCCGGGGATCGAGCTCGTCCAGCGAATAGCCGAACCGTTCCGCAAGCGCGAGGATTTCGGGGTATTTGCCGATTGCCTTCCAGTCGATCCTCTCGGACGATTTCGCGCTGTAGCGGTCGACCTTTTTATCCTGCATCTTCCTCAGGTCGCTCCGTACCGACAGACCGGTAAAATGCAGCAGTCGCGCCATTTCGCCGGGATCCGTGGTCAGACCCCGCAGACGAAAGCGGGCGAAACGATCGGGTGCGACGGTCTCCTCAAGCTCCAGCCCGTACCGGTGAACCTCATACCAGAAGAACAGGCACTTCTCGAAAGGAGGCATGTCCGGCCAGGCGGCGGCGTATTTTGTCAGGGTGAAACCGGGATCCGACGGGGTCAGGGCCACGCTCTCCTCAATATCGCTTCGGCGGCCTGGCACGTACCAGCCATGGGTGGTGAGCGAAGCCGCCACCCGCACGGGCTCGCGCACCAGATGAACGATGCGCAGGGCCTCCCCAAAGCGCTCCTTCAGCAACGGGTAAAGCGCAAAGGCGGGAAAACCGGTTTCCACATACGGCCGGCCCCCGGCCAGGGTGCGGGAAACCGACGTGAAATGATCCTCGATGCGGGGATCGACCGGAAGGGCGCGCAGGGCCTCCGGATCGCGCAGGGTTTTGCGCGGTGCGTAAAGGTATCCCACCGGCTCATGCTCAATGCGGGCCCCGTCCGGGCAGTTCGCAACCAGGGCCTGGGCGAGCCACTGGGTCCCGGACCGGGCCGTGGTTACAAAAAAAGTGGCTGTAGGTTCCATGTGACACTCCCCCTCAAACCGGTTACCGGAACCATGACCGACGACCGGATGCGAAACGGGGAGGCCCGCGACCGGACTAAATTCCACGGGAAATATCCGTGGAACCGGCATGGCGTACTGACTGCTGGCTTACAATCCCAACACTATCACATTGTTCCGCAGGTTCCATGACGGTTGAGCGGAAATTCGTATGATTTCCTTCAACGGCCTGAAAACCCCGGATAAAAAAGGGCGGAGCTCAATGCCCCGCCCCGCTGATTTGCCGGTGTCACATGGCCGTGCCGTCAGGAAAACATTTTTGCCTGTTCAATGCGCAGACGGTCGATCAGGCGGCCTTCGGGAAGTTCCACGTCATCATAGGTCAGCGCCTGGTCCTTGGGCACCGCGCGTTTGAGTTTCGCGCCAACCGCCACACCGATGGGCAGGAGATTTTCCGATGCCGTGATGGCCGCGGTTTCCGCCTCGCCGTAAACCGTGTACCCGCCCAGCTCGTCAATCTCCTCGCCCGCGCTGAGATCCTTCTTGGCCATCGAGATGACCTCGACCAGGGGGCCGGCAATGGGTGCGATGGCCGCGTCCCCAAACAGGGCCGCGCGGGCGATGGTGGCGGGCACCTCGAAATGGCAGAGGTGATAGGGGGTGTAGAAACAGTAGAGCGGCCCCTCGCCCAGCTTGTAGAGGTTGAGATAATGCTTCTGGCGCGGATGCTCGATGGTGCCCAGAACAAAGACACCTGGCCCAGGAGCCGCGCCAACCACGTAATCGACGATACCGGGGCCGGCCATCAGCTCCTCGGGGTCATAAAGTTTGGCGGCTTCGGTAATGGGCGTGCCGCCATCAACCGTGAAGCCATGCATACCGCGTTTGGCCACGGTCATGCCGGTGGCGTTGGCGACGATGGCCTGCTCGAAACTGATCTTGGTGCCATCGGCAAAGGAAGTCACCATGGAGGGTTTCTGGCCCCACTGTTTGGCGAAACCGGCCTGGGTCGTGGGGGTGCGGTAGGGATCCTGCAGACCCTTGATGTTGCCGCAAAGGACGGGACGCACGCCGATACCCTTCACGAACCGGTAGAGGTTCTGCTCCACGCCGGGCTGGTCGCCGTCCACATTGGTGTAGACCACGCCCGCCGCATCGGCTTTTGCCTTCAGGAGCGGCCCGACCGTGCCGTCAAGCTCGGCATTCATCAGAACGATGTGCTTGCCATGGTCAATGGCGGCCAGAACCAGCGGCAGCGCGTCATCCACCGCACCGGTCACTTCCAGGAACACGTCCACATGGGGGGAGGTCGCCACCAGCATGGGATCCGTGGTCACGGCCGCATGGCCCGCCTCAATGGCCTTTGACAGGGCCGCCTCACTGTCACAGATCACGGCGTCATCCTGTCCCGCGTCGGCATAGGCCTTTACGGCCTTTTCCGGGGTGCGGTTGGCAATGGCGGTGACCTGCATCTGTCCGGCAAAGGCGGTGTTGATCTGAAGCAGCACGCCGGCCGCCATGAAACCGGCTCCGATCATGCCGACCCGGATGGGGGGCTTGCCCTCTTCCGCATGTTTTGCGAGTGCGGAGTCGACTATGATCATGATATTTTATCCTTTCATCTGACAGAACCTGCAGGCCATATCACGCCCAAACGGGGCCCGGGGCTCGAATCGCTTACCTGATACAGGAGTAAGAGTATGAAATTCAGTAAAACAAGCCTTGCGGATGCGGTGCTTATCGATCTCTCGAAGTTTGAGGATTCCCGTGGCTTTTTTGCCCGCACCTTCTGCGCGGAAACCTTTGGCCGCGAAGGGCTGGTCACGGAATACCCCCAGGCAAACCACTCCTTCAACGTCTCAAAAGGCACGCTGCGCGGCATGCATTACCAGAAGGCCCCCCATGGCGAGGTCAAGCTTGTCCGGGTGGTTCAGGGCGCGATCGTGGACGTGATCATCGACCTGCGGCCAAACTCCCCCACATATCTCAAATGGGAGGGGTTTGAGCTGACCGCGGAAAACGCGCGCACGCTCTACGTGCCGGTGGGATTCGCCCACGGATTCCAGACGCTGGAGGACAACACCCACGTCACCTACCAGGTCTCCCACCCCTACACGCCC
Source organism: Amaricoccus tamworthensis (assembly GCF_049800875.1). Taxonomy (NCBI): domain Bacteria; kingdom Pseudomonadati; phylum Pseudomonadota; class Alphaproteobacteria; order Rhodobacterales; family Paracoccaceae; genus Amaricoccus; species Amaricoccus tamworthensis. The sequence continues at coordinate 65,427 of NZ_JBNAFV010000016.1, read as the reverse complement.
GGCGTCGAGGGCGGTCTGCGCTGGAACGATCCCGCCTTCAACATTGAATGGCCCCTGCCCGTCTCGACCATCTCCGACAAGGACGCCTCCTGGCCGGATGCGGATATCGACAGGGGTATTGAAATCTAACACGTCCTGCGACGTATCGATAACAGAACTGTCGTTTTTCAGGCTGTCAGGGCGCAACAGATCAGGTTGCGCCCTTTTTATTTTATTTGATATTTATTAAAATCGCCAAAGTTGTTTAATCAATTCGTAAAATAAACTGGCATTACATTTTAGTAACCATTTTCGAAAATTTGTCGGAAATATGATGGATAAGGCCCTGCCGCTGCTGTAATATTTGCCCCAGGGGTGCCTCCGGGATGTTTTTACCCGGATGGCAGGTATTACAGAGTTACTACAGGGGTTGGGGATTTGAGTATCAGCTTTTCCGACGTCAGCCACAGGCTGGCGTTTTCCGCGGATGCGGGTCTCGATCATGACGATCATGATCACGATGAGGACATCTATCACGGCACGACCTGGGGCATCGCCCTGGCGGATGTGGATCTTGACGGGTTTCTGGACCTTTTCGTCAACCACCACCTGGTGAACCCGTCCGAAATCGGCTACGGGATCGGCACCCAGAACGCCCGCTATGTCACGCTCGACCTGACAGGCGATGAGCATGGCGCGGTTTTCTTCGACATCGACCAGGACGGCGATCTGGATCTGCTTGAATCCGTTGGCGGCCGCCAGGGCGGTCCGGTGGATGCCTCGAACAGCGAATTCTGGAACAAGGTGCATCTCAACACAAACGGGACAATTTCCGCCACCAACCTGGCGGAGCAGCTTGGTCTCGACTACGGCCCGGCCCGGGGAAGGATCATGGTTCCCGTGGAGATGGACGGCGAGGTATCCGTCTTCCTGGGCAGCATCGCGCGGGATGATGGCAGTTATCCCAGCGTTCTGATGGAGCCGAATGGCAGCGGCGGATATGGGATCTCGTCAGCCATTGACACCCGAAGCGGCGACAACTTTGCCATTGGCGCCCGTCTGAACGGTGACGCCCGGACCGACATGGTCATCGTCAACGGCACCTCGGTCCGTATTGAGGAAAGCACGGGCAGCGGTTTCCAGGCGGCACCGGTTTCCATGGGTGGCAGTTCCTGGGTAAGTGACCTGCTGGTTGCGGATTTTGACGGCGATCTGACGCCCGAGGTTTTCGTGGGCCAGCCCGGGCCGCTGGCCAACAAACTGCTTGTCCGGAACGCCGATGGCTCATGGGACAACAAGGCCTCCGCGGCGGGCCTCACCGCCATCACGACCAGTACAATCGGCGCGACGGTTGGGGATTTCGACAATGATGGCGACCAGGACATTGCCGCTCTGGAAAGAACCGACGGCCTTGAGATCGTCATGTGGGTCAATAACGGCTCCGGTCAGTTCACGGCCCAGAAAATCACGGATACCGGCATTCCAGGCGAGGGTCAGAGCATCGTCTCGGGCGATGTCAACAATGACGGGGTTCTGGATCTGGTGATCTCGACCGGTGAGGGCGCGCTGTCGGAGGAAAATGCCGGCCAGTACGTCCTGCTGGAAGGAAATGCCAACGCGAACAACTGGCTGAGCCTGGCACTCGCCGGCAGCGTGTCGGAACGGGACGGTCTTGGCGCGCGGGTGATTGTCCGCACGCCCGATGGCCGGGAGCAGATGCTTGAGCAGGACAGCGGCGCACACCGCTGGGCCCAGGATGACACGCGCCTGCATTTCGGTCTGGGCAGCCATGGCTCCGCTGACGTACGGATCATCTGGGCCGACGGCCATGAACAGTCCATCGGCGCCGTCGCCGCCAATCAGCGCCTGACGCTTGCCGAGGACAGGACGGGCTCCGGGAACCCTGTCGACCCGGTTGATCCTGTTGATCCGGTCGACCCCGTGGACCCGGTGAACCCGCAGTATCCCGGCCTTCTGACCATCGAGCGCGACGGCAGCCTTGTGACCGTCACCGCCACCAGCCGTGAGGGCGGGGCCACGTTTGAGGGCACCCTGACCGCGGACGGTCACACCATCTCCAACCTGCAGAGTTCCAAATTCGAGAGCAATGACCGGGTTGCGCTGACGGCGGGCGGCATCGACTTCACCATGAAGGTCTACAACGCCCCCGGAAACATGGACGTGTTCACCTTCGACGTGGATCCGTCCGCGACTCTGGATGTGAGCGGCGCGTTCGACGTGGATTTCGTGGGCGGACCCGCCGACCCGGTGGATCCCGTCGACCCTGTCGACCCTGTTGATCCGGTCGACCCCGTGGACCCGGTGGACCCGCAGTATCCCGGCCTTTTGACCATCGAGCGCGACGGCAGTCTCGTGACCGTCACCGCCACCAGCCGTGAGGGCGGGGCCACGTTCGAGGGCACCCTCACCGCGAACGGGCATGCCATCACCAACCTGCAGAGCTCGAAATTCGAGAGCAATGACAGCGTCACGCTGACGGCGGGCGGCATCGACTTCACCATGAAGGTCTACAACGCGCCCGGGAACATGGACGTGTTCACCTTTGAGGTGGACCCCTCCGCGACCCTGGATGTGAGCGGCGCGTTCGATGTGGAGTTCGTGAACGGCCCAACCGACCCTGTCGATCCGGTAGACCCGGTTGATCCTGTCGACCCGGTGGACCCCGTTGATCCGGTCGATCCGCAGTATCCCGGTCTTCTGACCATTGAACGGGAGGGCAGCCTCGTCACGGTCACGGCCACAAGCCGCGATCAGGGTGCCACCTTTGTGGGCACACTCTCCGCGGACGGGCATGCCATCAGCAACCTGCAGAGCTCGAAATTCGAGAGCAATGACAGCGTCACGCTGACGGAAAACGGCATCGATTTCACCATGAAGGTCTACAACGCGCCCGGGAACATGGACGTGTTCACCTTTGAGGTGGATCCGTCCGCAACCCTCGATGTCAGCGGCGCGTTCGACGTGGATTTCGTGGACGGACCCGCCGACCCGGTGGATCCGGTGGACCCTGTCGACCCGGTTGATCCCGTTGATCCGGTGGACCCTCAGTATCCGGGTCTTCTGACCGTGGAGCGCGACGGCAGCCTTGTGACCGTCACCGCCACCAGCCGCGACAGGGGCGCGACCTTTGAGGGGGATGTCCAGGCGGATGGTTTTGAGTTTACCGGTCTTGAGACCTCAAAATTCGAAAGCAACGACAGTGCGACACTGACGGCCGAGGGCATCGACTTCGCCATGAAGGTCTACAACGCACCGGGCAATCTGGATGTGTTTACCTTTGAGATCGATCCGGAGGCGGATCTTGTGTTCACCGGCGAATTCGACGTTCTGTTCGTCTAAAACCGGTCTCCGGGAGCCACCAACGGCTCCCGGAACAAAACGGATTCCGCGCATTCGTAATAAAGTTTGAATTATATTTTTGTTTTTTTACGTCTTCATGAATTGTTCATTTGTATGTACGGATTGTTAATCGAAGACGGTGGGTAAGAACTACATCCCTGTTGTTAACCTGTAGCGTGGCGGCAGAACCGTTACGGACTGAATTTCTGTTGGAACAATCATGAAGCACGACACCTCTCTCGTCGAACGGATGACCTGTGACCATTTCATCGAAACACAGCGCCAGCACCTGGCCAACCTCGCCCATGATGTTGATCCCGCACAGTTCAAAAACATCCTTGCGGCGGCAATGTACGTGATCTCACACGTGCCCGGATCCGCCTTTTACTGTCACGAGCGGGACGACTCCCCCCGCATCCGCCGTAACGGGGTCTCGGCCTGGCTGGAAAGCCGCGAAAACTCCGTTCTGTTCATCATCCACCGGGATGATCTCGAGTGGGAGGACGACTTTATGGAACACGAGGTTCCCGCCGACAGCATCGACGCCCGTGACCCCGGTCAGGTCATGATCTGCCGCAGCCCGGTTCAGGCCGCGGGAATTTTTGAAAGAATGTCCCGTGAGCCCATGCCCGACCCCGTCGCCCTTCGTGGAAAGGCGGCCGTGGAATTCAGGGTCGGACGGGTTGTCGGTTCCGCAGTCTGAGAACCGCACACAAAAAAAAGCGGGGACCGGTTTGCCGCCGGTCCCCGCTTTTTTGGCTCTCCGCCTTAAACCGCGGGCGTCTCGCGCCAGAACAGTTTGTTGTCGATCTGGCCGCTGTCCTGAAGATAGGCCAGCTCGCGCAGGCGGGTGTAGGGCGGCGTCTCGAACATCTCCTTCGTCAGGCCGATGCGGTCGAACACGGTCTTAAGCTGACGCGCGCCGCGCTCGGCCGTCCAGGAGGTTTTGAACTCCGGCATGTGCTCGCGGATCTTGGCGAAGGAAACACGGTAGGACCGGGTATCCCCGCCGCTCTCGCCAATGGTCAGCTCACAGCCCGGGAAGGTTTTGGCCACGATCTCGGCGATCTCGCGAATGCGGTAGTTTTCACTGTCCGCGCCCACGTTAAACGCCTCGCCCGCGACCGCGTCCCGTGGCGCCTTCAGCGCGCAGAGCATGGCCTCGCAGATGTCTTCGATATGGGTGATCGGCCGCCAAGGCGAGCCGTCGGAGGTCATGCGGATTTCCCCGATGGTATGGGCGAAACCGCAGAGGTTGTTGAGCACGAGGTCAAACCGCTGACGGGGGCTTGCGCCATAGGCGGTGGCGTTCCGCATGAAGACGGGCGTAAAATTGTCGTCCATCATGTCCCGCACGCTTTCCTCGACGAGGATCTTGCAGCGGGCATAGGCCGTCTGCGGCGCAAGCTCACTGGTCTCGGTGCGCATCTCGTCACCACCCGCGCCATAGGTCGAGCAGGAGGAGGCCTGGATAAACCGCTTCACACCGGCATCACGGGCCATGCGGGCAAGATTGGTCGAGCCCCGGTGGTTGACGTCCATGGTCAGGTCGGGATCGTTTTCCCCGATCGGATCGTTGGACAGCTCGGCCAGATGCACCACCGCGTCAAAGCCCTCAAGATCGGAGGGCTGAATTTGCCGCTGATCCTTCGAGACCACCTGCGGATGCGTTTTGTGGTCATCAAACAGCCAGCCGCGGCGGTAGTAGCCGGTATCGATGCCCAGAACCTCATGCCCGGCCTCAAGCAGTTTCGGCCCCATGATCGCGCCGATATATCCGTCAGCACCGGTGAGAAATACGCGCATTGTCAGTTTTCCTGTTACCTGTGAACTCTATACTTTTGTCGTGTCCGGCTGTCCCGTTAACGGAGCCCTACGCCCCTGGGGTGCCCGGTTTCCGTGATCCGCATAACACTTCGCCGAAAAAAGACCCGTTACCAGATCTTCCACGGCGCCTTGCCGCCATCCCACATTTTCTGCAGCACGTGCTTGTCACGCAGGGTGTCCATGTTCTGCCAGAAACCGGGATAGTGATAGACGGCCAGCTGATCGTCGGCCACGAGCCCCTTGAGCGGCTCCTCCTCCCAGACGGTGGTGTCGTCGATCACGTAGTCGATTACGCCCGGCTCACAGACGAAGTAACCGCCATTGATGAGGTGACCGTCGGACATGCTTTTCTCGCGGAAGCCCTGAATGCGGGTCTTGTCCGGGGAGAGGTCGAGCGCGCCGAAGCGTCCTGGCTGCTGCACCGCCGTCACGGTGGCCAGTTTGCCCTGTTCGCGGTGATATTCGATGGTTTTGGTGATATCGAGATCGGTGACGCCGTCGCCATAGGTCAGGCAAAAGGTCTCATCCCCGATATAGTCGCGCACACGGGCAAGCCGTCCGCCGGTCATGGTCTCAAGTCCGGTATCGGCGAGCGTCACCTTCCAGGGCTCGGAGGCCGAACGGCGCACCTCGATCGAGTTGTCGCTCAGATCGATGGTCATGTCATTGGAGTGATGGAAGAAATCCAGAAAGTATTTCTTGATCATGTGGCCCTTGTAGCCACAGCAGATGATGAAGTCGTTTATTCCGTGAGCCGAATAGATCTTCATGATGTGCCAGAGCATCGGCATGCCGCCGATCTCGACAAGCGGCTTGGGAAGGGTAACCGTTTCCTCGCTGATACGGGTGCCATATCCACCGGCAAAAATAACTGCTTTCACAAAAACACCTCTTCATACATGGCCGACATATCAGGCAGCGATCCGCCCCGGATCGCTCCATAAGATTAAATGCCCGTTACCCTATACGCGTTTCACGACGCATCAGCCACATCTATCTCACCTGCGAGCCGCGCCATTTCCGCGACCCGTGCCCGATGTGCCGCGGTTGTTTCCAGACCAAGGGTTTCAAGGATCCGTTCCCAGCGGAAAGCCCAGTCATGGCGGCGCAAACTGTTGAGAACGTTGTTGCGGCGGGCGGCCTCCGCGCGTTCCGTGTCGGCATCAAGAGCCTCCAGAACCGCGGCGAGATCCCCGCCCTCCGGGTCGATCTCGACCACCGCGTCGGGCCAGTCGAACAGGGCGTCGAACTCCTCGCAGCCCGCCCGCGATCCAATCATGATCGCCCCGCCGGCCGCGCCCTCGAAATACCGGGTGGAAATGGCCCGCTCATTTCCAATCACGTCGTTTTTGATCGGGCTGACGGTCACGGGATCCCAGGCCACATAATATTTGCAGCGCCGCGTCATGTCGGCATTGGCCGCCCGGATCTCGCCCCAGTCACGGGCCGTGATGTTGCCCCAGATGTCGTGGATATAGAAAATATCCCGGTCCCGAACCAGTTTCAGCGCCGCCTCATGCACCTCCGGGCGCCGCCGTCCCATGCTCAGAATATCGACCACACGGGGCGCATTGGCGGGATGGGGACAGGAAGCCAGGGCATCCGCCCCCGTGGCCAGAAAGGAGACCGGGGCGGTGACGTATTTCTTCAGCTCGGGGATCGAGGAGGCGTTGAGAACGAACACATGATCGAACTCATTGAGAATGGCGAGATCGGCCTTGCGGCGCGCAAACTGGGAAGACCAGGTTTCCAGCACGAAGGCCACCGCCAGTTTTGAGCGCGCCCGCCAGTTTTTCACCTGCTCCATGTCCCCGAGATTTTTCGAGAACTGGCACATGAAAAAGCAGACGTCGTAATCCTGATCGATGGTGACGGGCTGCATGACCCCGGGAAATTTGCCCCGGACCGCCCGGCGGGCCTGATCGGCAAGCTCGCCCCCCGCATTGCGCAGAAACTCCATGGCGGAATAATTCAGGCCAAGATCCCTCCGCAGAGGTGGTGGAGCCACAATGGTCGCGTCCTCGATCCCGGCAATGACATTCAGGAACTCATAAGGCACACCGTTCCACGGTCGCGTGACCGCATTGTGGTTCGAGACAAGCAAAACCTTTCTGTCCATACGGCACTCCTGAAGGACGGGATTTCCTGCACCCGCTCATAAACGCTTTGAACGGCGCATTACAGGGAGCAATGCGCGGCCAGGCCCTGTCGTGGCGATGTGTTGCATGTGCGTTGAATTTGAGGTCGCAGCAGGCAACGGTGCAGCCCTGAAGCCACGATTTTGCGCATGACGGCCCCTCCTCACCGCCCCGTGGGCAGGCACGCCCTCACAAAGGCATGACCATTTCGCGCCAGGATTGCCGTGGGTCTTTAAGAAAGGGTAAAGGGTACGCGGGGCATCACGACCCCGGAAACCGCGTGAAATATTGATGCAACTTTCATAAGAACCCTGTATCGGGGGAAATCACCGCACTCCGCGCATGTGTGCTTCGGTTCCAGGGTAAAGGTTGAATGCGGCAGGAATGACTGAACGATCGGCAACATTTTCAACCCGGGTGCCGGATGGGCGAAGGCAGCCCCTGGAGCGCCGGTCGAGGCATGCCCCCGCCACACCTGATGAGACCGAAGAGGATAAAATCGGCGCCAAAAAATGGCTTTTTGTCCTGTTTATCGTCTGTCTGCTGATCCCTGGGTCCTTTTTCCTCGGCGGCGCGCGTCTGACCCCGTACCGCGCGCTTCTGCTCGCTGCCTTCGTTCCACTGTGCTGGCAGTTCATCCGGGGCACGGCCGGGCGCATGACCACCGTCGACACGCTGATCCTGCTTTACGTGCTCTCACTGGCCATGTCGGTTCTCTATCATGAGGGCTTCGGGCGGATTGATGCCGTCATCATCGCGGCTGTGGAGGCCATCTGCGGCTATCTGTTCGGCAGGGTGCTGGTGCGCGGACAGCTGGATTACCGGACATTCTTTCAGTGCTTTTTCTACGGTCTTTTGTTTATGGCACCGTTTGCGCTGGTCGAGATGGTCACAAAACTCAACCTGGTCAGCAAAATCACCGGCATGGCCCTGATGCCCTTCGGTCAGTCGGAACACCCGCCCCGCCTTGGCTTTCACCGCGCCCAGGTCTCGTTTGAGCACCCGATCCTGTACGGTCTTTTCTGCTCCCTTGGCTTTGCCAACGCCTTCTACATCTTCCGGGACCAGATCCCGAAACGGATCTTCTGGATGGGGACCTGTTTCTTCACCACCTTTTCCTCCCTGTCCTCGGCCCCTATTCTGGCCATGCTGATCCAGTCCATCATGATGGGCTGGGACCGCATCGTGCCAAAACTGAAAAGCAAATGGATGGTGCTGGCGGGCTGCGGCCTCAGCGTGTTCATGGTCCTTGAACTGATCACGCCAAACGGGGCGGTGGACTTCCTCGTCTCCAACCTGACGCTCGTGCCCGCCACGGCCGATTACCGCCTGATGACGTTTGAATACGCCCTCAACTCCCTGTGGGACAATCCGGTTTTCGGAGCCGGCAAGGGCGGGGATATTGATCTGCCCTGGTGGCATACCGGCAGCATCGACAATTTCTGGCTCTCCACCGCGGTCGCGTATGGCATCCCAACGCTGCTCTTCCTGATCGCCGCCATTTTGACCCATCTTGGCATGGTCATGTGGGCCAAAGGCCTTGATGACACGGTTGCGGATTACCGTTCCGGACATTTCATCGCCGTCGCCGGACTGATTTTCACCCTGACAACGGTGCATCTGTGGGGCGCGGCCAATGTCATGGTCATGGCCTATCTTGGGGCCGGGGCCTGGATCTACGTGCCGCGCAGGGAAAACGTGCCCCTGCGTCGGCAGCAGCCGGAGCCTGAGAAGGCGCCCGAAGTCCGGGAGCCCTCATCTCCCGTCCGCGGAGGACCGCCACCCGCGTCATCCCCCCTTCCCGGACCTGCGGCAAAAACGGTACGACCCCGGATCCGTGGCGCCACCGGGCGCTATGGCGGGGGCCGACATTGACAGCTTCCGCAGCCGCGGAGTATCCCGGACCGGGCATGTTTTCGCAGGTGCGAAGGGTTTGCTTGTGAGATGGGACGCCTCCCAGGTCCCGGATGTGTAAAACGTTGAAACAACGGCAGTAAGCGAAATAAAATGCTCCAGATCTATAAAATGCTGATCGCTCTCTTTACCTCGTCCGAGCGGCGTATTTTCTTTCTGCTGATGGGGCTTATCGTGTTCTCGGCCCTGATGGAGACCGTCGGGGTGGCCTCGATCCTGCCATTTCTCGCGATCCTGTCGGATCCGTCGGCGATCGATACGAACCCGTATCTCTCAATGGCCTACACGACCCTGGGCTTCGAAAACCACCAGAGCTTTCTGCTGACCATCGGTATCTGTGTGTTCACGGTGGTCGTGCTCAATCTTGGGGTCAAGATTTTGACGCTCTACGCCATGGCCCGTTTCAGTTTCATGCGCTGTGCGGCCCTTAGCACCCGGCTTCTGAGCGGGTATCTCCACCAGCCCTACACCTGGTTTCTTAACCGAAACAGCGCCGACCTTGGCAAATCCCTGCTGTCGGAGATTGACCGCATGGCCCAGACCGTCATGCTTCCGGCCATGCGGCTGCTGGCCAATCTGGTCGTGGTTGTTTTCCTGATCGGACTGGTCGTGGTGGTCAATCCGACGGTCGCCATGGCCGCGGCGGGACTGATCATGGGCAGTTATGTGCTGATTTTTGTCGGTCTGCGCAAATACATCTCCCGGCGCGGCAAGGAACGCCTGATCGCCAATGGCGAGCGCTTTCAGATCGCCCAGGAAGCCCTTGGCGGGGCCAAGGAGGTCAAGCTGATGGGGCTTGAGGAGCCCTATATCATGCGGTTCCGCAAGCCCGCCTACCGTATGGCCGGCGCCATCGCGAGCGACGTGGTTCTGGGCGAAAGCCCCCGCTACATCCTTGAAGGCATCGCCTTTGGCGGCATGCTGCTTCTGATCATCTTCATGCTGATTTCCGGCGATGGCGGGCTGCAGCAGCTTCTGCCGCTTCTGGGTGTCTACGCCTTTGCGGGTCTGCGCCTGTTCCCCGCCCTGCAGCAGGTCTTCCGTCAGGCCTCGGGCCTGCGCTTCAACCGCCCCACGCTCGAGAGCCTCTACAAAGACTATATCGAGGGCCGCCAGAATCTCGATGAGCGTCATGCGGGCCCGCCTCCCCCGGCCCTGCCCCTGCGCCAGGAACTCGAGCTTCGGGACGTGCATTACGCCTACCCGCAGGCGGATCGCGCGGCGCTGAACGGCATGTCCATGCTGATAAAGGCCAATACCACCGTGGGTATTGTCGGCGGCACGGGTGCGGGCAAGACCACCGCCGTAGACCTGATACTCGGCCTTCTGTCGCCCCAGTCCGGCGAGTTCAGCGTCGACGGTGTGCCGGTTACCAAAGAGAACCGCAGGTCCTGGCAGAGATCGATCGGCTACGTGCCACAGCAGATTTTCCTCACCGATGAAAGCGTGCGCGGCAATATCGCCTTTGGCGTGCCCGCCGACCAGATCGACGAGGAGGCCATGCTGAAAGCCGCCAAAATCGCGGAACTGCATGATTTTGTCATGGAAAGCATGCCCCAGGGCTATGACACCATGGTCGGGGAGCGCGGCGTGCGCCTGTCCGGCGGCCAGAGACAGCGCATTGGCATCGCACGCGCACTTTATCACGATCCCGACGTTCTGATCCTTGACGAGGCCACCTCAGCCCTCGACAACCTGACGGAGCGGGCGGTAATGGACGCGGTTCACAACCTCGGGCAGGCAAAAACCATCATCATGATTGCCCACCGCCTGACCACGGTGCGGGACTGTAACGTGATCCTCATGCTTCAGAACGGCCAGGTCATCGGTTCGGGCACCTATGATGAGCTGATTGAGCGCAACGAGGAATTCCGGGCGTTGGCCAGCGGCGACAAACACGGCTGACCGGGCCGAAAAACAGGCGGTACCATCCCCGCCCAACCACATTACATCTGGCGGGCAATCCGCCCGTCATGCTCCTGACGACCGGCATCGGGTGAGACCATCGCCGGCCGGTGCACATTCACGCAGGAACGCTCGGGCCAGCAGATGTGCACCATGAATTCCAGCAGGTCATCCGCGGGGAACTCCTCGACGGAAAACCCGTGCCGGTAGTCAAATTCCCGCAAAACATCCGGATTGAGCCCGGTGCCGGTGCGAAATCCCATGCTCTGTCCCGCGAACAGCCGGCAGAGCGCGCGCTCGCGCGAGCGCAGCACCAGATCCACATGCCGCGGATCCCGCGCAATCCGTGCGAAAGCCGCCTCGACCACGGCCTGCGGCCCCTCGAGCACCTGCACGAACCAGCCATCGTGAAAAACAAGTCCCCCGGAAATGTCCTCTGACGCGTTGCGCTCCCGCGCCGCCTTTAAAATCCCCATGACATCCGCAAGCTCAACACCGGCCGCGACACGGCTGACATAGATTATCCGCTCCAACATGACAGTTTACCCCACCAAAACCCCGGTCATTCCATCAGAAAGAATTCCTTCCCCTGCATTGAGACTAGGTGACCGGGAATAAATAACCGTAAATATTCCTGCCCCGAATTCGCCCTCACGCCCCTGGCCCAAAGACCAAAAGAAAACGGCGCCTCCCGGGAAGGAGACGCCGCCTGGGCGTATTTTCATTTGGAGCGAAATGCTGCCTGACGAAAAATCAGGTGAAGAAGAAGTCGTCGTCGGTCAGGGCCGATTTCTTTATGTCCTCGAGAACGATGACAACATCCCCGAACATGACCTTCGCGTCACCGTCATTGCTTCTGATTTTGAGGTCGGAGAACTCATTGGCACCGCTGCTGATTTCGATGAGGTCATCACCATCCTCAAAATCAACGATAAGATCGGTACCCTCGTCCTTTTTGCCAAACTCGAAGACGTCATCGCCCGAGCCACCTTCCAGCGTGTCGTCACCGGCACCGCCGGACAGGGTATCCTTGCTGTTTCCGCCATAAAGACGGTCCCTGCCCTTGCCGCCGTCAAGCTCGTCCTTGCCGCCTTCACCGTAGAGGTCGTCGCGGTTGTCTCCACCCTTCAGGGTGTCCTTCCCGTCGCCGCCATACATCTCGTCATTGCCGTCGCCGCCGCGCAGCAGATCCTCGCCCGCATAGGCGAAAAACCGGTTGTTCTCATCACCACCGCGAATGTCGTCATCGCCGGCGTTGGAGCCGCTGATGTTTTCGACGCTGACCAGCGTGTCGGTGTAGGTGGCCCCCGTCATCTCAATGGTGGCGGTTTCCTTTCTGAGGTCGATGTCCACGCTTTCAACGCCGGCATGATTGTAGCGAACCTGGTCAATCCCGCCTCCACCATCGACAATGTCATTGCCCTCACCGGTCACAAAACGGTCCTTGCCAACGGCTCCCTGGAACTGGTCATCCGCATCGGTGCCCCGAAGCTCGTTGACCACGTAAAACCTGTCCGTATCACCAAACGCGTCCGTGGCCTTGCCGGTCATGAACCCGTCCTTGTAGCGCGTGACCTCGACGGAAACCCCGGTGTCCCCGTTTTCGACAAACTCGACCTGAACATTCCGGCCCTTGCCATAGAATTTGTCATTGCCGGCGCCGCCGGTGAACCGCACGAAACTTTCCGCATCCAGAGCGGCCTTTAGTCTGTCGTCATGGGCGCTGCCAATAATGGTCAGACCTCCGGCGCCACTCACGGCCGTAAGCCCGGTGACCCTGTCCTCGCCATCATCGCCCTTGTCGATGGTGCCGGATTCGGCCTTCAGGTTGGCGTCAATTCCCTCCGAATTTTCAGAATAGTCGATCCGGTAGGCTGAGCCACCATCAGACAGGTCAATCTCATCATCCCCTTTGCTGCCGACAATCACGTCCCCGCGACCAAAGCTGAGACCCGGAATGATCAGGTCATCGCCATTGCCCCCGTCGAGCGTGTCATTCCCGTTGCCGCCATCCAGACGATCAGCACCGCCATTCCCGAGAAGCACATCACTTCCATCGCGGCCCCTGAGACTGTCGCGTTTGTTGGTGCCCTCAAGAGTATCATTCTTTGAGGTCCCCGCCTCTACTACCCCGTTAAAACTCACGTTTTCCCTCCAAAACATTCCATGGGGCCTCCGGCCCGTGATCTATGGATAACTGCCCCCATGCCCATATTTCGGGCATATCCGTCAAATACTGCATCACCCCGCGGAAAAACTGAACCGTGCAGTTAACAAACGGTTAACCAGCCGTGCCGGTTGTGCAACTATTCGCCACTTCGCGGGAGACACCGGCATATTCACTGCAAAAGCCGGGAATTGGAAATGGCGGCAATGACCGCTCGGGCCGGAATTCCGGAAAGGACCGGACAAAAGATCGTGATACCCGTCCCGAAGCGGGGCGGGCGGGACAATTTTGTCGCCGTCTGTTGCAGAATAACCATGATCGCACGGGCAAACACCCTGCGGGAACCGCGTTCCAGGTCTTTTAACTTTCCTCATACCCTTCTTGGGTGTTTAAAGGCCCAAACGACCATATGAGGCGGTTCGATGCGACATATTCTGTACACACTTCTTTTTACGGTGCTGCTGGCACCCCTGGCTCTGGCCCAGAGTGCCGGATACCGGATCCAGTCCGGCGACATTCTGGCCATTACCGTTCTTGAGGACGACACCCTGAACCGGCAGACACTGGTTCTGCCCGATGGCCGCGTTTCCGTGCCGCTGGCCGGTTCCGTCCAGGCTGCGGGCAACACCGTTGAGTCCGTGGAGCGCAGCATTGCCGACAAACTGGCATCCAACTTCGCCGTGCGTCCCAGCGTTTTTGTCTCCGTTGTTTCCGTGGACGAGGAGGACGAGACGTTCCCGGTCTACATCCTGGGTGAGGTCAACGCGCCTGGCGTTCAGGAAATCGAGGGTGGAACCACCCTGCTTCAGGCCATTTCACTCGCCGGCGGCCCCGCCCGCTTCGCGGCGACAAAGCGCATCCAGCTGCGCCGGACCGACAGCGCGACGGGTCAGGAAAAACTGTACCTCTTCAACTACCATGCGGTTGAGCGCGGCGGTTCGATCCAGTCGATGATCACCCTGCGCGAAGGCGACGTGATCATCGTTCCCGAACGCCGCCTGTTTGAGTGAGGAACCCTTTCATGGGACGTGCCTCCACCCTGGCGATTCTGACCCTGACGGGCAGCACCGCGGCCTGGGCCGCGGCTGCCCAGACGGCAGCGCCCGTAACCCAGATCACACCCGTTGAGGCCGCCAACGCCCAGGAGCTTGCCCAAGCCAGGGCGGCCCAGGCCGAACGGCAGGCCGCCGCCGCGCAGGCCCGGGCGGCCCGGCAGGCCGCGCTTGCCCAGCAGCCCGGCTCCTCGATACTGACGGCCACGGTGTCCCAGAGCATCGAGGCCGACAGCAACTACAATCTTGACGAGGACAGCCCAGGCACCACCTACCTCGGGGACACCCGCTTCGGCCTGATCCTTGAGCAGAACACCCAAAGCCACGACCTCATTCTGGGCTTTGACACCGCGCTGCGCGCGCTTGACGAGGCTGACGAGGAATTTGAGTTCACGCTGGGCTCACCGACCGGCGCACTGCTGGACTACGATTTCACGGGGCCAAGAGCAAATTTTGACACGCTGCTCTCCTACCGTCAGCGCCGCACGGATTTCATCGATTTCGATTCTTTCGACCAGATTGGGTCAGAGGATGATCCGGCGGTCATCCGTAACGAGGATGATACGCGCGAGCACCGCCTGGACGGAGAACTCGGCGTGGAGTTGGCTACGGATTCGCCGAGCACGTACGGGCTGCGCTGGGTTGGCACCGATATCAGCTATTCTGATGACGATGACGACGACAACCTTACACCCCGCCGCACAAACCAGTTCACCGGCACCTGGACACTGCAGGTAACGCCCGTGTTCTCCAGTATTCTTGCCGCGGAACACTACCGTTACGAGGCTGACAACGATGGGGAAACGGAAATCACCATTTCCGAAATTGACGCCGGCATCGTCTATGAGCCCGATGAAAACCTGCGTCTGCGTGGCGGGGTCGGCTATGCGGACAGGCAGCGTGACGAAGTCAACGACGACAACGACCAGGACGATCAGGGTCCGACCGTGCGCGGCGATATCCGCTATCTGACCGATGATCTCACCCTCATAGGCGATGCCCGTTACACCACGGCAGCCCCGGATCCCCGGCTGAGCTTCAACCTCAACGCCAATTACGATCTGGCGCGGGGGGTTCTGAGGGGCCGTGTGTTCAACCGCTATACCGGGGCGACCACCGACGGTAACGAGATCCGTGTCTCCGGCATCAGCATCGGTCTTGAGCAGGACTTCAACACGGTCTCCGGCTATGGCATCGATTTTGCCGTGACCAACCGTGACGACGTGGATGACGAGGATGACCCGGACACCCTGACCACCTCCGTGACCGCCAGGTACATCCATAACCTCACGGAAACGGTTACCGCCGAACTCGGCTACCGCTACCGGGCCGAAACCGAGGATGATCCCGACTTTGACGCGGACAGTCACCGGGTATTCTTCACAATCGGAAAGACCTTCCAGACGGGTCTGTAACACCGGATCAGCCACCCGCCCCGGACACTGCTTCCGGGAGCGGGTGGATTTCCTCCCGGCGTTTGGCCAGGGGCAAATTTACCGGAAGAACACCTTTTACTCCGATTACCCCTGTATGTAATGTACATGACATATCGCACCGGAATCCCGGTATAATGGGACGCGACGGGATTACGGGTTGTACCCTGGAAACGGGGATTGATTTGAGGGTGGTGGAGACGCGGACATGCAGACCCAGGCTGGTGTATTCTTATCGGAACGCGCGGGATGCGTCCGCCAGCCGGCACGGCTCCGGTTCAGCCGTTTTTCCGCCAACCAAAGCCCCGGCCGGATCAACCGGGAACGGGGTTCATGCTGATGCGCAGTACTGAACTGCCCTGGCTTCACCTGGGAGAACACCTGAGAATCAACCTGCCCACCAGGGCCTCGGTTCTCGACCTGATTTCCGAACGCCTCCCGGCAAACCAGGGGTTTTCCATCGCCACTCTGAACCTCGACCATGCCGTCCTTCTGGAGGAGCCCGGGGATTTCCGAACGGCCTATGCCCGGCACAGCCACATCACCGCCGATGGTCATCCCATTGCCTGGATGGCCCGCAGACTGAACCCCGATGTCGAACGGGTAACCGGATCGGACCTGATCATACCCTGCGTCGAAATTGCGGCAAAACAGGGCACGCCGATCGGATTTATCGGCGCAACCATGGAGGTTCTCGATGCGGCGGATGCGGAACTGCATGCGAAATTTCCCGAACTGAAAACCGCCATCAAAATAGCCCCGTCCTATCCGTTCGACCCGAAAGGGCAGGAGGCGGATGAGGTCATCCAAAAGGTCATCGAAAGCGGAGCGGGTCTGTGTCTGCTGGCCCTGGGCGCCCCGCGTCAGGAAATTCTCGCCAGCCGTCTCTCCTCCGCCGCACCGCATATGGGCGTCATAAGCGTCGGAGCGGGAATTGACTTTATTGCCGGCACGGCCAAACGCGCACCAGGGATTTTCCAGCGCACCGGTATGGAATGGTTCTGGCGGTTTTGCCAGGAACCCCGGCGCCTTGGTCCCCGCTACTGGCGCTGCGGCAAACTCCTGCCCCATCTGATTGTCCGTGCCCGCAACCACACACGGCAGGAATGTCCTGATCCATGACCACACCACCCGTACGAAAACCGGTTAAAACACCCGCCGGTTTCAATCCTCCTGCGGAGCCGCCGAAAGAGGTGGGGCCGCTGCAGCGTGCGCAGACCTTTTGGAAGAAGAACCGGGGACTGACGGGAAATCCAAAGTTCTGGAACATCGCCCGGCGCATGCTGGCCATGCGGGCACGAACCACGTTTGGCAAAAGCAAAGTTCTGCAGAAACCGGACCTGATTTTCGTGGCCACCCATCACAAGGCGATGACCACCTATTTCCATGCGGTCCAGAAATCCCTGGCCTTTGCCCTCAACATTCCCTTTGAGCGGTTGCAGGGAGGCGTTTTGCCTTCGAACAGGGCCCGAATGTTTCTGTCCATGCAGGGCAAACAGGATCTGTCGAAACTGCCGAAATACCGGGGCGTCCATGTCATGCGGGATCCGCGCGACATGATCGTGTCAGGATACCACTATCACAAATGGACCCATGAGGAATGGGTGCACCGTCTCGATGACAATGGCCGGAGCTACCAGGACAAGCTCAACAGCCTCAGCAAAACCGAAGGGCTGTTTCTCGAGATAGACCATTTCATCTTTTACTACCGCGAGACCCTGGAAAACTGGAACATGGAGGACCCCGACATGCTCGAGGTCTCCTACGAATCCCTGATGCAGCCAGGCAAGGACGGGATCTACGGCGACATTTTCCGGCATCTCGGGTTTGTGGACGAGGAACTTGAGCTGGCCGTGGATCTGATGCGCCTTTTCGAAGCCTCAAGCCGCAGCGGAAAATCCAGCGGCGCCATCTCGCAGAAATCCCATGTGCGCAGTGGCAAATCCGGCCAGTGGGAGGCGGAGCTTGAACCGGAACATCTGGCCTATATTGAACAGGAACTCGGCCCGGTCCTGCGCAGGTTCGGATACACCTGACCCCTCCCCTCGGGGACAAACACGCACCAGGAAGATCGCATGCCCTTTGTAAAAACCGGTGGGAAAATCCTCTATTACGCCCATGTGCCCAAATGTGGCGGCACCTCCGTGGAAGACTACCTGATCGAACGGTTTGGCCCGATGGCCATGCTGGACCGGCATTTCAACTCCCGTGAACCCGGAACACGCTGGACGAAGACCTCCCCCCAGCACGTGGATGCCGAAAGCCTGGAGCACATCCTGCCCCCCGCATTCATGGACGCGGTCTTCACCGTGGTGCGCCACCCGGTGGCCCGTGCCGAGAGCGCGTTTCACTTTCAGGTCAATGTGGAAAAATCCATTCCGCCCGATACCGGCTTTTCCGACTGGCTGCAGGGACAGATCGACATGCAGGCCGCCGACCGGTTCGTGCTCGACAACCACATGCGCCCCCAGTCCGATTTCGTGCCCGAGGGTGCCGCGGTGTTCCATCTGGAAAACGGCCTCGATGCCCTGATCCCCTGGCTTGACGATTTTGCCGGCAATGCCGAAGGGCCCCGCTCCATCGGTCATTCCAACAAACGCAAAAGCGGCGGGGAAAAAAGCACCACCCCGCCCCGGGCAAAACCCTCCGATGCGGACATGGCCGTGCTGCGTGAGTTTTACGCTGCGGATTTCGAACGGTTCGGCTATATGCCGGAGACCCGAAAACCAAAGGAAGCCCGCCCCGTTCTGTCGGAGGAGTTCATCAGGCTCCGCGACCGGGATCTGGCCCGCCGCTCCAGCACCGTCTTCAAACTGCAGCGCAAATTCCAGCGCTGGCTCAACCGTCCCTGACCCGGCTTAAAGGGGCTGCTGCGCCAGGCCCTTGCCATGAATGGGTCCGGTCGGCAGTCCGGTTGGTGAACCACCGGCCTGCTCGAAAGTGATTTCATAAAGCTGGTTGGCCGAGGGTGCGGGCAGGTTTTCGACTTCCAACCGCGTTGATGTCGGACGGGCCAGAACGCCCAGGGACACGGGCGGGCCGTCGGCATCCGGCTTGGTCCAGACCTGCATGATGCGGCCCTCGGGAACCGTGGTCGGACCCAGCAGGGTGATCAGGGTGGTGTTGTCGAGCGTCCCCTCAACAACCGCAACCGGCTCCCCCGCATCATTGATCAGCACGGCAATGACCGCTGGATCCTTTTGTGAAAACAGCGTCCAGGCAAGCGCGATGGCCAGAACCACGGAGGCCGCAAGGCTGCCGATGGTGGCCCAGGACATGGCCCGGGGCGCGTTGTCAGGGCGCGGGAATGGCACCACGTCGGGATCGCTGACAATGGCGGGCTCCGGCTCCACGGTTTCCAGCCGTCCGGAAATCCGCGCCCACATGTCGTCGGGCAGCGCCTCGGGACAGGCGGTGTCGTCGAGTTCGCCGAACCGTTTCCGCGCCTGATCGAGCATCCGGGCCACGGTAATATCCTCCGCCGCCATGCGCTCGATCCTGGCGCATTCCGCCTCATCGGCCAGACCGATGACAACCTCGTCAATCCGTTCCTCAAGGGGGCGCTCATTTCCAGTCATGACAGGCACTCCCGCAACTGTGCCAGCCCCCGGCGTAGCCAGGACTTCACCGATCCGAGCGGCGCGCCAACCCGGCCCGAAATCTCCCCGTGCGTATAGCCCAGAACATAGGCCATCAGCACCGCGGCCCGCTTTTTGGCATCCAGACGTTCCAGACAGCGCTGCAGGTCACCGCCCTCGCCGAGGCGTTCCCATGTCTCCGACAGAATGTCGCTGTCCTGGCGCATCTCAAGCACGTCGCTTTCCGTGGCAATCTCCCGGGTGTCCTGGCGCAGCATGGTCAGACAGCGGTTGCGCAGAATGGTGTAGATCCAGGCTTTTGCGGCCCCGCGGTTCCTGTCGTACTGATGTGCCTTGCGCCAGATCGTAACAAAACTCTCCTGCACGGCATCCTCAGCCAGGTCCCGGCGCCGCAGCATGCGCAGCGCAACCCCCAGCATCCGGCCACCCTCGGCGTCCATAACCGTCCGAAGCGAGGCCCGGTCACCTCCTGCGCAGTTTTCAAGCAGTTGCGCGTAATCCGTCACCCGTCCCTCCCCTCTGGGAACCGGCATCATATTGAAAACGGAACGCGGGGCAAAGCCCTCTTCCGTATTCGGCACAAACGGCCGGTGAGGCCAAAAAACAGCATTACCCCGTTCACTGAACACACATGACATGACCCCACCGGCCAGGAACGGCCCGCCAGGGCGGGCCGCTCCCGTTCCTGTTTCCAGCCGTTATTTTGCGGTCAGAAACGTGATGTCGCGCAAAGGCGCCTCCGCACCGGTCAGCTCCCAACTGTCCTGAACCTCACCGGTTTCAAGCGACACCGTGTGCAGCATGCCACCGGTGGCCAGCCAGGCCGTGTTGGTGCCCGCCTCATCCGTGGCGATGTCAAAAGCGTAACTTTCCGCCGCCCCGACACCCAGTTTGCCAATGGCCGCCAGTGTGCCGTCATTGGGCGAGGTCTGCTGGATCACGGCATTGATCGTGGCGTCGATGTCATACATCGCCGTGGCATCGGGCTGGCCAAACGAATTGATATAGGCCGCGGCCACAATATCGGGCGCCTCACCGGCATGCATGTCGGCGCCCTCAAAGGCAAGGCTGCCATCCACCGTGACCGCGCCGCTCTCGATATCAACGCGGTGATTGGTCGTGCCGGTCATGAAGCGCAGCTTGTTGGCTTTGGGGTTGAAATCCACGATCACCGGCTGGCCATCCATCACGGGCAGTTCCATGTCCATGGTCGAGATTTTTGTCACGGCCCCGCTGGCGGGATCAATTTCCACGATGTCGAACCCGTCGGTTACTCCAATCAGCTGACCCGTGGCCGGACGCAGATCAATGCCAAGAAGCCTGTCGACACCCTCAACCTCCATGGAGGCGGTTACCGCCGCCGAGCCGCTGTCGATCATGTGCAGCGTCCTGTCGCCGCTCAGACCAACCGCCATGTGTCCCGCATGCCCGTCCGCCTGGGCCAGAGCCGATGTGGACAGAAGGGTCGCCGTGGTCAGAAACATTGAAACAGTACGCATACCAAAATCCTTTTACCGTTGCGGAGCGCGGTCTTTCCGCACTCCCTGCACCCTCAAAGACGCGCGAAGGAGACCGTTTGGATGCACCCTAACGGAAATAAAATTTTCCCTGACCCGCAAAAGTTTGATATCGTTGCCTTTAACAGGGAAAAACAGGTGCGCGGATCAAACCGGATCCGGCCTTTCGGGAACGGCTTGCAGGATCCGGATGCCCTGGCCGGTCACGATAATTTGGCCGCACCTGGTATTTGCACGCGGATTATTTAAACTTACGCAACCTCCCTGTGTAAGGAACGGGACGGTTCGTCAGGTACTGAGGTCAGACATGTCATTCACGGCCGAAACGCGGCACCGGCATCCCGTATTTTTGGGAACCCCGCTCGACACTTACGGCTTTGGCCTGTTCCTGCTGTGCTGTCTCGGCGCCCTGCCCGTCTTCTGGTCCGGCCTTGTGCATCTGGGCGAGGCCTGGTCGCGGCCCGAATACAGCCACGGTCCGGTCATTCCGGTTCTGTCCTTCTACATGTATCTGCGCGAGCTTAAGGCCGTACCGCCCCCCACCGGGCCGGTCACCGACCGCTGGCCAGGGCTTGCGCTTATCGCCCTGGGGCTTCTGGCCGCCATTGCCGGCAACCTCGTGGGTATTCCGGACATTGTCACCTACGGGCTCATTGTCTGGATCGGCGGGCTTGTTCTGGTGGGATTTGGCTGGTCGCGCGGCATTCTGTTCTGGCCCGCGGTGCTGCACCTGGTGTTCATGCTGCCTCTGCCCAACATGATCTACTGGAACGTCACCATCGCGCTGCAGTTCCTCTCCTCCGAAATCGGCGTCTGGCTTTTGCGGGTGCTGCAGGTGCCGGTCTATCTGGAAGGCAATGTCATTGATCTCGGCACCTACAAGCTTCAGGTGGCCGAGGCCTGTTCGGGACTGCGCTACATGTTCCCGATCATGAGCTTTACCTATGTCTTTGCCGTGCTCTACCGCGGACCGGTCTGGCACAAGCTGGTGCTGCTGTTCTCGGCGGTGCCGATCGCGGTTCTGATGAACTCCTTCCGCATCGGGGTGATCGGCTTTCTGGTGGACCGCAAGGGCATCGAGCAGGCCGAGGGCTTTCTGCACGTTTTCGAGGGCTGGGTGATTTTCCTCACCTGCATCGCCATCCTTTTCGCCATGGCGGTTCTGATGCAGCGCCTGTCCGGGGACAAACGCCATCTGGGCGATGCGCTCGACATGGATTTCTCCAACCTTGGTGAACAGTTCCGCCGGGTTTTCACCATTCCCGCCTCAGGCGCGCTGATCGCCATGACGCTCCTGACCTGCGCCATATCCGCGGCCTGGGTTCTCGCCCCCGCCCGCGCCTCCGTCACACCCGAACGCGACAGCTTCGTGCTCTTTCCCATGAACACCGGTGAATGGCGGGGGGAGCGCACCCTGCTCGACCCGGAGGTCGAGGCATTCCTCGGCGCGGATGACTTTCTGTCGTCAAACTTCGTAAGCCCGGCTGCCGCCGCACCGGTGGATTTCTTCGTCGCCTATTACCACAAGGAAACCGACGGCTCCTACATTCACTCCCCCGCCGCCTGTCTGCCCGCCGGCGGCTGGGAGGTGTTCCGCATCGACCCCACACGGGTCGACCTGCCGGGTACGGATTTTGGCGGCCTGACACTCAACCGCGCCATCATCCAGAAGGGCCTGAGCAAACAGCTCGTCTATTTCTGGTTCGAGGGCCGGGGCCGCAGCACCGCCAATGACATGGTCACCAAATTCCACACCGTTTCCGACAGCCTGCTGCGCGGCCGCCGCGACATCAGCGTCGTGCGCCTGATTACGCCGATCGGTGAGGAGGAAACCGAGGCCCAGGCCGATGAGCGGTTGAAAAACTTCCTGACAGCCCATATCGACTATCTGCCCAGGTTCGTTCCCGAATAAACGGATACCAATGTCAGACAGCCCCGTTCAGGATCCCGTGGTCTCCGTTCTGGTGATCTCCTACAACACCCGTGAGATGACCCTTGAGTGTCTGCGCAGCCTGGAGCGCGAGACCACCATCCCCCATGAGGTTCTGGTGGTGGACAACAACAGCCAGGACGGCTCCGCCGAGGCGATCTCGGAGGAATTTCCCCACATCAACCTGATGGCCCGCAAGGACAATCTGGGCTTTGCCGGCGGCAACAACATGGCGGCAAAGCAGGCGCGCGGGGAGTATATCCTGCTGCTCAATCCCGACACGGTCGTGCTCGACCACGCGGTGGACAACCTGGTGGCATTCGCCCGTGAAACGCCCGGAGCCGGCATCTGGGGCGGACGCACGCTCTTTGGGGACAAAAGCCTCAATCCCGCCTCCTGCTGGCAGCGCATGACGCTGTGGAACGTGTTCTGCCGCACCGCCGGCCTGACATCCCTCTTCCCCAACTCCGCAATCTTCAATGCGGAACGCTATGGCGGCTGGCAGCGCGACAGCGTGCGGGAGGTCGACATCGTCCAGGGCAGCTTCTTTCTGATGCGCCGCGGGGACTGGGACCGACTGGGCGGCTTCAACGAGGATTTCTTCATGTATGGCGAGGAGGCGGATCTGTGCCTGCGCGCCATTAAAACCGGAGCCCGGCCGCAAATCACGCCGGACGCCACCATCATTCACTATGGCGGCGCCTCCGAAAAAGTCCTCTCCGACCGGATGGTCAAAACTCTGGCGGGCAAAATGGGCCTGATCAACCGCCACTTCCCGGCCTGGCAGAAACCTCTGGGCCGGTTCGTCTTCTCCATGATGCCGCTGACCCGCCTCATCGCCACAAAGGCCGGCGCCACCCTGACCGGACGCCCCTCGCTAAAGGAAAGCGCCGCCACCTGGGGCGCCATCTGGCAACGCCGCAGGGACTGGCAGTCGGGCTGGTGAAAAGACGCGCCCGCGCCTCCCTGAGGCCAAAATCTGAAAGTCCGGTTTGTCGAACCCGGGAAAAGCCTTTACCACAATCAGGGGTGAGGGTCGTCCATCGTTACGGGCCGGGCCCTACGGGGGACACCAGGGTGATGATTTGCACGGCTTTTCCACCAAACGGATAATGGTCACCGGTGGAGCCGGGTTTCTTGGCAGTCACCTGTGCGGGCGCCTCGTTGTGGCAGGCCATGACGTGCTCTGCATCGACAGTTTTCATACCGGGTGCCGGTCGGGGATCGCGCATCTGCTCGGGCGCCCGAACTTTGAACTGATTGAGCATGACATAACGATGCCCCTCGAGGTGGAGGTCGATGAGATATACAATCTCGCCTGCCCCGCCTCACCGGTCCACTACCGGCAGGACCCCGTGCGCACGACCAGAACCTCGGTCCTTGGGGCCATCACCGTTCTGGAACTGGCGAGACGGACGGGCGCAAAAATCCTCCAGGCCTCCACATCCGAGGTTTACGGCGACCCGCAGCAGCACCCGCAAACGGAAGACTACTGGGGACACGTCAATCCCATAGGGCCACGCTCCTGTTACGATGAGGGCAAACGCTGCGCCGAAACCCTGTTTTTCGACTATCATCGTCAGCATGACCTGCGCATCAGGGTCATGCGGATTTTCAACACCTACGGCCCCAAAATGCAGGCGAATGACGGCCGGGTGATTTCCAATTTCATCGTTCAGGCGCTTCTGGGCAATGACATCACCATTTACGGCGACGGCAGTCAGACCCGGTCCTTCTGTTACGTGGATGACCTGATTGACGGCATGATCCGGATGATGAACGCGCCTGACGACGTGACCGGACCGGTAAATGTTGGAAATCCCGATGAGGTTACCATTCGCGATCTGGCCAAACTGGTGATCGAACTGACGGGATCGAGGTCACGGACCGTGTTTCGCCCCCTCCCGGAGAACGACCCGTTGCAGCGCCGCCCGGACATAAGGCGCGCCCGCACCGAACTTGGCTGGGAGCCAACCGTGACACTGGAGGAGGGGCTGGAGAGAACGGTTTCCTGGTTCGAGCCCCTGACCGCAAAACGGCCGGTTCACGCCCCCCAGGAGCGATAAACCCGCGCATGGGGAAAGCTGCGCATTCCGTCCTCACCCCCCGACCAGAGCCCGTCGCGCCGTCTCCTGGGTGACCGCGATGTAACGCTCCTGGGGCCAGCCGCAGTCCAGGCGGAGCTGCTCCCAGACCCGGACGGACAGAAGGCTCCAGAGCAGGTCGGTGGCCTCCACCGGGCTCAGGCCCTCCCGCAGGTCCCCATCCGCCTCCAGCGCCGCAACGGCGGCGGCACAGCCCTCCCGCATGGCCGCCATACGCCCCTCCCAGGCGGCGCGCGCCTCGGCGTCATGGTCCCGCATCGCCATCAGGGCCCGGGCCACTCCATGAATTTGCGGAATGTAATCCCCCCAGGCCGCGATCCAGGCCTGAAGCCGCTTGACCCCGCTTGGGGCCATGCGGCTTTCCGCCAGCCGCGCCTCCACGTCATGCACCTCGTCGAGATGACGCGTCACCGCGATGAGCAGATCCGCCCGGTTGGGAAAATGCAGGTAGAGCGCCTGGCGGCTGATTTTGGCGGCTTTGGCAATATCGCTCATGCGCACGGGGCCCTCCCCTTTTTCGAGCAGGGTCCAGGCGGATTTGAGGATGCGGTTCCGGGTGGATTCATTTTTTCTTGACATGATGTCAAGTTAAGGGGTAATCCACAATCCGTCAACTTGACATGGTGTAAAGTAATCTGAAAAGGAGCCTCAAAATGAAAGTCATCGTCTTCGGAGCCACCGGAACCGTCGGCGCCCCCGCCGTCACGCGGATGCTGGAGGACGGGCATGAGGTCACGGCCTTTGCCCGCAACCCGGAAAAACTGAAAATCGATGCGGCCCGCCTCTCCCGCGTGGCGGGCGACGCCATGTCCCGTGAGGACGTGTCCCGCGCCCTGCCCGGTCATGACGCGGTGGTGATCACGCTCGGCGCGGGCATGTCGCGCAAAAGCCGGATCCGCTCGGAGGGGACCCTGAACGTTATGGAAGCCATGCGGGAACACGGGATCCGTCGCCTGATCTGCCAGTCGACCCTGGGGGCGCATGAGAGCTGGAGCAACCTCAACTTCTTCTGGAAGCGCATCATGTTCGGCCTGATCCTGCGGCCGGTATTCCTTGACCATGAACGGCAGGAGGTCATGGTGCGCGCCAGCGGCCTCGACTGGACCATTGTACGCCCCGGCGCCTTCGTCGACGGTCCTGCCAAAGGCGGATTCCGGGAGGACATCAAACCCGGCGACCGGGCCCTGACGCTGAAAATCCCGCGTGCCGACGTGGCCGGCTTCCTCGCGGGTCAGCTGAGCGATCTTCGCTACCTTCACCGGGCCGTGGGCATCTCAAACTGATGCCGGCAAAGACAAAAAAGCCCCGGTCCGAGTTCGGAACCGGGGCTTTTTCATGTCAGGACCGGCGGAGGAAATCCGCCCGACCCGGATTATTTGACCGCGGGAACGCCCTGACGGTCATGCCGGGAGCGGTTCTTGTTGTATTTGAAGGCCGCAATCTCGTTGAGCGTCAGACCTTCGGCCTCTTCCGCAGTCAGACCTGCGGAGGCGATCAGCTGGCTGTCAGCGGGGCTGCCGGGATTAACCGCGCGGGAGGCGACCTCCATGTCGCCCGTGGAGGTGATTTCCTGACGGTTTCTGGCGTTCTTGCCGTTGTTGTAGCTGGCAATGGCCTGGGCCTCGAGCGCCGGGGAACCGTTGCGGTCGATGGACAGGGGCTGGCGGTCCTGGGCGGAGCGGCCGGAGTTGTAGCTTTCAATGGCGATCTGGTTAAGGGTCAGACCCTCTTTCGACTGCGGTCCGGCAAAGGCCGGTGCGGTGGCGGAAAGGGCGGCGATGGTGGCGAATGCGATTGCGAACTTGCTGGTCATAACGGTTTTTCCCTCAGGGCAGTGTTTCGGTTGACCACCCGGGACCGTGTAAATCCGGTCCCGGATGGGGAAGCCTGCGCGGCTCTCATGGAAACAATACTCATCAAATGCCCAAACTGTTTCGCCTGATCACGGAGCGGTGTTCAGTCATCACCCCTGTGTGAGAGGGTGAAACCATTTGGCCAAAAATCGCGTAGCCGGCCAAAAATACAGAAAAATCAGACCACTGGGGTCAAACGGGCTAAAACCAGCCGATCCTGCGGCCCAGAATGGCCTCCACCTCGGCCACATCATCGCGGTACAGATCCTCAAGACGGGCCCGCATGACGTCACTGATCTTGGGCTTTTCCGTCTGTACCGAGCCGCGGATGGCCCCCGAGAGCCGGTCCCGCAGGGAGAGTGGCACAAGGGTCCGGAACGCCCCTTTCAGGGCACTGTTGCCAAGCACGGCCTTCATCAGCGGGGATTTGACCCGACCGCTGACATTGATTTTGGGCGGCGGACCTTCGGCAAAGCGGATACCCATGAAATCGGCGAGCCCGTTCTGGGCCACGGGATCGGGTCCGAAAAACTCTTCGAAAATCTCCACGCGAACCCGGTCCTTCCCGAACAGGTCCAGGTAGCGCCGCAGATGTCCGGCATAAAAACCACCTGAGCGGTAATCCCACATGGGCGAATACGCGGCTTCCCGGCGTTCGGTACTCTTGTCGAACGCCTCCTCAAAGGGCAGGGTCTCCTGCCCCGAGGACCACAGATGCACGTACTGGGAAAACACCTTGCCCACCGGATTGCGCAAAAAGATGACAATCCGGGCCTCCGGTGCGAAATCCCGGATGCGCGCGGGCACCTGCGGGTTTTGCAGATAGCTAGGCGAGACATCGACGATATTGGCCATATCGGCGGGCAGATGCGAAAACTCCGCCAGGTAATCGGCCTCATCCCGCAAAACCAGTTTCGCGACCCCCTCATCGCCGGGTGCGGCCAGACGCTGGACGATCTCGGGCGCGGAAAAGTAATGCAGTTCCTTGCGGGTATTGGAGGTGCCGATGCCATCGGCCAGCTGCAGCATGCGGTAGAGGCTCGTGGTGCCGCATTTTGAGCCGCCGACCACAAAGATGTTTGGCCGGGGCGCGGATGTTTGGGCATCGGTCATGTTCGGGGCATCCAGCTTGTCCACACTCAGGCGCCGGAGCTGATTTTCCGCCCCGGCGCCATGGGCAATTCAGACCACAACGGTCCGCTCAGGGCAATTCCCATCCGGCCGTATCAAAGCCAAAAGCCTCGAAATCCCGGGCATAAAATTCCCGCAAAAGCTCCTGATCCGCCGCTGCCATGGTCCGGGCCCGGGAGCGCACGGAAGCATTGTGCATGGGCAGTTTCAGATCAGGCATGCCAATGCGTCTGGCGACTTCCGCAAAATCATCGTTCAGCCGCTCGAAATGGCCCACGAAGTCCACCAGGATCCGCCCCTCCCCGTCGCAGAGGATATCCGCCTGGGCATTGGACCCAGGATCGGCCACGAATTTCGGATGCCGGATAAAGGCGGAAAAATCCTCCGCCTCCCGGTACGCCTGCACCCCAGGCCAGCCGCGCGGATCGCCCCGGTTGAAAAACGGCATGCCGTAGAGAAAATTCCGCACGCCCGGGCCCTCGCGCCGGTCCGACATCTGGCCCAGATAGCTGTAGAACGACAGGGCCCGGTCAAAGGGATGCCGGACAAAGGCAAAGGTGAAATACCTCTCCCAGGTCTCCGGACCCGTAAACGCCCGGATCTCCGCCGCGTCACTGTGCTTCGAGACGCCTTTGGCCCGGCTGTACCAGAGGTTTTTGACGTTACCCCAGGTGGTGCCGCCAAGCGCCAGGCCCCGCCCCATACGGGGCAGGAGGGCGAGGGTCACCGCCTCGCCCGCGGTTTTGTGGATATGCACGAAAACAAACCGGTGTTCGTGTGAGATAATCATGTTCCGGTCCCGTCTCCGTCATTTCCGATGCCCAGGGGCGTGGGGACCTTCCGCCAGAGGAAGGCCGTGGTATTCACCGGCCCCCGAACGGGGCCGGGACATTCATGCCGGCTCCAGCCGTTCCGCCGGATCATCAACCTTCAGGGCGTGTTCGGAAAGGTTTCGCCCAAGATGATCCCCAAGACGCAGCGCCAGAATCACGATGGTCCAGGTCGGGTTGGCATGTCCACCGGTCGCGAACACGCTCGAGCCGCCAATATAGAGGTTTTCCATGCCGTGTACCCGGCAGTTGCGGTCCACCACGCCCTCTTTCGGACTGTCGCTCATGCGGGTGGTGCACATGTGATGGCTCAGCGCCACCTCGTGACCCTCATCCCACAGGCCCGGCACCCGCGCGGGCTCCGCCAGCAGCCAGTCAGCGACCTGCAGCCGTCCGATACCCTCGGAGGCCAGATACTGCCCCATGACCACGGCGGTTTCACGCATGGTGTGGATGTCAAGCGGCGCAAGACGCCAGTCGAGCGCAATCCGCTGATGTCCGAACCTGTCCCTGCGGTCGGAAAGCAGCACGCGGCTGTCGGGGTTGAGCGCCTGCTCGATGATGATCCCAAGACCGCCATGATGCCAGGCCTCCGACCGGCGCACCTCAAAATACGCCGAAAGACCGCCGACCCCGCAGTCGAAGCGCCGGCCCAGCACCTTGCGTGCCAGCTCCTCCATGAAATCCGCGGAACAGGCCAGGCTGCGCAGGGCCTCGGTCCCGGGATCCAGCCCCTCACTGAGCAGCAGGATGTTGGAGTTGAGCACCTCCAGCCGGTCCATCATCTCCGGCGTCGGGGCATACCCCTGGGATTTCGGAGCCCCGTTCTCAAAGAGCACCTCCCCGATCCGGTAGGTGGGATGCTCGGAGAAATACCGGCCCACCTGGTCATGGGCGTTGCCGATACCGGCAGGCATCTGACTGCGGGCATTGAGCAGAAAGCGGGGATTTTCCAGCCCCCCCATGCACAGGCAGAAAGCCCGGGCCCGGACGGTGAATCCGGTGTCATCCGGATCGTAGGAGCGGAAAACCGCGGTTTCCACCGTGGTCAGGGCCTCATTGAGCCGCAAATCCACCAGATTGGCATTGACCACCAGGGTGATGCGCCCGGAGGCCGCCATTCCGTCCCGGTATTTGGTGTTAAACCGGGTGGGCGGGCTGCGCCGAAACCGGATGGAGCGCAGATCATCCTCGGCCCCTTCGACGATTTCATCGTGGAACACGTCCCGGGGTGGCAGATCCAGGATCTCATCCGTCTTCGCCCGCCACGGGTCCAGTTCCGCCGCCGTAACCGGCCAGCCACTCAGGGCGTGCCAGGGGTGCGGACGGAAATCGTGGGGATCAAGGCTCCGGCTGCGCCCGTCCCAGTGGTTGGAGGTCCCGCCAAAAAAGCGCAGACGCGGCACGTCCAGATCGAAATAGTCCATCCCGACGATATCGCCCTCATAGAGCTCCTGGGATTCGGAGGTAAACTCCAGATCCCCGGCCTCCATCAGCGCCACGTCAAGATTTTGAGCCGCAAGGCTCTCGGCCAGCGTTATCCCCGCCGGTCCCGCACCCACCACACATACATCGAAGACCCGGCTGAACAGCGTCCGGTCAACGACACCCGCATCGACAATCATTAAAGGATCACCCCAACAGAAAAGAAACTCCCGTCCGGAACGTCACCATCCGGGACGGGATGCGGACCGGGTCATTTTCCGGTCCACCGGCGCCGCGCCCCCCCGGCACGGCATTGAACATCAGCTTTCGTAGCGGCTCAGCACCTCAACATCGCTGTCGGTCAAAATCCAGCCATTGACCATGTGAAAACCCTTTTCCGGGACCGGTGAGGCCCAGGCCGCCGGAGCAAACCGGGATGCCAGCAGCCCGGAGAGCAGCAACCGGAAAAATCCGCGTCGTGTTTTCATGATGTAGTCCACCTTTCGCATGTAAATGTTCAAACAAATTTTCGCGGGCCACGCAGCCCTGGGCTCATGTCCGTCCCGCCGGAGACAGCCCGCGTCCCACATTCATGGACTGCTGCTGCAGCGCCTCTCCCAGATGATCTCCCAGGCGCAGCGCAAGCTGCACGATGGAATAGGTCGGGTTGGCATGCCCGGCGGTGGCAAACACGCTCGAGCCCCCAATAAAGAGGTTTTCCACCCCGTGCACCTGGCAGTTGCGGTCAACCACCCCCTGTTTGGGATCGTCGCTCATGCGGGTGGTGCACATGTGGTGATGCCCGCCAGGCATTTCCTCATCCGCGCCCGGCGGCGCAATGTCCCGGTTCAGAAGCCAGTCGCGCAGGCGCACGCGGCCAAGCCCCTCGGCGGCGACACGCTGGCCGATCCATTCCCCGGCCACACGCATGGTATGGAAATCCTCATCGGCAAGCTGCCAGTCCACTGCGATGCGCCGCATGCCCAGAGCATCGGTCTCATCGAGCAGCGTCACCCGGCTGTCGGGATTGAGGAACTGTTCGGTATTGACCTGCACGTGACCGACCGGATTGTCCGCCAGAAAGGCGCGCGCATCGAAATACTCGTCCGCACCGCCCACGTCGCAGTCGATATTGCGCCCCAGCACGGCCCGGGCCAGACGCTCGCCAAAGGATGTGGCACACAGGGCCGTACGGCTGACCTCCCGCAGAAGATGCAGCTTTTCGGTCACCACGCGCACGGAGAAATTGAGCATCTCCCGGTCATCCTGGAAATCCATCGGCATGGAATAGTTTTCCGTCTCGGGCACCGTATCCTCAAACAGGATGTCCCCAATGACGAAATGCGGATGCTCCATGAAATAACGGCCAACAAGGTCATTTTCATTCCCGATCCCCGCCGGCACCTGGCGGTTGACGTTGAGCATGAAACGGGGATTTTCCAGACCGCCCATGCACAGACAGAAGGCCTGGGCCGAAATCCGGTATTCCCGCTCCCCGGGATCGTGGGAGCGGAACACCGCATGACGAACGGATTTGAGCCCCTCGTTCAGTTCCAGGTCCACGAGGTTCGCGTTGATGACCACATGGATGTTCGGAGCCGCCTTCAGCTCATCGAGATACTTTTCGAGAAATTTCACCGGGCTGTGACGGTAGGTCAGACGCTCCACCGTCTCCCCGCCCAGTTTCACGGTCGTGTCCGGGACCGCGGAGCGCGGGCCGATCTCGAGAATGGCATCCGCCTCCTCGGCATAGGCGTCGAGTTCCGCCTTCTCAAGCGGCCAGCCGCTCAGGGGATGATAGGGGCGGGAATGGAAATCCATCGCATCCAGTTCCCGGCAGCGCCCGCCCCAGTGGTTGGACGACCCGCCCAGATAGCGGAGCCGCGCCGTATAGGGCTCGTAATAGTCGAGACCAATGTTTTTACCGTCATAGAGGTCCTGGGATTCAACGGTCAGTTCCAGACCGCCCCCCTCCATGAGAAGAACATCCATGCCCTGGGATGCAAGCCGACGCGCCAGGGTAATACCGGCAGGTCCGCCTCCGGCAATACATACATCAAAAACCCGTTCGGACAGCGGGGCCTCGCTCAGTCCGGAATAAAGCATTGTTTCACCACCTGCACATGATCAGGGGCCGGCCGGTCCGGGACGACCGCCGCACAAAAACATCCTCCCGGCAGGATCAGTAGTATCCGTACGAATCAGAAGTATACCTGCACTGGTTAAGAACAACCCCAAGCAGATTGGTGTTCTCGGAAAGCTCCCGTTCGCAGGTATCAACCTCATCAAGACTTGTCTTTTCCGCACCCGCCACCAGAAGCATGCAGTCCATATGCGGCAAAAACGCCATGGCGTCGTCACTCATCATCATGGGCGGCAGGTCGTAAATAATTACATCGGGCTGGAAGGCGGAACGCAACCGCGCCACGCCTTCCGTGGTGGCCGCATTCAGCAGAAGCTCCGAGGAGTTCCTGATCGGTGCGGCATTGGTGCCAATCGCCAGGTTTGAGCCGTGGCGCACAAAATTCTCAACAATGGGGCGCGTGCCCTGAAGCATGCTGGCCATGGACTGGGGCCGTTCGATGCCGAGGGTTTTACCCACCATGGGACGGCGCAGGTCGAGATCCACCAGAACCGTGCGCAGATCCGGCTGATGCGCCAGGCTGAACGCAAGGTTGAGGCTGGTCATGGTCTTGCCGCAACTCGCCGTGGGCGAGGTGATGCCCAGGGACACCCAGTCATTCTGGCGCATGGTCCGCAGAATACGGGTGCGCAGCATGTCAAAGGCCGTGTGGCTCGGGTCGGTATCGGCAAAGGTGATAACGCGGTTTTTCATCATCAGCTTTGGATCCGGTTCGAACTCCGGCAGCGCGTCCCAGGCCGGATTGGCCTCCTGCTGGTCGTTGGTGGCGCGCGCCGTCGTGCTGGAGGCCTCAAACACGCCCACGGGACGGCGTCCGGCACGGGCCGGAGCGTCGCCGCGTTTTCCCTTGGCCTTCTGGATGGCTGCCTGAATGCGTTCCATACTCTCTTCCTTAAACGGCCGGCAGTGCCGGTCTGTACCGGTTACTGCTGCGCGGGTTCCGCAATTTCCGGGGCCGACCCGGGCCGGACGATCTCCTGGATCTGGTCCACCAGAAGATCAAGCGGCATGTAATAGGTGTTCACCAGGAACAGTCCCAGCGGGATCACCACCAGCACGAACAAAAGCGACCCCACGATCAGCCCCCGGCGCAGCCGCGCCTCGGCCGCGGTGCGGATATAGGGAATGGTGGCGATGGGCTGGATGCCCAGTGTCGATGTCAGGTCCACCGGACGGCGGATGCTGCGGTTGAGAAGTTCCATCAGCACGATCAGACCCAGGCCCGCGCCAATACCTCCGGCCATGCCGGCCATGGCAATCAGCTTGCGGTTGGGGCTTTCGGGACCGGTGGGCTCGACCGGGTTCTCGATCACCGTGAACCGCTCGCCCTGGGCATCAAGCTCGATACGCAGACCGGCCTGGGCCTGGGCAAGGCCCGAGGTGGCGCTGTCATGCTGGGCGCGCAGACCGGCCATCTCACGCTCCAGACGCTCAAGGGTCATCTCGTTGGACGGGGTCTGCTGAATGGAGCTCTGCAGATCCACCAGCGTCTGTTCGATCAGGGCCTTTTCCTGGGCGATGAATTCCAGACGGGCGTCGATCGGGGCCAGTTCAAGCTCAAGTTCGGAACTGGGGCCGGCGGCAAGATCCCCGCCTCCCTCAACCACACGCGTGGCGCGCTGCTCCTCAACAAGCCGCTCAAGGGCGGCAATGCGCGTGTCGAGAATGCGGATGCGCGAACTGGTGGGCGCATAGACTGCAAGCTGCTTGATGCGCTCGCTTTTCAGCGCCTCCAGTTCCGTTTCCTCCGGGCTGCGGGTCACGAGATTACCGGTGGTGCCGGTCCGCTCAAACACCCAGACCGTGGTGGCCCGCTCGTTGCGCAGCGCGCTTTCCTCACGCTCCAGCGCCAGAAGCCGCTCCTGCTCAAGGGACTGCTGCTGGCGACGGGTTTCGAGACTGTCGGGCAGGCTTTCCACATTGTCGGTCTTGAAAGCGGAAATGGCCGCGGAGGTTTCCTCAAGCTCGGCGCTCAGCCGCTCGACCTCGGCCTCGAAGAACCGCACGGTTTCCTCGGCCTTGCTGGTACGGCTGCGCAGGTTTTCCTGCAGAATGAGGCTGACGACCTCATTGGCGCCGCGCGCCGCAAGGGCCGCATCCTCGGCCTCAAAGGAGACACCGATCATGATCGCTTCCGGAGCCGGTCCGTTGCGGGTCACCTCCTGGGGCTCGCCGCCCGAGAACACGATGCGCCGGGCGGTGTTCTGGATGATGTCCTCGGTGGTGGCCTCCGGGTTGTCCGCGGCAATGCCGGTTTTCTGCGCCAGATCGAACAGGCTGGCGCGGGTCATCACCCGGCGCTGCAGGATCTGGATCTGCTGATAGGGATCGATGGCCACGGTGGACTGCACCAGATTGCCGGAAATCTGCTGCGGCTCCACCAGGATCGAGGCCCGCGAGATGTAGACCGGGGGCAGGATAAACGCCACCGTCAGCCCGATCGCGGTCAGAAGGGCTGCCACCAGCATAAAATACGGCGACCGGCGCAAAAATATCGCCCAGTAGAATTTCAGATCCAGCTTGCCCATCGTTTTACTCTGCCATCCGTAACGTTCCTGCCGGTGACCGCGCGCCGGGCCACCCGATATGTTTCCGAAAGCGGCCTCAGACCGCCAGTTTCAGATTGCCATGCATGCGTCGATCCGTCGCGACCTGCTCAATCACGGCGGCATCCACAATGTCCTTACCATCGGTAAACGCGTATACCAGCGCGTAATCGCAAATCTGGTTTACGAGCCGCGGCACCCCCCGCGACGCCTGATACACACATTCGCAGGCGGCGGGAGTAAAAATTTCATGATCGGCCCCGGCCACGCTGAGCCGGTGGTTGATGTAGTCCTGAACCTGTTCGGCGGTCATGCCCGGCAGATGGTATTCCGCGGCAATCCTCTGGGCGAACTGCACAAGGCGTGGCTGGGCGATAAGATCGCGCAGCTCCGGCTGGCCCACCAGAACCATCTGGATAAGCTCATCCTTGTCGGCGTTGATGTTGGAGAACATGCGCAGCTCCTCCAGCGTCTCCACCGCCAGGTTCTGCGCCTCATCAAAGATCAGCATGGTCCGCCGTCCGGCAGCGTATTCCTCGATCAGGAAGTCCTGAAAGAGCGCGAACAGCTCCACATAGGATGCGTTGCTGGAGGTGGGCACGCCCAAAGCCATCAAAACCCAGTGCAAAAGCTCGCCCCGGTTGCCCTGGGCGTTGGAAATCAGCCCTACGGTGAACTCCTCGGGCAGGGAGCGCAGCAGATGACGCAGAAGCGTGGTCTTGCCCGCCCCGATTTCTCCGGTGATCACCGTGAGCGGCGCATGGGTCAGCATGCCGTATTCGAGCATGGCATAGGCGCGGGTATGGTTGTCGGACCAGTAGAGGAAATCGGGATCGGGCAGCAGCGTAAACGGCCGTTCCGTCAGTCCAAAATGATCGTCATAGATTTTCAAGGTACCCGACATTCCCATACCACATTACCCAAACACACATGCCCTGAACACATTTCCGCAACCATTCCGGTATCGTAACAGGTATATGGGGGCCATAGCACCGCTTATTTAGGGAATGAATAACGCACATCACAATTTTCTCCTTCTGTTCCTGCCAGGTCACATGAAAATGACGGGAAAGAGGCCTTTTTGAGCGGTTGGTAAACGTAAAAAGGTTAACGGGCTTCCCGCCCTCCGCACCACGTCCGGCACGCTAAAAAATTGCCAGCCCCGCGGCGGGAGAGTATTGTTCCGCCCGGGAGGAGGGACGGAACATCTCCGGGAACAGGACCAGTCACGTGGAAAAGGTGATGAGCACGGTGCAGTCGCGCTCCGCGGCCGCGCGCTCTCCTCTTGCCGCCTCCTGGTCGCGTTCGGCGGAGCGCCACGGGCTGGATCCCGCCACCGGAACCTCCGGCGAACGGCTTGACGCGGCCGGCCTGAAGGAGCGTCGCGAAAGGCTGGAACACTTCATGCGGGTGGCCGAGCCACGCCTCGACCGGCTGTTTGGCCTGGTGGGGAACGCGGGCTGCGCGGTTCTGCTGACCGATGCGGACGGCATTGTCCTCGACCAGCGCTGTCCCGAAGCGGATGAGGAAACATTCCAGGACTGGGGGCTCTGCCCTGGCTCCGACTGGAGCGAGGCCGCCGAGGGCACCAATGGCATCGGCACCTGTCTAACCGAGCGCCGCCAGGTCACCATCCACCGCGATGAGCATTTCCTGGCCCGCAATATCGGCATGAGTTGCATGGACGCGCCCATTTTTGGCCCCGACGGACGCCTGCTGGCCGCTTTGGACGTCTCCTCGGCCCGCGCCGACCAGACCGAGAGCTACAACCGGCTGACAACGGCCATGGTGGAGGAAACCGCCCGGGCCATCGAGGCCGATTTCTTCCGCGCCTCCTGGCCCAAAGCCCGCATCATCGTGGCGGGAGAGGGCGGCGCGGGCGGCGGTGCGCTTCTGGCCGTGGATGCCGATGACATCGTGGTCGGCGCCACCCGCGACGCGCGCAGGGCCTTCGGGCTTGAGCCCGACGGCGCCCTGAAACCCCGCCCGGCCCCGGACCTGTTCGGCCGCGGTGACGGCCCGTCCGGCTTCGAGAAGGGCGAACGCGCCGCCGTGATACGGGCTCTGGCGCGGGCAAACGGCAATGTCTCGGAGGCCGCCCGCGCCCTGGGCGTGGGCCGCGCCACCCTCTACCGCCGCATGAAGCGCCTGGGACTGGGAAACTGAGCGAACAGGGCCGTCAGGCCGTCACGAACCACAGACCAAGCATCCACAGGCCCATACCGGCCATAATCAGGTTTTCACTGAGCGAGATCGCGCCCAGCGGCACATTCGACCCACCCCCGACACAGGCGCATTTCAGATCGCGCCCGTCGATATAGGCCGCCTTGATGACACTGACCGCCCCAATGGTGCCAATGAAAACACCCACCGGCGCCACCAGCCAGATCAGCGGGCTGCCGGACCCGATCAGAACCATCATGCCAATACCCGCATAAAGCTCCAGAAAGGGATAGGCGTAGCCATAGGGCACGTAACGCCGGGCCAGCAGGTCATAGCCAAGGAACCCGTTCACGAACCCCTCCACATCCTGCAGCTTCTGGATCGCCAGGGCCACCATCGAGATGGCGAAGAACCATTTGAGGAAAGCCGCGACGGGGAAACCGTCATAAAGGTTCAGGACAACCGCCAGGGCCATCAGCGCGGTCGCGCCGAAAATCGCCACCACCGGCGTATAGGTCGTCTCATCCCCGTCCAGGACCTTCAGACCGAAATGCTTTTTCAGCCCGGAATAGCCGCCGATCCGCTCACCGTCGATAAAGGTCTGGGGTGTCGTCTCCACCCCATGCGCCTCCAGAAAAGCGTCCACCTCCTCCCGGCTTGTCAGCAGGTTGTCGTCGATTTCATGGCCCCGGCGCTTCAGCAGGGATCTCGATTTCAGCCCGAAGGGACAGAGATGCCCGGGCATGTCCATGCGGTAGAGCGCCGCCGTTTTGCCCGTCTCCCGGCTTTTTGCGCGGGCGGTATCGGGGCCGTCGATGGCAATATCGGTAGAGGTCATGGTTCTGCCTTCCTGTCACGGGCCGCCATGCCGGCGGGCCGGCGGCCATGCATCCGTGTCGGGTCCGGCCCATCGGCATGAAAGGAAAACGGGCCAAACCCTCCTGACGGAACAACACGCCGCTCCGGGAACCGGTTCCAGGGCATGTAACCCGTCCAGGTCCCCGAACCGGCGGTACTTCGCGAAAAACCGCCCCGACCTGTCCCGGTTCTGAAACACATCCCCGCCCCAAACCGCGCCACCCCGGCTGACAGCCCACCGTCCCGGCCGCCAGGGTCATTCCAGACCCGAACACGGGAGTCGGGCGCATAACGGAGGAAAACCCATGAATGAGATGACCCAGGTCGACACGCGTTTCACGTCACCCTTCAAAACCCGCTACGACAATTACATCGGCGGCACATTCACGCCCCCCGTCAGCGGAGTGTATTTCGACAACATCACGCCCATCACCGGCGCCATCGTCTGTGAGGTGGCCCGCTCGGGTGCGGCGGATGTGGACCTGGCACTGGATGCGGCCCATGGGGCGAAAACCGCCTGGGGGGCCACGCCGGCGGCGGAGCGGGCGAACATCCTGCTCAAAATCGCCGATGCGATCGACGCCAGTCTCGAACGCCTCGCCACGGCGGAGACCTGGGACAACGGCAAGCCCATCCGCGAGACCATGGCCGCCGACATCCCCCTCTCGGCCGATCATTTCCGCTATTTCGCGGGTATTCTGCGTGGTCAGGAAGGCACGATGAGCGAGATCGACGCGGATACCGTAGCCTATCACTACCATGAGCCGCTCGGCGTCGTGGGCCAGATCATCCCGTGGAACTTCTCGATCCTGATGGCCGCCTGGAAACTCGCCCCGGCGCTGGCCGCGGGCAATTGCATCGTCCTCAAACCCGCCGAACAGACCCCCGCCGCCATCATGGTTCTGGCGGAAATCATCGGCGACCTGCTGCCGCCGGGTGTCCTGAACATCGTCAACGGCTACGGGGCCGAGGTGGGTGCGCCGCTGGCACAGTCGCCCCGCATCGCCAAGATCGCCTTCACCGGCTCGACGCAAACGGGCCGCATGATCATGAAATACGCCACCGAGAACCTGATTCCGGTGACGCTGGAGCTGGGCGGGAAATCCCCCAACATCTTCTTCTCCGACGTGATGGCCCAGGATGACGCGTTTCTCGACAAGGCCGTGGAGGGCTTCGTGCTCTTTGCCTTCAATCAGGGTGAGGTCTGCACCTGTCCCTCCCGCGCGCTGATCCAGGAGGACATCTACGAGGCCTTTATCGAGCGCTGCATCGCGCGGGTAAAAGCCATCAAACAGGGTGACCCGCGCGATCCCGCCACCATGGTGGGCGCCCAGGCCAGTGCCGAGCAGCAGGAGAAAATCCTCTCCTATCTGACCATCGGCGTCGAGGAGGGCGCGGAGGTGCTCACCGGCGGGGCCGCCGCCCAAATGACCGGGGATCTGGAAAACGGCTTCTACATCCAGCCCACCATCCTGAAGGGCCACAACAAAATGCGCGTCTTTCAGGAGGAGATCTTCGGCCCGGTCGTCTCCGTGACCACTTTTAAGGATGCCGGGGAGGCCATGGCGCTGGCCAATGACACCATGTACGGGCTCGGCGCCGGGGTCTGGTCACGGGACATGAACACCTGCTACCGTTTTGGCCGTGGCATCGAGGCGGGCCGGGTATGGGTCAACAACTATCACGCCTATCCGGCACACGCGGCCTTTGGCGGCTACAAACAGTCCGGCATCGGACGCGAAAACCACCGCATGATGCTCGACCACTATCAGCAGACCAAAAACATGCTGGTAAGCTACAACCCCAACAAGCTCGGATTCTTCTAGGGAGTCGCAACAATGCCAAAGACGATGAAAGCCGCCGTTGTCCGCGAACTCGGCGCGCCCCTGCGGATTGAGGAGGCGCCGGTTCCGGAGGTCGAGCCTGGCATGATCCAGGTCGCCATCCAGGCCTCCGGTGTCTGCCACACCGACCTGCATGCCGCGGACGGGGACTGGCCGGTCAAACCGGAACCGCCCTTCATCCCCGGTCATGAGGGGGTGGGTTATGTCTCGGCCGTGGGCCGGGGCGTGACCCATGTGAAGGAGGGCGACCGGGTCGGCGTGCCCTGGCTCTATACCGCCTGCGGTCACTGCCGGCACTGTCTCGGCGGCTGGGAAACCCTCTGCAAAAGCCAGAAAAACACCGGCTATTCGGTCAATGGCGGTTTCGCGGAATACGTGCTTGCCGACCCGGGCTATGTCGGACACCTGCCCGCGAATGTCGATTTCAACAGTATCGCACCGGTGCTCTGCGCCGGTGTGACCGTCTACAAGGGCCTGAAGGTGACCGACACCAGGCCCGGCGACACGGTGGCAATCTCGGGCATCGGCGGGCTGGGCCACATGGCGGTTCAGTACGCCGTGGCCATGGGTCTGAACGTGGTGGCCGTCGATGTCGATGACGCCAAGCTCGACCTGGCCCGGCGCCTTGGCGCGAAAGTGACCGTGAACGCCCGGACCGATGAGGATCCCGCGGCCACGGTGGTGCGGGAAACCGGCGGCGGGGTTCAGGCGGCCCTCGTCACCGCGGTCAGCGAAAAGGCCTTTGAACAGGCCGTCGGCATGGTCGACCGCGGCGGCACGATTTCCCTCAACGGCCTGCCGCCCGGGGACTTCCCGCTCAACATCTTTGGCATGGTGCTGAACGGGGTGACGGTGCGCGGATCAATCGTGGGCACCCGTCTCGACCTGCGGGAATCACTGGAATTCGCCGGGGACGGCAAGGTGAAAGCCACCATCGACACCGCCCCGCTTGAGGAGATCAACACGATCTTTCAGCGGAT
Organism: Amaricoccus tamworthensis; assembly: GCF_049800875.1. Taxonomy (NCBI): domain Bacteria; kingdom Pseudomonadati; phylum Pseudomonadota; class Alphaproteobacteria; order Rhodobacterales; family Paracoccaceae; genus Amaricoccus; species Amaricoccus tamworthensis. Next base: position 24,728 of record NZ_JBNAFV010000016.1, on the reverse strand, counting down.
GAAAAAGGGTGAAATCGAGGGCCGGATGGTCCTCGACCTCGCCTCCTGATCCGGCATCCGCACCTGCCCGCCCCTCCCCCGGGGCATGAAGCCACCGCTTGCCCCGGCGCTCGCGTTAAGGTTGAATACACGGCTCCATGTCCGGCTCAGGGAGGGGCATCCATGCCGATCTACGAATTTGCCAGCGAAGGGATACGCCCCCTCGACAGAACCAGCTTTGAACGGGTCCAGATGCGGGAACGCCACGACCTGCAGCGGCTTTTGCGCGAAAACATTGCCGTCATCTCCCCCGACACCCTCGTCATCGCCGAGGAGTTCGGGGACTGGGAGGGCGCCCGGCGGCGGATCGACCTGCTCGGGATCGACCGCAACGCCAATCCTGTGGTGATTGAGCTCAAACGCACCGAGGATGGCGGCCACATGGAGCTTCAGGCCATCCGCTACGCGGCCATGATCTCGACCATGACCTTTGACCAGGCCGTGGACGCCTTCTCCCGCCATCTCGCCGCCTCGGGGAGCGATGGCTCCCAGGCCCGCGCCGAACTGCTGGAGTTTCTCGGCTGGGATGAGCCGGATGAGGACGCCTTTGCCCAGGACGTGCGGATCGTTCTGGCCTCCGCGGAATTTTCCCGTGAGCTGACCGGCTCCGTTCTGTGGCTTCTGGAACGGGCCATCGACATAAGCTGCGTGCGCCTGCAGCCCTATGAGCTGGACGGGCGGGTGCTGGTGGACGTGCAGCAGGTCATCCCCCTGCCCGAGGCCGCTGAATACCAGGTTCAGGTCCGCGAGAAGGCCCGCCGCGAGCGCGCCGCCCGTGCGGGTGGCGCCGATTACACCCGCTATGACCTTACCCTGGGCGACAGCCGCTTCACCGCCGAGCCCAAGCGCCGCGTCATCCACCGCACCTTCCGGTATCTGGTGGAAACCGGCGTGGCACCGGAGGAGGTCGCGGCCCATTGCGGCCCGCGCTCAAACCGGGCGCTCATCGCGGTGGAGGGTGAGGTCGGCCGGGAGGAGTTCCTGCGCCTTGCCGGTGAAATGCGCGCGGCCGAAGGCCGCCGCTTCGACCCCATCCGCTATTTCTGCGACGACGCGGATCTCATGCGGCTGAACGGTAAAACCTACGCCTTTCTCAACCAGTGGGGCGGCAGCGACTGGCTCGACGCCATGACCGCCCTGGGCAAAGCCTTTCCCGACAGGAAAATCTCCTTCAGCCCCGCCGGTTAGCCCCGCGCGGCCCTGTTTGGATCTCTGCCGCAGGGAACCGGGCCTCCCTCCCCTGCAACCGGTATATGGCCAACCCGGACAGTTTGGCCGTAGGATCATATTCCTGACGTAACAGGCCCGCGCGGGCTGTTATCACGTGAAAGGGGGAAGAGAATGCCGAGAAAACGGATCGATGACGATATCACCATACACACGGCCGATATTATCCATCAGGGCAGGTCTCTGACCTTTTGCTTTACCTGCAACGGCAATCAGGTTGAACGGCAGCCGGATGGGAAACTTCATTTCCAGTGGCCCTGCTGGCAGTGCCACGGGCGCGGCATGGTCGACCCTGATGAGGAAAACCCTTTCTGATGGCCCGCAGGATCGAAAAGCTTCAGCAGGCGTCGGTGTCTTCTCCCGTTCTCCGTCGCTTTCGCTGATGCCAAAAAGAGACGGGCTGCGGCCCTGATGCAGGTGACAGTCCGGCTCCAGGCATCCATCCGTGAGGCCCACCGGCTTGTGGAAACAGGTCAGGCCAGGGGCAAAATCGTGGTGGAGGGGTTTTAGGACAAAAGGGTCCCGGACCGGGGCACTATCCCCGACCGCCGGTCTGGTGCCAGCCACCGCTCATGCGCGACCCGTCAGCCCCGAAAGCCAGCTGCAGCATCTTCCAGGCCCGGTACCAGCGGATGCGCACCACCCCGCGCAAACACAGCAGCCGGTCGCCAAAACCGCTGAGATACCCCGTCCTGGCAATGGTGGGGATCTCCGCCAGGGGCGACGCCGCAAGCGCAGCGGCCCGCAAAAGCCACTTCAGACGGGGCACGATCCCTGCCGGCACCACCTCGAAGTCATGGGCGATATGCCGGTCCCATTTGCGGGTCAGATCGGCGAAATTCTCCCGCGCGGGCGTGTGAATTCCAATTTCCGGCACGTACTCGATGCGGTATCCCATCGCCGTGGCCCGCTGCCCCCAGTCCATGTCCTCGGCCACGTTTATGCCCGCGAAGGGCCCCACCTTTTCAAAGACCTCCCGCCGCACGGCCATGTTGCAGGTCGCCGCATAGTTGTCCCGCTCGATGAAGAGCTTCATACGGTAGCCGTAAACACTCTCAAAGGCCTCCACCATGGTCAGGTCTTCCGGATTGACCGGCGCAATGCGCACCTGCCCGCCCAGGGCATCCGCGGCATCCTTTCGCCGGAAATACGCCGCGATTGCGGAAAACCAGCCTGGATCGGCGGTACAGTCACTGTCGATAAAGGCAAGAATTCCGCCACGGGCAAGCCCGGCGCCATGGCTGCGCGCGGGCCCGGGCCCTGGGGTTGTTTCAACCTCAAGACGAACACCCCCGAAATCCGCGCAAACCGCGGCGGGAGGTTCCGGCGAGCCGTTATCCACCACGATCACCTCGAACGGCACGCCATCCCCGCGCTGCGCCTCCAGCGAGGCCAGACAGGCGCGCAGGTTTTCGGGCTGGTTGAGATGGGGAATGACCACACTGATCACCGGTTCGTCCGAGCCCATGTCCCACGCATCCTTTTTGCAAAGCGGGTCCCGCACCGTGCCTGAACCAGCCCCCGCAGATAAACCAGGGTTCCGGCCCGTTTCAAACCGAAACATGCGCCCACGCTGATTCCCGTAGCGCGGCAAACTCCGGCCACACCCGGCCGGTTCCCGCATTCGAAAGAAAAATACGCCAAAAATCACGGCCCGGCGGCTCCAAATCCCGGCTCCCAAAGCGGGAAAATCCCTGAAATCATGGGGTTGCCCCCAGGTCCCCCCCGGCGCTCCCAAACACGGAACGCCCGCAAAACAGCCGATTTGCCACACCTGCATAATTTCCTGGCAGAGAGGAGCCATCCCTGACGGTTTTAGCCAAAATTTCCTTGAATTTAAGGATAAATAATGGCTTAATAAAACGCGATGAGAGGGGTAACTCATCCAACAAACTGATGGCGTCGCCACAAAGGCTTCCCGGAGGCGTTCAGAAAGGCACAGGGGCTTTCCGGCCCGCTGGACCCGTAGACCGTCGCTGAGACGCCCGTGTCGCATATCCCGTTTGTTGTGTGCAGGGACGATTTTAGGTAGATTAAATGACACATATCGCGGAATTGGATACCGGTCTCGCCGTACCAGGATATGGACACCGGAAGTATGCCGGAACACCCGCTGAATTCAGATCCCTCATCCTCAGGGACGCACGCCGACGGCAGCGCAGACTGTCCTGGCGGGTCAAATCCATGATGGACCGCCTCGGGGCCCTCATACTCCTCATCACGTTTTCCCCGATCCTTCTGATGACAGCCTTTGGCATCCGGGCCAGTTCCCCGGGCCCGATCTTCTTCCGCCAGCCCCGCTACGGCCTCGGCGGCGAGGTGGTCGTGGTCACGAAATTCCGCACCATGCGGGTTGAGGGAACCGACATGTCCGGCCGCCGTCAGGCAACGCGCGACGATGACCGGGTCACCCGGATCGGCCGTTTCCTGCGCCGGACCTGCCTTGATGAACTGCCCCAGCTCTGGGACGTGCTCTGCGGCCGCATGTCGCTGGTGGGTCCACGCCCGCACGCGCTGGTGCTTGAGGTCGAGGGCAAGGACATTGAGGAGCTGATCCCCCATTACCACGAGCGCCACAGGGTCCGCCCAGGCGTAACGGGGCTTGCCCAGGTCAATGGCAACCGCGGACCGGTCGAGAATGTTGCAATGGCCCATGAGCGGGTCCGGTTCGATCTGGAATACATCCGCAGCCACTCGCTGCTTATGGACATCCGCATCCTGTTCCGGACACTGGCCGTGCCCTTCCAGAAGGACGGCTCCTTCTAGGACCGGGCCTCACATACAGTCACGACAGGGCCTTTCCGGCGGCATTCGGGAAGGCCTTTTTCTTTGGGGCCGCCCTCCCCGCCTGGTCAACACCGCATTAACCACAAAATCCTAACATGATTGCCGCTGCCAGTCGCGGGCCTGTACCATCAGCACCGCGCGGCACCCCGCCGGAAAGAGAACGGGCCAGTCATGAGCGGACGCATGAAAACACTCAGCATGGCTCTTGCCATCACCGCCGGAGCCCTCCTGCTGGAGGCCCCGTCAGAGGCCATGGCCGCGCCCCTGAAAGGGCATGGCGCCACCTGGGAGACCTCGCCCTCAAAAGGCCGGAAAAGCGTGTCGCTGGGCAAAACCACATCCCGGACGAAACAGGGCTGGACCGGCGAAAACGGCTATCTTGGTCTCAATGACATGCTGATCGACCCGCAGGGACGCCCTGACAGCGGCCGGCAGGGCCATCGCGGGAAAAAACGCGGCCCAACCCCGGCTACAGTGCTGCCGGTCCCCCTGCCCGCCTCCCTGCCCCTGCTCGTGGGCGGCCTGGCCCTGATCGGCACCATCAGGCACCGCCGGAAGACCCGGGGCCACGACGTTTGACCAATGACCTGAAACACCCCACGCATTGAAAACCGTGATTTCAGGCGGTCCTGAGTGAATCAGGGGTTTCGCTTAACGCTTTGGAGCACCTGTCCCGAGGCGCCCCGAAGGCCCGTTTCAGAAACCCGACAGCGGGTTCGACCTCCGCATCGAAACCATCGCCCCCATGCCCCGCGCCCTCCACCAGGCGCAGCTCCACGGTCCGCACGCCTGGACGCCCCCGCATCACATCAAACAGCCGCCGCGTCTGAAGGGGGGATACAACGGTATCGGCTGTCCCATGAACCAGCAGTGCGGGCGGCAAAGGCGTATCACCTGGCAGGCTCCGCAAAAAACACAGCGGGCTGGCCGCATCGGCGCGGGAGGGGCTGTCCTCCACCCTCACGCCAATCAGAATATCCTCCGGGGCCGCTCCGCCGGTCGGGACCGAATTCCGGGTCACACCATCGGCCAGGCGATCCTCCGTCAGCCGCCCGAGATCCGACGGCGCATACCAGGACACCAGGGCGGCCAGCCGGGTCTTCGCATTCCCGGCCAGATCAAAAGCCGCCCAAAGCGCAAGATGCGCCCCCGAGGACTGCCCCCATACCGCGACACGGCTGCCATCATAGCCATGAACCCCAGCACGGGCGCGCAAAAACGCAAAAGCCCGGTGCAGATCATCGCGCTGAACCGGCCAGCGTGCTTCGGTGCTCCAGGTGTGGTTGATGGAGGCCACGGCAAGGCCCGCCTCCACCAGTTTCGCGGCACGGTCGTGACGGGTGATCTGGCTTTTGTCATTCCGGCACCAGCGCCCGCCATGGATGAACACAACCAGAGGCGGATTTTTCACATCATCGGGCAGATACAGATCCAGCCTGTTACGCTCCCGGTCGCCATATTCGATATCCATCCCGACCTGCATCCCCACACCCTCCATACCGCTTCCACGGACCTGAAAAACAGCCCGCAGGAGTCGCAAAAACACGGCTTAACTGCCGCCATACGATTAACCAATCAAGTTTATTACAATTGATCGAAAAGGCTGCGGAACGGTACAACATCACCAGTTTGTTACCGGCCGGGACCGGTGACGGCTGAAGGGGAAAGGCCTCTGAGGGGGGGCCGAATACAGTTTAAAGGGGACAAAAATGATCAACCGCACTCAGGGTCTTATCGCCGCCGCAATCGTTGCCGGTGCCATGACGCTTTCGCCGCTTTCCGCATCCGCCGGGATCATGAAAGGCTTCGACATGAAGCGTGGCGGCGGGTCTTCGCAGCAGATCAAAAAGATCGATTTTGGCGGCAGCAAATTCGATTTCGGTGGCAAATTCGACGAGCATAAAGACAGGTTCGAAAAACTCGGTGACCGTCTGGGCGGCCTGCTCGACCACAAAAAAGGCGACAGGAAATTCGGTGGCCAGGGCGGCTGGGGCGGCAAAAATTTCGACGCCGAGGACTGCGCCCCGGTTCCGCTTCCCGCAAGCCTGCCGCTGCTCATCGGTGGCCTTGGCCTGCTGGGCGCCGCTAAGCGCCGCCGCAAAAACAAATAAGGCCGGATCTTTCCACCTGACGAAAAACCCGGAGGTGCATTACACCTCCGGGTTTTTTTCATGACCGAAACACGAACGGCGTCAGATCTTCTGGTCGTATTCCCCCATGGAGGGTTCGGTCTGGATGATGGCGTCGAGATCCTCAAAAATCGCCCGCATCTGCGCCTCGCTTTCGGGGCTCTCACAGACCACCACCAGGTTGGGCGTGTTCGATGACGCCCGCACAAGGCCCCAGCCCCCGTTCTCCAGCTCCACCCGCGCGCCGTTGACCGTGACGATGCCGGTGATGGCCTGACCACCCAGGGAGCCCCCCTCAGCCGCACGGGCCTCGAGCTTCTCCACGATGCGGGCAAGAACATCATATTTCTCGGTATCGGGACAGAAGGGCGACATGGTCGGCGTCGACCAGGTCCGGCCAAGATCGCGGCGCAGGTCCGACAGTGATTTCTCCGGATTCCTGTCCATCAGCTTTGCGACCTCCACGGCCACCCGCATGCCGCAGTCATAGCCCCGCCCCACGGGTTCGGCCAGGAAGTAATGCCCGGATTTCTCGAAACCGGCCAGCGCGCCCAGTTCCTTCACCCGGCGCTTCATGTGGCTGTGGCCGGTCTTCCAGTAATCGGTTTTCGCACCATGCTCCTGAAGCACCGGATCGGTTTTGTAGAGACCGGTGGATTTCACATCCGCCACGAACTGCGCGTCGGGGTAAATCTTCGCGAGATCGCGGGCCATGATCACGCCCATCTTATCGGCGAAAATCTCCTCACCCTCGTCATCGACCACGCCGCAGCGGTCCCCGTCACCGTCGAAACCAAGTGCCAGATCCGCGCCGCTTTCCTTCACCGCGGCCGCCATGTCATGGAGCATCTCCATGGCCTCGGGGTTGGGGTTGTAGTTGGGGAAGGTGTAGTCGGGTGTGATGTGCAGCGGCACAACCTCCGCGCCAATGCGCCGCAGAATCTCAGGCGCAAAGGCCCCCGCCGTACCGTTGCCGGTCGCACAGACGAGTTTCAGCGGCCGGGAGAGGCGGAAATCCCCCACCAGATCGTCGATATAGGCCTCCCGCACACCCGTGACGGTCTCCCAGTTGCGCCACCCGGCCGGGTCTGGCCCTTGCCTTCCAGCACGATGTCGCGCAGCCGGGCCATGTCTTCCGGCCCATGGGTGAGCGGCCGCTCGAAGCCCATCTTCACCCCGGTCCAGCCGTTGGGGTTGTGGGAGGCCGTGACCATCGCCACGGCCGGAACATCGAGATGGAACTGGGAGAAATAGGCCATGGGCGAGAGCGCGGGACCAATGTCGCGCACGCTGATTCCCGCCTGAACAAGCCCCAGGATCAGGGCCTGTTTGATGGCCAGCGAATAGTCACGGTAATCGTTGCCCACCGCGATCTCGGGCTTCAGCCCCTTTTCCCACATCTGGGTGCCAATCCCCATGCCAAGGGCGGTCATGCCCGGCAGGTTGATCTCCTCGGGAAACTTCCAGCGCGCGTCATATTCCCGGAAGCCGGTGGGCGCGATCATCGGCTCGGAGAGGAACTCCCAGGTGTTTGGCGTGACGATGGTATGGGGTCTGACCATGTTTTCTCTTCCCAGGGATCTGAACTGTCTTAAATGGCGGATACCCTGGAAATGTGGCCGCTCCCGACCTGGGGTCAAGGGAAAACCGGGGATTTGCCCCACCCCGGCCCCACAATCCCGTGCGGTGTGACACCGCGACGTCCGGTGGACCTAAACGGGCATGAAAAAACCCGGATGTCCGCTGCGGAACATCCGGGCTCACGGAGAGAGGGAAAGGAAGGCCCTTACAGAAGCGCGTCCACATCCCCGAGATTAACCAGACGCAGGGCCATGGTGCCGTCATCCTGGGAAATGCGCAGAACCAGCGTGTCATCGCCCTCGACCTTCGTGCGCACGTCGGAAGACCGGGCGATGATCTCCTCGACATCCGCACGGCTGTCGATGGTCACGTCCCGGCCACCATCACTGACCGCAAGCGCATTGCCGTCATTGCCGTTCACGAACGTACCGGCATCGAAATCCCTCAGCACGATTGTGTCCCCGCCATCGAGATCCATGTTGCGGGCCACCACCTTGGTCCAGCCGTTGATGCTGTCCCCGTCGGCGGTCACCGTTTTGCCCGACCCGGCCTTCGTCACGGTGGTGTCGGTGTCCTTTGTCACCACCGAAGTGGTTCCACCGCCTCCGGTACCGGACCCCGTGCCGCCGTCGGTGACCTTGCTGCCAGGCTTGACGATGGTGTTGCCAAACACCTTCCAGCCGCTGCCGGACCCGCTGTAAATCTCATGGGCCGTATTGCCCGTAATTTCCACATCCGAGGAACCGCGGGAAACGTTGATCTCGGGTACATAACGGTCGCTGCTGGAGTTCACGGCCTGGTCCTGGACCACCACGTTGTCGGTGATGTCGAGCCCACGCACGTTGGAAACCACCTGGATGCCGTATTTGTGGCCGCTGGTTATGGTGTTGTCGTCGATCGTAATGTTTCTGTGCGTTGTGCCCGACCCGATATAGATCGCCTGGGTGAAGGTGTCATTGCTGTCGAGCACGTTGTTGCGGATGGTGATGTTGGAGGACGCCCCGTGGGTGGGGTGGATCTGGATCATGTCGTGATGGGCACCGCCACCGGTGGCCATGTTTTTAACCTGGTTGCCAACGATCAACGCGCCGTCCACCCCGGTCATGGCGATGGCGTCATTGTTCATCTTGGTGAAATCGTTGTTGCGGATGGTGATATCATCGGCCCGGTTGACGGCAATGCCCTTTTTGTTGCCGGCAAAGGAGGAGTCCTGGATGGTGATGTTCCTGGAGTCATTGATCGCCACCGCGTTGCCGCTGCCGGTGAATTTCAGGTCATCCACCTTGATGTTGGCGGAGTTGCGCAGGGTCAGGCCGCTCAGCGAGGCCGGGTTGCTGCCCTGTTCCGAGGTCAGGGTGATTGACTTGCTGATGCCGTTGATCGTCACGGAGCCGTAGTTGCCGGCCTTGAGCTGAATGGTGTCGCCATTGCTGGCGCTTCTGATCGCGGAGTTGAGCTGCGATGCGTTTGATACCTTGACTGTTGCCATTCCTGGAAGGGGTCCTTGCCTCTTACGTCACCCCGAACGGCGGTTCCTTTTTTGAACCGTCCGGGATCTGCCCAGACAGCGTAAAACCGGACCGCGGACACACCTTTCCTGGATGCCACCCACGACCCGTAACCGGACCCCGGAGAGGCATTGCGCCCTGCCGCCGTTTTCAGCTGCCAACCGTCCCCCGTCCGACGAAACAACCGGCCCGAACGGAGGTATGAAATTCCGACCGCCCGGGCCCTGAAAGCCTTTGTGGCAAGGGGCTCAGCCGGTCTGACAGGGAACTGGATCGCCCGAACTGGTTAAACGGCGATTAAGCGCAAAGAGGCATTTGCGGCGGGTTTGAGATAAGCGGATTTCCACTCAACACGTTAACGAAATGCTGCCCGGAGTCGCCCCATGTTCCGCGCGCGGAACGTCCGTAGACAAAGGGCGCTTCTGGCAAAAACGCCACATTGCCAGGTATTTCACCGCATCACGGGTGACCCACGCGAAAAACCGGGTAATCTGGTGTCAGGAGATGTGAGGCGGGAAACCCGCACCGCAATTCCCTACCGACGCAGGCGACGGCGCTTTCGCACCATTTCAAGCCCAAAAGCGCCCCACATACCCGCACCCGGATACGTCCAATAACTCACGATTTTATGAATACGTTCATGCCGTCCAATGCGGCCCGGCCCCGCTACGGCTTTGCCTGCATGCAAAAACGTCCCGCATGGCAAATGTTCCGCGCGCGGAACATTTCGGACAAACCGCTCAGTCGAGGTTTTTAAGCGCCCGCATCACCCGGTCACGCAGCTCCGGCGTCACCCCCCTGCCGCGCAGTTTCAGGGTCAGGGTCTTTCCACTGAGCGACTGCTCCAGGGCAATGCCGGGTTCGATCTCCACCGTCTCCGCCGCCGTTTTTTTGGGGCGTGGTTTGGCGGGTGCGGTTCCGGGCGCAAGCGCCTGACGCAAAGCCTCCAGCTCCTCCTCCGGCGACCCGGGATCCGCTGCCGCGATCTTTTCCGCAATCCGCCCGGCCTCTCCCGCCCGCACCGCGTCCACAAGCTGCAGGCCCAGACGTTCCGGCAGATGGGTCGGAAAGCGCAGCACCCCGTCGAGGGCATGATAAAGTTCCAGGAAGGCCCGGATGCGCGACCGTTTGGCCCGGCTGGCGGAGGCAAAGAGCGCGAGCAGCGCCGCCTTCTCGGTCGGGAAAATACCGCGCTGCGTGGCCAGCGCCGCCACCCGGGCGCGCTCATACTGGCTCAGCCCCACCCGGACCTCGTTTTCCTCAACCATGTTCACATAGGCATCGGCCACCGTGTCGGGTTTGCGGATGATGGCCTGAACCGTTGAGAACCGGCTCTCACCGGTTTCCGCCACGAGCGCCTTAAGCGCATGAAGCCGCCGCCAGCCTGAAATGAGCCCATAGGGCAGGGCGGTGCCCTCCAGGGGCGTAACCTCGATGGGCGTGCGCTGGCCGTGCAGGCGCAGGCTCTCCCGCAGCGCGGCCATCTCCTCGTCCTCAACCGGAATGCGGTCCCGGCTCAGGTGATCGGCGGAAATTTTGTCAAGCGGCAGATCGAGGATCATTCGCCCGCTATCCCGGGCCGACTGCAACGCGCCGGCCATCTCCTCCAGCGCCGCGGTGCCCGCCGCATCCGCCACGGTGGTGGCAATGGGTGCCTGGGGGCCGGAGCGCGCCGCTGGCGCGGGGGTGCTTCCCTGGCCGGTCACACCAGGCATGAGACGTCGCCGGGCCATCACACGGCCTCCTGGCGCCTGACGGGCCGGGTGGTGGCACCGGCCAGCTCATCGCGCCGCCAGGACCCCAGCAGCAGCCGCTTGAAGCCCGCATAGGTCTCATCGAATGTCCGCCGTCCCCGCGCATAGGTGTCGCGGTTGAAGTCCCGGTAATCCGCCTCATAGATGCCGTTGACCTGTTCCCCGGCCTGACCGACCAGGGCGGTGTAGTCCTGACGCCAGGGCGAGAGGGTGCGGCCGAGGTATCCCTGCATGAGAGCCGCCAGCTCGGCCTGCTGGGCGCCGTCATAGCGCGTGATGACCGCACGTACCGCATCCCACTCAAAGCGCGTCTCCGGGCGTCCCAGAGCCCGTGCGGCCAGGTTCTCCCCCTCCTCGATGGAATGGAAGGTGGAGTGCAGCATGTCGAAAAACCGCCCCGTGGAGTCAAACTCCAGGAAGGACGCGCCAAGCGGCACCAGCAGAATGTCCGCAGCGGCCAGTCCGTTGATGGTCAGGTAGCCAAGAGCCGGGGGTGTGTCGAGGATGACCACGTCATACTCGTTGAGCACCCCGTCCCGTTCCAGCGCCCCTGACAGGGCCTCCCAGAGCTTCCAGCCGCGCAGTTTCGTCCGCCATACCGGGATCTGAAACTCCGCCCAGTAGAGGTTGAGCTGTGCGCCGATCAGATCAATGTTCGGCCAGTGGGTTTTGCGGATCAGATCCTGGGCGGTTTTGTTGAGCGCCGTGTCCAGCACGTCATCAAGGGGCAGGGGGGTGTCACCGCGCTCCACCCGGCGCCGGTTCTCGGCCTGAAGCCCCAGCGCGTAATCCCGCGCGATCAGCGGAAACACCGTCTCCCACTCATCGGCGATTTTGCCGCCAAAGATCGAGGTCATGGACCCCTGGCTGTCGAGATCGATAATCAGCACCCGGTAGCCGTCGAGCGCGGCCGACATGGCCAGATGTGCCGCGGTTGAGGTCTTGCCCACCCCGCCCTTGAAATTGGCCACGGCCGTGATCTTGGCGGGCAGCCCTTTGGGACGGTAGGGCAGGTATTCCTTGGACCGGGAGCCTTCCGCGGCGAAATGCGCGCGCAGGGCCAGCACCTCGTCGAGGCTGAACCATTTGGCGCCACCTTCCGTTTCCGAGCGTCCCTGGGGCAGGTCGGGATTGGCCCGCAGCACCCGGCGGAAATGGGCCTGGGCCACGGGGATCAGATATTTGGTGATCTCCCAGGTCGAGAAGAGCCGCAGGGTTTTACCGCCCTCCTCCTGGTGCCCCCAGGTCTGCAGGTCATCCCGCCCCTGCACGCAGCGCGCGGCCAGACCGGCAAAACCCCCGGTGCTGACGGGCTCGTCCATTTCGGTCAGGGCGGCATCGGGCGAGATGTTGAAATAGGGGGGAGGGCTGCTGTCACCTGTCTGTGCCATGGTCTGGATATCCTTGTCAGGGCAGGGGGCCGAAAGGCTTTGGTTCCGCATGTATCGCGTTTCTACTTATGTACCATAAATCGCGATACATCAAAGGAAAACCGATATTCATCTGATTTTTCCCAGCAAAAACAATGGATTTTCTTTGTCGGAATACGTGTGATCCGGAGGGGCCATAAAATTTTATGGTGTTATTGAGTGTTAGATAGTGTGTTACGGGATTTTGCCGGTTCCGCAAACCCGTGGAATTGATTGGAAATTTCTCCGTGATTTCAGTGCGGGTGAATCCGGAACCACGTTAATGCGATTCCAAAACCACGAGGAACCGAATCCGAAGCCCCGAAAAGAACGGTTGTGCGAATCCTGGGCCTGACACAGTCTTGCGTTACTGAAACCACGATAGAAAACGGAAAACCGTTTCATGGGGCAGAGCATGACGACCGGGACCGGTGTGGCAGCACCGGTGGCGGCACCAGGTGAACTTTTCATCTGCGACTATCCCTGGGCCGCGCCCAAGGATGACATGGCATCAATGGAGCATCCGCTCTTTACCCTGGCCACGCGGCCGGACCGCAGGATCCTGCGCTATACCCACGGGGAGGCGCAGATCGAGGTCACTCCCTCGGTCAAGGGCCTGGCCACGATCCATGACAAGGACGTTTTGATCTTCTGTGTGAGCCAGCTCATGGCCGCGCTTAATGCCGGGCTTCCCACCTCGCCGGTTCTGCATCTGCGCGCCCATGACCTGCTGGTCGCCACCAACCGCGACACCTCCGGCGACGGCTACCGGCGTCTGCGCGAGGCGCTGGACCGGCTCTCGGGCACGCGCATCGTCACCAATATCGAAACCGGGGGCATCGAGAGCACCCGCGGCTTCGGCCTGATCGATGCCTGGGAGATCCTGCGCAAGGCCCGCGGTGGACGCATGGTGCTGGTCACCATCACGCTCTCGGACTGGATCTACCGCTCGGTGGTGTCGAAATCCGTGCTGACCCTGCACCGGGACTATTTCCGCCTGCGCAAGCCCCTGGAGCGGCGGATCTACGAGATCGCCCGCAAGCATTGCGGCCGCCAGTCCGAGTGGCATGTGGGGCTCGAGACGCTGCTGAAGAAAACCGGCTCCACCTCGCCCCGCCGGGTCTTCCGCAGGATGATCCGCGACATTGGTGCGGCCGACAGCCTGCCCGACTATACCGTCGCGCTGGAGGAGGGTGATCTGGTGCGGGTGCGCGCGCGCAGACCGCGCACCGGCAGGGACGGCCCCGTCCTCGACACCGATATCCATGAGCGCGTGCGCGCCGTGGCCCCAGGGCTCGACCCCTACCGGCTCGAGGCCGACTGGCGTCATCACTGGGAGACTTCCGGCAGACCCGCCCTGCGCAGCCCCAACGCCGCTTTCGTGGCCTTCGCAAAAGCCAGGTCCAAACGGTCCACTGCCGCAGATTGAACTGCCCATGTGACGCCGCGTTCCGGCTCCGATGCTGAAAGCGTCCAGGCCGGGGGCCTGCCCCATCCCGGCCCGCTGCGCTCATGCGTAACAGTTGTACGGTAATCGCGGGCGGTGTAATTTTTGTTCGGACATGTAACCGGGAGGGATGGAGAATCATGAAACGGATTTTGTGGGCCGCAGCCGTGGCGGTCATCGCGCTGGCGGGGGTTGCGGGAACGGCATCCGCGCAGGCGTTTTCGCCGGGAGAGATTTATCTCAAGGGATTTGGAGGCGCGACCTGGCCGTCGAATTTCGACACCACCCTCGAGGAGGACGGGGAGCGGATCGCCCTCCCGGACTTCGATTACGACACCGGCTATACCCTGGGCGCCGCGGTCGGCGCGGCTTTCACGCCGAACATCTCGATGGAGATCGAATACGCCTACCGCAGCGCGGACGTCACCATCACGGACCGTGCCGGTGATGACGACAGCGTCACGGCGAATGGCGACACCTCCGCCGACGCTGTCATGCTCAACGCGCTCTACGTGTTCGACGGCCTCGGCGCGACCGGGGCGGTCCGGCCCTATCTTGGCGCCGGCATCGGCGCGGCCAAAGTGGATGTGGACGCGGGCGGGCAGAACTTCGACAGCGGGACGCGGTTTGCCTATCAGGTGATTGGCGGCATCGGATATGAGGTGAACCCCGCTGTCAGCCTCTACGCCGAGGGACGCTGGTTCGGGACCGGCCCGGGTAGATATGACGGTCCCGCCACCGAGAATTTCGACGGTGAGTTCGAGACCTTCGACCTACTCGTTGGTCTGCGCTATGTCTTCGGGCCGACAATGCGGTGAAGCTGGCGGACGGGCGCCATCACCGGAAACCTCCGGCAGACCCGCCCCGCGCCGCCCTGGCCGCAAAAAGCCCCAGCACTCTTTCGGCCCCCGCGCGCTGGTCCGCGGGCACGCCCTCAAGCCCGCCGCGGCGCGAGATCATCGTGTTCACCCGTGTGAAGACATAGTGGATGACCAGCGCCCAGGGATCGATGTCGAGTTTGCGGGCGACAAAGGCGATGGTGGGATTGTCCGGCGTGAGGCCAGCCATGAAACGGTAGGCGTTCTGCCCCGAATTGGTCAGGACATTGGCAAACCGGAAATCGATGAAATCGAAGGCGAAGGATCCCCTGGGGTCGTACCACTCCCAGTCGAGCAGTCCGAAATCCTCCTCCCGGCGCACGAAATTGAACATGTGCAGATCCCCGTGCATGGAGGTCATGGGCAGACGCGCCCCCACAAGCGCCGGGGCCTCTGCGGGCAGATGGCCGCCGGTATGGGGGGCCGCGCGGATCATCGCGTCCACGCTTCGCCACTCGTGCCAGTCCCGCGCCCGGTCGAGCCGGTCGAGCAGCATCCGGTTGATCTCCCCGTAATCCCCCAGGCGCACCGCCCCGTGCCGGCGCATGGCCATGCCAAAGGGCGGCAGCCGTCGTGGCGGCAGGGCAAGATCCGACCAGAACCCGTGCCCCGCGGCCTCCCGCGCCCGGCAGGCCTCCCGCTCAACGGCCCGGCGGTGCCGGGCGCCGATCACCAGCTTGAGCACAAGGCCGGGCAGAAACACCAGCTGACGCCGCCAGGTGCCCATGGGGATGAGCATGACGGGGCGTTCGCGGCTGATGGCGGAATGGGTGGGCGGATAGCGTTCGGGCTGCAGGGCGTCTCTCCTGGGGGATCCTGACAGGAGGGCAGGTCCGCGGTCTGTTGTGTTCAAATCCCGTTCTGTCACATAACTGTCACATCAGAATGAACACCAAACCCCGGGGCCGGGTTCCCTTAACGGTGCCGGACGATCGCGGGTGTTCGGGATACGCCTGCAACTCAACCCAAGGGTTATGTCCGGGAGAAACAGTGAGGGCCCGGGTCCGGATCGTGAATGGCCCTGTCATGGCGGTGGTGCCGTGCTGTCTTTGCGTGCCGGACTGCCTGTTTTTTATGCGGAAAGGTCGGCCTGGCCGGGCGGCGGATGGATTTTTTTCGAAATCCGTCTGCTGGCCTCCTATGGTGGGAGGTCCGGTAACACCAACCGTTACGAACTCATCCAAGGGGGACCAAATGGATTCGGAAGACAAATTCAAAAAGGTTATTGGAGACTGGGACGTGCTCGCCCTGGCTTTCGGTGCGATGATCGGGTGGGGCTGGGTGGTTCTCGCCGGGACCTGGATCACAAATGCCGGCAGCTATGGCGCGCTGGTTGGCTTTGCGGTCGGCGGTGTCGCAGTGGTACTGATTGGCCTGACCTACGCCGAACTCGCCTCGGCCATGCCAAAGACGGGTGGCGAGCACGTCTACTCGCATCGCGCCATGGGGGGGCTGGGGTCGTTCGTCTGCACATGGGCGATCATTTTCGGATATGTATCCGTGGTCGCCTTCGAGGCCGTGGCCCTGCCCACGGTGGTGGCCGAGCTCATCCCCGCCTATAAACAGGTGTATCTCTACTCCTTTGGCGGATCGGAGGTCTACCTGACCTGGGCGATGCTGGGCTCCGGGGCCGCGGCGCTCATGACCTGGGTCAACATCCGCGGCATCCAGACCTGCGCACTGGTCCAGAAGGTGGTGATCCTCGTGATTCTGCTGGGCGGCATCGCGTTTTTCGCCGGCGCCTTCACCAATGGCAGCAGCGCGAATGCCGAACCGCTCTTTGTGGGCGGGGTCGGGGGCATCTTCTCCGTACTTGTGATGGTGCCCTTCCTGTTCGTGGGCTTTGACGTGATCCCGCAGGCGGCCGAGGAGATCAACCTGCCGCCAAAACGGATTGGCAGCCTGCTGATCGTCTCGGTCCTGCTGGCGGTGGTCTTCTACATGCTGGTCGCCATCTCCACCGGACGCGCGCTCGACGCGGCCCAGCTGGATGCGGCCAATATCGCCGCGGCGGATGCGGCCACAGCGGTTCTCGGCTCCCAATGGGGCGGGACGCTGGTGATCCTCGCGGGCATTGGCGGCATCATCACCAGCTGGAACGCCTTTTTGATCGGAGGCAGCCGTGCGATCTACGCGCTGGCCGAGGCGCGGATGCTGCCCGCCTTCCTCGCGAAACTGCATCCCGAATACCGCACACCGGTCAACGCCATCCTGCTGATCGGCACGATCTCTGTTTTTGCTCCCCTGCTGGGACGCGGAGCGCTGGTCTGGTTCGTGGATGCCGGCGGGCTGGGCATCGTGGTGGCCTATGCGATGGTGGCGGTGTCCTTCATCCTTCTGCGCAAAAACGAGCCTGACATGCCGCGGCCCTATCGCGCCGGTAAGGGACCCTGGGTCGGCTATGCCGCGCTGGTGCTCTCGGTTGGCCTCGCGCTGCTCTATCTGCCCTGGTCGCCTGCCGCGCTGATCTGGCCGGTGGAATGGGCAATCGCACTGGCCTGGACGGTGCTTGGCGCGGGCTTCTATATCTATGCCCGGCTGGTCTACGGCGAGGAGGTCATGCCGGCCCATTGACGCCGTGGACGGAACCCGGTGCGCGTCGCGCGCCGGGCTTTTCCGGGGGGACATGAACACCCCGGGACCACATGAATTCGGACGCGGTCGAAAAACTCCCTGGCGGGAGTTTCGGCTGGTTTCCTGCTGAAATTGGGAATGGCGGAGAGACAGGGATTCGAACCCTGGAGACGGTTCCCCGCCTACACACTTTCCAGGCGTGCGCCTTCGACCACTCGGCCACCTCTCCGGTGCGCCGCTACAAATCACTAATCCAGGCGTCTTGCAAGCCCTGGAATCAGGCCCCGGGCAAACTCCTGGCGAATCTCTCCACGACCGCCGCGCGGCCCGGCCCTGATTTTACAACCCGTTTCGCCGCACCGCGGACCAGGCCGGTCCGCGTCTCCCGCAATGTCGACAGGCGAAGCTCTGGTGTGCGGTTCCACATGCGGTTGAAATGAGCGCAATTGATCGTAAAAGTTGTAATATTTCCGCGTCAGGCGGGAATTTTACCAACCGGTTCAGCATGATTTCGCTTATGGCGGAAAACCGCTGCCCCCCGCCCTTGAGCCGAAATAAAGCGCACGGCTAAGAACGCCGGGATACCAGCGGGCTGCTCCCGGGACCAACTCTTTCGTATGGATTTGGTTCCCGTGTTGCGGCTCCTGGAAGCTGCAAATCTCTGGGATTGATGTCAGGCGCGACCGCCACGGCCGGTTTGCGTCAACGGTGAGGCCTGTCCGCAGGACGGGAAGACCCGGCCATGATCATGCGTGTCCCAGGGGGGTGGCGACCCGCCGTACCGGAGAATCCGGGGCGGTTAAAAAAACGACAGGAGACCAGACGACCATGGCAAGAAAAACGGTATCGAACGCGTCGCAGCTGAATTCAGCGATCAAAAGCGCGGGCAACGGTGACATTATTGTCCTCAAATCCGGCAACTACGGTTCGATCTCACTCAACAGCGTGAAGAAAAACATTACGCTGACCTCGGAAAACGGCGGCAACCCGGCCACCCTCAGCTCGCTGACCATCAACAAATCCAGCAACATTGACGTTGACGGCCTCAAGTTCACCGGCGGCGGCACCGGCCTTACCGTGCGCAGCTCGAACAATATCGACATTGAGGATTCGACCTTCATCGGCAACAAGAAGGGCATCGCGGTCAACAACTCGAATTCCGTCAATATCCGCGACAACGACTTCACCAAGATGAACAATGACGGCATTGCCCTGTCCGGCGTGAACGGCGCGCAGATCACCGGCAACCAGATCCGCGACATGAAAACGTCCGGATCGCAGCACCATGACGGCATTCAGATTCACCCCACCAACGGCGCCTCCTCGAATATCGTGATCCGCGGCAATGTCATCGACACCAATGACACCAACACCCAGGCGATCTACATGGGTGGTGGCACCACCCACAGAAACATCGATATCGAGAACAACACCATTACCGCGGGCCACAAATACGGCATCAAGATCGCGGCAAAAGTCGCCGGTCTCGACATCAAAAACAATGTGGTGATCCAGGATCCGGCCCTGAAGTCCAGCAAGGGCGGACACACTCCGGAGATTGACATCTCGAAGAGTTCCTCCGGCGTGACCATCACCGGCAACACCGCCCATGACATCAGCGCCAGCGGCAATGTCAGCAACAACAAGATCGTGAGCATCGGCACCAACGCCACCGCGTCCGGTTCCTGGTCGAACTCGAACTCCAGTTCCGACAGCAGTTCCTCCAGCAGCTCGAACTCCTCCTCCAGCAGCAGCTCGAACAACGGCAGCACGATCACCGTTGACGGGGATACGGTCAAAGGCTGGACCAAAAAGGTCATCAAGAATTTCGATTTCGACGATGGCGACGCGCTCCGGTTCCAGGACTATGACAACGGCACCCTGAAGCCCGGTGCCAACGGTCAGTCCGCCACCATCGACAGTGCCGCCGAACTGCGTCAGATGATCAACTCCTCCTCGGACGTGACCTCCAAAAAGAGCGGCAACGCCCTTGTCGTGGTCATCGACCAGGACGACGGCACCCACGCCGTCCGTCTGCCGAACATCGACGACATCGAGTACTTCCTCTAAGGCAGGACCGATGGCGCGGTGCCAGGCCGCGCCCTTCGTACAGCAGGCCCGGGATCTGAACATGGTCCCGGGCCGCATTGTTTCATGGCCCGCCTCACCCGTAGCGCACGAGGCTTTCCAGCTCCATCGCGAGGCGCATCTGCAGGTCGGCGAGGTTTTTCATCTCCGATTTGCGCGCCTCCTCATCGGTGAGGGTGGCGAGCCGGCGTTTGGACGCCTCGATCCCCTCGCGCAGTACCGTGACGGGAAACTTCACCGGCCCGTCCGCGGTCAGATGGGCCATCAGCGGGTCCGGCGCCTCGCGCAGGTCGGGCAGGGGTTTGCCCGCACCGGGCAGGTTCTCGAACGCGCCCGCCTCCTCCG
Organism: Amaricoccus tamworthensis; assembly: GCF_049800875.1. Taxonomy (NCBI): domain Bacteria; kingdom Pseudomonadati; phylum Pseudomonadota; class Alphaproteobacteria; order Rhodobacterales; family Paracoccaceae; genus Amaricoccus; species Amaricoccus tamworthensis. The sequence continues at coordinate 4,962 of NZ_JBNAFV010000016.1, read as the reverse complement.
CCTCGCGCAGGCGTTCCTCGATCAGTGATCTCAGGGGATGGTCCATGGTCTCGTGGTCCCGCGCCGCCGGTCTCTCCGTTCCCGCCATCCTGGCACGGGACGGCATGATCGGGAAGGTCCCGGCTTTATGTCCCTTCTCCGGCGCTGTAGGGTCCGCGCTGACAAAATCTGCAAGGCACGGATACGCGCAACATGACCGATCTCATCATCAATGGCGGTGTGCCGCTCAACGGCACCATCAAACCGTCCGGCAACAAGAACGCCGTTCTGCCCATGCTCTGCGCGAGCCTGCTGACCGAGGAGCCGGTCACGCTCACCAACGTGCCCGCCATCACGGACGTGACCAAGATCCTTGACTATTTCCGCTCCCTTGGCTCAAAGGTCGATTACAGCCCGGAAGATGGCACCCTGACGGTTCAGCACCCCCATGAGCCCGCCCGGGAGGCCGCGCGCAACCTGCCGCTCGGCATCCGCTCCGCCGTGCTGCTGCTCGCGCCCGTGCTCTTTCGCGCCGGGCATCTCGGCTTTGACGTGGACGCCAAGGGCTGCGCGCTCGGCATCCGCGAGATCGACCCCCATATCAACTGCCTCGCGACCTTTGGGGCCTCCGTCTCCCAGGACACGGGCATTGACCTGACCCTGCCAGGCCGGCCGGAGGCCCAGGCGATCTGGGCCGAATACGCCTCCGTGACCGCGACCGAGACCTTCGCCATGATCGCCGCCATCGCCAAAGGCCGCTCCGTCCTGACCAATGCCGCCTCCGAGCCGCATGTCCAGGCGCTCTGCCGCATGCTGGCCGATATGGGCGCGACAATAGAAGGGGAGGGCACCTCGCGCCTGACCATCGAGGGCAGCGACCATCTCGGCGGCACCACCCAGGCCGTGCCGGATGACCACCACGAGGTCGCGACCTTTCTCGCCTTCGGGGGCGTTACCGGCGGGCGCATCACCGTCAAGACCGACATCGTCCCGGAAATGCCGCTCATCCTCGACCAGTTCGGCAAGCTGGGCCTGCAGTTCGAACAGGCCCCCGGCGAGGTCACCGTTACCGGCTGGACCCGCGAGGTCACCCCGCCGCTCACCGCCCAGATGACCGCCAAGATCGAGGCCGCCCCCTGGCCCTATTTCCCCGCGGATCTGCTGCCCCAGGCCATCGGCGTCGCCGTGGGCTGTAAGGGCGACGTGCTCTTCTGGAACAAGGTCTATGAGGGCGCGCTTGGCTGGAGCAGCGAGCTCGCCAAATTCGGCGTCCGCGCCCACCTCTCGGACCCCCACCGGTTACTTATCTTCGGCGGCAACCGCCTGCGCCCGGCCGAGGTCGAGGCCCCCTACATCATCCGCGTCGTCGTGGCGCTCGCCATCGCCGCCATGCAGATCGAGGGCCGCTCCCGCATCCTCAAGGCCGACCCCCTCCGCCGCGCTCACCCCAACCTCATCGAGAACCTGACGGCTTTGGGCGCCGACATCCGGTGGGAAGAGGGTAAATAACCCCCACGACAGCCGTGCCAGCGCCGGACCGGGGGACGGCGCACCAACGGCTGAGCGGCGCAATTTTATGGCGTCATGTACCTCTTTCCTTTGGATTGACTCCAAAGGAAAGAGGAGCGTTGGCTTGAATTGGCTACATTTTGACTGGCAGTTGGGCATTTGTCGGATGATCGTTTTTTGTGGTTCGCTGGACAGGTCTTGCTGAGGTTTGAAATGTCAGAGGAACCTTTTATCAAGGGTGTTAGTTTACTCTCTTGCGAAAGCGTGAGTTTACTTTTGCCTTGGAAATGATATTTATAGCGCGTCTTGAGGAGTCGACACGGTGGCCCATTGCGTAGAAAAAGCCTGTTTGAACTGCAATTGCAGTTACGCTGCTTATGCGTCTGTTGATCGTGTCCCTGCTAATGCCAACTTCAAACCAGTTGCACGTCCCAAGCGTATTATTCGTCGTGACCCGACTGAGGCAGCTAAGCGTTTGACGGTTCGTTTCGAGGAATCTCTAAAAATTCTTGCGTGAAATTCACTGTGAAATTAGAGGAAGATGATGAGATCATCTTCCTTGACCTTGCGCAGGTTGAAGATATTCACGCTCGTTGCTTGCAGCCTCAAAATCTCAAGGGTTACCTCAAGCGCGATGATCTGGAAAGTGCTCTCAAGCGTCCGGTAAACCACCATTATTTTTCAAATGAATGTGATCTGATTCGTCTAGCCGCTATCTTATGGCATGGTATTTCCGAAGCTCATGGTTTCATTGACGGGAATAAGAGAACTGGCCTCCTATCTGCATTTGTGTTTTTAGAGACGAACGGAATAGAGTTAGATCCGAGTGTTATGTCAGAAGATCCTGGTGTCTTCACTGACGCTTGTTTCAGGCAGAATCGTTTTAATATTGCGGTACTTGATCACTATCTACGGACGCACTGTCGGTGGATATCTTACGACGAATAGGATTGTTGTGTGAGTTGGCCCTGAACTGGCCCGCATTTCGACCGGACGCCTTGGCCGGACCACGGAGGCGTAAAGATTGACCAATTCCCCTCACCCCGCCGTAAGCGAAGTCCTGATCACACCTTCGGTTGATGGTTCCACGGCAGCAGTGCTTTGATGTTGGCCTGTCGGTGGCCGTTCACAATTGCGGTGAGGGTTTCGGTCAGCCAGGCGTGGGGATCGACGGCGTTGAGTTTGCAGGTCTCGATAAGGGACGCCATGATTGCCCAGTTTTGTGCTCCGGCATCATGACCCGCGAAGAGTGCGTTTTTCCTGTTTAGAGCGATGGGGCGGATTGTTCGCTCCACGGGGTTCGAGTCCATCTCGATGCGCCCGTCGGTCAGAAACAGGCAGAGGCCGTCCCAGTATTTGGCGATGTATTTCAGGGCTTCTCCAAGGGGCGATTTGGCTGACACCCGCGCACGGTTTGCCGTGAGCCATGTCCCGAATGCCTCAAGGGCGGGTTTGGAGCGCTCCTGTCTTGCAGCCAACCGCCTGGCGGGGCTTTCGCCGCGGACCTCTTTCTCGATCCTGTAGAGGGCGGTAATCTGTCGCAAACCCTCATCGGCGATCGGTGTGGTTCCAGTCCGGGCAACCTCGTGGAGCTTCCGCCTCGCATGCGCCCAGCAGTAGGCCAGCTGAATACCCTGTGACGGCCGCCTGATCAGCCGGTTGTAGCCGGCATACCCGTCAACCTGCAGAATGCCGCGGAAGTCCTGCAGTATCTGATCCGCATACTGGCCGGATCGTCCGGGCGCGTAAGTGAACGTGACACCGGGCGGATCATCTCCACCCCACGCCCGGTCGTCGCGGGCCAGCGCCCAGAAGTATCCGGTTTTCGTCTTTCCCCGGCCAGGATCAAGAACAGGGGCTCTGGTCTCATCCATGAACAGCTTCGGCGATTTTTTCAGGTCGGAGATCAGGGCATCAAAAACGGGTCGCAGCTCGAATGCCGCGCGACCAACCCAGTCAGCCAGTGTGGAGCGGTCAAGTTCAATCCCCTGACGTCCGTAGATCTGCGCCTGCCGGTACAGGGGCAGATGATCCGCGTATTTGCTGACGATCACATGGGCAATGGTGGCTTCGGTTGGCATGCCGCCCGGGATCAGGTGTGCCGGTGCGGCGGCCTGGACGATACCGTCCTCACAGGAACGGCAGGCATATTTCGGGCGTCGGGTCACAATCAGCCGGAACCGTGCCGGCACAATGTCCAGACGTTCACTCACGTCTTCGCCAATAACATGGCGTTCGGTACCGCAACGACAGATCGTGCTGTCCGGCTCGACCACCTCCTCAATGCGCGGCAGGTGTTTGGGCAGCGCCCCCCGGTTGGTTGCGCGCGGCTTTGAGGTCCGGGTTTGCGCACCCGCTGGATCAGCCTCACGTTCGGCTTCCACCTCAGCAATACCGGTCTCAAGATCTTCGAGGGCCAGTTCAAACTGGTCAGGATCGGATTTTTCGGATCTTCGTCCGAACAGGGCCTGTCTGAGGGATGCAACCAGAGTTTCCAGACGGTCATTCCGTTCACTCTGCGCCACGATCATGGCCTTGAGCGCATCCACGTCATCCGGAAGATCAGCCGTCGAAATCATGATCCCGGACTACCAAAACCAGTGCCCGGGGACCAGGGTAAAGGATGGTTTTTTACTCTGCCGCAGTCGGTGGACGGGCCGACAGGGCCTTCACTTTCCGCCAGTCCAGACCGCAGAACAGGGCCTCAAACTGCGCGTGGCTAAGTGACATCAGACCGTTTCGAACCGCAGGCCACGTGAAAGTCGTCTCCTCCAGCCGCTTGTACGTCATAACCAGTCCCGTCCCATCCCAGTAGAGCAGCTTCAGACGGTCCGCACGTTTCGAGCGGAACACAAAAACGGTTCCGGTGAACGGCTCCTTATGCAGTTCATTTTTTACCAGAGCCGCCAGTCCATTGTGGCCCTTGCGGAAATCCACCGGCTTCGTCGCCACAACAATCCGAACCCGTTGTGATGGGAAGATCATCCGGACCCGGACAGGGCACGAACAATCCCCGCTATCCGCTCGGGAGATGTATCAGCCCCCAGACGAACCGTGACATCGCCACAGAGGATCTCAACCGCATCACTGGACGCGGCGGGAGCCGGCGCGGTCACAGGCTCAACCACCAACGACGCAAACTCAAACTCCGCTCCGGCCAGATCCGGAACCGCCAGCCTGCCTTCCTTCGCCAGCCGACGCCACGCCGACAAATGATTTGGCAGCAGTTCGTGCCGCCGCGCCACTTCATTGACGGTAACACCCGGCACCAGTGTTTCGGCGACCACACGGCCCTTATAGGCATCAGACCAGCGCCGTTTCCCGGAAGGACCGACCATGACATCCATACGGCCAGTATCCTCCATATGGAGCGATATATCTCCTACCAACCCAGCCTCCAATTCCAATCTATACTCGGAAACGGACTCGCAGATCAGGAAGCCTTCAGGAAGGTGGGATCAAAACACCGCTTAC
>NZ_JBNAFV010000015.1:0-122715 GCF_049800875.1 Amaricoccus tamworthensis | reverse complement strand
GGCAACTGTATCGTTTGAGCGTGGTGTCAGGTGGCGGGCTGCCAGGGTTTCTGGTCGCGCAGGACGGCGTTGGCGATGGTGAGCAGCTTTCGGGCGACGGCCACGGCGATCACCTTGCCCGGCTTTCCCTTCGCGCGCAGGCGTTCCACGAAAGCCGGGCAAAGCCTGCGGTGGCTCATGGCGCTGACCGCTGCCATGTAGAGCCCGCGCCGGATCTGTCGCCTGCCGTCGCCGGTGAACCGTTGTCCACGCCAGCGTCCACTTTCCCGCGCCCGTGGTGCGAGGCCTCCCAGTGAGGCGACCGTGTGGCGGTCGAGCGTGCCCAGCTCGGGCATGTGCGACAGGAGCGTGACGGAGGTCACCCGCGCGATGCCGGGCACGGTCTCGAGCAGGTCGAGCTGCCTCGCAAGACGCGGGTGTGCGGCGACGAAGGCGTCGATGGCGGCCTCGATTTTGCGAATGCGACGGGCGATCGCCCTGAGAGAGGCCGTGATGTCGGCGCGGATCGCGGCGGTGGAGGCTTTGGCAAGCCGGTTTCTTTCCTGCGTTTCCATGCGTTTGAGCTGGTCCCTGCGTCCGGAGAGCTCCGCCAGTTCCGCCCGTTCGGGCAGGAAAACCGGAGAGGGCCCAAACGCGCGTTCCGCCCCCATCCGCGCCAGCATGCGGGCGTCAACACGGTCGGTTTTTGGGAGGTTGAGCGAGCGGGCGAAGTGCCAGGCGTGCAGCGGGTTGACCCTGTGGAAGGGAATTCCCGCCCCCAGGGCGGAGCGCAGCAGAAGCCCGTCGCAGCCGCTCGTGGCCTCGAAGACCACCATGTCTCCGCGGTCGAGTTCCGACAGAAAGCGTTTCACCCCTGCCGGGGTGTTCGCACGGCGGATGTTGCCGCGGCGCGGGTCGAAAATGTCGAGCCAGTCCTTCGAAAGGTCGACGCCAACAAAGATCCGTGTCATCCTGGGTTCCTGTCCATGTCTTCGTGCTCATGCGGCACATGCAACTGTTCAGGCTGGTCAGACCAACCGGCGGCGGCCCAATCCCATGGCCGGGGTCAATCCCCCCAGGCCGACGCACGGGCTCGCCGCCGGTCCCAGGCATACCACATTCACGATAGACAGGCCGGCGCACCGTCAACGTTATCCCCTACCTCCGAACAACGAAGCACACCCAACCATAAAACCGCGCCGCACACCCCAAAGCTGCGCCGCCCCCGGTCCGCCACAGCCCCGGCTCACCGCGCAAAACCCCGCGCGTCACCCCCCAATAAACCGCTTCAGCACCTCCGCCTCCTGGCGCTCCATCAGCGCCCGCGCCGTGTCCATGTGGTCGCGCATCACCTCCCGCGCGCGCTCCGCATCCCCCGCCCGCAGGGCGCCCACCAGATCGGACTGATAGGCCCGCCCCCGCCGCCACAGCTCGATGTTATGCGGCTCATAGAGCTTCCGGTGCACGGTCAGATCCGACAGGATCCGCGCCATGAACCCGATCAGAAACCCCAGAAGCTCGTTCTCCCCGAACTCCGCCAGCCGCGCGTGAAACTCCAGCGAGGCGATGTGCTGCTCCCGCTCCTCCTCCATCGACCGCGCGGGCTCGGGATAGCGCGCAATCACGTCCTCCAGCGCGCCCAGCTGCCCCTCATCCAGCCGCCCGGCCAAAGACGCCGCCAGCTCCGGCTCCAGGAGCCGCCGCACCTGGTAGATATCCGCCACGCTCAGATCGCGAAAATAAAAGTAGTTCCCCAGCAAAGCCCGCGCCCGCTCCGCACTGACCTCACCGACAAAACTGCCACCGCCCGGCCCAGTGCGCGTCTCGATCAGCCCCTGGGCCTCCAGAATGCGCATCGCCTCGCGGATCGTGCCCTTGGACATGGCAAACCGCCCGATCATGTCCTGCTCGGAGGGCAGCCGGTCGCCCCTGCGCAGACCATGCTCCACCACCCAGTCCTTGATGGCGTCGGCCACCTGCACCGGCCGGCTCCGCCGCGCCCCCGACCCCCGGAGTTTCCCCGTTTCCCTGCTCACCGACACCCCCGGACACCCTCCACACCAAGCCTTGCACCGGTTTATCATGATAAATTGACGGGGAACAATGGAAGGCCGAACCACAACGCGGATCGACCGGACACCCGCCGGACAAAAGCCGTGCCTGCGCCGGACCGGGGGGACGGCGCCCCCAACGGCGGCGCTTCGCGATTTTATGCCGCCCCATACCTCTTCCCCCAAAGCTCAGGAAAACCGTCAACATGCGCCGGCCCTCCGGGCGACACCCACACCCCAACCACCACAAACATTTCAGCCGTTGGGAAAAAGCCGTGCCAGCGCCGGACCGGGGGGACGACGCCCCCAACGGCTGCGCTTCGCGTTTTTATGCCGCCCCATACCTCTTCCCCCAAAGCTCAGGAAAACCGTCAACATGCGCCGGCCCTCCGGGCCCGGTCCGGCGCAGGCACGGCGGGGCTGAAGCCCCTCTGTTCCGTGCCCGGGGTCTCTTTAGGGTCGGCTCCGGGTCTCTCACCGGTTCATAAAGATGGAATTGACAGGGAAAAATGGAAGAGGAGCCATCCAATGGCTCTGCCACCATTTGATGCCGTGCTAAAAGGAATCAGACTTGGTCTAACGCTGCTAATTTAAATCAGTGTTGTTGGAAGAATGCGGCAGCTGTATACGGCACACGGATAATTTTCTTTACTAACAGTCGGCTATGATCACATTGTTGTACATGGTAGCTGGGAGCATCATATGCCGCAGGTAGAATTGTCGCCTGACGTGCTTGAATGGGCGCGGGAACGCGCAGGGATTCCATTCGATACCCTCGCCAAGCGTTTCAAAAAATACCCGATCTGGCTTGAAGGGAAAGGTGGGCCGACTTTTCAACAGCTCGAAACTCTTGCCAGCGTCCTGCATCTGCCGTTGGGCATGTTTTTCTTGCCAGCACCGCCGGAAGAAAGACTTCCCTTACCGGACTTCAGGCGGATGGCAGAAGGCGAGACACAACGCCCGAGTACAGAACTAATTGATACCATTCACACATGTCAGCGACGTCAGAGGTGGTATCGTGAACACCTTGCAGGGTCTGACGCCGATGTTCTGCCCTTTGTCGGCTCTGCCGCAACCGGCGATCCACCCGCAATTGTTGCAGGAAACATCCGCACCGAATTAGGGCTTGAAGTTGGCAGCCGCAGCGAAGCAGCCAATTGGGAAGAGTTTTTGCGCCACTTTATCATGCTGGCTCGCGACGCAGGAATACTCGTCATGGTCAATGGCGTTGTTGGCAATAACACACACAGACCGTTAAATCCTCGCGAGTTTCGAGGCTTCGCTATTGCCGATCCATTTGCGCCGTTGGTTTTTATCAACGGTGCGGACACTAAGGCAGGACAAATCTTCACGCTCGCACACGAACTCGCTCATATCTGGATTGGCAAGGACGGTGTAAGTAACAGCGCTGCCGACGACCTTCCCGAAGACCTTGCGACCGACTTTAAGGTAGAATGTTTTTGCAACGCGGTTGCCGCAGAGGTGCTGGTTCCGATTGCCCAGCTTGTTAACATGGTTCTGCCAAGCGATGTCGATTTAGCCAAGACACTTATTGCTCGGACTTTCAGGGTCAGCACACTTGTTGCGCTACGTCGAATAAAAGACCTTGGGCGTATATCTTACGAAGACTTTCAAACAGCTTACGAATACGAATTGGACTTTCTAAAGAAAAAAGCAAATCAGAAAAAAGCTGGAGGCGGTGACTTTTACAGTACAATGGGCGCACGGGTCGATCCTAATTTTGCCTCCGCGGTCATTTCGGCGGCACTCGAAGGTCAGACCCTCATGGGCGATGCGTTTGAACTTCTTAGCATCAAGAATTCCGATACCTTCCGCAAAGAAGCACGGCATCTTGGAGTGATTAGTTGACGCTACTACTGGATTCTAATGCATTTCTTACTCCAGCGTTGACCTACTACGCTTTCGACATCTGCAGCAGCTATTGGTCGTGGATCGCTGATGCTGCTACGGCTGGTAACGTCAAAAGCATATCCCCTGTGAAACGAGAACTCCGAAAAAAGGATGACCAAATTAAGAACTGGATAGACATGCATGGGTCCGAAATATTTTTGCCAGACAATACTGCCGTGAAAAACACAATGGCTCAGGTCGCTTCGTGGGCAACCTCCAACGGCTATACCGCTTCGGCAACGACAGAGTTTTTGAGCAAGGCAGATTCCTACCTCGTCGCTTACGCGATGCTTGGTGGCCACCAGATTATCACACTCGAAACCAGCGCACCTGCCGCAAAGAGTAAGATCAAGATTCCGGACGCCGCTATCGCGCATGGAATTTCCACAATGACACCTTTCCAAATGTTAAGGCTACACGGCGTAACGTTTTAGAACTATCGACACAGCACAGCGGGTCGACGACCTTGGCCGACACGCACCGACGCGAGACGGGGCGTGAGAAGAAAAAAGCGAAAGTTGCGAACAACCGGTAGCTGCGATCAGGTGTCCCCTTCCCCTCCCCAATCCCCATGTTAAGCTTCCCCCCACACAAAAAAACAAAACGGGAGGGATGAATGGACTGGGGACGCGAAGCACAACACCGCCTGCAGGACATCGCAACCCTCTCCGCCCCCGGGGCGGGCGTGACCCGGTTTCCCTTCACCCAGGAACACGCCGACGCCCGGGACAAAATCAGCCAGTGGATGAAAGCGGCCGGGTTAAAAACCCGTCTCGACGCCGCCTGCACCCTGATCGGACGGCGGGAGGGCCCGCCAGGGTCGCCCACCTTCCTCATCGGTTCCCACCAGGACAGCGTGCTGGGCGGCGGGGCCTATGACGGCATCATGGGCGTGGCCCTGGGCTGTCTCGCGCTCGAAAAACTGGCCGCCGACGGCATAACCCTCCCCTTCGCCGTCGAGGTCCTCGCCTTCGCGGATGAGGAGGGCGTGCGCTTCCCCACCGCCCTGATCGGCCCCCGCGCGCTCGCCGGAACGCTCGATGACCGCGTGCTCGACATGTGCGACCAGGACGGCGTGACGCTCGCGGGCGCGCTCAACTCCGCCGGCGGCGACGCCGCCACCATCGCCAAAATCGCCCGCAGCCGCAGCGACATCCTCGGCTATCTCGAGGCCCATATCGAACAGGGCCCCCTGCTGGAAAGCGAGGATCTGCCCCTTGGCATCGTCACCGGCATCTGCGGCATCGAGCGCAACACCGTCACCTTCACCGGCGCCACCGGCCATGCGGGCACCGTGCCCATGAACCTCCGCCAGGACGCGCTTGTCGCCGCCGCGCACCTCATCGCCGAGGTCGACCGCCTCGCCTCCACCGACCCCAACATCCGTGCCACCGTCGGCCGGATCGAAAACCACCCCAACGTGGTCAACGGCATCCCCCGCGAGGTCACCGTCACCGTGGAAATCCGCGGCACCGACGACGCCATCCGCCAACGGTTTGCGGGCGAGCTCAAGAGCTTCTGCGCCGAAATCTCCTGCAACCGCCGCATCGACGTCTCCTTCGAGCGCACCTACGAGCAGACCGCCGTCTCCTGCGACGAAGGCTTCCGCACGCTCCTCGCTGGCGCCTGTGAGGCTGAGGGCATCGCACCCCGCGAACTGCCCTCCGGCGCCACCCATGACGCCTCCGCCATGGCCGATCTCTGTCCCATCGTCATGCTCTTCACCCGCTGCCGCGGCGGCATCAGCCATTCGCCCGAGGAATACGCCACCGACGCCGACATGGGCCAAACCGTCACCGTCATGGCCCGCTTCCTCCAGGACCTCGCGGCCCATGTCAGCCACAGTGCGGAGCCCGCCCAGGCCGCCCGCTGACACAACATAAAAGGAGACCGCCCATGACCGCAGACCCCTGGACCCTCGGCATCATCGGCGGCACCGGCATGCTCGGCTACGCCATCGCCCATGCCATCCTCAAGGCCAGAACCATCCCGCCCGACCGCCTCTGGATCTCCAACCGCTCCGGCCGCGCCGACGGTTTTGACGACCACCCCGACATAACTCTCACCACCAACAACCAGGACCTCGCCCAGGGCTGCGACGTGATCCTCCTGTCCGTCCCGCCCGCCATGGCCGACCGCGCCGTGCGCCAGCTCTTCCTCAGCGCCGGAACCATGATGGCGAATGCTCAGCCCACCCCTGCCGAGCACGTCCAGCAAATGATCGACTACGCCGGAACCACTGCCGCCGGCCTCGAGGACATGCGCCGCTCAACCATCGCGCAGGACATCGCGAAAGGTCTCGACGCCGCCATCGCCCGCACCCGCACCATAGGCTCAAGCTGACCGTCTGCTCTCACGCCTTCCGCCCAAAACCAAAGGGCTGCGCTGACCCTGGCGGCGCGAATGCGCCTCGTCGTGCCGAAGGCACGCCATTATTTTCAGGCACGCCACCGGCGTGACGGGGAGGGTCGGCGCAGCCCGGTGCGGGCACCGGGCGGGACGGCTGACAGGTTCACGCCCCACAACACTCCTCCCGCCAAGGCTACCAAATTCACACGTCACCACCCTCAGCCCCAACCCAAGGCACGACGCGCCATGCACGACTTTGGGAGGGCTCCGCCCCGGTCGACCAGCGCGTACCGCTCAAACTCCCGGAACCACGGAGCAAAGGCCGACGTCGGGGATGCCCTCCCGGGGGGAAAGTCGGGCATGGCGTGTCGTGCCGACACGCCGGGAGAGCCACTGGACCTGCGCACAACACACCCAACCAGGCATCAGCAATCGCGTAGTTCTTCAGAGTGTGTGAACCTCACAACCGCATGAGAGGCTCACCCCGGTTCCACCAGATCCGCCAGCCGCGACAACCGAACTTCCTCCGCCACCTCCAGGTGACGCCCGCCGCCCCAGGGCACCGCGAAAAACCGCACGCAGGCGGCCTCCGCCGTGCGCCGGTCCACGACCGTATCGCCCACATAAACCCACTCGCCCGGCGCCAGATCCATCCGCCGCGCCACCTCCAGCAGATGCGCCGGATCGGGCTTGTTTGCGGCAGCAACACCCGACCCCACCACCGAGGCAAAGAGATGCCCAACCCCCAGCGTCTCCAGCACCTTCAGCGTCAGGTCATGGGGCTTGTTCGTACAGACCCCCAGCGCAATCCCGGCGGCCTTCAGGGTCTCCAGATCCTCCCGCACATGGGGAAAAAACCGCGTCAGATCCGCCGGATGACGCCAGTAGACCTCCATGAACCCCGCCACGGCCGCATCCACCGCCGCGTCGTCCGTTGGCTGGTCGAGGGTCTTCAGCACATCCACCATCAGCTTCCGCGGCCCCCAGCCCACAAAGGTCTCAACCAGCTCCGCATCGAGCACCGGCAAGCCCCGCGCCTCCAGATACCGGTTCGCCGCCGCCGCAATATCCGGCACGCTGTCAATCAGCGTCCCGTCCAGATCAAACACCGCCGCCCGGATTTTGTTACTCATCACACTGCCCCTGGTTATGTTTGGCGTCCCTCCTGCCGTCATTCGCCGCTGGCCTCAAGCGAAGACTAAGAGGTTCCGACGTTTCCGCCCATCACCCAAGGGCTGCGCCGACCCTGGTGGCGCGAATGCGCCTCCTGGCGGAGGGTCGGCGCAGCCCGGCGTTGCCGCCGGGCGGGACAGTTGAAACGGTGATGCCCCTCCATCACCCCCAAAGCCCCAACTCCGCCGAAATCCCTGCAGCCGTTTCATCCGGCCCAACGTCCTCCGTCGAAAACCTCTAACACCCCTCCCGCGGCAGCGCCGCAAAACTGTTCCGCGCCAGATGCCCCCTCAACCTCTCAACGGTGGACAGCTTGCCCCGCCGCCTGCGATCCTCCGACACCACCCGCTCCATCAGCGTCGCTTCCGAACAGGAGAGGTATACCGGCACCACCCGCCCCCCACCCTCCTGAACCACCCGCTCGTAATCCTCATATAGCGGCAGATCGTCGGGATGACTGTAGGCCGCTGTCATGATCAACCGCGGCATCCCCGCACGCACCGCCGCCCGCAGCGTCGTAAGCCGCAACTCATGCACAAGCGGCCAAAAACCACCGTCTCCGTTTGGGAACACCTGTCGCGCAAGATCAATGGCGAGGATATTGTCCACCGCCGGTAACGCCGTCAGGCGCGACAGCGCCTTCGCAACCGTGGTTTTCCCCGTGACCGGCGCTCCGTGGATCAGGATCAGGTCCATTTAACCTCCGAAACAGTGTCTGACTGCAACTCCGTATATACCGGCCCCTGCCCCGGTCGGGGAATACTCCTCCCCCGCCCGGCGTCCACGCCCTCAGGAAACAGGCACAACCGCCCCTACCCCACAATCCGCGGCACAACCTCCCGCGTCTCCGGTCAGGCGCTGGCACGGCGGGGCTGGACGCCCCTTGTTCCGTGCCGGGGGCAACAGCAAAGCGATGGATACCAACCGCCCCAATCAACCCCCCGCCCGGCGTCCACGCCCTCAGCGAACGGGCACAGCCGCCCCTACCCCACAACCTGCCGCAGCACTTCCCGCGTCTCCGGCATCCGTCGCAAACTCGCCGCAATCCGCGCCCGCCAGGCCGCGCCCCTGCCCCGCGCCTCCTCCCAGGCCTCTACCAGATCCTCCGGCCGCTCCCCGGCCAGAACCCCAATGAGAAACGCCGCCTGCGCCCGGTCCTTGCGCGACTTCAGCGCGTCCGGCCCGTCCCGCCGCCGGTCCGCCACGATCAGCTTGTGAATGGCATAACGCTCCGGCCGCGGCACCTGCACCAGCACGCCGGAGCGGTAGAGAAACGGCACCTGCACCGGCTCCGCGATCAGGTAGTTGAGAAAATGCAGGCTCTGCGCACTCACCCCCAGCGCAGCCAGCTCCCGCACCCCCTCCTCCTCACTGAAGGACGGCGTGAGAAACTCGACCAGCGTCTGCCGGTCCGTCTGCCGCCAGCGCCACACCCGCCCGTCCCGGTCCACCGACGGCAGAGGCTCGAATTTCAGGTCGGAAAACACCCCCGCCAACGGCTCGTCCAGCCGGTCATCCAGCACGAGCGACAGCCGCTCAAAACTCGCAACGTCAATGTCATCGGTCATGGCGCTCTGGTCAAACCCGATGCGCACCCCCAACAGCCCCTCATAGGCCCGAAACGCCTGGGTACCCACCAGGGTGCCGCCGAGGCGAAACACCCCGGCCCGGGCCATGGCGGACACGATCTGACCCGTGCCCACATCGGACATCAGGTACCCCTCCGCCTGCAAAACCCGCATCAGCCGCGCCCGCTCCCGCGCCGACCGCTGGTCCCGCGCCCGCATCTCCCCATAACGGTCGAGCCGCGAGCGCAGCTCCGCACCATCCTCGCCAATATACCGGTCCACCGTCTCCGACCCGATCCGGTAATGGTCGTACCAGTAGCCCCGCCCGTTGATGATCTTCATCCGGGGCGTGCCCTTCAGCCCCGACACCTCCCGGTCCCGCAACAGCCGGAGCACCTCCGCCCAGGCCGCCGCACCGATGCCGCTGTGATAGTCATATCCGCTCATACCCCACAAAATAATTTGCGTGGGGTAAGAAAGTCAAGGAACGCGCGGCAACCTCTTACCGCTCCCGAAGGCCCGCCTCCACCCGGCAGCCTGTTGACCGGACACCAAAACTCTGGCTGGATAGACCCCAACCAAGGAGTGCCCTGCCAGTGATCAAATAATTTCCAACACCGTCGGAAGCCCAACGGCATCCAGGGAAATTATGAACAGGAGCACCTCATGCAGCCCATTATCTATGACGTTGCCGTCTCGCTCGACGGCTTCATCTCCGGCACGTCCGGGGACATCTCAAAATTCGCCCACGACGGACGCGTCGTCGACGACTACCTCAAGCGCCTCGGGACCTGTAAAACGGCAATCATCGGCCGAAAAACCTACGAGTTCGGCTATGGTTTCGGACTGGAACCCGGCCGAAACCCCTATCCCCACATGCAGACCACCGTGTTCTCCGACACCCTGAAGGTGCCGGAACCCGCCGAAATCCAGATTTGCCGCCGCCCGACCCCTGACGCGGTCAGGGACCTGGCGCGCACCGCTGATGGCCCCGTATACCTCTGCGGAGGCGGCGACTTCGCGGGCTGGATGCTGGAACAGGGCCTGATCACCCGGCTGATCCTCAAGCGCGCCCCCTGCGTCCTCGGAACCGGCACGCCCCTCTTCGGCGCCTGCGCCCGCCCCGTCAGCATGTCCCGGATCAGAACCGGGACTTACGAAAACGGGTATCTCCTCGAAGAGTTCGAAGCCTGATCAAGGTCGGAAAGCGGACAATCCGCCAAGCCCACCCGGGCACGGAACAGAGGGGCTCCAGCCCCGCCGTGCCCGCGCCGGGCACATGGAAAAGGTCAGGAAGAGTGATCCTAAAAGGAAGATCGAACCGAATTGCAACCTGGGTAAACGAGTTAGTCCAACCAACCCATGGTTCGGTCGCAGGATGGTCTTCGTGTCAAAACTTGTAAAAAAGTTGACAGCTACCGGATCGAAAAGCGAGTATTTTCCAGCGTGGGGCAAAGACGGCGCAAAAGCGTCAAACCACCTCGTAAGAAATATGGGAGGATAATATGACAAATCGGAAGATTTTCCCGAGCCTTCTGCTCGGAACGATGTTGGCTGGGCCGGTTATGGCTCAGGACAACATGAACAAACTCACCAATATGCAGAAGACGGACGCCACATTTACGTTCGTTGACCAGGAAGGCGACCGGGCCGAGGCACTCAGGGCGATCGTCGAGCACATCAATGTGCCCGATGGTTTTGAAGTCAGTCTCTATGCTGTCGTGCCGGATGCACGCTCAATGGCAATGGCGCCGCAGGGCACGGTACTTTTTGCTGGTACGCGAAAGGATAAGGTGTGGTCGATCGTCGACCGTGACCGGGATCGCGTAGCAGATGAGGTCAAGGACTTCGCACCCTCGATCACCTTCGATATACCGAACGGACCCTGTTTCTCTCCCGATGGATTCCTCTACATTGCTGAACGCAACCGGGTTCTCGTCTTACCCGCTGCGGAGTTCTTTTTCGAAGGGCCGGACCCTGCTGTCGGTGTGGTTGTTCCCCAGGGCGAACTGATCCCGGCGGAAGAAGAGAGCTTCAACCACACAGCCCGGGTCTGCGACATCGGTCCGGATGGCAAGCTCTACATCTCGCTCGGTCAGCCGCACAACGTGCAACCGGTCGACAAGATCGAGATGTACGACAGGATTGGAATCGGGGGCATCATCAGGATGAACACCGACGGTTCGGAACGCGAGGTTTACACTCGCGGCGTACGGAATTCGGTCGGGCAGGACTTCAACCCGGAGACAGGAGAGCTTTGGTGGACCGACAACCAGGTTGACGGCATGGGCGACGACATTCCGCCGGGCGAACTGAACCGTCAGACGGCCGCCGGGCAGCATTTCGGCTTTCCCTGGACCAATTCCCGCGTCGAAATCGTCTCCGAAGCTGATGCCCCGCGGCCTGAGGGTGTGGAGTTTATCGAGCCCCAGCTTGAGTTGACCGCGCATGCTGCCGACCTCGGCATGCGATTCTATCACGACGACAGCTTCCCTGCAGAGTACCATGGCGGCATCTTCTGGGCGCAGCACGGTTCGTGGAACCGTACCACTCCAGTGGGCGCGCGCGTGATGTTCACGGCGCTCGATCCTGAAACCGGCGATGCAACGGGGGCACAGGTGTTTGCCGACGGGTGGCTCAACGAGGACACGGGCGAATATCGGGGGCGCCCAATGGATATCGAGTTCCTGCCCGATGGCTCGATGCTGGTGTCCGATGATTTCGCCGGTGCGATATGGCGTATTGCCTATAATCCCGCAGCTGCGGAATGAGATTTGTCGTAATGACCATCCTCGGCGGGTTGATGCTCGCCGGGGGGACTCCGGCCGCCGCTGACGATCCGGCCGCCGGACGCAGGATTGCCAACATGTGCCGCACGTGCCATGGCATTGACGGGTATGCGCAGATCCCAATCGCGCCCCATATAGGCGGTGAACCAAAAGACTACCTGGAAGCCCAACTTATGGCGTTCAAGACCGGTGCGCGCGAGCACGAGATGATGTCTGTTGTAACGGCTGGCCTTTCGGCCCAGCAGATTTCGGATGTGGCTGCCTGGTACGCATCCCACGAAGCGATTGCGACACTGCCGGAAGGCGCACGTGAAGACGACGCTCCCGACGCCTGCGTTTCCTGTCACGGGGCCGATGGCATCTCCGTTCTTCTCGACGCGCCAAATCTGGCGGGCGAAGTGAATATTTACATCGACACCCAACTGAAGTCGTTTCGGAATGGGAAGCGGGAGCACGAGATCATGTCTGCGATCGCAGCGGATTTGACCGACGTGGAAATCCGCGAGGTCGCGGATTGGTATTCGAAAGTGCAACTGGAGATCCAGACCGCCGAATAGGCGCAAGGGCAGGTTTGTTTCATTTTGCGTGAGGGACAAAAAGCCGTCGCCGACAGCTTCTCGAACAAATGTGGATTTTCGTCCCTCACTTGTCCCGAAGTGATGCTGCAAATACGAAGCATCCAGCGGGCCTGGAAGTCGACAATGCGCAGTAAGCGGGCCTTTGTCGTCCGGCGAACAATGGCGACGACAGTCCACCAAACCCGGCCCTTCAGGCTAACAAGGCATCAAGCTCCCCCGATGTAACAAGGTTCGCGTACTTTTGCCGCATGTCGAAAAGGTTCGCCTCGTGAGGCCCCAGGGCGCGATCCCCGACACAGTCCGTTATGACGGTTGGCCGGAAATTGGCGCTGATCGCATCAACCACCGTGGCCCGCACACACCCGCTCGTGGTCGCTCCCGCCACGGCAACGGCATCCACGTTGAGACCGCGCAGCAGTGAACCGAGGTTGGTGTCAAAGAAGGCCGATGCCTGCGTTTTGCGGATGACGGTTTCACCCGCGCGCGGTTTGAGCATGTCGATCACATGGCTGGCCGGACTGGAGTCGGTCAGTTCACGCAGCCTTGGCACTTTCTCACACCAGATCCCCGCATCCGAGCCGTCATCGGCATAAACAATGCGCGTAAACACGACCGGCAGGTTCCGCGCCCGAAATGCCTCCAGCACGGGGACCGTTGCTTCCGCCGCGTCGCGTGTGTTCCCGCCCCCGAAGACCTCGGGATCAATGAACCCGTTTACAAAATCGACAATGATCAATGCGGTGCGCCGACCTTTGCCGATCATCCCGCCCATCTTCTGGTTTCGGTAGATGTCCGTATCGTTCATGGCGGTCCCCTCCCGCCGAAAAGCCTATATCGAACGCACCGGATTTCAAACGAAACCTCCACGCCAGCACCCCCCGAGCACGGAACAGGGGGCTCCAGCCCCGCCGTGCCCGCGCCGGTCCGGCCCCAAGGGCCGGCGCAGTCACGGCTCCACTCGTCGGCCAACATGTCTGAACGGAGACCGGTTGCTCCCAAACCGCGAAACGGTCTCGAAGCCCAATGACGGCTTCGAGCCTCTTTGACCGATGCTGCAAGACGCGCGAAAGTCAGCTTTCCGTCATTTGTAGCCGGTGCGTAAACGGCTCATGGTGACAGGTGTGATCCCTAAAAAGGATGCAATCAAAACATGGGGAAAGATGTCTTCGTAGCCGGGAAATGCCTGGCGAAACCATGTGAGCCTCTCAGCCCCTTTCAGCGCGGCGAGGCACCACTCCCGATCCACCTTCCGGCTTAGCGCGTCCCGTAGAACACCATTGGCCCAGTTTCGGATGGGTTCAGATGAAATCATCCGATCTGAAAGCAGATCGCTGTCGATCCTTGCGAGCCGCGCATCGGTTGTTGCCACAATGGACACGAGCGACACCCCGTTACGCGCCCGGGCAATATTTGGCGTGATAACGCAGGGACCCACATAAAACCCGACGCTGACTTCTTTGCCTTCTCGGTCACAAATACTGCTCACCAGGCACCCCTCCAAAAGAACGAACTCATCTGTTTCGGGTTGTTCCTGCCGGGTAAGGTGCGCCCCTTTGTCCAAACGCCTTGGTTTCCATTCAGATGCAAAACCGTCTGCGCAAGCCACATCTGACAGGTCGGGAGACTGCATCAGGAACGTCCGTAAATCCATCTCTGCGTGCCTTATCAAATGATAATGCGGGTGACCACATATGAGGGCATTTGTGCCACGGATCAGGGAGTTGGCAAAATGACGAACGGAATATTCGCAAAGCATATCGGAAAACTTGCGGTTGGCGCCGGGATGACAGGTGCATCGATCTATTTGCTGATGATCAATTTTACACTCGCCCATATCGAAGCGGTCTCAGGGCACGTCCCATTCGACATGCGTCCTTCCGGCTATGGCCCCGCTGAGGCGGCGACGCTTCTTGAAGCGTTGGGAGTGCAAGGGCGCGCGTATTATCTCAGTCACCAAATCGCTTTGGACACACTTTATCCACTCATGCTCACGTTGACCTTGATCGCCACGATCTGCTGGCTTGGGCAACGCATGCCAAACGGAAAACCTGTCCGCTTTGGCATTGCCCTTTCGGTGGGTAGCGCTCTGTTCGACTATCTCGAAAACCTCGGTATCGCAGCAATGATTTGGAGTTGGCCGGAGATTTCCGCTCCACTTGTTTATGCCACCAGCTCAGCCACAATTCTTAAATCCGCCTTAACAACCCTGGCTGTGCTCCTGACGCTTCTGGTGGGGTTTAAATGGACACGTCTCCCTGAAGCGGACGTTCGTCGGTAAGTGGACAACTGCAACTTTGTCCACGTTCCCGACGCTCAAAGCCCAAATGACCTGGCACGGTCACGGCTCCACCCCAACGCCCAAAACCCACACCCCCCAAATTTCCCCCTCCACCCCCCACAAAACATCCGCTACCCTCCCCACCACGGCACCACCCACACAGGCCACGTGAGGACCCCCGACCCGTGACACCAGCAGAGCGGATCTTCGGACGAACACTGGCGGGCCGGGCCCTGCGCGTCCTGGGCCTCCTGCTCACCGCCGCCGCGGGCGGCGCGGTCTGGCTGGTGTCGACCCTGGCGGATGAGGCCACACCCCTGTCGATCTCCTCCGACGCCACCACGCTCAAAGCCCTGATCGACGACTGGGCCGCGGACGGTGCCATCCCCGGCGTCATCCTGCGCGTCGACCGGAACGGCGAAACCCTCTACGAACACGCCAGCGGCACGCTGGCGAACGGCTCGGACACACCCGTCACCCCCGACACGCCCTTCCACACCGCCAGCGTTGGCAAGCTGTTCACCGCGGCCGCCATGCTGCGCCTGTCCGAGCGCGGCCTCGTCGATCTCGACGCCCCCGTGGTGTCGTATCTCGGGCGGGACAGCCTCGACAGCTTCCTCAACATCAACGGCCGCTTCTACGGCGCCCAGGTCACCGTCAGGCACCTGCTCGCCCACCGGGCGGGCTTCGGCAACACCGACAGCGACACCCGCTTCGCCCTGACCGTACTCCTGAACAAAAACAAAAAGTTCACGCCCGACGAGCTTCTGGCCATCGCCGCCCGCGTCCCGGCGGTGGGCCGGCCAGGCGAGCGCATGTCCTACGCCTCCCCCGGCTACTACCTCGCGGGCCTGGTGCTGGAGAAGGTCGCGGGCCGGCCCTACCACGAGGTCGTGCGCGCCGAGATCTTCGACCGGCTCGGCATGGGCGCCACGGTCGAAGCCAACGCCGAATGGGACCGCGGCTCCGACCACCTCCACCACTATGCCGGGCGCATCGACCTCTCGGAACGCGACCCGGGCTTCGAGTTTGCCGATGGCGGTTTCGTCACCACCGCGGGTGACATGGCGATCTTCGGCCAGGCCATCATCGACGGCAAACTCTTCGACGAGGCCGCCACCGCCCGCGCCTTCACCGCCCCCTGGCCCGGCGACGAAAACGAGACCTTCCACCAGGCCATGGGCCCCGGCGTCAAACGCGTGGGCAACCGGCCGGTGCTGATCTCCCACCGCGGCTACTGGGGGGTTTACTTCCTCGTCTACCCCCGCTCCCAAACCGTCGTCACCCTCACCCTCGCCCAGTCCCGCGCCGACACCAACGCCTTCTGGTCAGAGGCCCGCCCTCTGATCGAGGCGCTCGACGGCACCGACCTCGAAACGGGCGAAACCTGAACCGAAGGGACCCACGGCCTTATGCGGAATAACCCACTCCTTAACCTGGCGCTCGCCCTGTTCATTCTGCTGGCAACGGGGTGGCTGCTTTACATCGGGCGCCCCATTATCCTGCCGCTCGTCACCGCCCTGATCACGGTCTACGTGATGATCTCCGCATCGAACGCCCTGCACCGCCAGCCCCTGTTTCGCAGACTGCCCCAGCCCGTTCTGCGGTTCTTTCTGGTCACGGTGTTTGCCGGTGTCATCATGTCCCTGGCCGTGATCTCGGCGACCACCATCCGCGAAATCGCCTCCCTGGCACCGGTCTACGAGGCGAATATCGACGGTATGCTGGAAACGGTTGCCGTCCGGTTCGGTCTCGACCGCCAGGCCATGTGGGACGAGCTGCGCCAGGTCACCATCGAGGCCTTCAACCTGCGCACCCTGTTCCTCGGTCTGCTGGGCGGCTTCACCGATATTGGCGGCACCCTGTTCCTGATCGTTCTCTACACCGCATTTCTCATCAGCGAACGCGGCGGTTTCGAGACCAAGGTCGCCGCCGCCTTCAAAGCCGAGGGCCAGGCGCAAAAAGTCCTCGACGTCACCCGCACCATCAACAGCCGGGTCCGGGATTACCTGGCCATCAAAACCCTGATCAACGTCATCCTCGCGACCATTTCCTTTGTCGTGCTCTGGCTGCACGGCACCGACTTCGCCCTGTTCTGGGCGCTTCTGATCGGGCTTCTGAACTACATCCCCTATATCGGCTCCTATGTCGGCGTGTTCTTCCCCGTGGTGCTCTCGGTCGCACAGTTCGCCTCGCTCCCCATGACCCTGTCACTCACCCTGTTCCTGACCCTCGCCCAGGTCATGGTCGGCAGCTACCTGGAGCCGAAACTGGTGGGCCGCCAGGTCAATCTCAGCCCCATCGTCGTCCTCGTCGCCCTGTCCGTCTGGACAGCACTCTGGGGCGTCCCCGGCGCCATCCTCGCCGTCCCCATGACCTCCGTCCTGGCCATCATCCTTGCCAACTTCGAAGAGACAAAACCCTTCGCCATCCTGCTCGCGGACACCGTCACGGGTGCGGAGGAGTCGGGGGGCCGGGAGGGGACGCGACCGTAACACACGGCCCACCAGCACCCCTCCTGCCCACCGGACGGATGCTGCGCGCCGACTATTTCTTCATAGCCCCTGTCACTTTTGGAATAAGCCTTATCGCGGGAGCACTCCGGGGCTACTTCGGCCGCAACAGCCGGTGAGCGCGGCCTGCTGACCGGTAAACTTTTTTCGTCATCCGCTGCGGCTCCCCAGGATGGCCTGTCGTAGCCGAAAAACCCTCACCCGGAACGGACGAGGTTTTCGGGATCGCACCAGGATCCAACCGATCCGCGCTCTTGACCTGGTGTACTCATTCCAGCGGTTCCCTTGCGGGGACGTCATATTCAGGGGTGCGCTGCGACTGGATCCAGGCGCGGATCTGGAGGTCGAATGTAGCCATGTCTTCCGGCGGCACGACCGCATCGCTGAATTTTATGACAACACCAAGGTCGCCTTCGATGTTGTACCGGCTCTGGCAGTCACGTGATCCGCCCGGGTGGAAGGCACCGAAGCATAGCACGGCATAACGCCTGCCCTCGTATTCGGGGTGCATGCCAGGACGGGCGACAAGAAAGGATGTCCAATCACTCTGGTCCGGCAGATTGGGATCTTTTAGACGGCAATCCAGCAGGACGGGGGATACGTTCACCAAAACCCCCCTTTGCGTTGCAGGTTCGTCCTCTGCACCGTGCCGCCTGTTTCCGCTCGGTTCACCGCAATATCTCCTGAAAAATTTCAGATCCGAGTCCTGGATCACCACCGGCCCACCGCCACCCGGATTACTGATCAGCTGCAGCACCCTCGGATGCCATTCCGTATTGACCTGGGCATCCGATCCCAAAGGTGCCGTCGCCCGGTATGTAACCACGACGCCCTGCGACACGATGGGATGCAGCGGACACCCCTCCGGCTCGGACGGATCGGCGAATTCCTCATCCGGCCAGCCCGGACGCCCGCGGAAGAAAATGAAATCATACGCCGGAAACGCAAACGCCTGCCCGTTCATAAGCCGCACAAACACCCGCCCATCCGTGGGCGTGGCGCAGCTGTCCGGGTCATAGGTGATGCGCGTCGATGGTTTCGGCGTGCTTCGCACCGGCCCCGGATGAATGGAATCCTCATAAAACCACAACCCGGTGGTCACCAGGACAAAAACGATCGTGGCAATGATGACCTGTTTCACGGTTGATCACCAATAATCGCCTTTCCGCAAATCCTGTGGCCACGGGAAACCCCCATTGTTGAACTGACCTGCACGTAAGGCGCTGGTGCACCTGTCCAACCAGGTTCATATCCAGAACCAGTGTCTAACAGATCGACACTTTGGGTTTTCAATTTCACGCTCCGGGCATCACATTTCCTTCCGCAAATCCAATAGGCGACATCTCGCGGAAATCGAACGTTCGTGATTCAATGCAGTTAACCTGAGGCCGAAACTCCGGCTACATTTCTCCGGTGACCGGAACACTCCTCAAACCTTCGGTCTCCGGGTCGATCACCCTTACTGTTGGAGAGTTGCGATACCGCGACAAAGATACGAACGCTTCGTCTTTTGGAGGCGGCCGGTCCGGCTGAACCTCACGCAATACAAATTCCAGGCGATGGAGATTATGGCTGACGACAGGAGCCGCGCCATCGCCGGGAGTATTCCGACCATTCATTCAGCCGGCCTTTACCCCACAAACTAATTCCCGTGGGGTATTCCCCAACCCGTAATTTACCCCACAAAAAATAATACGTGGGGTAAAATCGAGGTTTTTTGGCCCCAAAACGGATCCAAATTCCTCCGTTTTGACCCGCAGAACCGGCCAAATCCGGCCCCAGGGGGGCCAGATTGCGCCATTCCGGCAGCAATCTGTGCCATTTGACTCACAATCTGTGCCACTTTTTGACCCAAAAGGACACCCAGGGCACCCATTTGACATTGCCCAAAAATTGCTCCGTAACTGCCCCCAAAACAAAACCCCAAGAGAGGAAAGCCATGCTTCCGAACCCGGAAACCTCCCCCAAACTTGTTGGCCGTGTCTGGCGTCCCGAAGCTGAAGGCCCCTCCGTGGTGATCGTCCGCGACGGAAAAGTCATTGATGTCACTGAACAATTCCCGACGATGAGCGACCTGCTCGATGCGAACATCGCCTCCGGGTTCGACACCCTGAACGGCGAGTTGCTCGGCCCCGTCGAGAACTTCATCCACGACCCCGCCGACATGCGCAACGGCTCCCTCAAGCCCTGCCTCCTCGCCCCCTGCGACCTCCAGGCCCTCAAAGCCTGCGGCGTCACCTTCGCCAAATCCATGACCGAACGCGTCATCGACGAACGCACCTCCGGCGACCCCGCGAGGGCCGATGAGATCCGAAAACGCATCGGAGAACTGATCGGCGGAAGCCTCTCAAACATCAGGGCGGGCTCGGAAAAAGCGCAGCAGGTCAAGGAGGCTCTGCAGCAGGAAAACCTTTGGTCTCAATACCTTGAGGTGGGTATCGGCCCGGATGCGGAGGTCTTCACCAAGTCCCAGCCCATGTCCGCCGTGGGCTATGGCGCCGAGGTCGGCATTAACCCGATCTCCAAATGGAACAACCCCGAACCGGAGATCGTGATGGTCGTTGACGGCTCTGGCACCATCGTCGGCGCCACCCTCGGCAACGACGTCAACCTGCGCGATGTCGAAGGCCGCTCCGCCCTCCTGCTCGGCAAGGCCAAGGACAACAACGCGTCGTGCAGCGTCGGCCCCTTCATCCGTCTTTTCGATGACCAGTTCACCATGGCCGACATCGAATCCGCCAGTCTTTCCATGACGATACGCGGAACTGACGGGTTTGAAATTACCGGCACCTCCAACATGTCCGAGATCAGCCGCACCCCCGCCGATCTGGTTTCCCAGACCCGCAACGCCAACCACCAGTACCCCGACGGCTTCCTGCTCTTCACCGGCACCATGTTCGCCCCCAACCAGGACCGCGGAGACCCCGGCAGCGGTTTCACCCACCACGAGGGCGACATCGTCGAAATCACCACCCCAACCCTCGGCACCCTGCGCAACACCGTGACCCGCTCCGACAAGGCCCCGCCCTGGAAATTCGGGACGCGCGCCCTGATGAGGAACCTCGCGAAACGTGGTTTTATATAGTTATACCAATGTATTAAAGGGGGCGAAGGGTCAGCACGTATGAGGATGAGGAACACGCCTGACGTTGCCCCCACTGCGGCGGAAAACCGTGTTCATGCATGTCAGGTTCAATCGCAAAAAGAACCCGCGCCTGTTGCCCTCGTCATGGGTTCATCTCTGCGGCGAGTGCAACTTCATGGCCTACCTGTCCGGCGATCCGGAGATCGACCGGGATGCGCCAAACGTGCTGGACATGTGAAACACGGGGCAGGACGAGACCCGCTCCGTGCCCATGTTTCGCGTCCAGTAACCGCGCCGACGGCACCTGGATCGGATGTTCGGCCATCTGAGACCGTAGCTGTCATTCACACGAACAAAAAGTCATCCCGTGACAGGTCGTCAGCCTCAACATCTTCCAAAACAATTGTTGTATCGGCGAAAGAAACTACCGCACCGGCCCGGTTCTCGGAGATGTCGAGATCCCTGAACGCATTGGCACCCTTGTTAATTTTGATAACATCATTTCCCAAATCAAAATCCGTTATCGTGTCCCGTCCATCCGACTTGCCAAAGATAAAGACGTCATCACCGTTTCCGCCGGAAATCTTGTCCTTACCCTTGCCACCTTCGATACGATCGCTGTCATTCCCGCCGCTTATGGTATCGTCGCCCTCGTCACCGAGCAGCTTGTCCTTACCGGACCCGCCTTTCAGCTTGTCGTCACCTTTTCCGGCAACCAACGTATCCTTGTGCTTGTTGCCATAAAGACGGTCGGCCCCTTTTCCTCCCTTAAGCACATCATCTCCGTCTCCGCCTTTCAGCGTGTCTTTTCCCGAGCCTCCGAGAATGATGTCGTCGCCGTCCTTTCCGCTTGCCCTGTCATTTCCACCCATAACGACAATAACGTCGCCAAAATCGGTGCCGGTCGTCACGTCCGAACCCTTTGTTCCTGCAATGGAACCGTCGTGGATGGTGGCAACGCCAATTGACGTATTGGTCAAAAAGTCCGGCGCATCGATCGACAGGCTGAAACTCTCGGTTTTCTCGACGTCAGCATCCGGTTTGATTTTCACAACCAAAGATGCGGTGGACTGGCCTTCGACAAAACGGATCTTGCCGGACGCGGGTTTGTAGTCATCGCCGGCTTCCGTGGAGATATCGATGGTTTCATATTTTACGCTGAAGTTTTTCGGGGCGGGTCGGGAAAGTGATATTTCAAACTCTACTTCGCGCGGGTCCGAACCGTTTTCGACCACGGTTGGGCTTGAAACGAACAGAGCAAGCGGATCTGTCGAACCATCATCGCTCAGTATCCAGCTTGCACTTTGTAATGATGGCGCGTTGTTGGCAAAGACCGCCCCATTGTTGGTGTTAAACAACTCCAGCACAATAGTCTCATCAGGCTCGGCATCCTGTTCCGCGTTAATGCGAAAATACAGCTCCTTGGACCTCTCGCCTTCCGAAAAAGTGAGGGTTCCGCTGTTCGAATACGGATATCCATCCGCATCGCTGGAACCGTACAACCCGGCAGTCCCGGTCCCTGACAGAAATCTGTATTCGACGCTCACATCGTCAATCGCAGGCTCCGACAGCGTCACCGTCCATCTCAGATAATTGTAATTTCCCGAGTCACCTTCCATTGTCGATGAACCCTGCACGGAGACTACGGGCAGGTTGGTCTCCGATCCCGCGTCGTCGTCCAATATGATGGCCTCACCGAAACCTGTCTCAGCCACAATGTCCGGTGTATCGAAGGCCAGCGTGAAGCCCTCGTCGGCTTCAACATGCCTGTCACCATATATCGTTACGCTAACGGACGCGCTGCTCTGGCCTTCGCTGAATTTGATTTTCCCGCTTTTTTCCTTGAAATCCTCTCCAGCCTTCGCTGAACCATCAACGGTTTCGTATTCGACAACGAAATCCTCAGGCGCAGGCCTTGAGAGAGACACTTCGAAAACCGCCGTTCGTCGTCCGGAGTCACCCTCCATTACCACGGGGCTGGCCACGTACAGAGCCAGCTTGTCAGCTGAACCATCGTCGCTCTGGATCCAGGCGGACGATCGCAGGACGGGCATATCATCCGGAAGGACCGCACCACCCGTTGGATTGTATACCTCCAGCAAAATCGACTCATCCGGCTCGGCATTCTGTTCCGCGTCAATTCGCAGGAACACCGTCTTGGACTGTTCGCCGGGTTTAAAAGTAACGGAACTTACAGTACTTGACGAATAGGCATCACCACCACCGTTAGAGCTGTACACAAGATCGCCCGTGCCCGACACATATCGGTAGTCCACGGTAACCGTGTCTGATGCCGCTTCAGACAAAGTGATCGTCCAGGCCAGGAAGTCAGAGTCGGAAATGTCACCCTCGATTGACCTCGTTCCCTGAACCGACACGCTGGGACCCGATGTCGATGCTGCCGTGTCGTCATCGAGTATGGTGGCTTCGCCAACCGTTTTTTCGGCGACCGTGTCCGGGGCGTCGACGACCAGAGTAAAGGTCTCGTTGGGTTCAATGTCAGCATCACCGATTATGGCAATCGCTACGGTTGCCGAAGTCTGGCCCTCGGAAAAACTTATCTCCCCACTAAGCGCTTCGTAGTCTTTTCCTGCCCTTCCGGAACCGTTAACCGTTTTGAAGTCGACGGAGAATGCCTCGGTAGCCGGGCGAGAAAGAGAGATCTCAAAGACCGCCTCCCGGTTTCCGTTGTTTCCCTCGGTTACAACCGGACTGGAGACAAACATGGCCTGATGATTGGTCGAACCATCATCACTTCTGATCCAACTCATGGTCCGCATGACCGGCACGCCGCCCGCAAGAGAGGCACCTCCGGTTGGATTGTAGACTTCCATGACAATGGCTTCATCAGCCTCTGCGTCATCATCCGCCACGATGCGCAGGTCTATGGTCTTGGATTGCTCCCCCTCGGCGAAAATTACCGTACCTTCAGTCCTGGAGACATAGGCATCCGGATCGCCGTAGTAGCTGTTTCCGAAAATTGCAGTACCGGACACAAACCTGTAGCTTACCGTGACAGGATCAGCGGGTGCCTCGGAGAGTGTCAGCGTCCAAACAAGTTCATTGTAACTTGATCCATCACCTTCGATCGAATAGGAGCCGGTCGCCGATATCGAGGGCATGTTGACGTCTGCTGCCGCGTCGTCATCAAGGATGACCACCGGTTCAACGGTGGCCTCGGAAACGCCATCGGGTACATCAATCGAGAGAGAAAAGCTCTCGTCGGACTCGATTTTTGTATCACCGAGAATGTCGACGCTGACAATCGCGGTGGTCTGGTTGGGTGCAAAACTTATCGTGCCGGTCTTCGCCTCATAGTCTTCTCCAGCAATGGCTGAACCGTCTACGGTCGAATAATCGAAGGAAAACCCACTTGGCGCGGGTTGTGAAAGCGAGATTTCGAATTCCGCGGTCTGTTTGCCGCTGTCTCCTTCAACAAACCTTGGACTGGCGACATAGACGGAAAGCTTGTTGCCACTTCCATCATCGTCCCTAATCCAGTTAATGGACCGCAACAGAGGACCAAGGGACTCGAAAGTGCCTTCTCCGGTAGGATTAAACAATTCCAACAGGACAGCTTCATCCTGTTCAGATTCGGAATCCGGGATAACTCTCAACGAAAGCGTCTTGATCTGTTCGCCTTCTGCAAAGGTGACACTACCGGTGGTTCGCGACGCATAGGCATCTCCGTCAACGTAATAGTTAGTACCGACGAGGGCGGAACCGCTCAAATACCTGTAGTCGATTGAAATCGGATCTACAGCTGGTTCGGACAACGAGATTGTCCACTCAAGATAATTTCTCGCGGAACCGTCACCTTCAACCGCGTATGAACTGTCAACCGAAATAGTCGCCATGACTTCCTCCCAGAATGTCTTGAATTCCGGAATGTGTCACGAGTGGAACATCGGAATTCCATTAAATCGCTTCGTGTCAATTCTGTGCAGTGCTGGAATCGGCTCGGGTAAAATCAACCGCGGAATGCGGGCAACCAAAAATTCACAAAAGCATTAGACGAATAGAAAATGCCCTTACCGATAATAACAATGCCAAACACTATAATGAACCTGAGTCCGATCGGAACTTTCTCAGGTATTTACACAAATTCCAACACCTAATTTCTGTTTCAAACGTTTCTCCACTTTGGCAACGCAACTGGCGTGCCAAACCCGGGTGCCCAACACTCCAAACGCAAAGGACAGCACCTGTTTGACATTCCGCGCCTGCGGCCCTATCTCTATTGTATCCAAAAGGATGCAATATGGACAAACCAATGCCCGAACCGGACATCAAGGACCTCTCGCAGGGTGGGATTGCCTATGAAAAGCTGCTCGCGGCCATTCGGTCGGGTGAGTACCAGCCCGGCGACCGCCTGCGGGAGCTGGAG
This sequence comes from Amaricoccus tamworthensis, assembly GCF_049800875.1. Classification (NCBI taxonomy): domain Bacteria; kingdom Pseudomonadati; phylum Pseudomonadota; class Alphaproteobacteria; order Rhodobacterales; family Paracoccaceae; genus Amaricoccus; species Amaricoccus tamworthensis. Next base: position 98,054 of record NZ_JBNAFV010000015.1, on the reverse strand, counting down.
GTGGCGGATCGGCTGAAGCTGTCGCGGACGCCAGTGCGGGAAGCGCTGCGGCGGCTGGAGGCCGAGGCGATCATTGAGCACCGTCCGCGCATCGGTGCGGTGATCCGCAAGCTCGATCATACTGAAGTCGTTGAACTTTATGAGATGCGGGTGGTTCTGGAACGCACCGCCGCCGGCATGGCCGCGAAGCACGCGAGCGAGGCCGAGACCGATGAAATGGAGGCGATCAACAAAGCGCTCGCCGCGTCGGTGTCGGACCGTCAGAAGGCCGTCACGCTCAACCAGGGGTTCCACCGGTGCCTCTATCTCGCCACGCGCAACCGGTTCCTGCTGGAATCCGCGCGGGCGCTCAACAACGCCCTGATGCTGCTCGGCCCCACGACGCTGGCCGATGAGGAGCGGATCAAAGCCGTCTGTGCGCAGCATGCGGACATTATCAACGCCATTCGCGCCGGGGACGTGGAAGCCGCTGAAAAAGCAGCGGAAAACCATCTTCAAACCTCCCTGCGCCAAAGGCTGAAAGCGATGCGGGAATGATCCGATATCTCACACCCATTTTGATTGCGGCCATTGGCGTGGCCGTCTTCATCTCCCTCGACCTGCCCCTGCCCTGGCTTCTGGGCCCGATTTTCGCCTGCCTTCTCGCGGCCCTGTTCGGCGTGCCCATGAAGGGCAACAAGACCCTGAATGACGGGATGCGGACCATTCTCGGCGTGGCGGTCGGTGCGACCTTCACCACCGCGCTGGTGGCCTCCATGGCGGCCATGTGGCCCACGCTGCTGATGATCCCGGTCATGGTGGCCTGCATCGGGGCCGTGGGCGTTCCGTATTTTCAGCGGATCTGGGGCTATGATTTTGCCACCAGCTACTATTCGGCCATGCCAGGCGGGCTTCAGGACATGCTGGTGTTTGGCGAGGAGGCGGGCGGCAATGTGCGGACGCTGTCGCTCATTCACGCCACGCGGATCATGGTTGTCGTCGTGACGCTGCCGTTCCTGCTGCAATGGGTGTGGGACGCGGATCTGAGCAATCCGCCGGGCGATCCGCTCCTCACGATTGAGCCGTTTCAGCTGCTCGTGATGGTCTTTTGCGGCATCGCGGGCTGGCGGCTGGCGAAGCGCGTCGGCATGTTCGGCGCGTCCATTCTGGGCCCGATGATCCTGGCCACGCTGATGTCGCTCACGGGCATTCTGCAGCACCGTCCTCCGGCGGAGGCCATATGGGCGGCGCAGTTCTTCATCGGCATGACGGTCGGCACGAAATACGCGGGCGTGACCATCACGGAGGTGCGCCGGGATGTGACCGCCGCGCTTGGCTACTGTGTTTTACTTCTTATCATCACGGCGGTTTTTTCCGAAATAGTTCAGTTACTTGACCTGGCACCGCCGCTGGAGACCATTCTGGCCTTTACCCCGGGCGGGCAGGCTGAAATGACGGTGCTTGCCCTGATCGTCGGGGCGGACATGGCCTTTGTCATCGCGCATCACGTGCTGCGGGTGATCATCGTGATCCTGGGCGCGCCGCTGGCGGCACGTCTGTTCGCAACCAGGGCGCCGGACGGGCCAAAGGCCTGAGCGTCAGGCCGTTTCCAGCACCTCAACGGCCAGGATCGTCGGCAGGTGACGGGCGATTTCAGCCCAGCTGTCGCCCTCATTGGTGCTGGCGAAAACCGATCCGCTGTTGGTGCCGAAGTATATGCCGGCCGGATCGGCGGTATCCCCTGCCATGGCCTGGCGCAGCACCGTGAAATAGCAGCTTTCCTGCGGCAGCCCGTCGCGCAGATCCTGCCATGTTTCCCCCCCGTCGCGGGACCGCCAGACGGCTGCGGCGGCATCCGGCGGGAAGCGGCCGATGCTGTCACCGTTCAGGGGCAGGGTCCAGATGGTCTGCGGATCGCGGGGATGCACCCGGATGGGAAAGCCGAAGGTCGAGGGCAGCCCCGCATTGATATCCTCCCAGCTGCGCCCGCCATCGCGCGAGCGCCAGACCCCGTGGTGGTTCTGCTGGTAGAGCAGGTCGCTTTCGCCTGGCGCGCGCATCATGTTGTGGACACAGTGGCCGGTCTGGCCGTCCCGTGGCGCGGCCGGATGGTCGTGTCCAGCGCAGGCCTCAGCGTTGGACAGACGGTTGCGCCGCTCCCAGGAGCCGCCGCCATCCTCGGTGGCGAACACGCCCGCCGCCGAGATGCCAAGCCACATTTTGCGCGGGTCGCCCGGATCGGCCACAATGGTATGCAGCACCAGTCCGGCCGCCCCTGGATGCCAGCTGTCGGCGGAGGGATGCTCCGAGAGGCTTTTGACCTCTTCCCAGGTGTCGCCACCGTCGCGGCTCGTCAGAAGTTTTGCGGGCTTGGTTCCGGCGTAGAGCACACCGTCGAAATAGCCCATCGACCAGATCTGCGAAAACTCCGCGCCGAAGGGCAGCGGCTCCCCGGTCCAGCCGATCATTTTGGCGAAATCGGGATCGTTCGCGGCCCAGTCGTCCATTTGCCCGGACGTCAGCCGCGTGACCTGCCATGATGCGCCGCCATCACCGGTTTTCCACACACCCGCGCCGGACCATTCACCGCCGCCCCCGGCCCAGACGGTGCCGGTGTCCGGGTCGCCCGCCAGGTGATTGATCGGCCAGCCGTCGCAATGGGGGCCGGTGATTTTCCAGCCCGTCCGGTCCGCCTCCGAGGTTATGAAAAACGCGCCCTTGGTGGTTCCCACCAGAACCGTTGTGCCGCCGGATGCCATCCTCCGCTCCTCCCGTTGCCCGGCCGCATGGTACCACCAAATCCGAAAATGACCTAAGAATTGCTGCCCCGGGCCGTCTCCGTGGCTAAAAAACCGGTGTTCGCATGTCCAATAAGATTGCAAAGGCGCGGGGTAAAAATATACTCCGCGCCCATGAACACGGATGCAAAGACCGCAGCAACTGGCTCGCGGAACACTTCCCTCGCCTATCGGGCGGACTGGACCCATTTCAGCGCCTGGTGCCGGCGACGCGGGGTTGCGCCCCTGCCGCCTGATGCGGGGTGGATTGCACGATACCTGGAGGACTGCGCCGAGCCGGACCCGACCGGACCGGGCCGGGTCGCCGCGCCGCTGTCCCTGGCAACGATTGAGCGGCGGCTGGCGGGTCTGGCCTGGCATTGCCGGCAGCGCGGGTTTCCCGTTGACCGCGCGGATGACCGGATCGTGGAGGCCATGGAGCTGGTCCGGGAAAAGGCGGCGCGACCGCCACGCAGGACCGAGGCCCTGATGGCGGAGGACATTGCCGCGATGGTCGAAACCCTGTCGTTTTCCCTGCGGGATCTGCGTGATCGGGCGATTTTGCTGCTGGGGTTTGCGGGCGGCTTCCGGCGCACGGAGATCGTGGCGCTGGACGTCCCGCGGGAGTTTCAGCCGGGCGCGAAATTCGTGATCCTGGGCGTGCCGGACCGCTCGGGACTGCGGGAGGTGCGCGTTGATCGTGAGGCGCGCGAGCGGGCCTGCCCGGTCGCGGCGCTGGAGGCCTGGCTGCATTACGGACGGCTCACGCACGGCCCGCTGTTCCGGCGGATCAGCCGCGACAACAAACGCGTGCTCGACCAGCGGCTGTCGGACCGGCATGTGGCGCGGCTGATCAAACGCACCGCCGTCGCCGCCAATATCCGACCCGACCTGTCCGACCGCGAGCGCGAGGCGCTGTTCTCCGGGCATTCGCTTAGAACCGGCCACCTGGCCAGTCAGGCCGTTACAGGGGCGTCCGGGTAACCTGGGTCACGAAACGCTCCACATCGTCGCGCAGGCACAGGGCCGTGCCGGGCGTTGTCACTGCCGAGGCGGCCGAGGCGGTGCCCTGGATGCAGGCCTCCACCGGATCGGCGTTCTGCGTGAGTGAAAGCGCGTAGCCACCCACGAAGCTGTCCCCCGCCCCGACCTTGGACAGGGGAACGACGAAGGGCGGGCGGGTGAGGCCGGTCCATTCGGCGCAGGTGATCACCGTACCTTCCGCCCCTGCCGCGATCATCACGATCTCCGCGGCTTTTGCGGCGCGCAGTTCGCGGGCGAGTTCCGCGACCTCCTCGATCCGCAGCAGGGGCCGGTCGGAAAGCTCACGCGCCTCCTCAAGATCCATGCGCAGTGTGAACAGCTCCGCCCCCGCGCCCGCCACCCGTTCAAGTGTCGCGCCGGAGGTGTCGAGGATCATGCGCGCCCCGGCGGTTTTGACTTCCGTATTCAGCGAGAGGAAAAACTCCTCGGGCAGGCCAGGCGGGGTCGAGCCGGAAGGGATCACCAGGTCACCCTCCCGCACGTTGTCCATGATGGTGCGCCGCGCGGTTTCGCAGTCCTCTGCCGTCCAGGCCGGTCCTGGCATCATGTAGCGGTACTGAAGCCCGGTGGCCGCATCCCGCACGGTCAGGGACTGGCGGGTGTCGTAGTCGATGCCCAGCGACACGGGCTCCAGCCCCTCGCCGCGCAACTCGCGCACCAGCATCTCACCGGTCGGACCGCCATAGGCCACCAGCATCCGGCTGGTCCCGCCCAGATTGGAGATGGCCCGGCTGACATTCACGCCGCCACCGCCTGGATGCACCAGGGGCGGGCCACAGCGCAGCTTGCGGTCGGGCACAACGGCCGGGGCCTCGGTGGAGAGATCAAGCGCGGGGTTAACGGTTATGGTCAGAATCGATGTCATTGCGTCCATTCCTGTCTGACTGTTCCGGGAGGTTGTGGCATTCCAGGAAGGACGGGTCAAACGGGGTGGGGGTCGTTTCGCGGGAAGAGGCCGATGCCGTTGATCCAGCCCGGCAAAGGCGCGGTGCCGCCGCAACCGCTCACGCCCGGCGGCAACGCCGGGCAGCGCTGACCTCCCCCATGGGAGGCGCTGGCGCGCCACCCGAGGTCCGCGATGCCCTCATCGATTATCCTCCAGTTCAAAATTGATCATCCCCCGGCACCCCACCAATGCGTTCCAAAGATATTTTTCCCCTCCCGGTCAGGGAACGGCTGGTCAAACGGGGCGGAAAGCCGTCTAATCGGCAAAAAACTGGGGAGGATTCCGTGTTCAACGCTTCCATGAGTTTCGACCTGGGCGAGGATGTGAACGCCCTGCGCGAGGCAGTGCACCGCTGGGCCCAGGACAGGGTCAAACCCATTGCCGCCGATGTGGACAAATCCAACAGTTTTCCGGCGGATCTGTGGCGGGAGATGGGTGATTTGGGCCTTCTGGGCCTGACCGTGCCGGAGGCCGATGGCGGCACCGGCATGGGGTATCTGGCCCATGTCGTCGCGGTGGAAGAAATCGCGCGGGCCTCGGCCAGCGTGTCGCTCAGCTATGGCGCGCATTCGAACCTCTGCGTCAACCAGATCAACCTCAATGGCAACGCGGAGCAGAAAGCGAAATACCTGCCGCCGCTGATCTCCGGCGAACACGTGGGCGCGCTCGCGATGTCCGAGGCGGGCGCGGGGTCGGACGTGGTGGGCATGAAGCTGCGCGCCGAGAAGAAAAACGACCGGTTCGTGCTGAACGGCAACAAGTTCTGGATCACCAATGGCGGTGAGGCGAACACGCTGGTGGTCTATGCCAAGACCGATCCCGATGCCGGCTCGCGGGGGATTACGGCCTTTCTGATTGAGAAAACCATGCTCGGTTTCAGCCAGTCGACCCATTTCGACAAGCTTGGCATGCGCGGGTCGAACACGGTGGAGCTGGTGTTTGAGGACGTCGAGGTGCCGTTTGAGAACATCCTTGGCGAGGAAGGCCGGGGCGTGCGGGTGCTGATGTCCGGTCTCGACTATGAGCGCGTGGTTCTGTCGGGCATTGGCACGGGGATCATGGCGGCCTGTCTCGATGAGATCATGCCCTACATGGCCGAGCGCAAACAGTTTGGCCAGGCCATCGGGGATTTCCAGCTGATGCAGGGCAAAATCGCGGACATGTACACCAAGCTGAACACCGCACGGGCCTATGTCTATGAGGTTGCACGGGCCTGCGACCGCGGTACGGTGACGCGCCAGGATGCGGCGGCCTGCGTGCTCTATGCCTCCGAGGAAGCCATGACCGTGGCCCACCAGGCGGTGCAGGCCATGGGCGGGGCCGGGTTCATGAATGACAGCCCGGTCAGCCGGATTTTCCGGGATGCAAAGCTGATGGAGATCGGCGCGGGCACGTCGGAGATCCGGCGCATGCTGATCGGGCGGGAACTGATGGGAACCATGCGGTAATGGCGGTCCTCTCGTCATCCGCCTCGCCCGGTTCGGCCACGTTTGCCGCCAATACGGCAGCGCACGAGGAGGCCATGGCAGTGGTGCGTGAGGCCGCCGACCTGGCCCTGGCCGGCGGCGGGGAGAAGGCGCGTCAGAGGCATCTGGACCGCGGCAAGATCCTGCCACGGGAACGGGTCGCGCGACTACTCGATCCAGGCTCGCCATTCCTGGAGGTCGGCATGTTCGCGGCCCACGGCATGTATGACAGGGCGAGCCCGTCAGCCGGGGCGGTGGCGGGTGTGGGGCGCGTCAATGGCCGCGAGGTCATGGTCGTGTGCAACGACGCCACGGTGAAGGGCGGCACGTATTACCCGATGACGGTGAAAAAGCACCTGCGCGCCCAGGAGATCGCGGAGGCAAACTACCTGCCCTGCGTTTACCTGGTGGACAGCGGCGGGGCGAACCTGCCCAACCAGGATGAGGTCTTTCCCGACCGGGACCATTTCGGGCGCATCTTCTTCAATCAGGCCAATATGAGCGCGAAGGGCATCCCCCAGATCGCGGTGGTCATGGGTTCCTGCACGGCGGGCGGGGCCTATGTGCCAGCGATGTCGGACGTGACGATCATCGTGCGCGACCAGGGCACGATATTTCTGGCCGGTCCGCCGCTGGTGAAGGCCGCCACGGGCGAGGTCGTAACGGCGGAGGATCTGGGTGGCGGCGATGTGCACACGCGCCTGTCCGGGGTGGCGGATTACCTGGCGGATAATGACACCCATGCGCTGGCGCTCGCGCGGGAGGCGGTGGGAAATCTCAACCGGGTAAAGCCCGCGCAACTGGACATACGCACGCCGGAGCCACCGGTTTATGACCCGGCGGAGATCACCGGTATCGTCCCGGCGGGTCTGCGCACGCCCTATGACGTGCGGGAGGTGATTGCGCGCACGGTGGATGGCTCGCGATTTGATGAGTTCAAGATGCGCTACGGCACCACTCTCGTCTGCGGCTTTGCCCATGTGATGGGGATGCCGGTGGGTATTCTGGCCAATAACGGCGTGCTGTTCTCCGAGGCCGCGCTCAAGGGCGCGCATTTCGTTGAGCTTTGTTCCCAACGGAAAATTCCGCTGGTATTTTTGCAGAACATCACCGGTTTCATGGTTGGCCGGGCCTATGAAAACGCCGGGATAGCGAAGGACGGCGCGAAGCTGGTGACGGCGGTGGCGACGTCGAAGGTCCCCAAGATTACCTTCCTGATCGGTGGCTCTTTCGGGGCCGGAAACTACGGCATGTGCGGACGCGCCTATTCGCCGCGCTTCCTTTGGACCTGGCCCAATTCACGGATTTCCGTGATGGGTGGGGAACAGGCGGCCGGTGTGCTGGCGACGGTCCGGCGCGACGCGATTGAGCGCGGCGGCGGGTCCTGGTCGCGGGAGGAGGAGGCCGACTTCAAACAGCCCACAATTGACCAGTTCGAACACCAGGCCCACCCGCTCTACGCCTCGGCGCGGCTCTGGGATGACGGGATCATCGACCCGCGCAAGACGCGGGAGGTCCTGGCCCTGTCGCTGTCGGCCTGTCTGAACGCTCCGGTTGAGGACACGTCGTTCGGCGTGTTCCGCATGTAGGAGGGCGCGGGCATGTTCAGTAAAATCCTGATCGCCAACCGTGGGGAGATCGCCTGTCGCGTCATGGCGACCTGTCGGCGCCTCGGTGTCAAGACGGTGGCCGTGTATTCGGATGCGGATGCGGGCGCACGGCATGTGGCGATGGCGGATGAGGCGGTGCATATCGGCCCGCCCGCGGTGGCTGAAAGTTACCTCCAGGGTGCGCGGATCATTGATGCGGCCCTCGCCACCGGGGCGGAGGCCATCCATCCGGGTTACGGGTTCCTCTCCGAGAACCCGGATTTCGTGGAGGCCGTGGGCGCGGCCGGGCTGGTGTTCATTGGCCCGGATGCCGCGGCCATCCGCGCGATGGGGCTGAAGGACGCGGCCAAGGACGTGATGGCGAAAGCGGGTGTGCCGGTTGTGCCGGGATACCACGGAGAACACCAGGAGCCGGATTTCCTGGCCGAGCAGGCGGAGGCGATTGGCTACCCCGTTCTGATCAAGGCGCGTGCGGGCGGTGGCGGCAAGGGAATGCGGCTGGTCGAACGGCCGGAGGAATTCGCGCGACAACTCGAGGGCGCGCAGCGGGAGGCGCAGGCCAGTTTCGGGGATCCGGTCTGTCTGCTCGAGAAATACGTGACCTCGCCGCGGCATATCGAGATCCAGGTGTTTGGCGACGGCTATGGCAACGCGGTGCATCTGTTCGAGCGGGACTGCTCCCTGCAACGCCGCCATCAGAAGGTCATCGAGGAGGCCCCTGCCCCCGGCATGTCCGACGCGGTACGCGCGGCGATGGGGGAAGCCGCGGTAAACGCGGCGCGGGCCATCGGGTACTCCGGAGCCGGGACGGTGGAGTTCATCGCGGACGGCTCGGGCGCGCTGCGCGAGGACGGGTTCTGGTTCATGGAAATGAACACGCGTTTGCAGGTCGAACATCCGGTGTCCGAAGCAATTACCGGTCTTGATTTTGTGGAACTGCAGCTTCGCGTCGCCTCCGGGGAACCGCTGCCCTTTGAGCAGGATGATCTTGCCATTGATGGCTGGGCCTTCGAGGCGCGGGTCTATGCAGAGGACGTGCCGAAAGGGTTTCTGCCCGCCACCGGCAGTCTTGCGCATCTGTCCTTCCCGGCGGCGGCCGAGTTTGCGCCGGGGGAGACCCGCATCGACAGTGGCGTGCGGCAGGGCGGTGAGATCAGCCCGTGGTACGACCCGATGATTGCCAAGGTGATCTGCCACGGACCGACGCGGGAGACGGCGCTGAACCGGTTGTCCCAGGCTTTGGAGGCCAGCCATGTCGTGGGCTGCGTCACCAATCTGGAGTTTCTGGGCGCACTGGCCCGGCATGCCGGGTTTGCAGGGGGCGAGGTCGATACGGGACTGATCGCGCGGGACCTGGACGGGTTGATGCCGGCGCGGGACGTTCCGCCCGAAATGACCGCTCTGGCCGCGCTCCAGGCGGCGGGTCTGCTGGACGGGCCGACGGGCGACGACCCCTGGGAGCAACTGACCGGCTGGCGGCACTGGGATGCGGCGCGGGTGCATGTGGACCTGGTGCATGCCGGGGAACCGGTGCAACGGGACATCACCATTCTCGCGCACGGGCATTTCCGGGTGGACGATCCGGCGGAAGGCGGGGGCGTTGAGCTTCGTGTCGCAGCCGTATCGGGGACCACCTGCGCGGTTACGGTTGCGGGTAAAACACTGCGCGCGAATGTGATCAGGGCCGGTCATATTGTTTCGGTCAATCAGAGCGGGCGCAGTGTGGAGTTCTCCGTGCCCGATCCGCTGGCGTCCTCGGTCGACGATGCAACGGGCGGAAACGCCATAACAGCCCCGATGCCAGGACTGGTGAAAGTGGTCTCCGCCGGGGCCGGTGAGAGCGTCAAACGCGGCGACGGGCTGGTGGTGCTGGAAGCCATGAAAATGGAGCACACCCTGACCGCACCGCGCGACGGAACCGTGGCGGAGGTCATGGTGGCCGTGGGGGACCAGGTCAGTGACGGGACGGTCCTGGTCGTGCTGGAGGCCGGGGATGAGTGAGCATGTCACCCTGTTCGAGATGGGCCCGCGCGACGGGTTGCAGAACGAGAAGGTGATGATCTCCACCGCCGACAAAATCCGGCTGGTGGACATGCTGACGGCGTGCGGCATCGAGAAGATCGAGGTCGCAAGTTTCGTAAATCCGAAAGTCGTACCGCAGATGGCCGACGGGGCGGAGGTTCTGGCTGGGATCAACCGGCGCGAGGGCGTGGTGTATTCCGCGCTCACGCCCAACCTGCGCGGTTTTGAGCGGGCGCTGGCCGCCGGTGCTGACGAGGTCGCGGTGTTTGCCTCGGCCTCGGAAGGGTTCAGCCGACACAATATCAACTGCTCCATTGCCGAAAGCCTGGAGCGGTTTGACCCGGTGATGGAGGCGGCGCGACAGGCGGAAACTCCCGTGCGCGGCTATGTCTCCTGCGTCGTCGAATGCCCCTATGACGGGCCGACGCCGCCGGAGAACTTGGCCAGTGTTGCGCGAAAACTGATGGAGATGGGCTGTTATGAGATCAGCCTCGGGGACACCATCGGTGCGGGCGTGCCGGAGACGGTGGCACCGATGCTCAAAGCGGTGCTGGGCGACATTCCGGCATCACGGCTTGCAGGTCATTTCCATGACACCAGGGGCCGTGCGCTCGACAATATCGCGTGTTCGCTCGACCACGGTCTGCGGGTGTTCGATGCCTCGGTCGGGGGGCTTGGCGGATGTCCGTTCGCGCCGGGATCGAAGGGAAACGTGGCGAGCGAAGCGGTTGTCGATCTGCTGCACGACCGGGGCTTTGCGACCGGCATTGACCCGGACGCTTTGCGGGAGACGGCGGCTTTCGCCAAGACCTTGAGGAGTGGGGAATGACCGAGTGGCAAACGCTGGATGTCAACCTGGATGACCGCGGGGTGGTCTATGTCACGCTGAACCGGCCGGAGAAGCGCAACGCCCTGTCGGCGCGGATGATCGAGGAACTTACCGAAACCGCCTCGGTCTTTGGAGGTGACAGCTCGATCCGGGCCATGGTCCTGTCCGGCGCCGGCGAGACATTCTGCGCAGGTGGTGATCTGAACTGGATGCGCGAGCAGATCGACGCGGACCGGGAAACGCGGATGCGGGAGGCGCGGCGGCTGGCGATGATGCTCAGGGCGCTCAACGAGATGCCGGTTCCCCTGATCGGCCGCATTCATGGCGCGGCCCTGGGTGGTGGCGTTGGCATGGCCTGTGTCTGTGACATTGCGCTCGCGGACCGGGAGACGCGGTTCGGTTTGACGGAAACCCGCCTTGGCCTGATCCCCGCGACGATTGGGCCATATGTCCTCGCGCGGCTTGGCGAAGGCCGGGCGCGGCGGGTGTTCATGTCCTCCGCGATTTTTGGCGCGGACAGGGCGGTCGAGCTGGGCATGGTAGCGGCGGCTGTGGACCCGGACGGTCTTGACGAGGCCGTTGAGGCCGAAATCCGGCCCTACCTGTCGGCGGCACCGGGCGCTGTGGGACGGGCGAAGGCCATGGCACGGGCACTTGGGCCGGCGATTGATGAGGCGGTTATTGACGGGTCCATCGAACGTCTGGCCGACGCATGGGAGACCGATGAGGCAAAACAGGGCATTTCCGCGTTTCTTGACCGTGCAAAGCCGCCCTGGGTGTCGTAAACAGGGTCCTGGTAATTCCAGTACAGGGTGAAAAGCATAATGGACCTCAGACCTCCCGAAGCCTGCACCTCCATGGCGGAACTGCGGAAGGAAATTGACGCGCTCGACGAGAGCCTCGTCAAAATGCTGGCGCTGCGCAGCACCTATATCGACCGGGCAATCGAGCTGAAACCAGACGAGGGTATCCCGGCCAGGGCCAACGACCGCGTCGAGGAGGTCGTGCGCAGGGTTCGCGCCGCCGCCGACCGCAACGGCCTCGACCCCGCACTGGTTGAAACGCTCTGGCGCGACCTGATCGAATGGTCCATCGCCCGCGAACAGGAAAAAATCAGCTAGAGCCCGCCCGGGCATACCATCGCAATACGTCTATTGTTTTGTGTCCAAACATTCCCCATTCTGAGCCGGTTGCGGCAGAGGGAGGGGAGCGCAAATGGCAAAACACGCGGCGAAACACCTGATTGTTGGTGGCGGGATCATTGGCTGCTCGACCGCGTATCACCTTGCCCGCAATGGCGAAAAAGATGTCGTTCTGCTTGAGCGAGCCCACCTGACCGAGGGGGCGACGTGGCATGCCGCCGGCCTTGTCGGGCAGTTGCGCTCATCACGCAACACGACACGGATGCTGCAAAAGTCGGTTGCCATGTATGACCGGCTGGAGGCCGAAACCGGCATGGCCTTCGACTGGAAGAAGGTCGGATCGCTGCGTCTGGCGGCCACTAGGGAGCGCATGCTTGAGGCGAAGCGGCTGGCCACCATGGCGCGCAGTTTTGGGCTGGAGATGAACATCATTTCCCCCGATGAGGCGTATGATCTGTTCCCGCTGATCGACCCGGCGGGGTTGGAAGGGGCGGCCTTTATTCCGTCCGACGGGCATGTGGACCCGGCAAGCCTGTGCCAGGCCATTGCCCATGCTGCCCGGCAGGACGGGGCCACAATCCGGCAGGGCGTTGAGGTTCTCGACTTTGAAGTGCGCGACGGGCGTATCACCAGGGTCATGACCTCGGAGGGCGGTTACGAGGCCGAGGTTGTCGTTTTGGCGGCGGGTATGTGGAGCCGGGAGCTGGGGCGGAAACTTGGCCTGCGGGTGCCGGCCTGTGCTGTGGAACATCAGTATATCGTCACCGAACCCCTGTCTGACCCGGAAATGGTCAAAAACCTTCCCAGCATGCGCGATCCGGAGCGGCTCGTATACTACAAGCCCGACGCCGGTGGGCGCATGGTTGTGGGCGGATATGAGGACGACACCCTGCCCTTCGGCGACCGGGGCATTCCGGGCGATTTCGTACGGCAGTTGCTACCCGACGATCTCGACCGTTTCGCGCCACTGGCCGAGCTTGCGGCGCAGGTCACACCGGTGCTGAACGAGGTCGGCATACGCCAGGTCATCAACGGGCCGATCCCGTACTCCGCAGACGGTGACTTTGTCATGGGCTGGGCGCCGGAGTTTGACAACCTGATGATGGCGACCGGGTTTCTCTATGGCATCGCCGCGGGAGGTGGTGCGGGTGAGATGATCGCGGAATGGATTGTGGAAGGGCGGCCCTCGCTTGACCTTTGGCCCCTCGATGTACGGAGGTTCGGCCCGCATCACGGCACCCGGGCCTTCATGTATCCCCGCGCGATTGAGCATTACGCGCATCATTACAAGATGCGCTATCCCGGTCAGGAAGCCAACTCGGCCCGTGGTCTGCGTCGTTCGCCGCTCCATGACACTCTGAAAAGCAAAGGTGCTGTGTTTGGTTTCAAGAACGGTTGGGAACGCCCCCTGTGGTTTGCGCCGGAGGGCGTTGAGCCGGTGGACCAGCTGGATTTTCTCGACCCCGGCTGGCACCGGTTCGCGGCGGAGGAACATCGGATCGTGCGGGAGAGTGTGGCCCTGATCGACCAGACGAGTTTCGCGAAATTCGAAATGTTTGGGCCAGGGACCCTAGACGTCCTGCAGCGGCTGGCCGCCTGCAACATGGACCGTCCGGTGGGCAGTGTGATTTATGCACAGCTTTGCAACGAGCACGGCGGTATTGAAGCGGACCTGACGGTCACACGGCTCGGTCCCGACCATTTCTACATCGTCACCGGGTCCGGCTTTGGCACCCATGACAGCGACTGGATCCGCCGTCATATCCCGAAGTCCTCAGGCATCCACCTGATCGAGGTTACCTCGGCGCGGGCGGTCATCAACATCTGTGGTCCAAAAGCCCGCGACGTGCTGCAGAAGGTAAGCGAGGAAGACCTTTCGAACGCCGTCTTCCCGTTTGGTACGGCTCGGGAGATCACGGTCGGGGCCGCACCGGTCCGGGCCGTTCGTATAGGGTTTGTCGGTGAACTGGGGTGGGAGCTGCACATTCCCATGGAGTTCGCAGCGTATGTATATGAGACGCTTTGGGAAGCCGGCGCGCCATATCGGATCCGCGATGTGGGCTACCGCGCCATCGACAGTCTGCGGCTTGAGAAGGGCTATCTCTACTGGTCGGGCGACATTTCACCGGACTCAACCCCGGTTGAGGCGGGCCTGGGGTTCAGGGTTCACCTGAAATCAGGCGGGCCGTTCCTGGGGCGGGATGTCCTGGCGCGTCAGAAGGAAAACGGACCGGACCGGCGACTTTGTACCTTTGTCAGCGATGCCAAACTGCCCCTGTTCGGAGGCGAGGCAATTCTGTTGGGCGACCAGGTCGTGTCGCTCGCGACCTCGACCGGGTTTGGGCATACGGTGGGACAGAGCATTCTGTTCGGATATCTGGAACGGGAGCTTTGGGATGAGACGGGCTTCGAGGTCGAGGTGTTTGGTGAACGGCACAGCATTACCAAAACCGTCGGGCCTCTTTACGACCCGACAAACGAGAGACTGAAAGCGTAGGGAGGACATGGATATTGGAGGAAAATCGGGACCGGGTGATCGGGGAACTTCGGCAGCTTGAGGCATTTGCAAACATTCCGGAGGCGGAAATAAGGGTCACCCGCATGGGTGGTCTGACGAATCTGGTCTACCGCGCGGATGCACCGGGAGAAAGCGTGGTGGTGCGCATTCCTGGCGAGGGAACGGAGGAATACATCGACCGAAAGGTTGAGGCCCACAATGCCGAGGCGGCATGGCGGGCAGGGATTTCGCCGAAGGTCCTGATGGTGACACCCGACTCGGGAGTGATGATCACGGAAACCATTCCGAATGTCACCACCATGACACCCGCAGGGTTCGCGGAAATCCCCGGAGCAGCTGAACGTGCCGGCAAAGCGATGGCGCAGCTGCACGGGTCCGGTCAGAGGTTTGATTTCCACTTTGAGCTGTTTGCGATGATCGAGGACTATCTGGGCGTACTCGGGAAGCGGGACACCACCCTGCCCGAGGGATACCACGAAACGGTCAAGGCCGCGGAACCGGTCAAGGCAGCCCTTGCCGCGCATCCCGTGCATCTCGCGCCCTGTCACTGCGACCCGCTTTCAGAGAACTTTCTGGATGACGGTGCAAAGATGTGGATGGTCGACTGGGAATATTCCGGGATGAACGACCCGCTTTGGGATGTGGGCGACCTGGCCGTTGAGGCCGAACTGTCGCCGGAGGGTGAAGCGGAGTTGTTGCAGGGATATTTCGGCCGCGACGCGACGGATTTTGAGATGGGACGGTTTGTGATCTACAAGGCGATGTGCGATCTGCTCTGGACGCTTTGGGGTCTGATCCAGCACTCGGACGGCAACACGGCGGAGGATTTCTGGGCCTATTCAACCGGACGTTTTGATCGGTGCAGGGCGCTGATCAATTCTCGGGAATTTTCAACGCACGTAGCCAATGTGGCAAAAGGCTGACGCGTCAGCCGGGGTCGGATACCACGATCTCCATGCCCCATTTCTCAGCGGCCGCAAGTATGTCCGGCGGCGGGGCGGCCTCGGTAACGAGACAGTCGACCAGTGACGGCTCTCCAATGACAATGGGGGCTTCAACGCCAAACTTGCTGGCGTCGGCCGCGATGATCCGGCGGCCGGCGTTTTTCATAATAAGCCGGGAAAACCGGGCCTCTTCCAGATCAAACAGCGAAAATCCGGCGGCAGCGGTGATCCCGGCGGAGGAAAACACCGCGTAGTCGGTGTTGAAATTTGCCGCGAACTCCATCGCGTCATGGCCAAACGCGCCGCCATCATGGGCGCGCAGTTCGCCTCCCGCCATAAACACCCGGTTGTCGTTTACCGTGGCAAGACGCCAGGCTACATAAACACTGTTCGTGACGATCAAAAGTCCGCGCCTTTCACGCAGGGCATCGGCAATATGGGCCGTGGTGCTGCCGATATCGAGAAACAGCGAGGACCCGTCCGGGATCATGTCCGCAACCGTCCTGGCGATCCGGCGCTTGGCGGCGGTGTTCTTGCCAAAACGCTGGTGAAAATCACCCTCGGCCTCGTGGGCATTATCCGCCGCGCCCTGAAGCCGCACACCCCCGTGGGTTTTTTCAACCAGCCCGTCCCGCGCCAGCCCACGCAGGTTTCTACGAACGGTCTCATCCGTAACCTTGAGCGTTGCGGCGATGGCCTGAACGCGCATGGACCCCCCGGCCTGGCGAAGCGCGTCGAGGATTTCCTGCTGTCTGTGATTGGCTCTGACGTCCATGCTTCCCCGGTTTTGGGCAGGCTGATCAAATTGCCCGTATTACACTGTCTACCTGTTCATGAATCGGGCAAAAACCACAAAAAGCAACATTTTAGTTCGAACTATCCAAAATTTTTGGAATTTTCGTTGCTTTTTCGTGAATTTCGACAAATCATGACCTGCCCCACCACAAAAAAATGACGAACGGGCGCAAGACCAGCAAGGAGGCTGACCGATGAATCCTACGAAAATGATGACTGCGGGCGTGCTGCTCGCCCTCTCGACGGCAGGAGCGTCCGCGGAAGTAGAATCCACCGACCCGATAAAACTCACCACACATGACTGGACCGGCCAAATCATCACCACGACCCTGATGGGCGAAGTGCTGAAGGATGCGGGATACAATATTGAATATGTCCAGGCGGACTACATTGCCCAGTTTGCGGGCCTGAAAACCGGTGACCTCCATGTTGCAATGGAGATCTGGGAGACCACCGGCAAGGAAGCCATGGACGAGGCGATTGCCACGGGGAACGTGGTCAGCGCCGGACCCACGGGGATGAAAGCGATCGAGGAATGGTGGTATCCCGCCTATATGGCCGACCGCTGCCCTGGCCTGCCGGACTGGGAAGCGCTGAACGACTGCGCGGGCGAATTCGCCACGGCGGAAACCGCGCCGCTTGGCCGCTACCTGGGCGGTCCAGTGACCTGGGGTGGCTTCGATGAGGAGCGCATCGAGGCCCTCGGGCTGGATTTCGAGGTCGTCCACGCGGGGACCGATGCCGCCCTGTTCGCGGAGCTTGAAGCCGCCTATCAGCGCGAGGACCCGATTGTGCTGTGGATATACTCCCCGCATTGGGCACCGGCAAAGTATGAAGGCGAGTTCGTCGAGTTCCCGCCCTATTCCGAGGAGTGCTACAACGATCCCTCGGTCGGGGTGAATCCGGATATGGCCTACGATTGCGGCAAGCCGCGCGGGGACATTTTCAAGGTGGCCTGGAGCGGCGTGGCGGAAAAATGGCCGGGCGCGTCCAAAGCGATTGAGGCCTTCCACATCACCAGCGACGAAATGGGTGGCCTGGTTTCCGAGGTCGACCTCGATGGCAAATCCGTGGACGAGGTCGTGGCCGCCTGGATGAGCGCCAACGAGTCTACCTGGAAATCCTGGATCCAGTAAACGCCGATACCTACCGGATGGCGCGCGCCGCCATCCGGTCAAGACTTTCCGAAGGATACGTACCAACATGTCAAGCGAGGTCCTGCTCGACTGCAAGGGTGTCTGGAAGCTGTACGGCGCCGACCTGCAGACATTCCTGACGCGCCACGCAAATGCGCCGTCTGATCAGGACCTTGCGGATCACAACATTATTGGTGCCGTGCGGGGCGTGGATGTGGCCATCCGCAAGGGCGAGATCTTCGTGATCATGGGCCTGTCCGGGTCAGGCAAGTCGACGCTTGTGCGCTGTCTGTCGCGTCTGATCGAGCCAAATGCCGGCACAATCGGCTATGAGGGTCGTGATCTTCTGGCCATGTCGGATGCGGAACTGATTGAGGTGCGGCGGCGCAAGATGGGCATGGTGTTCCAGCATTTTGCGCTCCTGCCCCATCTGACGGTTTTGCAAAATGTGGCATTCCCGCTCGAGGTTCAGGGAGTTGACCGCAAGCGCCGGGAGACCGACGCGATGCGTATGATTGAAACCGTCGGCCTCTCCGGGCGGGAGGGCAACTACCCGCGGCAGCTTTCCGGCGGCCAGCAGCAGAGGGTGGGCATTGCCCGGTCACTCGTCACCAACCCGGAGCTTTGGTTCCTCGACGAGCCGTTCTCCGCACTCGACCCGCTTATCCGACGTGAAATGCAGGACGAGTTCATCCGGCTGCAGTCCATGCTGCGCAAGACCATTGTCTTCATCACCCATGACTTTGACGAGGCCATTCGCCTCGCGGATCGGATCGCAGTCCTGAAAGACGGACGGATTGAGCAGACGGCAACACCGGAGGAGCTGATGACCAATCCCGCCACACCCTACGTAGCCGAGTTCACCCGGCATGTGGACAGGGCGAAGGTCGTTCGGCTGCAATCCATCATGACACCGTTTACCGGCGACGGACCCTGGTCCGGCGCGCTCCCTGGCAAACTGACGGTCGCGGAAACGGTGGCGCAGATCGACGCGGGAGAACATCCGTTTCAGGTGCTGGATGACGCCGGGAAACCCGTGGGCATGGTCAGCGCCCGCCAGGCCATCGACGTCATGATCGGCCGACCCGCACAATGAGCGACGAAACCGTCAATATGACACCGGTGATTGAAACCGGGAGACCGGAAAAAGGCTCAGGGGGCGCCTGGGTGTTCTGGACGGTTCTTTTCGCCGCCACCTGGGCGCTCTCCACCTGGTCGTTTGCGCTATACAAGGCTCTCGATGCCCGCTGGATCATTCGCTTTCCTGCCAGATTTGCCCTCAACCTGGACACCTGGATCACGGATGCGGTCAACTGGCTGGTCGAGGACCTGAGTTTCGGCCTTTTCACATTTCGGGACACGACACGGTTTCTCGCAGCGATTATTGAAGCCCCCTACGACATTGTGCGCGCCCTGCTGATCGACGGGTTTCAAAGCGGTCAGGGGCAACAGGCGGTGGAGATGTTCCCGCCACTCAGTTGGCTTGCGGTCATCGCCGTGATGGTGGCACTGGCGCGGTATGCGCGGGACTGGAGCCTGGCGGCACTGGTCGGTGGGTGTTTCGCCTATCTCGCCATATTTGGGCAGTGGGAGAGTGCCATGATCACGCTGGCCTCTGTCCTTATTGCGGTGCCAATCGGTGGGGTTGGCGGGTTGCTGCTGGGGGTCGCGTCCTACCGGTCCGACCGGTTTGAGCGTGCGCTCCGGCCGGTGCTGGACCTGATGCAGACCGTGCCGGTTTTTGCGTATCTCGTCCCAATTCTCGTGCTGTTCGGTTTTGGACCGGTGGCAGCACTGATCGCCACGGTGATCTACGCCATGCCGCCCATGGTGCGGAACACGACGGTAGCCCTGCAATCCGTACCGGAAGAGGTCATCGAGGCCGGGCGCATGATGGGCTGTGGGGAACGCCAACTGATGTGGAAAGTGCTGATCCCGACCGCGTTGCCCTCGATCATGGTAGGCGTCAACCAGGTCATCATGCTGACACTGAACATGGTGATTATTGCCTCGATGATTGGCGCCGGGGGCCTGGGGTATGACGTTCTGACCGCGCTACGCCGTCTGGATATTGGCGGCGGCATTGAGGCGGGTGTGGCAATTGTGGTCATGGCGATTGCGCTTGACCGCCTGAGCCAGGCCTTTGCCGAGCGACGCCTGCGTCCACTGCCGGACCCGTCCCTGCCACTTCACCGGCGCCATCCCCTGGCAACGGGAACCCTGGCCGTGGTGGTTCTGACGACCCTGTCGGGTTTTTTCGTGGACGGGCTGCGGACCTATCCGGAAGCCCTGACCGTCACCACCGGTGACTTCTGGGCCACGGGTATTGAGTGGATCAATGTGAACTTCTTCGATGCGATCGACGCGGCCAAAAATCTGCTGCTGACCTGGGTCATGCTGCCGGTCAAACAGTTTTTCTCCGGCATTCCCTGGTTCTGGGGCATCGCCGTCGTCGGCCTCGCGGCAGGCAGGCTGGGAGGCTGGAAGCTCGGTCTGATGGCTGCGGCCATGATGGCGTTTATTGCGGCCTCCGGTCTTTGGGGGAAGGCCATGACGACCGTCTATCTCACCACGGTTGCCGTGTTTCTCGCGAGCCTGATTGGCATCCCGCTTGGCATCTGGGCCGGGCAAAACGCGCGCGCCAACTCGATCCTTGGCGCCATTATCGACACGCTTCAGACCCTGCCAAGTTTTGTTTATCTGATCCCGGTGGTCATGCTCTTTCGCGTCGGGGATTTCTCGGCCCTCATTGCGATGGTGCTTTATGCACTTGCGCCCGCCGTGCGCTATGCGGCGCATGGCATCCGCAGCATTGATCCCGAACTGATCGAGGCCGGGCGGGTTTCAGGCTGCACAAGGAGACAGATGCTGCGCCGGATCCGGGTGCCACTGGCCGCGCCTTCGCTCCTGCTGGGGCTCAACCAGACCATCATGCTTGCCCTCTCGATGCTGGTTATCACAGCTCTGGTGGGCACGCGCGACCTGGGCCAGGAGGTCTACATCGCGCTCACCAAAGCCAATGTCGGCCAGGGCCTCGTAGCTGGCATCTCTGTTGCCTTCATCGCCATCATTGCCGACCGGGTGGTGAACGCACTTGCACGCTCCACGCGGGAAAGGCTCGGGATAAAATGACGCTTACCGATACCTTGCGCAGCCGAATCGCCTCCCTGCCCTGTTTTGACGCACCGGCAGGGATTGAGCCACTTGGGGGCGGGATCACCAACATCAATGTCACGGTCGAGGACGGGGACCGGAAATACGTGGTGCGTGTGGGCAGTGACATTCCAGAGCACGGAATATTGCGCTGGAACGAACTTTCGATTGCGAGGGCCGCCGCGGCCTGTGGCCTGTCACCCAAGGTGCGTCACGCCGAACCGGATATCATGGTGATTGACTATGTCGACGCGGAACCACTTGAGGAAGCCGACCTGCATGACGAGACCACACTCCGGGACACGACCGCACTGATCCGTCGGGTCCATGATGAGGTCACGCAACAGCTGCACGGTCCGGTCCTGGCCTTTAACGTGTTTCATGTGCTGAATACCTATGCGGCATTTCTGCGCGACCGGAAATCCACCCATATCCCGCTGATCCCCGATCTGATGAATGATGCGGCCAGACTGAAATCGGCCGTTGGTCCGGTGGATCTCGTACTGGGCCACAACGACCTTCTGCCCGCCAACATCCTGCGCGGCAAAAATGGCATTTGGTTGGTGGACTGGGAATATGGCGGTTTCAATTCACCGCTTTTCGATCTGGGTGGGCTTGCCACCAATGCGGACCTGCCGCGCGACGCGGAACTTATACTGCTTACCACCTATTTCGGGACCGAACCGGACACTGGGCTGTTGCACCGATACGACGCCATGAAATGCGCGTCGCTCCTGCGTGAGACCATGTGGAGCATGGTGTCGGAAATCACGTCAGAGATCGAATTCGACTATTCCGAATACTCCGCAAAAAACCTCGAGCGGTTCCGGACCGCCCTGACCGACTTCAATGCCAACGGAGACCGTACATGACGGACTTTCCCACCAGCGCCCGCGCCGTCATCATCGGTGGCGGAATTATCGGCTGTTCCACGGCCTATCACCTCGCCAAGCTCGGCTGGGACGTTGTGCTGCTTGAGCGGAGGAAACTGACCTCCGGCACGACATTCCACGCGGCGGGTCTCGTGGGACAGCTTCGGTCGAGCGCCAACATCACACAGATGCTGGGATACTCCGTCGATCTCTACAAATCCCTGGAAGAGGAAACCGGTCTCGGGACGGGCTGGAAAATGAATGGCGGATTGCGGCTTGCCTGTAATGAGGAACGCTGGA
This sequence comes from Amaricoccus tamworthensis, assembly GCF_049800875.1. Lineage (NCBI taxonomy): Bacteria > Pseudomonadati > Pseudomonadota > Alphaproteobacteria > Rhodobacterales > Paracoccaceae > Amaricoccus > Amaricoccus tamworthensis. The sequence goes on along the minus strand of NZ_JBNAFV010000015.1, from coordinate 76,521 downwards.
CGGAAGTAAAACGCCAGGCCACCACCGCTCATTCCTTCGGTCTGGAAATGCAGTTGATGAGCCCGAAGGAGGCACAGGACCTTTGGCCGCTGATGACGGTGGATGACGTGGTCGGGGCCGCGTTCCTGCCCACGGACGGGCAGGCGAACCCGTCGGACATTACCCAGGCTTTGGCGAAGGGTGCCCGGATGGCCGGCGCGCGTATATACGAGGACACGAAGGTTCTCTCGATCAATGTCGAGAAAGGCGTGATCAAATCGGTTGAGACCGAAAAGGGTCGTATAGAGACGCCTGTTGTGGTTGCCTGTGCCGGTCAATGGACCCGGGCGCTGGCGAAAACCGTGGGCGTCAACGTGCCCCTGGTTCCGATGGAGCACCAGTACATGGTGACCGAGCGGATTGAGGGCATGCCCGCGAATCTGCCGACCCTGCGTGATCCGGACAGGTTGACCTATTACAAGGAGGAGGTCGGCGGTCTGGTCATGGGCGGCTATGAGCCAAACCCCAAACCCTGGGCCACCGACGGCATTCCACCGGGGTTTCACTACACCCTGCTTGACAGCGACTATGACCATTTCCAGCAGATCATGGAACTGTCCCTCGGCCGTGTCCCCGCGCTTGAAACGGCCGGCATCAAGGAACTGGTCAATGGGCCCGAGAGCTTCACGCCGGATGGCAATTTCATTTTGGGAGAAGCGCCGGAGTTGCGGAATTTCTATGTGGGTGCGGGGTTCAACGCTTTCGGCATCGCATCCGGCGGGGGGGCGGGCATGGCACTCGCGGAATGGGTTGCACGTGGCGAGCCGCCCTACGACCTCTGGCCAGTGGATATCCGTCGGTTTGGCCGCCCGCATTTTGACGATGACTGGATCCGCAAGCGAACGGTCGAGGCCTATGGTAAACACTACACGATGGCCTGGCCGTCGGAAGAACATGACAGCGCCCGCCCCTGCCGCAAATCTCCGCTTTACGAGCTTCTGAAGGCCGATGGCGCGGTGTTCGGTGAAAAACTCGGCTGGGAGCGGCCAAACTGGTATGCCGATACGGCGGCGGGTGAGGTTCAGCACGACATTTACAGCTTCCAGCGCCCCAACTGGCACGAGGCCGTGGCGCGGGAGCACAGAGCCGCGCGCGAGGCCGCGGTTCTGTTCGATCAGACCTCTTTCGCCAAATTTGCGCTGAAAGGCCCGGATGCGGAGGCCGCGCTCAACTGGATCGCTTCCAACAACGTGGCGCGACCGGTTGGGTCGCTGATCTACACCCAGATGCTCAATGACCGGAGCGGGATCGAATGCGACCTGACGGTCGTACGCGTCGCGGAAGACGAATTCTACATCGTGACCGGCACCGGCTTCGCGACCCACGATTTCGACTGGATTTCGCGGAACATTCCCGAAGGCATGAATGCCCAGCTTTTTGACATTACATCCGGTTCTGCGGTGCTGTCGCTTATGGGCCCGAAATCCCGCGACATACTCCAAGCCGTCACCCGTGCCGACGTGAGCAACGCCGCGTTCCCGTTCGCGACATCGCAAATCATCGGAATCGCGGGATGTCCCGTTCGGGCCATGCGTGTGACATATGTGGGTGAACTGGGCTGGGAACTGCATCTGCCGGTTGAATATGCCACCGCCGTGTACGCCGCACTTCATGAGGCCGGCGCAAAACACGGGCTGCGCAATGCCGGATACCGGGCCATTGAAACCCTGCGACTCGAAAAAGGCTACCGGGCCTGGCCGTCCGATATTGGCCCGGATCAAACCCCGGACCAGGCCGGACTTGGCTGGGCAGTGAAAATGAAATCCAATATCGACTTCAGGGGGCGCGCAGCCATCCAGGAACAGCGTACCAAACCGTTGCCCAAGATGCTTGCAACCTTCACGGCGGACCCGGAGGTGGTGCTCTCCGGCAGGGAAACCATTTACCGGAACGGGGAGCGGGTCGGCTGGCTGAGTTCGGGCGGTTTTGGGCATACGGTCAACAAATCAATTGGTCTTGGATACGTTCGCAACCCGGAGGGCGTCACCGCGGACTACATCCGCTCCGGGTCCTGGGAGCTTGAGGTTGCGACCGTGCGGGTTCCGGCGGAGGCCACACTCGACCCGCTCCATGACCCAAAAATGCAGCGCGTAAGGGCCTGATCCAATTCGCGGGGCCTGAGTCCTCCTCTTTCCCCCGCCGCCCGACCGAAACCGACCCTACAACCGGATGTTGAGTTCGGGCGGGGCAGGCTGTGGAAATTGCTGACAATTTCGTTTTGTGATGGAAATGGAGGTTGCGCGGAACGGTCAGGCGGGTAACGTTACGGCGCTAGTATACCACCCGGACAACAGGGTTGGGCCGGGCGGAACGTGCCCAAAGGGAGGAAAATTCAATGACTGAGAAACCAAATCTGGACCGCAGGTCCTTTCTGAAGAAGTCGGCCCTGGCCGGTGGTGCGTCCGCCGGCGGCGTGCTGGCCGCTCCGGCGGTTCTGGCCCAGGCGCCCATCGTGATGAAGATGCAGACGTCCTGGGGCGCATCCAATATCTGGGACGAGTTCGCCAAGGACTATGCCCACCGCGTTGAGGAAATGTCCGGTGGCCGCCTGAAAATCGACGTGCTGCCCGCGGGTGCGGTTGTGGCCGCGTTCCAGGTGCTTGATGCCGTGAATGACGGCGTGATCGACGCCGCCCATTCCGTGCCGGTGTACTGGTACGGCAAGAACAAGGCCGCATCGCTCTTCGGCACCGGCCCCGTGTTCGGCGGCTCGGCGACCACGATGCTGTCGTGGTTCTATGAAGGTGGCGGCGCGGAACTCTACCGCGAGCTGACCCAGGACATCATGGGGCTCGACGTGATCGGTTACATGGGCTTCCCGATGTTCGCGCAGCCCTTCGGCTGGTTCAAGGGCGAGGTCAACACGGTGGCGGACCTTGACGGGTTCAAATACCGCACCGTGGGTCTGGCCGCCGACCTTCTGACGAAGCTTGGCATGTCGGTCGCACAGCTGCCGGGCGGTGAGATCGTACCGGCGATGGAGCGCGGCGTGATCGACGCGTTCGAGTTCAACAACCCGTCCTCGGACAAGGATTTCGGTGCGCAGGACGTGGCGAAAAACTACTACCTGTCCTCCTATCACCAGGCGTCGGAGAGCTTCGAGTTCCTGTTCTCCCGCACCTTCGTTGAGGATCTGGACCCGGATCTGCAGGCCATCCTGAAATACGGCGTTGAGGCGGCGTCCACCGCCAACACGGCGAAAGCCATGCGGCGCTATTCGGACGACCTTCAGTGGCTCCAGGATGAGGCCGGTGTGACCGTTCACCGCACCTCGACGGAGATTCTGGACGCGCAGATCCAGGCCTGGGACGAGCTGATCCCGACACTGGAAGAGGATCCCTTCATGAAGAAGACCCTCGACAGCCAGCGCGAGTGGGTTGAGAAGGTCGGCTTCTACGAGCTGATGAACGCACCGGATTACGCTCTGGCCTACGAGCACTACTTCCCGGGCAAGCTCAAGCTCTGATCCAACCGGCAATAAAGCCTCCGGTGACCTCACCGGGGGCGTTTTCCGCTAAACGGGGGCGAAATGATTGGCTTCATAAAATTCGCTGACAGCCTGTCGGCGTGGTTCGGCAAGGCGTTCGCCTGGCTGATTATTCTCATGTCGGTCGGCACGGGATATGAGGTGTTTGTGCGCTACGTGCTCAACAGCCCCACGGCCTGGGCGCTGGACGTGTCCTTCATCATGTATGGCACGCTATTCATGATGGGCGGGGCCTATACCCTTTCCCGGGGCGGGCATGTGCGGGGTGATTTTCTCTACCGTCTCTGGCAGCCGCGCACCCAGGCCAAGGTCGATTTCGTTCTCTACATCCTGTTTTTCTTCCCCGGCGTCACGGCCCTCATCCTCGCCGGATGGAAATACGCCGCCCGATCCTGGCAGTACGGTGAGGTCTCCGTAAACAGCCCGGCCGGGGTTCCCATCTACCAGTTCAAAACCGTCATCGTCGCGGCGGGTATCCTGTTGTTTATTCAGGGGCTCGCCCAGGTCTGCCGCTGCATCCATGCCATGCGCACAAATGTCTGGCTTGAGGCCGACGAGGACGTGTTCGAGACGGAGGATCTGCTCATGAAGCAGGTCAACGAGGCCGAGAAAGGGCATACGCCGTGACCGACCCCCAAATCGCCCTGATGATGCTCGGGCTGTTCATTGTCTTTGTATTTCTCGGATTCCCGATTGCCTTCACGCTCATGGCCATGGGCATCGGCTTTGGCTACTACGCCTATTTCGACGAGCGCCGGATGTGGCGCGATTTCAACCGTCTGGAGGAGAACGCCGGAAGCTGGGAACAATGGTCGACCTGGTTTGAGGGGTTCTTCAACAACCGAATATTCGACCTCTTTGTGAACCAGACCTTCACGGTGATGTCGAACGAGGTTCTGACCGCCGTGCCGCTGTTCCTCTTCATGGGCTATATCGTGGAGCGGGCCAACATCGTTGACCGCCTGTTCTCGACCCTGAACATCGCGTCGAAAAACATGCCTGGCTCCATGGGTATTGCGGCCCTGATCACCTGTGCTTTGTTTGCGACCGCGACGGGCATTGTGGGTGCTGTTGTGACGCTGATGGGTCTGCTCGCCCTGCCCGCCATGCTCAAGGCCCGCTATGAGCCGTCCTTTGCCAGCGGCATTATCTGCGCGGGCGGAACGCTTGGCATTCTGATCCCGCCGTCGATCATGCTGATCGTCTACGCCGCCGCCTCCAACGTCTCGATCGTGCGGCTCTACGCGGCCGCTTTGCTGCCTGGTCTGACGCTTGTGGGACTGTATCTGGTCTATATCGTGGGCCGGTCCATCCTTCAGCCCAGTGTGGCGCCGAAGCCCACGAGTGAGGAAGTCCCCGACATGCCGATGGGGAAGCTGATGCTGATGATCGTCACATCGTTCCTGCCGCTCGCGTTCCTGATCTTCGCGGTTCTGGGGTCGATCCTGTTTGGACTGGCGACGCCCACCGAGGCCGCGTCCATCGGGGCGCTTGGCGGCATGCTGCTGGCCGTGCTCTACCGCGCCATGACCTGGCAGAGGCTGCGGGAAAGCGTGTATCTGACCGTGCGGACCACCGCGATGGTCTGCTGGCTCTTCGTGGGCTCCTACACCTTCTCGGCCGTGTTCTCCTACCTTGGTGGCGAGACCGTGATTGCCGAGTTCGTCGAGGGGCTGAACCTGTCACCAATCATGTTCCTGATCCTGGCGCAGCTCATCATTTTCCTGCTGGGCTGGCCGCTGGAATGGTCGGAGATCATCATCATCTTCGTACCGATCTTCCTGCCGCTGCTGGCGTTCTTTGACATTGATCCGCTGTTCTTCGGCATCCTGGTTGCCCTGAACCTGCAGACCAGTTTCCTGACGCCACCCATGGCCATGTCGGCCTATTACCTGAAGGGGATCGCACCGCCGGGCATCAAGCTGACGCATATCTTCAAGGGCGTGATGCCGTTCCTCTTCTGCGTCATCCTTTCCATGGTCCTGATGTATGCCTTCCCGCAGATCGTGTTCTACCTGCCGGAGCTGTTTTATGGAGGGTAGCCTGCCCACATCCGGAACGCCCGACACGGTCGATCTGCGCGACCGGCTGGCGAGCGGGGCCTTGAGCGCGGTCGACCTGGTGGAGATCTGCATCGCGCGGATCGAGGCCCGCGAACCGGAGGTTCAGGCCTGGGCCTGGTTCGACCCGGAATTCGCGCGGCACCAGGCGCGCGGTCTGGACGCCCACCGCAAATCCGGCCGCCCCGTCGGCCCGCTGCACGGTCTTCCCGTTGGGCTGAAGGACATCATCGACACCGCCAAAATCCCAACGGAAAACGGCTGTCCGGTGGACGCGGGCCGGATTCCGACGGCGGATGCCTGGGTGGTTGAGCGTCTGCGCCAGGCTGGCGCGGTGATCATGGGCAAGACCACCTCGACGGAACTTGCCTATCTGCACCCGAGCAAAACCCGCAACCCGCACGACACCGGCCACACGCCGGGCGGTTCATCCGCCGGGTCCGCGGCCGCGGTGGCGGATGGCATGATCCCGCTGGCCGTGGGAACGCAGACCGGCGGATCGGTCATCCGTCCCGCCTCCTATTGCGGCGTGACCGGGTTCAAGCCGAGTTTTGGCGCCATTCCCCGTCGCGGCATTCTGATGCAGTCGCACACGCTCGACACGGTTGGCGTCTTCGCCCGCGATCCGCTCGGCACCGCCCTGATCGCGGACGTGCTTTTCGGCCATGATCCGGCAGACCGGCAGACATCGCTCGCCCCGGCGCCCCGCCTGCTGGAAACCGGGCGGTCGGAGCCGCCCCTGAAACCGGTCTTTGCCTTCGTACGCCCGCCTGGTTGGGATGATGCGCATCCGGACGTCCATGCAGCCTTTGGCGAACTGGTTGAGGCACTGGGCGACCAGGTCTTCGAGGTTGATCTTCCATCCCTTTTCGACAGCGCCGCCGAACAGCGTATGATCGTCAATTTCGCGGAGATGTCGCGCTACTACTACCGCTATTTCCGCGATGGTCTCGACAGGCTCGGCCCGGAGACCGTCAAGGCACTGGAGACCGGCAACGCGATCCCCGCACGGGACTACCTGGCCGCGCTGGACTGGCAAAAGCTCCTGAACGCCGCGCTCGAGGAGATTTTCGAACGCTGCGACGCCATTCTCTGCCCCTCCGCCACCGGCCCGGCTCCGGAGGGCCTCGGGAGCACCGGCAACCCGATCTTCAACGGGGTCTGGACCCTTTGCGGCACACCGGCCATCAGCCTGCCGCTGCTGACCGCCTCCAACGGACTGCCGCTGGGCGTGCAGCTGGTGGGGAGCCCCGGTAATGACGGGCGACTGCTGCGCTCCGCGAACTGGCTCAACACCTGGGCGGATCAATGAAACAAACGCGATTGGACCTCACATGAACCGGATACTCGCCCTGTTTGCTTTCGTCATTTTCGCGATATTCGTCGGCATCCTCGCCTACCGCGTGCCGAGCCCGGACCTGGTCGCGGTGATCGTCCTGACACTCCTGCTCGTGGGCTACGACTTCCTGACATCCAGCGGCAAAAAGCGGGACTGAGCCTTATGTCACGACCGGTCATCTGGATCCCGCGCAGGCTCTCGGACGCCACACTGGACCGCGCCCGCCGCGACTATGAGGTGATCCTCAAGGATGAGGACACGGCCGGCACCGCCGACGAGATCATCGCCTTGAGCGCGAAGGTCGACGGCATGATTCCCTGCCATTCCGAGCATTTCAGCGCCGATGTGGTCGGCCGCCTCGACCCGCGCCTGAAGATCGTGGCGAACCATTCCGTGGGGCTCGACCACTGCGACATTCCCGCCCTGAAATCGAAGGGCATCACGGTCACCAATACGCCCGACGTTCTGACCGATGCCACGGCCGAGCTTGCCATGCTGCTGATGCTCGGCGCGGCGCGTCACGCGGTTGCGGGCGACCGGGTTGTGCGCTCCGGCGCATGGGATTTCTGGTCGCCGGCCTTCATGGTCGGAAAACAGGTCACGGGCTCCCGCCTCGGCATCGTCGGCATGGGTGGCGTGGGACGCGCCCTGGCCCGCAAGGCCCGTGGGTTGGACATGGAGATCCACTACCACAACCGCACAAGGCTCGCCCCCGAACTGGAAGGCGGCGCGACGTATCACGACAGTCTCGACAGCCTTCTGGAGGTGTCGGATTTCCTGTCCCTGAACTGCCCGGCCACGGCCGAGAGTACAGGCATGATGAATGCCGAACGCCTGGCGAAACTGCCGGCGGGGGCGGTTCTGGTGAATGCCGCACGGGGCAGCCTGGTGGATGAGACCGCCCTGGTGGAGGCCATTGAAAGCGGTCATCTTGCCGCCGCAGGTCTCGACTGCTTTGTCACCGAACCGGGCGGGAACCCGGATTTCGCCCGCTTCGACAACATCTTCATGATGCCCCATGTAGGCAGCGCCACGGTCAAAACCCGCGACGCAATGGGCTTCCGCGCCCTGGACAACCTCGACGCCTTCTATCGCGGCGAGACACCAGGGGACGCTCAGTAGCCGCCCCCATGAAGCGCACGGCCGTCGACGACAAAATCCGCGATGCCGTCCTCGAACTGATTGCCGGGGGAAAACCAGGCCAGAGACTGCCGCGCGTTCGCGATCTGATGGCGCGGTACCACACATCCCAGCGTGTGGTGCAACGGGCCCTTGCGCCACTGCGCGAGCAGGGCCTGGTCTCGATCCGGCGTGGTGCGGGGCTGACCATTGCCGATGGCCCGGCCCCGTCACGTGAATACGATTCCGACTGCCAGATCCTTTACCGCAGTTCCGAGAGCCGTCTCGCCCGCAACCTGCTGATGGAACTGGTGAAACGCCTCAAACGCAGCGGCCTGCGCGTGGGCATGATTGGGTTCACGGATGAAATGGCGGCTTTGGAGAAACTGAAAGCACGTGGCCAGGCGAGGTGCTGTCTCCTGCAGACCAACTTTGAGATTGTCTCCGTCAGGTTTCTCGCCGGCATCATGGATCACGCGGACCGGGTTGTCATCGACGGCGTCTCCGTCACTGGTATTGATGCGGATGTGATCGGCACCAACTGGCGCGAGGCGCTGTCCGTGGCCTACCGAAAGCTGCGCGAGCGTGGCCACGAACATATTTCGTTCCTCACATCCTCCCACGGTGCCCGCCAAATCGCCATGGCGCGACGTGAATTCGACCTCCTGAGCGGATGGACCGGGCCAGATCCGAACCCGCAGCTGTTCCAGGTCGATCGTCTGCCCGGTTCCTACCGGCCGGAGGACGTGCTCCGGGCTCTGCCGGTTGCTGCCGATACCGGTCCGAACCGCCCAACCGCGCTGATCATCTGGGGTCTGGTGGATGGCTACATGCTGGATGCGGCACTGAGAGAGCGGGGCATCCGGCCGGGCAGTGGCTTCAGCATCCTGCTGCTCGGCAGTATCGACATGCTGTCCGAACACGTGGACCAGTTCGATGTGGTGGGGAACTCGAACGCTGAAAAACTCGATCTGTTTGAGCGCGTCGTGCGCGCACGGATTAATGGTGACGCCTCGGACGCGCGAACCCACTATTTTCCCATCTATCACCTTGAGAACGGCTCGATTGAGGTTCTGTCCCCGGATGACCAAATCGGCTGACTGAATATAATACCTCTATTTCCCAACATTATACTCACATACAGTCAACCCAATTCGGGTGTCAGTGGGACTTGCATGAAGAATCAGGAAACGACCGGAGTGGTGATCGTCGGCGCTGGCGAGCGGGGTGTTTACTTCATCGGAAGCCGTATGGCCGAAGCCGCCGCCGACACCGACCTGCGCATCACCGGGGTGGTGGACCGGCTGCCCGACCGGGCAACCCTGGCCGCCCGCCACCTAGAGGAGGTCTACGCCGGCGCCGGTGTCAGCCACCCGGTCCGGGTCTATGCCTCGATGGATGAGGCGATGGCCGATCCGGCCGTGAAAATGGTGATCGTCACCACCCATACCGACAGCCACCGCGAGCCGGTTCGCCTGGCCGCCGAGGCGGGCAAACGCATCTACCTCGATAAGCCCATCTCGGTCTCGCTTGAGGATGCCAACGCCATTGCGCGGAGCGAAACCGCGTCGGGGCAGCCCGTGATGATGGGCTTCACCCGCCGCTATGAGCGCCCCTGGATCGAGGCGGTCAAGCTCGCCCATGGCGACCGGATCGGCACGCCCCGCATGGTACTGTTGCGCTCGGTCATTCCCTACACCCGGTATCTGCAACTCTGGCATCGCGACCAGGCCCGGTCCGGGGGGGCTCTGAACGACAAGGGCTCCCACCATTTTGATGTGCTGAACTGGATCGCCGATGGCGCCAGACCGGTCAGCGTCACCGCAACCGGCGGCCGGTCGGGCATTTTCGCACCGGATCCAGATGCGCCCGTCCGCTGCCGCGATTGCGACCGCGACTGTCCCTACCGCCGTCACGAGACACTGATCGACCGGTTTGAGGGCGTCGGGCGCGTGCCAAACGAAAGCTGGACCACAGCCCGCGACATTCTCGACCGCAACGACACCTGCGTTTACCAGCCTGGTTCGGACATAGACGATCATGCCGTTGTCACGGTCCGCTACGACAGCGGCCTGGTCGCCACGCTGTTCTTCAGCATTTTCGGCCCCTGGTCGGAGGATCAGGAGACCCTGGAAATCGTGGGCGACAGCGGAAGGCTGCGCATGGAGCGCCACAGCGGCGAGATCGACCTCGTCGAAAATCACGGCCGCGCCCGCTCCACAATACGCTTCCCAAATCCGGACGCCGGCTCCTCGCATTTCGGTGCGGACCGGGAGGTCGTGCGCCGCATGAGCCGCTTCATGAAGGGTGAACTGCCCCCCGTCGGCGTTGCGGAGGGTGTCGCCTCACTCCGCCTCGTCAGAGCCGCGCAGATCAGCCTGCGCAACGGCTCCCAACCCGTCGACCCCCTGGCGGAGGACCTGACATGATCAACGCTCCCCTGCCCCCGCGCCTGCGGCCTCTGGCGAATGACCTGGACCTGCAGCCCTTCTACGGCGACATCCACAACCATTCCGATCTGTCCTACGGTCACGGACCGTTTCCGGACGCGCTGAAAAAGGCGGCCCTCCAGCTCGATTTCGTCTCGGTCACCGGCCACGCGCACTGGCCCGACATGCCGGTCGACGACCCCTCGGTCGCGCATATCGTGGATTTCCACATCAAGGGTTTCGCGAAACTGCGCGCCGGATGGAACGATCATTTTGACGTTTTGCGCTCGGCGGAAAAGCCTGGCGCGCTTGCCGTTTTTCCGGGCTACGAGATCCACTCAAACGCCCATGGCGACTACACCATCGTCCTGGCCGACCTGGACGGCGGCCCGCTTTGCCTCGAGGATACGCCGGAAGAACTGAAGAACGCCCTACGGCAGACCTACGGTGCCCGGGCGATGGCGTTTCCCCATCACATTGGCTACCGACAGGGACGGCGCGGCATAAACTGGGACACCTTTGACCCGGAGCTGTCCCCGTTTGTGGAAATGAATTCCATGCATGGATGCGCCGAACGCTCGGAATCTCCGCGCGGCTACCTGCACTCGATGGGTCCGGTCGACGGTCACTCCACGATGGCGCACGGCCTCGCGTTAGGCAAAGTGTTTGGCATCGTCGGGAACACCGATCACCACAGTGGGTTCCCTGGCTCCTGGGGCCACGGGCGCATGGCGCTCTATGCGCCTTCCCATGATCGAAACGCGTTTTGGGACGCCATGCTGGCGCGGACAACCAACGCGCTGACCGGCGACCGCATACATCTGCTTACCGCCATCAACGGAACCATTCAGGGCGGTGTGATCCCCGCGACGGCAGACGCCACCCTCAACATTGAGGCCGTGGCCGGCGGCGCCATCGACCATATCGACGTCATCCGCAACGGGCGCCTGGCGCAGCGCATCAGCCCCACGCTCACGCCGTCTCCGGTTGACCCGACGCAGCCAGATGAGACGCTCATCCATCTTGAGCTGGGCTGGGGGGCGCGCGGATCATCCCACCACTGGGACGGCAGCCTGGAGATCAGCGGGGGGGAGATGCTGGCGGTTGAACCCCGGTTCCGGGGGCCGGAAATCGTCTCGCCGCTGGAAGGCGAGGACACCGGACACCCGCTGCCGCGGATTTCCGCGAGCGGCAACCAGGTGGATTTCGCCGTGACCGCCGAGGCCAACCCCAACAACACCACCTCCGCGACCCAGGGCCTCATGGTGCGCGCGCGGCTTGACGCCGACGCCGTCATCCGGCTCCGCTTTGACGGACAGACCGTCGAGGTTCCAGCCTCGCGGCTCTTTGAGGGCGCCCTTTCGGGCAATCTCGGCCCCATCGACACGCCCGCCTGGCGGCTGCATCAGCTGCCCAGGCCCGAAGAGTGGCAGTGGACCGGCGACATACCCCTCGGCACGCTGGAGCAGGGCGAATCGGTCTATGTCAGGCTGCACCAGGACAGCGGACAGATGGCCTGGACCTCACCGATTTTCGTAAGATGAAACCAAAAAACACACATCAACAGGACAACCCAACAAGGAGGACTGCAATGAAATACAAAGGGAAACTTCTCGCGGGTATCGCCGGACTGGCCGTGCTCGCAACCGGAGCGGTGGCCGAGGATCTGACAATCGTGCACGGCTCGGTCGGACGCGACCAGGAAGTTCTGCGCGGCCAGCTTGACCGCTTTGAGGAGGAAACGGGACACAGCGTCACAATCGTCTCCATGCCAGAGAGCACCTCTGACCAGTTCGGCCAGTACCGCCTCTGGCTCTCCGCACAGTCGAGCGACATCGACGTCTACCGCATGGACGTGATCTGGGCCCCGCAGATGGCCCAGCATTTTGTCGACCTCACCGAGCCCATGGCCGACATCATCGACCAGTTCGTGCCCGCCGCGGTCGAGAGCCAGACGGTTGACGGCAAGCTCGTGGCCCTGCCGCTGTTCCTCGGTGCACCCGCGCTCTACTACCGCTCGGACCTGCTGGAAAAACACGGAGAGGACGTGCCGGAAACCTGGCAGGAAATGACCGATACCGCGCAGAAAATCATGGATGCCGAGCGGGCCGAGGGCAATTCGGACATGTACGGTTTCGTCTTTCAGGGCGCGGCCTATGAGGGTCTGACCTGCAACGCGCAGGAATGGGTCAACAGCTTTGGCGGTGGCCGGATTGTTGAGCTTGACGGCTCGATCGGGATCAACAACCCCAAAGCGGCGGAAGCCCTGAACCTCGCGGCAAGCTGGGTTGGCGGGATCGCACCCGAAGGCGTTCTGAACTACAAGGAGGAGGACGCCCGCGGCGTGTTCCAGTCCGGCAACGCGGTCTTCATGCGCAACTGGAACTATGCCTATGCGCTGGCGGCGGGCGATGACAGCCCAGTGAAGGACACGTTCGCGGTAACCACCCTGCCCGATGGCGGTGAGGGCACATCCTCGGCCGCAACCCTGGGCGGCTGGAACCTCGGGGTTTCGGAGTATTCCGAGCACAAGGACGCCGCGATTGAGCTTGTCCGCTACCTGACCAACTACGACAACCAGAAGGAACGCGCCATCGTCACCTCCCGGCCGCCAACCCTCATGGCCGTCTATGAGGACGCGGACGTGGCCGAGCAGCAGGAGTTCATCCCGCTGTGGAAGCCCGTGGTGGACAACGCCCTGCCACGTCCGTCAGCGGCAACCCTGCGCAAATACAACGAGGTCTCATCCACTTTCTGGACCGCCGTTCACAGCACCCTGTCCGGTGACGGCAGCGCCGAGGACAATCTCGCGCGGCTCGAGGCCGAGTTGACAAGGCTGCGCGGTCCGCGCTGGTAATTACCGGCGGACCACACGCATCCGGGCCACAACCGGCCCGGAGCAAAACAGGGGAAAGGATCAAAATGGGCAAATCCCGGTCGCTTCTGTCGCGGACGAGAACACGTTCGGCCTGGCTTTTTCTCCTGCCCATGCTTGTCACGCTGTTCGTCGTCGCGGCCTGGCCTCTGGGCCGCACGATCTGGTTCAGCTTCACCGACGCCTCGCTGGACCTCATGGCCGACGCGCAGTTTGTTGGCATCCGAAACTACCTGGAATACGTCAAATTCGGCGATGAGGACGGCCAGTATTACGGCCTCCTCGCTGACGCCCGCTGGTGGCGGTCGGTCTGGAACACAATATACTTCGCGGTCGTCTCCGTCAGCTTCGAGACCCTGTTCGGCCTCGTCATAGCCCTTGTCCTCAACCAGCAGTTCCGTGGTCGCGGCCTCGTGCGGGCCGCCGTGCTGATCCCCTGGGCCATTCCCACCATTGTCTCGGCCAAAATGTGGGCCTGGATGATGCATGACCAGTTCGGCATCCTGAACGACATGTTCCAGCGCCTGGGCCTTATCTCCGAACCGGTCGCCTGGACCGCCTCGCCCGACACCGCCATGATTGCGGTGATGATCGTGGACATCTGGAAAACTACACCCTTCATGGCGCTTCTGATCCTCGCGGGGCTTCAAATGGTACCCCAGGACATTTACGAGGCCGCGAAACTCGACGGCGTTCCCGCCTTCCGCACCTTTCGCCGGGTGACACTGCCCCTGATCCTGCCCGCGATCCTCGTGGCGGTTGTTTTCCGCACGCTCGACGCCCTGCGCGTGTTCGACATCATTTACGTGCTGACCCCGAACATCGACGCCACCCGCACCATGTCGGTCTATGCCCGCGAGAACCTGTTCGACTACGACCAGTTCGCCTATGGCTCGGCCGCCTCAACGCTGCTCTTCCTCGTCATCGCGATCATTACCATCACCTTCATCATGGCGACCCGCATGGATCTGGAGGGCAAACGCTCATGAAAACGCCCCTCTGGAAACGCATCGGGTTTTACGCGGTCGTGGCCGTGATCGTCCTGCAGGCCCTCTTCCCCTTCTACTACGCCATTCTCACCTCGCTCGAGGACGGCCAGGCCCTGTTCGACGTGAATTACCTGCCCGCCGCGCTGGATTTCGTGAACTACCGGACCATGCTGACCCAGGGCGTGTTCGGCAGACAGATCCTCAACTCGGTGTTTGTGGCAACCGTGGTTGTGATCCTCTCCCTCGCACTCGCGGTCACGGCGGCCTATGCGCTCTCCCGCATTCAGTTCCGCGGACGCGGCCTGCTCCTGCTCACCGTTCTGTCGGTCTCGATGTTTCCGCAGATAGCGGTGCTGTCGGGGCTTTTTGAGGTCATCCGGTTCTTCGGCCTGTTCAACTCGCTCTGGGCGCTCGTTTTTTCCTATATGATCTTCACCCTGCCCTTCACGGTCTGGGTGCTGACGACCTTCATGCGCAACATGCCGGTGGAGATTGAGGAAGCGGCCATCATGGACGGCGCCTCATCGCTCACCATCATCCGCCGCGTTTTCCTGCCTTTAATGTGGCCGGCCATGGTCACCACCGGGCTTCTGGCGTTCATCCATGCCTGGAACGAGTTTCTCTTCGCCCTGACCTTCCTGTCCACCGACAGCCAGCGCACGGTCCCCGTCGCCATTGCGCTCATCTCGGGCCGGTCGGAATTTGAGATCCCATGGGGCAACATCATGGCGGCATCGGTGATCGTGACGCTGCCGCTCGTGGCGCTCGTACTTGTTTTCCAGCGAAAAATCGTCTCCGGGCTGACCGCTGGCGCAGTAAAAGGATAGGTCATGGCAAAGGTCGAACTGGTCAACGTTTCGAAATCCTATGGCGATGTCGAGGTGCTGCGCGACATCAATCTCGCTTTGGACGAGGGCGAGTTCGTGGTCTTCGTCGGCCCATCCGGCTGCGGCAAATCCACGCTGCTGCGCATGATTGCCGGTCTTGAGGACATCACCGGGGGCGAACTTCTTATTGGCGGGGAGCCGATGAATGATGTCCTGCCGGCCAAACGCGGCATATCCATGGTGTTTCAGAGTTACGCCCTCTATCCGCACATGAGCGTGTTTGAGAACATGGCCTTCGGCCTGGAGCAGGCCAAACTGTCGAAACCGGAGATCCGCGAGCGTGTCAAAAAGGCCGCGACCATGCTCCAGATCGAACCGCTTCTGGACCGCAAACCGAAACAGCTCTCCGGCGGCCAGCGTCAGCGCGTGGCCATTGGCCGCGCCATCACCCGCGACCCGAGGGTATTTCTCTTCGACGAGCCCCTGTCCAACCTCGATGCGGCGCTTCGGGTCGACACACGGCTTGAGATCGCTTCCCTGCATGAACGCCTGACCGGGACGACGATGATCTATGTGACCCACGATCAGGTTGAGGCCATGACGCTCGCCGACCGCATTGTGGTTCTGAACGGTGGCGTGATTGAACAGGTCGGAACGCCGATGGACCTTTACGAGAACCCGGCCAGCCAGTTTGTCGCCGGTTTCATCGGCAGTCCAAAAATGAACCTCCTGACCGGACCCGTCGCCGAAAACGAGGGGGCCGCAACCTACGGCATCCGACCCGAACACATCCGCTTTTCACGGGATGAGGGCCTGTGGACCGGCCGGGTCGTGCTGACCGAACGGCTGGGCAGCGACACGTTCGTGCACGTGAAAACCGAGGGCGTGGGCATGGTCAATGTCCGCATCGAAGGCCGCGCCGACATTGAGCAGGGCGAAACGGTCCATCTGACCCCGGATCCCCGGTCCGTTCATCTGTTCTATGCGGACGGTACGCCGCTGTCGCGGAAATTCATGCAATGACCGCCAGACCGAACCCCGCGCCGATTGCGGTGATAGGGAACGCCAATCTTGATCTCGTCGGCGGGATGCTCGACCACTGGCCGGAGCAGGGAACCGAGACGTTTCTCGACCGCTCCGACAGCCGGATCGGCGGGTCGGCGGCGAATACCGGCCTAGTTCTCCAGCGCCTCGGCGCGGTGTCCGGGCTGATTGCTTCCGCCGGTTCGGACATGATCGGAGACATGATCCGCGGCGCTTTCAACGGCCCGTTCGACCGGATTGCCGATACGGCCGGAGCCAGTTCGGTGACCTTCGGCCTGCTGCATGGCGGGGCCGAGCGCAGCTTCTTTTCAACACCTGGGCATCTCGATGCATTCGGTGAAGCCGAGATCCACTCGGGCCTAACGGACTGGCCCCTCAATGGCGCGTGGGCCCTGCTGTCGGGCAGTTTCGCCCTGCCCCTCGTCCGGGATAAATCCTCAGAACTTCTGGCCCATCTGCACGTCCGGGGGGCAAAAACCGCGATAGACCCCGGCTGGCCCGACGGTGGCTGGACCGCGGCCAACCGTGACCGCGCCTGGGACTGGGTGGGGCTCAGCGACCTGGTCCTGCTCAACGACAAGGAACTGCTGGGCCTGACCGGACAGTCAGGGCTTGGGGACGCCCTTGCTACGGCGGAGACGCGCCTCGACCCTTCCACCACGCTGATCGTCAAATGCGGCCCCGACGGCGCGATCAGCCTGTACGCGGGCCAGCGCCACAGCGCCGACAGCCCCGCCGCCGGAATTTTCGACACCATCGGAGCCGGTGACGCCTTCAACGCCGGATACCTCGCCGCCCTTCAGGCCGGCTACAGCGCGCCCCAAGCCCTGCACGCGGGGTGCAACGTGGCCAGCGCCGTCATCCGTGAATTTCCACGTGGCAACGGGCCTGTATCGCTGCCGCCGCAGAGGGGTGCCGCATGAACATTCTGCTGATGATCGCGGACGATCTGGGCCGCATGGCGGGATGCTACGGCGACCCCTGCATTAAAACGCCGCATATCGACGCACTGGCCGCAGAGGGCACGCGCTTCGACATGGCCTTCACCTCCACCGCCTCCTGCTCGGCCAGCCGTTCGGTCATCTATACGGGTCTGCACACGCACGAGACGGGCCAGTACGGCCTGCATCATGGCTACCACCATTTCATGACCTTCGAGGACGTGCCAACCGCTCCGGCGCTGCTGAACAACGCCGGATACCACACCGGAATCATCGGCAAGGTCCATGTCGGACCGCGCGAGGTCTACCCCTGGCAACACCGCGAGGAGAGCCGCACCCGCGACGTTCAATGGGTGGCCGACCGGACCCGCGACTATCTCTCCAAACGAAAGGAGGAAGCCCAGCCGTTCTTCCTGACCGTGGGCTTCATCGACCCGCACCGGGACGGAACCCGCGGCGGCTTTGGCAACGAAGAATTCGGAGACCTCGACCCGGTCGTGTCGCCGGATGCGGTTCATGTGCCGCCATTCCTGCCCGACATTGGCGAGGTCCGCACCGAGTTGGCCGAATACTACCGTTCCGTCCATCGTCTCGACCGTGGCATCGGCATGATCCTGGAAGCGCTGTCGGAACTGGGTCTGGCCGATGACACGCTCGTCGTCTTTCTCTCCGACAACGGCGCGCCCTTCCTGAACTCAAAAACCACCCTGTTCGATGCGGGCGTCCACCTGCCCCTTATCATGCGCAAACCAGGCCAGAAGGCGGGAATTGCCAACCCCAACCTGGTGTCCTTCACCGACATCCTGCCGACCTTTCTCGACGTCGCGGGCGCCACGCCCAATCCCGACAAACGCCAAGGCCGCTCCCTGCTTCCGATCCTTGAGAAAACCACGGAGCAGCCCGGCTGGGACCGGGTCTTCGGCTCCCACACCTTCCACGAGGTCACAAACTACTGGCCCACGCGGTTCATGCGCACGGCGCGGTACAAATACCACCGAAACGTCGCCTGGCAGCTGGATTTCCCGTTCTCCGGCGATCTCTACGGCTCGCTCTCGTGGCAGGGCATTCGCCGCCAGGACCCGGTCATGATCGGGGACCGTCCGATCAGGGATTACCTCCGCCGCCCGCCGGAAGAGCTGTACGATCTCGACGCGGACCCCGGCGAGGTCAACAATCTCGCGGATGATCCCGCGCATGAGGGTCTGTTGCACGACTGTCGCGCAGCACTGGAGGACTGGCAGAAACGCACGCGCGACCCCTGGCTTTACCGCGACGGGGTTTCCGTAATGGCGGTGGAACATCACCTGTCCCACGGCCTGTCCCTCCCGGACCGTTTCGATTTCGACCCGGACGACCCGGCGCCACAGGCGTCAGACTGACCCCCGCTCCACCAGCGGGCATTCGATCTTGAGCTGGACCGGCGAGGTGTTGTGGCCGCCCGCCATCTCGATGAGGTTTTCCGCCGCAATCTCGCCCATCCCGTAATGGGGCAACAGGAGCGTGGTCAGGGGGGGATGCGTGTGTTTGGCGCATTCACGGTCGTCGAAACCGATCACGGCAACATCCTCCGGAATGCTCAGCCGCGCCTCGTGCAGCGCATCGATGCAGCCCACCGCCATCAGGTCATTGCCGCAGAATATCGCGTCCGGGCGCGGGTCGAGGGACAGGAGCTCCCGCGTCAGGTCATAGCCCCGCGACGTCTCCCAGTTCCCCGATTTTACCAGCGCCGGATCGTAGGCGATGTCATTGGAGGACAGCGCCTGGCGATAGCCCTTCAGCCGGTCCCGCGCCGCATCGACCCCCTGCTGGCCGTTGATGAAACCGATCCGCCGGTGCCCCGCATCGATCAGCCGCTGCGTCGCCAGACGCCCGCCCAGCACATCGCCTGGAATGATCGAATGCAGCCGCCGCGGCACGTCATAGCAGTTCAGCAAAACCGTGTTGTGGTCGTAAAACCCCCGGTTGGGACTGACCCGCCGTGTCAGAACCGTGCCGTAGATCAGCCCGAGCAGAGGCAGGCTCTGCAGGTGTTCGAGTATCGCACCCTCATTGTCGCTGTCGCCGTTCGACACGGCCAGGAAAATCCCCATGCCAAACTCAAGCGCCTTGCGCCGCGCCCCGTCGAAGGCCATGCCCATCCACGGGTCGCTCGACAGCTCATCCGCCACAAACCCGATGACCGACGGGTTGCCCGGCGCCGGGCGGTTGGACCGGCGCGGCAGGCGGTAGCCAAGCTCATCCGCCGCCGCCCGCACCCTCTGCCGCGTCGCGTCGCTCAGTTTCGCGCCGGGACTGCCGTTCAGCACCAGGGAGACCGTCGCCTGGGAGACGCCCGCGTGTGATGCCACATCCATCATCGTCGGGCGCATTCGGCGGTCGGCTGGCATACTGGTCTAACGCTCCCTGTGCTGTCCGGTCAGCGGGTACTGGTCCTCATTGGCAGGCCCCCTGCCCCAGCGGTGTGACGGCGTCAAGCATCTAGTCGCTCGCCCGCATGCGCCGGATCCGGTCAAACGTGACAGCGATGATGATGAAACTGCCGATAAACATCCCTTGCCAGAAGGCCGAAATGCCGAGCAGAATGAGCGAGTTTCGGATCACCTCGATGAGCAGCGCCCCGATCAGTGCACCCACCGCCGTGCCCTCGCCTCCGGCCAGGTTGGCCCCGCCGATCACCGCCGCGGCAATCACGGTCAGCTCCATCGCCTGGCCCAGGTTCGTGGTCACACTGCCCAGCCATCCGGCCATCAGAATGCCGGCAATGCCCGCGGTCAGGGCCGAAAACATGTAGATCGACACCTTGATCTGCTTCACCGGAATACCGGTCAGGGTCGCGGCCTGCTCATTGCCGCCGATGGCGAAAATATACTGCCCCCAGCGCGCCCAGCGGAACACCAGGCTCATGACCAGCGTCAGGATCAGCAGCACATAGAGAGGATGCGGCAGACCAAATGTCGATCCCCCGCCGATCCACAGCAGAAGGTCATGGTCCGGCCCGAACTCGTAAATCATCTTGTTATTCGACAGCACCATGGCCAGTGACCGCGCCGCCGACAGCATGCCCAAAGTCACCACGAAGGCCGGAATGCCCACATAGGCAATCAGCATCCCGTTCACGAACCCGACCAGCAGCGCGGCCAGGATTGCCACCATAGCCGACAGAAGGAACGAGTTCCCCCCCTCCATCAGAACCGAAATCACCATCGCCGCGAGCACAACCGTCGATCCGACCGAAAGGTCAATCCCCCCGGACGCGATCACGGCGGTCATGCCAATCGCGATGATGGCCACAAAGGCAAAGTTCCGCGCGACGTTAAAGAGATTGCGCTCGGTCGCGAAGGAATCCGTCATGAAGGTCAGCGCGAGGCAGGCAAGAACCGCGGCGACAAAGACCCAGAACGCCTGAATGTTGAGAATGCGGGACAGCACCGATTTGTGCTGGCTGTGTCCGATAACCTGTTCAATGGATGTCATGTCCGTCCCCCCTTACGCGGTCTCGATGGCGCCGGTGATGAGGCCGGTGACCTCCTCGGGCGAACTGGCGGCCGTGGCCTTGCTGGCCACCAGATGGCCGCGACGCAGCACGGAAATCCGGTCGCATACGGAAAACACGTCGGGCATCCTGTGACTGATCAGGATCACGCTGATCCCACGGTCCCGAAGCCTGCGGATCAGGTCGAGAACCTCCGCCACCTGGCGTACGGAAATGGCCGCGGTCGGCTCGTCCATCATGACGATCTTCGCCTCCGACAGCAGCGTGCGCGCAATTGCCACCGCCTGCCGCTGCCCACCGGACATGCGCCGCACCAAGTCGCGCGGGCGTGTTTCGGATTTCAGCTGTGCAAACAACTCCGCCGCCCGCCCGCTCATGGCCTTATAGTCGATCACGGATACCGGGCCGAATTTCCGCATGGGCTCGCGCCCCAGAAAAACGTTGGAGGCCGCCGAGAGATTGTCACACAGGGCCAGGTCCTGGTAGACGACCTCGATCCCGGACTGCTGCGCGTCGAGCGGTTTGGAAAACTCCACCACCTTATCGTCTATGCGGATTTCACCTTCGCTGGGGTGAAAGTTCCCGGCAACAATTTTGACAAGTGTGGATTTCCCCGCGCCGTTGTCTCCCATGAGGCCGAGCACCTCGCCGGGCGCGACCTCCAGGGACACGTCCTGCAGGGCCTGGATCGCGCCGAAATGCTTGGACAGCCCGATCAGTTTCAATCGTGACATCTTCCCTCCCAATATTTTTTTTGCCGCATCTGACCGCGTATTCCGGCGCTTGCGGCCGGTTCAACGAAGTCGCGGATGTATACTTCAGCAGTAACCACATACATACTTGACGGATTAATATTAGTAAATATTATTCAGTCATCAACCGGGGGCTATCATGGTGCTGCTTTCAACGGCAACGACCGGAAAAGCTGGCGAAAATGTTCCGGCGCGGCTGCGTCCCGGCAACGCATTTCCACCCGCCACATCACCGAACCCCGCACAGACGGATGTCAGAAAATGCGGATGATCCGGCAGCACCATTACATCGCGCACCGGCCATCCCACGAACAGGAGGAGCCTTTCAAACACCGGACCTGACACATCAACCACTCGCATGCGCCCCAGGGCCATCCGGCCAGGGGATAGCAGAGACGTTTTTGAGGATCAGATCGAGCGGGCGTGGATAACAAGAATCGCGGCACAGGCGACCCACGCAACAGCCGGCATCCGGATCAGCGGGTGCCGGAAACAAACCAAAGAATAAACCTAGGGAGCGACTGAATTGAAACGCAAAATTATACTCATGGCCGCGGGTGCGGCTCTTGCCCTCTCCGCCGGCGCGGGTCTGGCGCAGGATAAGAAAACCCTCGCCATCGTGGTCAAGGGCCTCGACAACCCCTTCTTCGAACAGATCAACCTCGGCTGTCAGCAGTGGATGGAGGAAAACGCCGACAGCGAATACGAGTGCATCTATACCGGCCCGGCCTCCTCCGCGGACGAGGCGGGCGAGGTTCAGATCGTTGACGACCTTCTGACCCGTGGTGTCGCCGCCATCGCCATTTCGCCCTCAAACGCGCCCGCAATGGCCAATCGCGTGCGTTCCATCGCGCCGGATGTGCCGGTTATGACGGTTGACGCGGATTTCCTTGAGGCCGACCGTGATCTGCGCGCCACCTATCTCGGCACGGACAACTACCTGATGGGCGTCTACATGGCGGAACAGGCCATGGCCCTGAAACCCGAGGGCGGGTCCGTCTGTCTGCAGCTCGGTAACGTGGCGGCTGACAACATCAACGCCCGCGCCCAGGGCTTCCGCGATACCGTTGGTGCGGCCGAGGGCATCGACCGTCTGGCGGGCGAAAACGGCTGGACCGAGGTTGAGGGCTGCCCGGTCTTCACCAATGACCAGGCCGATCTCGCCAACCAGCAGATGGCCGACACCTTCATCGCCAATCCGGACCTCGACGCCTTCATCCTGATCGGCGGCTGGGCCCAGTTCGCGCCGCAGGCCTACACCCAGGTGACGGACCAGGTGATGGACAAACTCGAGAGCAAAGAGCTGATCATCATCGCGGGCGACACCCTGCCGCCACAGACCCAGGCCTTCCGCGAGGGCCGCAGCCATGCACAGGTCGGCCAGCGTCCCTTCGAAATGGGCTACCGCGCGCCGGACGTGATGATCCAGCTGATCAATGGCGAGGAGGTTGAGGATCCGATCTTCACCGGCCTCGACGTCTGCAACGGCGAGGATCACGGCTTCTGCGCCGACAACTGATATCAAAACCCGTCGCGCCGGCTCCCTTGACGGGGTCGGCGCGGCGTCCATCGGGCTCAAATATTAGTAATATTAACTGATATGACCGGCATTTATGATGCCAGTCCACGGCGGAAAATGCGAGAGTAATCCCGCCCATCCCGCGGACCCAAATCAAGAACAGATCAGGTACGTCCGCAGCTTTCCTCCAATTCGTCGTTAACATTAATCAAAAAAGTTCATTGGCATGTGACGCCTTAAGGTTAATGTCCCTCCTGTTTCAGGGGGTACTACGACAGGGAGTGAGAAAATGGGGAAGATCTTTCTGGCGGCGATTGCCGCCGCTGCGCTGGGGACCATGACGTCCGCCGCCGAACTCAAGTTTGCCAACTTCACACCGCCATTCCACACCATCAACGCGTCCGTGATCGAAAAGCTCAACGCGGAGGTCAGTGCGGCCACCGATGGCGGGTTGACGGTACGCGGCTATCACGGCGGGGAACTCGGCGCGGGCCCGGCGGAACAGTATGTCCGCGTGCTGCAGGGTGTGACCGACATGGCCTGGGGTCTGCCCGGATACACCTCGTCGCAGTTTCCCAAAACCATGATTGCCGAACTGCCCGGCGCCATTCCGGTCGACGCGCCCGGCTATGAGGCACTGTGGAACGCCTATGAGGACAACCTCGCGGACGAGTTTCCCGGAACCGTGCCGCTGGCCCTGTGGGCGTCCGAGCCCAACATTATGATCATGAAGGATCACGAGATCCGTAAACCGGAAGACCTCGCCGGTCTGAAAATCCGCGTCGCGGGCGCAACCGCCGCGGATGTTGCCACGGCCCTCGGCGCAACCCCGGTTCAGATGCCGATCAGCCAGGTCTACAACGCGCTTCAGACCGGCCTGATCGACGGCGTTTTTACCGGCTCCTCCACGCTGACCGACTTCAAACTTGAGGAGATCGCCAACAGCTACACCTATGGCGCACCTCTCGGACGCCTGGTGTTCTACACCGTGCTGAATGAGAACGTGTACAACGCCCTGTCCGACGACCACCGGGCCGCCATCGACGCGGCCTCCGGCATCCCCCTCTCCCGCAGCGCCGAGGAGGCCTGGCTCGCCACCGCCGATGCGGCAACACAGGCTTCACGGGATGCGGGCGATAACGTCATCATTGAGCTGACCGACACGGAGATCGCGGCCTTTTCCGATGCGGTCGCGGATGTGGTGAACGCCTATGTCGGGGCCCATGACGGCGCCGCAACCCTGAGTGCGTTGCGCGGCGAATAGCCACATGAATGCGGTTCGCAACATCGCGGACAGGCTGATTGGCCTGTCCGCCATACTGGGGTCCATTGCCCTGCTGATCGAAGTCGGCATCATCCTGGTGGATGTGATCGGCCGCGCCTTCGGCGTTCCGCTTTACGGCTCCCAGGATTACGTGACCATGACCATGGTGATCCTCGTCTTCGGCGGGATGGCCGCCTGCGACCGGCGCGGGGGCCATATCGCGGTGGATCTGTTCCAGGGCAAAATGTCCGACCGCATGAACCGCATCATCAACATCCTCTCCGCCCTGCTCGGCGCCGTGGCCTTCCTGGCCATTGCCTGGGCGGTGCTGGAAAGCTCCCGTCTGTCGCAGATGCTCAACCTCTCCACCAACCTCATCCAGCTGCCCAAAGCCTGGTTCCAGTGGGCGCTTTCCGGCTTTGCCCTGCTGACGGCTTTGGGAATGCTCCTGCGGGCGGTTGAGCTGACTGTCACGGGCCGCAACATCCATGACGACACCGGCGCGGAGAGCCTGGCTTGAGTGCCGGAGCGGTCGGCACGCTGGGAATTGTCGTACTCTTCATCCTCCTGCTCATCCGCATCCCCGTGGCCTTCGCCATGTTCGCGGTGGGCTTCGCCGGCATCTGGGCCCTGAACGGCTGGAACGCGGCCATGGGGTTGATGGCCTCGGAGACCTTCACCCTCGCCTCCTCCCCCGAACTGGTCGTGGTGCCGCTCTTCATCCTCATGGGCAATGTCGCCAGCGCCACCGGCATGAGCCGGCGGCTCTACGACGCGGCCTATGCCATCGTGGGCCAGGTCCGCGGCGGGCTGGCCTCCGCCACGGTCATCGGCTGCGGCGGATTTGCGGCTCTGGCCGGATCCTCCGTGGCCTCCGCACTTACGATGGGCAAGGTCTCGCTCGCGGAAATGGACCGGTTCCACTACGACCGGCGGCTGGCAACCGGCGTGGTGGCCGCCGGGGGCACGCTCGGCATCCTGATCCCGCCATCCACCGGCTTTGTCATCTACGCCATCCTGACCGAACAGAGCATCGGGCGGCTGTTCCTGGGCGGCGTCCTGCCCGGCCTCCTGCTGCTCCTGGCATTTTTGATCACCGTCACCATAATCTGCACCATTCGCCCCGACCTTGGGCCCCGCGGTCCCGCGACCACGCTGCGCGAGAAACGGCGTGCGATGCTTGGCGCGCTGCCGGTCCTCGTGATCGTCTTCATGACCATCGGCGGCATATATGGCGGGTTTTTCTCGCCGGTGGAGGCCGCCGGTGTGGGCGCGGGTCTGGTGATCCTCTACGGCGTCCTGATCCGCACGCTGACCTTCGCCATCCTGTGGAAATCCACCCGCGACAGCGTGGTCACAACCGCCACCGTCATGCTGATCTTGATCGCCGCACACATGATCAATCCCTTCCTCGCACTAAGCCACATCCCCTCCGCAATAGGGGAGCAGATCGTCGCCCTCGACCTGTCCGCGACGGGGACCCTGGTGATGATCCTGGCGATCTACCTCGTGCTCGGCTGCTTCCTTGAGGGTTTCGCGATGCTGGTCCTGACGTTGCCGATCTTCTTCCCGGTGATTGTCGAGCTTGGCATCGATCCGGTCTGGTTTGGCGTTCTGGTTGTACTGACACTGGAAATGGGCCTGATTTCGCCCCCTGTCGGTCTCAATGTATTCATAGTCAAATCCGTTGCGCCGAAGGTTCCGCTGGGGGACATCTTTGTCGGAGTCATTCCGTTCTGGATCGCGATGCTGGCGACACTCGCGGTTCTGATCACCTTCCCGCAAATCTCCCTTATCCTGCCCAACACCATGATCGGATAGGCGGGCCAGCCGACTGCAATCCGCAGCCGGCGCTGGCCATGGCGACGCACCATTCTCCGTAAAGCAGGAGGCGAATCACCTGAAGTGCCCGCCTAAAAAACGCACTGTCCCGTGAGCAATCAGGCCGCCATCAACCACGCTGCGCCCGATTATTGAGACTTCCGGGTTCCGCCCTGAGCTTTCAGTGCCACAGCCGGGCCATCCGCACCAAAATATTACCGCATTGGACCCTACGTTAACCCAGAAAACATATGACGAACTCAATACACTTTTGTATGGTAGACTAGTGTATCAGTGAAATGGACATGCTTTTCCCGGTAGTGAGTGCAACATTGGGAAACCATTCCGTTGAAACCTTTAAAGAGGGGAGATGTGCTTTCCATGTTGCCTGATAATTTCAGCGACCCGGAAGGTCAGAAAGACCAGGAAGCCCGCAGAAAACGCGGCGACATCGTTCGGGAAATTCACGAGATGCTGCTCTCGTGGCCCAAACAGCCCGCCAATGCCAGCGGAAGTTCCACTGGCGCGGGCCAGATTCGACGCGGCGGATGGGTGAGAAAAGCCCTGCCCGGTCTCAAAACCTGAACTGCGACGGGCCGGGACCCGTCAGCCACCATAGGTTGACCAGTCGACCTTACTCCAGATTTCCGCTTCGGCCGCTGCGGTCAATGCGTCGAGGTTCCCACGGGCCTCATATACAATCCCCGTCCATTTTTCGACCAGCTCAACGAACCGTTCGGCCGCCGCCCCGCCCTGCGCAACACGCGCCGCCGTATCAGCTCGGATGAACGCCTCTGACGCCTCGTGCAGTGTCGGATCAGGCTCAATCGCCTCCACACCCTTCTCCACCAGGGTCATCGCAACCTCGAACGGCAATTCCTCCGCCCAGCGGGCGGTCAGGTCAAAATTGGCCCGCGCCGTCGCGCCGGTCAGGAACGCGCGTTCCTCCTCGGTCAGCGCCTCCCATGCGGGCCGCGCCACCGTGAAATTCGACGTCACGTAAAGCAGCCCCAAAGGCAGCAGCGTCACATGATCCACAACATCGAAAAACCGGTAGAGGTCCAGATCCACACTCCGCGCGATCGTCCCGTCAATGACGCCCCGCGACATGGCCTGAAACACCGCGCCATCGGGAAGCTCCACCGGCTCCGCACCGAAGTTCTCCGCCCACCTGGCGTGGGGCGCGGTTTCCGCGCGCAGCTTCAGCCCCTCCAGGTCCTGCGCCGTCCCGACCGGCGTGGTGGTCAAGAGACCATAGACGCCCGACGACCCGGACCCGAGATACACAAGCCCCGCCCTGGAAAACTCCTTCTGGCATGGCCTGCAGGTAACAACATACTCCGTCATCGCCAGCGCCATCGCATACGGGTTCTTCCCCATCAGCGCCAGGTCCGCGGGCATGATGGTGCTCTCCATCCCTTTCGGGAACCGCAGCGGCGGAAAGTATCCTATATCAATGAGATTGGTCTGCAGCGCGTCCATCATCTGCGGCATGGCGACCTCATCGCGGTCGAGGATGACCGCCGCCATCGTGCCGCCTGACGCCTCCTCCAGGTACTCCGCGAACCGCTCATACATGTAATGAGCCGGATGGTCGTCCGGCACGCCCGGCGCCACCCGCAGATCCCTCGCGTCCGCTCCCGTCGCCATCAGCGACGCGGCCAGCACCATGCCTGCGATCCTCGAAACCCCTGTCATCCCGCTTCCTTCCAATGCCATCTCAACGCCGACCCGCCGGGCCACGCTTTCGCGCACGCCGCTCAAAGCACTGAATGTGGCAAAACCAGATGCGACGATCCATCGTGCGGTCTCCAAATTCGATGATCGGACGCAGCAATTTATCCTTTTAAATTATCGCCTGGATATATCAATATGGACGACAGGGAGAAACGCCACATGAAAACAAAGGCCGCCAAACCAGGCCACCCGCCGCACATCATTCGCGGCCCGGTCCGTTCCGCTGACGCACACACCGGACGGCCCACGTAATGCGCATTTTCAGGGGAACGGACGCCGCGCTGCACTGGCGCGAGGATGGCGACCCGCAGGGAATGCCGGTCGTGTTCGCCAATTCCCTCGGCACCGATCTCCGGCTCTGGGACGGCATCATCGACCTCCTGTCGCCCGACCTGCGCCTGGTCCGCTTCGACAAGCGTGGCCACGGCCTGTCCTCCCGGCCGCCTGGCCCCTACAGCATCGGCGACCTGGCCGGCGACACCGCCGAACTGCTCGACCAAATCAACGCCGGCCCCTGCGTCTTTGTGGGTCTCTCCATCGGCGGCATGATCGCCCAGGCCCTCGCCGCCAGCCGCCCTGACCTCGTACGCGCCGCAGTGCTCTCCAACACCGCCGCCAAAATCGGCACGCCGGAGATGTGGCAGGAGCGCATCGACGCCGTCGAGGCGGGCGGCATCGAGGCCCTGGCGGATGGGGTCATGGACCGCTGGTTCAGCCCTGAATTCCTTGAGACCGACGAACTGATCCTGTGGCGCAACATGCTCACCGGCACCCCGCCCGCCGGCTACGCCGCCTGCTGCGCAGCGGTGGCATCCGCGGACCTGGCTGAAAGCACGTCCCGCCTGCGCCAGCCCGTGCTGGGCATTGCGGGCACGCTCGACCTCGCCACCCCACCCGAACTGGTGGCGGAAACCACGGCGCTGGTGACCGGCTCAAAATTCACTGAGATCCCCGGCGTCGGCCATCTACCCTGCGTCGAGGCGCCGGAGCACTATGCCGGCATCATAAGCGATTTCATTGAAGAGGTGCGCCCGTGACGGACCGTTATGAGAAGGGCATGGAAACCCGCCGCGCCGTTCTGGGCGACGCCCATGTGGACCGCGCCGAGGCCGCCAAAACGCCCCTCGACGAGGCCTTCCAGACCCTCATTACCGAGGGCGCCTGGGGCACGGTCTGGTCCGGCGACGGCATCAGCCGGCGCGAACGCTCCATGCTGACCCTCGCCCTGCTGGCGGCCTGCGGCAATTTCGACGAGATCCCCATGCATATCCGCGCCACCGCCCGCACCGGTGCCACGAAACAGGACGTGATCGAGACCTTCCAGCACGTCGCGATCTATGCAGGCGTCCCCAAGGCAAACCACGCGCTCAAACTCGCAAAAGCCACCTATGCGGAAATGGAAAGCGGGGGCGCGGACACGGACGGGAATAGGAAAGGCGGGTCCGGCGATGACGTATAAGGGCGAATTTTACCAGCGCGACCGGGAATGGCACCCGCCGTCCCTCACCCCCGACTACAAGACCAGCGTCGCACGGGCTCCGAAACACGCGCTGCTGTCGCTGCAAAACTCCGCCAGTGAAATCACCGGTCCGGTCTTCGGCCATGACGACATCGACCCGATGGACCGTGACCTGATCCACAATTACGCCCGGCCCGGCGAGGCCGCCATTGGCGAGCGCATCATCGTCCACGGGCACGTTCTGGACGAAAACCGCCGCCCCGTCCCCAACACCCTGGTGGAGGCCTGGCAGGCCAATGCGGGCGGGCGCTACCGCCACCGGAAGGATACCTATCTCGCTCCCATCGACCCCAATTTCGGCGGCTGCGGCCGGACCCTGACGGATGAAAACGGCTATTACTATTTCCGCACCGTCAAACCCGGTGCCTACCCCTGGCGCAACCGGGTCAACAACTGGCGTCCCGCCCATATCCACCTCTCGGTCTTTGGCACGGGCTTCGCGCAGCGGCTGATCACGCAGCTCTATTTCGAGGGCGACCCCCTGATCCCCAAATGCCCGATCCTCAACGCCATCCCCAATCCGGAGGCGGTGCAGAGCCTCGTTGCCGTGCTGGACATGAACGCCACCATCCCGCTCGATACCATGGCCTGGCGGTTCGACATTGTCCTGCGCGGCCGCCGCTCCACGCTCTTTGAAAACCGGCTGGAGGGCAACTGATGGCGCAGCACCTCGATTACCTGAAGGAAACCCCGTCCCAGACCGCGGGTCCCTACGTGCATATCGGCCTGGCGCCCGGGGCCGCGGGCTTTGACATCTACAAAACCGAACTGGGCAAGGACATCGCCGGTCCCAACGCGGCGGGCGAGCGCATCCGCGTCGAGGGCATGGTGACCGACGGCATCGGCGCGCCGGTGAAGGATGTGATGCTCGAGGTCTGGCAGGCCAATGCAAGCGGCGTCTACGCCCATCCCGAACACCCGGGCGAGGTTGAGGACGGCTTTCGCGGCTGGGGCCGCGTCATCTCCGACTTCAACACCGGCGAGTGGTTTTTCGACACGGTCAAACCCGGCCCGGTGATGGGCCGTTCCGGCCGGCCAATGGCCCCGCATATCAACCTCTGGATCGTCGCGCGCGGCATCAATATCGGGCTGAACACCCGCATCTATTTCGACGACGAGGCCGAGGCGAACGCCGCCGATCCCGTGATCAACCTCATCGAGTGGGAATCCAGGCGCAAAACGATCATTGCAAACCGCAGCGAAAAAGACGGTAAGGTTGTGTACCGCTTCGACATCCGGCTACAGGGTGAGAATGAGACCGTTTTCTTCGATATCTGAGCGCGGAGGCCGCCAATGACCAACCCCTGCATCATCTGTGTGGCCATCACCGGCTCCGTGCCCACCAAAGCCAACAATCCCGCCGTGCCGGTCACCGTGCCGGAGCAGATCGAGAGCACCCATGAGGCGTTTGAGGCCGGGGCCAGCATCGCTCACTGCCATGTGCGCAACGCCGATGAGACGCCAACCTCCGACCCGGAGAAATTTGCGCTGCTCAAGGAAGGCATCGAGAAACACTGCCCCGGCATGATCGTGCAGCTGTCCACCGGCGGACGCTCCGGCGCCGGTCACGAGCGCGGCGGCATGCTGCCCCTCAAACCTGACATGGCATCGCTCTCGGTGGGGTCCAACAACTTCCCCACCCGCGTCTATGAAAACAGCCCCGATCTCGTCTCCTGGCTCGCCAGCGAAATGCGCACGCACCAGGTCACGCCCGAGATCGAGGCGTTCGACCTAAGCCACATCATACAGGCCATCCGCCTGCATGGCGAGGGCGTGCTCTACGGCAAACTCTATGTCCAGTTCGTGATGGGCGTGAAGAACGCGATGCCGGTGGACCGGGAAGTCTTCGACTTCTACGTCTCGATCATGAAAACCCGTGCGCCGGATGCCAACTGGTGCGCGGCGGGCGTGGGACCGGGCCAAATCCTCGTCAACGAATGGGCCATCGCCGCCGGCGGTCACACCCGCACCGGGCTTGAGGACAACATGCGACTCGACCGTGAGACGCTCGCGCCGTCAAACGCCGCGCTGGTCAAACGCGCTGCGGATCTGTGTGAGAAATATGAGCGCCCCGTCGCCACGTGGGAGCAGGCCCGCGAGATTCTCGGGGTTCCCCTGCGGACCTGAGGGGGCGTTCGAGGCTTCAGAGAGCGTTCACAGGAACCTTCAGCATCGGATTGCCGTCTTTATCCTTCGGAACGTTACCTGCGCGCATGTTCACCTGGAGCGACGGGATGATGAGCTTCGGCATGTCGAGCTGCGCGTCCCGCTCGGTGCGGAATTTCACAAACTCCTCACGGGTTTTGCCTCCGCCCACATGGATGTTGTGCGCCTTCTCGTCGGCCACCGTGGTCTCCCACTGAATGTCCCGCCCGTTGGGGCCGTAATCATGGCACATGAAGAGCCGCATCTCGTCCGGCAGGCTCAGAACCTTCTGGATGCTGTCATAGAGCTGCGCCGCATCGCCGCCGGGGAAATCCGCCCGCGCCGACCCGCCATCGGGCATGAACAGCGTGTCGCCCACGAAGGCCGCATCCCCCATCACATGCACCATGCAGGCGGGCGTGTGACCCGGCGTGTAGATCGCAAAAGCCTGCATGTTTCCAATCTGATAGGTGTCGCCATCCTTGAAAAGGGCGTCGAACTGAGACCCGTCACGCTGGAATTCCGTGCCCTCGTTGAACACCTTCCCGAAGGTGTTCTGTACCACCATGATTTTGTCCCCAACCCCGATTTTGCCGCCCAGCTTCTGCTGGATGTAAGGCGCGGCGCTCAGGTGGTCGGCATGCACATGCGTCTCGATGATCCAGTCGAGGGTCAGGCCGCGTTTTTCAACCTCCGCGATCAGTGCGTCGGCATGGTCATAGGTGATCCGGCCCGCCGCGTAATCGATGTCCATCACGCTGTCCACGATGGCGCAGTGATCGCTGGACGGGTCCTTCACGATATAGCTGATGGTGTTGGTCGCTTCGTCAAAATGCGCCGAAACGTCCGGTTTGACGGTCATGTCCACAGGATATGTCAATTTTAACTCCCTCCCTCAGTTCTGCGAAACCACCTTCGGCTCGGGCGTGCGCGCGCGGATGGCGCGCGCCACAAGAATGCCCGCGACGAGCGAAACCATGAAGATCCAGACGCCCGGATGACCGGTGCCAAGCGCCGGCAGAGCGGCACCCGGACAGAAACCGGCAATGCCCCAGCCTATGCCAAACAGGGCCGATCCGCCCACCAGTGGCAGGTCGATATCCCGGCGCGTCGGCAGAGAGAATGACGTTCCAAGCAGCGGCGCGGGACGCTTCAAAACGAACCGGTAGCCCGCCCATGTCACCACCAGCGCACCGCCCATCACGAAGGCAAGACTGGGGTCCCAGCTGCCTGCGACGTCGAAAAAGTTCAGCACTTTCGCGGGGTTGATCATTCCGGACACCGCAATCCCCACCCCGAAAATCAAACCGATGACGTAGCTTGCAATCAGACGCATGGCTCAGCCTCCCAAAACATGGCGCACGACAAACACCGTGACACCGGTTGTCAGCATGAAGGTCACAACCGCAACGGCCGAGCGTGGCGACAGGCGTGCAAGGCCGCAAACCCCGTGGCCGGAGGTGCAGCCCGAGCCGTATGTCACGCCGATGCCCACCAGAAATCCACCGATGATCAGCATCGGGACCGAGAGCGGCACCTGCACGGCGGGCATGGATCCGGTGACCCACATCACGGCGAGCGGACCGGTCACCATTCCGGCCACCAGCGCGGCGCGCCAGGCGAATTCGGAGCCGCTGTCAGGCTGTATCAACCCGGCCAGAATGCCCGTGGCCCCCATGATTCTTCCCAGAAATGCCATCAGCAGAACGGCAGCGAATCCGATCAGCATACCGCCGCCAAGTGACTGAAAAGGTGTAAAAACCGTCTCCATAATTCCTTCCCCGCGGGTTCACCCGCACTGTTTGATGATGCCTTTATGACATATCACGTCCCCAATGGTCGGTGACGATGTCACCAAAGCCCGCGGAAACCATCAGGAGCCGTGCGTGGCCAGTTTTTCAAGCTTTGCCCGGTCGGTCAAAGTCACCTTTCCGCGGCTCTGTTCGATCCAGCCGCGGCGCTGGAATTCCTGGAGCTGGCGGGAGATCACCTCGCGGGCGGTGCCGAGCTCGACGGAGAGCTTTTGGTGGGTGATCGCGATGGTGTCGGAGCCGTTGGACAGGGTCACCAGTTTGTCGGCCAGACGGACGTCGAGACGCTGGAAAGCGACCTCGTCGATCATGCGGAAGAGGTCGGTGATGCGGCGGGAAAATGCAGCAAAAACAAAGCTTCGGAAGGGTTCGGAGCGGGCCACGAGGTCGTCGAACACGGCGCGGGGCACGGCGGCGGCGCGCACGTCGGTCTCGGCGATGCCTTCGGCGGAATAGTCCTCATAGGCCAGCAGACAGGCGGTGGTCAGAACACAGCTCTGCCCGGCCTGGATGCGGTAGAGCACGATCTCATGGCCGGTGTCGGAGACCTGCTGCACCCGTACGGTGCCGTCGAGCAGAAAAAGCATGTTTTCCGGGGAGTTACCGGGACCGAAGATCACCGTACCCCCCGGCACGTCGAGCACCGCGCTGCGGTCCAGAAGCAGCTTTTTCGTCTCAGGATCAAGCCGTGACAGGCCCGGAAACCTCTCGACCCACTGATCCTCACCCACCTGTTGTAGCGTCATTCCAATCCTCCACGTTTGGGATGGAGTTTGGGGATGTAACCGGCTGCGTCAATACGTCACACGGGGTCGTGCGAAGTGCGTTTTGGGTGCCCAGGTGGCACAGATGTGCAGAAAAGTGGCACAGATTGTGAGGCAAATGGCACAGATTGCTGGGGGTTTTGCAGTTTTGGGACGAAAAGCCCGCCAAAATGGCCGATTTTGCACGGGGTTTTGCCCCGCGACCGGTGTCGTCAGGCCGAGCGGTTTTTATTGGGTGGTCCGCTGTCGTTTGCGCCGGGATCGTCCTGATGGATGGTGTCCAGAAGTTCGGCGACGGAGTCGCGCGGGACGGAATGGCTGAAGTAGAACCCCTGAACCTCGGTGCAGCCCTCGTCGCGCAGACGCTGAAGCTGGCGGTCGGTCTCGACGCCCTCGGCGGTGGTGCTCATGCCGAGGCTCGCGCCGAGACCCGCGATGGCGCGGATGATGGCGGCGGCGTCGGGTGCCACGGCGATATCGTCGACGAAGGACTTGTCGATCTTGATTTTGTCGAGCGGGAATTTCTGCAGGTAGCTCAACGAGCAGTAACCGGTGCCAAAATCGTCCATCGAGATGCGCACGCCAAGCTCGCGGATGCGGTGCAGGATGCCGGTCGTGGTCTCGGTGTCCTGAAGCAGGACGGTCTCGGTGATTTCCAGTTCAAGCCGGTGCGGCTCCAGGCCTGAGCGGTTCAGCGCCATGACCACGTCCATCACCAGATCCTCGTCGCGGAACTGCATGGGCGAAAGGTTGACCGCGACGCGGATGTTCTCCGGCCAGGTTTTGGCGTCCATGCAGGCCTGCATCAGCACCCAGGAACCGATCTGGGTGATCAGGCCGGTTTCCTCGGCGACCGGGATGAAATCGTCCGGCGCGACGCGGCCGCGCTGGGGATGGTTCCAGCGGATGAGCGTCTCAAAACAGCTGACCCGGCTGGTTTCGATATTCACGATGGGCTGGTACTCGACCACGAATTCGCCGTTGGCGAGCGCGGCGCGCAGGTCGATCTCCAGAGCGCGGCGTTCCTGCATCCGCTCGTCCATGCCCGCCTCGAAGAAACGGTAGACGCCACGGCCGTCCCCCTTGGCGCGATAAAGCGCGAGGTCGGCCATTTTCACAAGCGAGTCGGCGTCATTCGCGTCCTGCGGCGCATGGGCGATGCCGATGCTGGAACCGATCACGACCTGATGGCCTTCCAGAACGTATGGCTCGCCCAGCGTGTCTATTATGCGCATTGCGAGTGCCGCCGGGGTCAGGCCGTCGCCGAAATCCTTCATGATGACGGCAAACTCGTCGCCGCCGAGACGGGCCACAAAATCCGTTTCGCGCAGTGTGCCACGCAGACGGTCGGCCACGGATTTCAGAAGCTTGTCGCCAACCGGATGGCCGAGCGTGTCATTGACCGGTTTGAACTGGTCGAGATCGAGACAGAACACGGCCAGTTCGCCACCCCGCTCCACGCCCTTGAGCGCATTGCCGAGTTCCGTGCGGAAGCTGGCGCGGTTGGGCAGGCCGGTGAGGTCGTCATAGCGGGCCATGTATTCGATTTTGGCCTCGGCCGCGCGGCGCTCGGTCACGTCCTCGAAGGTCACGACCCAACCTTCCTCGTTGCGCGGCGAGATGTGGATTGAGATGGTCTGGCCGTTGGAGAGATCATCCTGAAGCGTGCTTTCGCGGCCCGTGGACGCGGCGCGCTGATAGCGGTCCAGCAGCCTCGCAACCGTGGCGTCCCGGAAGGCGCCGGTGCCGATCATGGCCCGGACGATCCGTTCCAGCGACGTGCCATGCTCCGCGACGGAAGGGTCGAGCCGGTACATCTCAATGAAACGGTCGTTGCAGATGATGAGGTTAAAATCACCGTCGAACAGGCACAGCCCCTGGGACATGTTGTTCAGCGCGGCATCAAGGCGGCTGTTGCGTTTCTGAATCTCCGCCTCGGAACGGGCCTCAAGCTCATTCCGGGCCTGCGTGAGATCCTCCATCAGACATTTATAGCGTCGGGCCAGCTGCCCGATTTCGTCCCGGCGCTCCAGCAGGTCCTCCGGCAGGTCAACGTCGCCGGTGGCGGCGCGCCTGCTTACCATACTGTCGGCGAGCGTCACGATCGGCCGAACCACGACGTGGCGTATGGTCAACATCAGGATCTTGATGACCACCAGCGCCGATGCGGTGCCAATCACCGCCATCCGCATTGCGTGGTCCATCAGTCTGTCCATGGGCTGACTCTCATCCCATGCAACGGCGACCGAGCCGACGACCCGGTTGCCAACAATGGCCCTTACCGGCACGGCAATGAACTGGTGCGGGTGGGAATGCGCGTCGATCACCTCGCCTGCATCAATGGCGTTTGCTGCCATTTCAGCGAGCAGTTGGGTGTCGTCGCTCCCGGCCTGACCGGTCCGGTACTGCCTTAGAACCCTGCCGTCCGTGGTCTGTACGATGATGGCGGAAATCCTGGCGCCGTGACCGTCGCGCTTGTCCTGATTGTAGATAAAGTCATAGAGCACGTTTTCCAGATACTGCGTATCGCGGCGCTGGATGCCGTGACGGGCCTGCTGCGCGATGATCAGCGTCTGGTTCATGTCGGATTTGTGGACCACGTCGGTGGTGTGCCGGTACTCGGTCCAGACACCGATGCAGATCATGTAAGCGAAGGCCGCAAACAGCACGCCGGCCAGCAGGATCATCACCCTGCCGCCCAGGGACCTGCGGATCCCCGTGATTTTTGCCTTAAGCCCCGCCAGCATGCCCTATTCCGCCTTCACCTTACCGTGCAAACGGACGGGACAGCCGTGTGTGACAGCCGCATGACTGCGGGCCGCCAAACCTGTGCCAATCGCGAACCTGTCGTGTCGCATATCCGAGAACCCCATTTCCTGGCTGCGTGGCATATAGGGGCGGGGCGGTTTAATTTGAGTTATCGGGGTAGCACCAAGTATCCGGATTTTAGTTTGAAATTGAATGACTTGCGACATCAATTGTTCGCGTTCCGCCCCGTGCGGCCCGCTGCTGTTGCGAAAAATCGTGTGCTACGCGGCAAATTTCCTGCGTCAATTCCGCTCTGTGTCACGGAAACGACAAAGAGAATGGTTAATGGGCTGTGAACGAATGGACTGCCCAGCGGGGCGCCCAGCCAACACCTGTTAGCGAGGATTGACGACTATGGATATCAAATCAACCACGGACCTGTCTTGGGACGAGTTTGACGAGCTGCGCGACCCCCGCCCTGCCGGGAATGATTTTGACCGGGTTGTCGAAGCCGCTCTGTCCCGCCGTGGTTTCCTCAGCGGCGCCGTGGCCTTCGGTTCGGGTGCGATGGTATTCGGCTCCGGCGTTCTGGGCTCCGCCACTTCCGCCCAGGCACAGGCCGCAGGCTTCGCGTTTGAGCCAATTGGCACCGCGACCGATTTCGACGTTCACGTGCCGGAAGGTTACCAGTGGAAACCTCTGGTCCGCTGGGGTGACGCGCTGTTCTCCGAAGCCGACGGCGCTTATTCCCCCGAAATCGGTGTGCCGGTTGAAATGTCCGACAAGGTCTTCGGTGAGAATACCGACGGCATGGAACTGTTCGACGTGGACGGTAAGGAGATCATCAC
Organism: Amaricoccus tamworthensis; assembly: GCF_049800875.1. Taxonomy (NCBI): domain Bacteria; kingdom Pseudomonadati; phylum Pseudomonadota; class Alphaproteobacteria; order Rhodobacterales; family Paracoccaceae; genus Amaricoccus; species Amaricoccus tamworthensis. The sequence goes on along the minus strand of NZ_JBNAFV010000015.1, from coordinate 38,951 downwards.
GATCAACTCCGAATACGTGAACCCGGACATCAACCTCCCCGCCGACAGCGAGGGCGTGCCGAAAAACGCTGACGAGGTAACCCTGCTGAAGAACATGCAGGGCGTAACGGTGATGGAAATCGCCGACAACGGCAACGGTTATGAGGTGGTCAAGGACAGCCCCTACAACCGTCGCATCACCCATGAGACCGAGATGACCATGGACGGCCCGGCCGCCGGGTCCGATCTCGTGAAAACCAATGCCGATCCGGAAGGCATGTCTCCCAAAGGCACCATGAACAACTGCGGTTCCGGCCGGACGCTCTGGGGCACCTATCTGACCTGTGAGGAAAACTTCAACGGTTACTTCGGTGCGACCGGCGAGTACGATGAGACTGATGGTTTCGTTCGCTACGGCATCGGTGCCGAGGGCCGTTACGCCTACGAAAAATTCGACGAGCGGTACGACCTGTCAAAAGAACCCAACGAGCCGAACCGTCATGGCTGGGTAACCGAGATCAACCCGTCCGACCCCGAAAGCACCCCGGTCAAGCACACCGCTCTGGGCCGTTTCAAGCACGAGAACGCCGCCATGGCCCAGGCCGCTGACGGTCGCATCGTGGTCTACATGGGCGACGACGAGCGTGGCGAGTTCATGTACAAGTATGTCTCGAACGGCACCTGGGCCGAGGGTCAGCCGACCGATGGTCTTCTGTCCGACGGCACCCTGTTCGTGGCGAAGTTCAACGAGGACCAAACCGGCGAGTGGCTGGCCCTGACACCGGAGTCCACCGGCATGGAACTGGCTGATCTGCTGGTGCATGCCCGTATCGCCGGCTCGAAGGTTGGTGCGACCACCATGGACCGTCCCGAGTGGATTGCCGTGAACCCGCTGAAGGCCGAGGCCTACTGCGCCCTGACCAATAACAAGAACCGTGGCGTCAAACCCAATGCCGGTGGTGACGAGACCCCGGTGGGCGGCCCGAACCCGCGTGAGACCAACAATTTCGGTCAGATCGTGCGCTGGCGCCCGGAAAACGACGACCACGGCACGGTTGATTTCACCTGGGATCTCTATGTCATGGCCGGCAACCCGGAGGTGTATGACAACGCCTATGCCGGTTCGGAAAACGTGACGCCGGGCAACATGTTCAACTCCCCCGACGGCATGATCTTCGACACCAAGGGCACGCTGTGGATCCAGACCGATGGCGACTACTCCAACGAGGGTGAGTTCGCCGGTCAGGGCAACAACCAGATGCTGGCCGGCAACACCGAAACCGGTGAGATCGCCCGCTTCCTGACCGCGCCTTACGGTGCCGAGGTAACAGGCCTGTGCTGGTCACTGGACAAGAAAGTTGCCTTCGTCGGCATCCAGCACCCCGGCGGTTCCTGGCCGGACGGTGAGGGCAAACCCCGCTCCTCCGTCATCGCCGTATGGCGTGAGGACGGCGAGGCCGTTGGCTAAGTAAGCGGTTTTTACCGAGTAATCAGTACCGACGGCGGGCGTTTCATGCGCCCGCCGTTTTTTTATGCACCGCCGTGACCCGAGGCGCGACGCGCCATGCCCGACTTTGGGAGGGCTCCGATCCGGGAGACCAGCGCGTTTCGATCAAACCCGCAGACGTGCTGAGCGAAGGCCGTCGTCGGGGATGCCCTCCCGGGGGGAAAGTCGGGCATAGCGTGTCGTGCCGACACGCCGGGAGGGTTGCGGGACCTTTGCCCCATACCCGGCGAGGCACGGGAAAACGCTCGCATTACGGGTGGTTGCCCCCCGTGGGCTTACATGCCTAAAGTGCGGCCATTCCGGAGGAGGGCCGCGACGGGTGGCCGTTCAATCAACAATGAAAACACTGAACAAAGGTGACCAATGTCCCTGACCGATCCACATCGTCTGTTTCCCACCGACCCCGCGACGCGGGGGATTGCGCGCAGGCTGTTCAACAGCCTGGAAGGCGTGCCGATCATCAGCCCGCACGGGCATTGCGACCCGCGCTGGTTTGCGGAAAACGGCCGTTTCCCCAACCCGGCGGAGCTGTTCGTGATCCCCGACCATTACGTGTTCCGGATGCTGGCAAGCCAGGGCGTGCCGATGACCGATCTGGGGATTCCGCGCATCGATGGCGGTGAGACGGAGACCGATCCGCGCGCGATCTGGCGGCGGTTTGCGGAACACAAGCACCTGTTCCGGGGCACGCCATCGGGCATGTGGCTCGACCATTCCTTCGAGCATCTGTTTGGCCTGACCGAGCGTCTGAGCGCCGGGACGGCGGACATGTACTACGACCATATCGACGCGAAACTGGCGACCGAGGAGTTCCGGCCGCGCGCGCTGTTTGAGCGCTTCAACATCGAGGTTCTGGCCACGACCGAGGGCGCGCTGGATGACCTGAAATGGCATAAGGCGATTAAGGAAAGCGGCTGGTCCGGCAATGTTGTCACAACCTACCGGCCCGATGCGGTTGTGGACCCGGAATTTGAGGGCTTTGCGGACAATATCGGCAAACTCTCGGATCTGACCGGCGAGGATGCGACCGCCTGGGACGGCTACCTGGCGGCGCACCGGGCGCGGCGGGCCTATTTCCAGGAACATGGCGGCGCGGTGGCCTCCGACCACGGCCACGCCACGGCCCGTACGGCGAACCTTGGGAAAGCGGATGCGGCGGCGCTGTTTGCAAAGGCGCTGAAGGGCGAATGCTCGGCGGAGGAGGCGGATCTGTTCCGCGGCCAGATGCTGACGGAGATGGCGCGGATGAGCCTCGACGATGGCATGACGCTGCAAATCCATGCGGGTTCACGGCGCGGGCATTCGGCGCAGGTCGCGGCAAAGCATGGACGGGACATGGGCTTCGACATCCCGGGCCGTACGGATTACGTGGGCGCGCTGAAACCGCTGCTCGACGAGGTGGGGCTGGAGCCGAACCTCACGGTTATCCTGTTCACATTGGACGAGACGGTGTATGGCCGCGAACTGGCGCCGCTGGCCGGGGCCTATCCGGCGCTGAAGCTGGGCCCGCCCTGGTGGTTCTTCGACAGCTATGAGGGCATCAAGCGGTTCCGGGAGACCACGACCGAGACCTGCGGCTTCTACAACACCGCCGGTTTCAATGACGACACGCGGGCGTTCTGTTCCATTCCGGCGCGCCATGACGTGGCCCGGCGCACGGATTGCGCGTATCTCGCGGAACTGGTCGCGACCGGGCGGCTGCATGAGGATGAGGCGTTTGAGGTCGCGCGTGAACTGACATACGACCTGGCGAAAAGCGCCTACGGGCTGTGAGCCCCAACGGATAACAGGGAGACAACCGTGACAACAGTAACTGACAGACGCCTTGAGCGTGGGGATGCCGTGCGGCCCGCCGCCAGCATCGTGCATCTGGGGCCGGGCGCGTTTTTCCGGGCATTCAATGCGGTCTACACCGCCGACGCGATGGAGGCGGAAGGCGGCGACTGGGGGATTGTGGCCGTCAGCCTCAAAAGTCCGACCGCGCGGGACCAGCTCAAACCGCAGGACGGGGTCTACACCTCGGTCAGCCTGACGCCCGAGGGCGCGGAATACCGGGTGATCCCCTCCATTGTGGACGTGCTGGTGGCACCTGAGGACCCGGAGGCGGTGCTGGAGGCGATGACAGCCCCGGCCACAAAAATCGTGTCGCTGACCGTGACCGAAAAAGGCTACTGCCACGAGCCGTCGACGGGGCGGCTGAACCTCAAGCACCCCGATATTGCCCATGACCTGGGTGGAGGTGCGCCGCGTTCCGCGCCGGGTTTCCTGGTGGAGGCACTGGCACGGCGGCGGGCGGCGGGACTTGCGCCGTTTACGGTTCTCTCCTGCGACAACCTGCCCTCGAACGGGCATCTGGCAAAGGCCATCGTGCTGGAATTTGCACGCAACCGCGATGCGGACCTGGCCGACTGGATCGAGGCGAATGTGCCTTTTCCCGCGACGATGGTCGACCGGATCACGCCCGCGACGACGGAAAGCGACGTGGAGGATCTGGCGGCGGCACAGGGCTATGCCGATCCGGGCTGCGTTCTGCATGAGCCGTTCCGGCAGTGGGTGATCGAGGATGATTTCGTCGCCGGTCGCCCGGCCTGGGAAGCGGGCGGCGCGCAGTTTGTGTCCGCGGTCGAGGCGCATGAAAACATGAAGCTGCGCTGTCTCAACGGGACGCATTCGACGCTGGCCTATCTCGGCTATCTGGCGGGATATGAGACGGTCGCGGAAACCGTGGCCGATCCGGCCTTCGCGAAACTCTGCCAGAAGCTCTGGCGCGAAGAGATCGTGCCGACGCTCGAAAAGCCCGAGGGCGAGGATCTGGAGGCCTATTGCGCGGCACTGCTCGAACGCTACCGCAACCCGGCCATCCGGCACCGCACCTGGCAAATCGCGATGGACGGCTCGCAGAAGCTGCCCCAGCGGATTTTGGGCACGGTGGCCGACAATCTCGCCGCCGAAAACCAGCCATCAGGCCTGATTTTGGCGGTGGCGGCCTGGATGCGCTATGTCGGCGGCGTGGATGAGAAGGGTGCCGTGATTGACGTGCGCGACCCGCTGGCCGACCGGCTGAAGGCGGCCTCTGACGGCGCGGCGGATGACGCGGCCACGGTCGATGCGCTGCTCGCGGAGCGGGAGGTGTTCAGCCCCGAACTCGCCGGTGATGCCCGGTTCCGGGACGCCCTGGTTAAGGCCTATTCGGACCTGAAAGCGCGGGGCTCGGCGGCGGTTGTGGCGGAGTTCGTCGCGTAAGGTCCAGGCGGGGAGCGGTGCGCCCCCTACTCCTCTGCGCGGTTCACCAGGGCATCGAACATGGCCTGCTGAACGGCCTCGGGCGTGGGGTGTCCGGTTGAGGGGCCGGTGGTCGGGACGAACTCACCACGGGCCTGTTTCCCGGCCCGGTAGGCGGCGAATTCATCCTCGCTGACATGCCCGTCACTGTTCAGGTCGAGCGCCTTCATCGCCTCGCTGGCATCGAAGTTTTTGAGCGTATCGGAGTCGAGACGCTGCGGGCCGGCACCGGGGTTTGCGGGCGCGACCGGAGGTGGGATTTTCATGACCGCTTCCTTCCGTTGCGGTGTGGAGATTGACCGCAGGGGACCAGACCGGGTTTAAGATCGTACTAACCGTTATCAGGCCGTCACGTTAACCAGTGTAAAGATGGATGGGGCGCCAGTTAGGCCCCCGTTAGGAATTTGAACCACATCCTGCCGCCACGTGCTGGCGGGGTGGCATGGGGCTGCAAAGCCCGGAAAGAGTTGTGGGAATTGCATGTCCAATCCTTTGAAATCCGTTGATGGATGGCTCTATTTTCTCGGCGATGTCGGGGAGGCGGAGGCCCAGGCCATCGGGGCGGATACCTCGCCGCTCGTGGTGATTGACCGCACCGACCTGTCGGGCGACACGCCGCGCGACCACACCCCGGACGATCTCGACGTCATGCGGGGCGGGCGGGAGAAGCTGATCACCAGCTATCTCAGCATCGGTGAGGCGGAGACCTACCGGGATTACTGGGACCCCGACTGGGAGAACAGCCCGCCGGACTGGCTCGACACGGCGAACGCCAACTGGGACGGCAATATCAAGGTCGAATACTGGGATGCCGACTGGCAGGAGATCGTGTTCGACATGGTCGACAGCGCGGTCGACCAGGGCTTCAACGGGGTCTATCTCGACATTATCGACGCCTTTGAGCATTTCGAGGATGCCGCGCCGGATGCGGGCATCGATTACCGTGCGGAGATGGTCGCTTTCGTGGAGGCGATTGGCGCAAGGGCCGACGCGCGCCTGGCGGATGTGGACCCGGACCGTGAGTTCGTCATTATCGGCCAGAACGGCGCGGACCTGGTGCGCGAGGACGGCTATCTCGATGCGATCGACGGGATCGGTCAGGAGGATCTGCGCTTCATCTATGACGATCCGGATGACGAGTCCGAATTCGCGAAGCAGAGCCGGGACGACTATGAGTATGTCCTGAACCTTCTCGAACGGGCCGAGGATGCGGGGACGGAGGTCTTCGTCGTTGAGTACATGACGCAGGCCCGTCAGGAGGAGCACGCCAAAACCCTCAGTGCCGAGATGGCGGATCTGGAGGAGGCCGGCATCCCGCTCTACGTGGCCGAGAGCCGTCACCTCGACGGGATCAGCGACCAGCCCGAAGGCGGCGACGCCGTCGATGACGCGGTTTACGGCAGCGGCGGGGCGGATGAGCTTTATGGCGGTGACGGGCGCGATACGATCATCGGCCGCAAGGGCCACGACACCATCGCCGGGGGCGACGGGCGCGACCATCTGCGCGGGCATTCAGGGCGCGACGAGCTGTTTGGCGAGGGTGGCAATGACAAACTCGGCGGCGGGCGCGGGCATGACTGGCTGGAGGGCGGCAAGGGACGCGACCGGCTGGAAGGCGGGCGGGCCGACGACATGCTGCTGGGCGGGCGGCATGACGACACCCTGATCGGCGGTCGCGGCGATGATGAGCTGAGCGGCGGCGACGGGGCCGATCACTTCGTCTTCAAGGGCCGGTTCGGCCATGACGTGATCACGGATTTCGAGATCGGCATCGACACCCTTCACGTTAAGGGCGCGGGAGACTGGGACGCGACGGAAACCGAAGACGGGGTGTTAATAGAATACCGGGGGGGCAAAAGCCTGGAGTTTACAGGGGTGGGACTGGATCAGCTGGACGATCTTCCCGGCCTGTGAACCTGGCCTCCGGTTCGGCGGGCCTGCCATCTACGGGTCGATGGCAGGTCCGCTGTAGTTTTTCAGACGTCCTCCGGCCCGGCGCCGGGGGTGCGGCACTGCCATGACGTGACCTGCCAGCCGGGATGGCCCTCCGACCAGGTCGCGAGGCGCGTGGGCCCCATCAGCAGACAGGCCGTTTGGGGCATGTCCAGAAGCAGCAGCGAGTAATCCTCGCACCTCTCCAGGTCAGCGGTCAGGCAGGCGACAAAGGCAAGTTCGATCATCATTCGGGCGCTCCTCCCGGTCGGGTGGAGCATGATCGGAGCAATCCGCGCCGATGGGCAAGGCAAAAAATGGTGATCGGGTTGGAGCCCGCCGGTTCAGATCTCGGCCGTGCGGGTGTCATGCACCTGACAGCGCCAGGATTTGATCTCCCAGCCCGGGTGCTGTTCGGTCCAGCTGGCCAACTGGGCCTGGCCCTGCATCATGCAGGCCATGACCGGCACATCCACATAGAGCAGCGACCTGTCCCGGCAGGTGTCGGGCTCTGTGGCGATACAGGCAACGAATGCGAGTTCGATCATCATCTGGCAGTCCTTCCGTCAGGCATGGGGACCAGGGGGGCAGGCTGCATGTCGAGCGGTTCTTCCGCCGCTTTGGAGCACGCGGGGGGCAGGCGCGGTCCGGGGGAACAGTGTGTCTGAGGAAACCCGAATATGATTGGGATTTGATTAAAAGGTCTGGCAGTGCGCCGGAGCAGCGATTTTGCTGCAATGCACAATTTTCAACGGAATTCGCCGGAGTTTGGGCAGGAATTCAGCGTAATGTTTGGTATTGTTGGGGGGGTTGCGGTGCGGCAACCGGGCCCTTGAGTCGGCCACCGCCCATCCGTTGAGGGCAGCGACGGCCGCGGGCGAAGCGGAGCGCCGCCCATGGGGGGGGCGGCGCTGCCCGGCGTTGCCGCCGGGCAAAAGGGGTGAATTAACACCCGGTATTTACATCCGCTGCGTGAAGGTCGGGCCCTTGACGGCCGTGGCGTAGTCCTTCGAGAGATCAAGAAATGCGTTGTAGCTTTCCTCGACCTTCGCGAAATCCGGGTTCGCGGCGGAGTTCTCGGCCATCACCTCAGCGGATGCGCTCTTCAGTGCGGCGATCACGTCGTCCGGGAACTGGGCGAAGGTGACACCGGCCTCCTGAAGCTGGCGCATGGCCGTGGCGTTGAAATAGTCGAACTGCGCCAGCGACGCGGATTCCGCCGCCTCGGCCGCGGCGGAGACAATCGCCTGAAGATGCGGGGGCAGGCTGTCCCAGGCGTCCTGGTTGACGACGATCTCAAGACCGGCCGAGGGCTCGTGGAAGGCGGGCACGTAGCAGTACTGCGCGACCTTCTGAAGGCCAAACGCCTGGTCGAGCATCGGGCCCACCCATTCGGCGGCATCGATAGTCCCGGACTGGAAGGCGGGGAAAATTTCCGGAGGCGGCAGGAGAACCGCGTTCACACCGACCCGGCGCATGGCCTCGCCGCCGAGACCCGCAATACGCATGTTCAGACCGGCCAGATCATCCACGCTTTCAATCGGGTTCTTGAACCAGCCTGCGGCCTGGATGCCGGAATTGCCGCTGTAGAACGGCTTGAGGCCACGGGCCGCGTAAATCTCGTCCCAGATCTCCTGACCCCCACCGTGGCGCAGCCACGCGGCGGTTTCCACGGCGGTCATGCCAAACGGCACGGCGGAGAAGAAATGCAGCGCGCTGTTTTTCGAGGCGGCGTAGTAGGGCGTGGAGTGACCAATCTCGGCCGTACCCTGCTGCACCGCGTCCTCAACACCGAAGGGCGGGACAAGTTCACCGCCGGAGAACACCTTGAGCGTCAGCTGCCCGTCGGACATGGCGTTCACGCGCTCGGCAAAGTTGGTGACATTGGTGCCGACGCCGGGCGCGTTGGACGGGAAGGAGGTGGGCAGCTTCCATTCCAGTTTGCCCTGGGCCACGGCGGGCGCGGCTAGTGCGGCGGCCGGTGCCGCGACCGCGGCGGTTTGCAGGAATTCACGACGTTTCATGCGGGAGTCCTCCCCTGTTTGGTGACGTTATGGTTTCAGAAAATCGCGTTGGGCAGCCAGGTGGCCAGGCCCGGGAACATGACGAGCACGGCAATGGCGGCAAGCTGGAGCGCCACGAACGGAATGATGGCGCGATAGATGGTCATGCCGGTAATCTCCGGCGGCGCGACCGAACGGAAATAAAACAGCGCAAAGCCGAAGGGCGGCGTGATGAATGACGTTTGCAGGTTCATGGCAATCAGGACGGCGAACCAGACCGGGCTGATGTCGGACTGGAGAATCACCGGCCCCACAATGGGAATGACAATGAAAATAATCTCCACGAACTCGAGCACGAAACCAAGCAGGAAAACCACCAGCATGGTGATGGCGAGCATCCCCCAGACACCTCCGGGCAGGCCGGTGAGAAACTCCTCAATGATCACGTCGCCCTCGAACCCGCGAAACACCAGCGCCAGAACGCTGGCCGCGACGATGATGCCGAAGACCATGCCGGAGATGACCAGCGTTTCGGTCATGGCGGGCACCAGCACGCGGTTGCGGTGCAGCCCGATGGCGGCAAACCCCACGCCCGCGATCAGCACGGCCATGAGCGCCAGGGTCACGATGGTCTGACCCGTCCAGGTGATCCGCCCCGCCTCAAAAGTCGCGCCGATAAGGTCAAACCGGCGCAGCACCAGCAGGGCGAGTGCGAAAACCGCGGTGGCAATGGCAACGCCCGCATGGGCGCGGGAATGTTTCGCCCCGGCGATCAGGACGGTGCCGGCCACACCAATCCCCGCCGCTTCGGTCGGCGTGGCGACACCCGCGAGGATAGAGCCGAGCACGGCGCAAATGAGCGAAAAGGTCGGCAGAATGTCGAGGATCAGCCCCCCCGCCCCCGGCACCGGCCCGGTCTCCACCGGTGTGGGCCGCTCGCGGTCCTGGCCGCGCAAGCGGAAGAAAACATAGATGCCGTAAAGCGCCACGAGCAAAAGCCCCGGAAACAGCGCCCCGGCAAACAAATCCCCCACCGTCACCGGATCGGGCGCGAAATTGCCCGCGGCCTGCTGCGCCTCGATATAGGCGTTGGAGACCTGGTCGCCGAGCAGGATCAGCACGATCGAGGGCGGAATGATCTGGCCCAGCGTCCCGCTCGCGCAGATGAGCCCCGTCGCGGTGTGTTTGTCGACCCCAGCGCGCAGGAGCGTGGGCAGGCTGATGGTGCCGAGCATGACAATCGTCGCCCCAATCACGCCGGTCGAGGCCGCGATCAGCGTCGAGACGATCAGAACCGACAGCGCCAGAACCACACGCCCGCCGCCGAACAGGCGGTTGATGCTGTCGAGCATGCGCTCCGCCTGCTGAGACCGGTCGAGCAGCACCCCCATGGCGATGAAAAGCGGCACGGCCAGCAGCAGCGGGTTTTCCATGATGCCGAACACCCGCTGCGGAATGGCCTGGAAATACACCAGGTCAAAATGCCCGAACAGCGCGGCGATGATGCCAATGGCCACGGGGATGCCGCTGATGGCGAGCATCACCGGAACGCCCGACATGATGCCGCCCAAAAGCCCCACGGCCAGACAGAGAATCCAGAACAGGTCGGTGCTCATCCCGGCGTCCCGGTCGAGTGGTCACTTGACTGCCGCGGTTTGCCAAACCAGGCCAGCCCGTGCACGAGAAACAGAACCGGCATCACCAGCAGGAAGCCGATCACCAGGAACCGCCCCGGCAGACCGCCGGTTTCCCGCGATCCCTCCAGAATGGCCCAGGAGGCGGAGACGAGCGGCCAGGAATGCCAGGCCATCAGCGCAAACACCGGCAGGGTCAGAAGCACATGCCCCAGCCCGTCGATCCGGCGGTTCACCCGGGGCGACATGCGTTCGCGCAGCACATCCACCCGCACATGCCGGTCGCGGGTCAGCGCCAACGGAATGGACAAAGCCACCACCACCGCGAAGCTGTAGGACACCGCGTCCTGCAATTCCAAAAACCCGATGCCGGTCAGATAGCGCAGCAGAACCACCAGGATCTGGCACGAGAACATCAGCCCCAGCAGAAACAGCGCCAGCACCAGCGTCGCCCGGTCCAACATGGCGGAAATTTTGGCCAGCCCAGTCACGGCCGGACCTGGTCCTGCGGTTTCATCCCAAGCGTTCCCTTCACCCACGCGATTTGCGGGCCCGTTAAATCTGAAATCGGGGCCGGGAACAATTGGGATAATTCCAGAGCGGCACGCGCTTAGACGGGGGCGTCCTTCCAGATCGCAAGCCGCCCGCCATCGCCCTCATCCGCAAACGAGGTCAGCACCATCGCGGGCCGGTCGAAGCAGGGCAGAAGCGCGGGCTTGGTCGGGGCCTCCACCGGTACCGCCCAGGTCGTCATTTCCGTCCCGTCGGGCGAGAAGCGGTAAATCACGCCACCGAACACCCCTGCGATCCAGTAGTTGCCGTCCCGGTCCAGCATACCCCCGTCCGGACGCCCGTCCAGGTCCTGGAACCTCGCGAACTCCCGGCGGTCGGAGAGATTGTCCTGAGCATCGACACTGCAGGTCCAGACGGTCTGCACCTCCATCCACGAATCCGACAGGAACAGACGGCTGTTTGCCCCGTCCCAGGCCAGCCCGTTGATGATGCGAAACCCGTCGAGGCGGGGTGTGAGCGTGCCGCGTTTGGGGTCGAACAGATACACGATCCCATTGTCGTGCTGCTTCCCCATATCCATCGTCCCGGCCCAGATCCTGCCCTGACTGTCCGTGCAGGCATCGTTGAACCGTTTGCCGTCCGGCTCCACGGAGACGAGACGGGTGAACTCCGCGCTTTCCTCATCGAACCGGAAAATCCCGGTTTCCATGCCCACCATGATGCCCTCCGGCACCACCTGGACGAAGCCGGGGATCTCGGGCGTGGTCCAGGCCCGGGTTTCGCCATCGGGGCGGGTGCGCAACAGCTGCCCGCCGTCGATATCGACCCAGAACACGGCATTATGCGCCTCCGACCAGACCGGGCTTTCGCCCAGTTTGGCGGTTTCGGTAGACAGCGGCTCAAACGCCGCCGTCGCGATTTCCAATTCCGCGCTGTCCATCGCGCTTCAAGCCGCCTCCACGCCGTCGGGCACCGCGGCGCCGGTCATGTAGGACACCGCGTCGGACATGGTGTGTTCCTTCGGGTCGATGACGCAGAGCCGTTTGGACAGGCGGTGGATGTGGATGCGGTCGGCCACCTCGAAGACATGGGGCATGTTGTGGCTGATCAGGACGATGGGGATGCCCCGCGATTTCACGTCCTGGATCAGTTCCAGCACGCGGCGGGACTCCTTCACCCCGAGCGCCGCGGTGGGCTCGTCGAGGATCACGACCTTGGAGCCAAACGCGGCGGCGCGGGCCACGGCCACACCCTGGCGCTGACCGCCCGAGAGGGTCTCGACCGCCTGGTTGATGTTCTGGATCGTCATCAGGCCAAGTTCCGAGAGCTTGTCGCGGGCGAATTTCTCCATCGCCTTGCGGTCAAGCTGGCGCAGGTACTTGCCCATGAAACCAGGTTTGCGCAATTCGCGGCCCATGAACATGTTGTCCGCGATGGAGAGCGCGGGCGACATGGCAAGCTGCTGGTAGACGGTCTCGATCCCGGCATCACGCGCATCAAGGGGCGAGTGGAACTGCACCCGTTTTCCCTCCAGATAGACCTCACCCTCATCGGGGATCACCGCCCCCGACACGGCCTTGATCATGGTCGACTTGCCCGCGCCATTGTCGCCGATCACGGCCAAAACCTCGCCGGGATAGAGCTCGAAATCCGCGTGGTCGAGTGCGGTGACCTTGCCATAGCGTTTGACAAGGTTTTTGCCCTGAAGAATGGGTTCCATTATGCCGCCACCTTTCTGATCCACTGGTCAACCGCAACCGCGCCGATGATGAGCACACCGATCAGCAGATAGGTCCATTGCGCATCGGCCCCCATGAGCCGAAGCCCCAGCGTGAACACGCCCACGATAAGTGCCCCGAAGAGCATCCCGAGAACCGAGCCGCGTCCACCGAAGAGCGAAATGCCCCCGATCACCACGGCGGTGATGCTCTCGATATTGCCAAGCTGACCGGATGTCGGGGAGACCGAGCCGATCCGCCCGATCAGCGCCCAGCCCGCAAAGGCACAGATCAGACCGGACAGCATGTAGACCGAGATCAGCACGCGATCGACCTGCACCCCGGACAGTTCCGCCGCTTCGGGGTCGTCACCGACCGCATATATATGTCGCCCATAGGCGGTGTATTTCAGCACATAGGCCAGGATCAGCACCAGCACGACCATGAAAATCGCACCGACCGTGAACACGGCCCCGCCGATGTTTATCTTGGCACCAAACAGATGCAGCAAAGGCGCCTGCTCGGCGATCTCCTGGCTGCGGATGGTCTCGTTCGCCGAATAGAGGAAGTTGGTGGCCAGAACGATCTGCCACATGCCGAGCGTCACAATGAACGGCGGCAGTTTCACCTTCGCCACAAGCCAGCCATTGATGAAGCCGCAAAGCGTGCCGACGCCAAGTCCGCCCGCCACCGCCAGGGGCACGGGAATGCCATAGCGGAATGCGAACTGGCCCATGATGACGGAGCTGAACACCATGATCGCGCCCACGCTCAGGTCGATGCCCGCCGTCAGGATGACCAGCGCCTGGGCCGCGCCGAGGATACCCACGATCTGAACCTGCTGCAGAATGAGTGTCAGGGCGAAGGGCGAAAAGAACTTCGAACCGAGCAAAAGGCCGAAGACGATGATGGCCGACACAAGCACGATCAGCGGCACAAGTGCCGGTGTTACGTGCAGCGTGTGTTGCAGCCGGTGCCCCAGACCGGTTCTTTCATCGACAAAACTGGCAACTTCCGAGGCGCTTTTCGACAGGCTTTTTTCGTAGTCCTGTCCCGTGTTGGTCTCTGACATGTTTGGTGCTCCATATCCCTGTTGGGACGCGGATTAATCCGTGCCCGGCGGCGGTATTACTGGACGGGAAGCGGGGAAGGCGGACATGGCTGCCCTCCCCTTTCAGGTCCGTTGTGCGGATGGTGCCAGGGCATCAGCCCCAGCAGAGATCCATGCCTTCCTCAACGGAAATGCTCTCCACACCGTCAACCGGTTCATCGGTGACAAGCGCCACGCCGGTGTCGAAGAAATCCTTGCCCGGTGTCGGCTCGGGTTTGGTTCCATCGGTAGCCCAGGCGTGAATGGCCTCAACACCCAGCGACGCCATCAGAAGCGGATACTGCTGCGAGGTTGCGCCGATCACGCCGTCCGCGACGTTCTGCACACCCGGGCAGCCGCCATCGACGGAGACGATCAGCACGTCGTTTTCACGACCAATGGATTTCAGCGCCTCATAGGCACCGGCTGCGGCCGGCTCATTGATGGTGTAGACCACGTTGATCATGGGATCAGCGGCGAGCAGGTTTTCCATGGCCTTGCGGCCGCCCTCCTCGTTACCGGCGGTCACATCGTTACCAACGATGCGCGGGTCTTCCTCGTCGCCCCATTTGTTGGGATCACCGAGTTCAATGCCGAAGCCCTGGAGGAAGCCCTGGTCGCGCAGAACACCCACGGTCGGCTGCGACACGGCAAGGTCGAGCATGGCGATTTTGGCATCCGCCGCCGCATCACCCAGCTTGGCCGCGGCCCACTGACCGATCAGTTCACCGGCGAGGAAGTTGTCGGTGGCGAAGGTGGCGTCCGCGGAATCGGCCGGACTGAGCGGCGTGTCGAGTGCGATCACAACCAGACCGGCATCGCGGGCCTGCTGTACCGAGGAGACAATGGAGGACGTGTCGGACGCGGTCAGAAGGATACCGCTGGCACCATCGGCGATGCAGGTCTCGATGGCCGCAACCTGGGTTTCGTGGTCGCCGTCAACCTTACCGGCGAAGGATTTCAGCTCGACGCCAAGCTCGGCCGCCTTGGCCTCCGCGCCCTCGCGCATTTTCACAAAGAACGGGTTGGTGTCGGTCTTGGTGATGAGGCAGGCGGAGATGTCCTGTGCAAACGCGGACCCGGACATGGTTGCAAGTGCCAGCGCGGTGCCGGCCATCAGTTTCTTCATGTGTTCCTCCCACGGAATCTATGATCTATTTACTGTAGCCGACTCTCAGGAACCGGTCAGTAAGCTTATTAACAACGATTCTCAGGCCTGTGTCAATTAATAAGTAAACCTGACTGATTAATTATTGCCGACTACCGTTCCGGTGGGAGATAACGCCAGTGAGCACCGAAAGAAAACAAAACAAGGTCAGCCCGCTCCGGTCCGGTCTCAACCAGAAGGAGCTGCGCTACCTCAATGAACGCCTGCTGCTGTCGATGATCCAGCGGTATGGCGGCATGCCGCGCAGTGAGCTGGCCCGCATTTCCGGCCTCTCAACCCAAACCGCCTCCGTGATCATCCGCAAGCTGGAGACCGACGGCATTCTGATCCCCGGCTCCCCGGTGAAGGGCCGCGTGGGCAAACCTTCCACCCCCATGGCACTGGCCCCGGACGGCGTGTTTTCCATCGGGCTCAAGATCGGCCGCCGCAATTCCGAGGTGGTCCTGCTCGATTTCGTTGGCACCATCCGCGACCGGCGCATCATACGCTACCGCTACCCCGAACCCGGCGCGATCCTGGAATTCCTCGACACCGCCATGACTGAGGTCACCGCCTCCCTGACCGCGGACCAGCGGCGCCGCGTGGCGGGCATCGGCATCGCCGCGCCTCATGACCTCTGGCAGTGGTACGAGAAAATGGGCGCCCCCGCCGCCCGGATCGAGGCCTGGCGCAACACGGATTTCCCCGCGGAAGTCGCCCGTTTCTCCGACCTGCCGGTGAGCATCGTCAACGACGCCACCGCCGCCTGCCGCGCCGAACACATCTATGGCCGCGGCCGGGAATACCGCGACTACGCCTATTTCCATGTGGGCACCTTCATCGGCGGCGGCATCGTCCTCAACCACGCGGTCCACGAGGGCAACCAGGGCAATGCCGGCGCCTTCGGCTCGCTGCGCACCCTCGACCGCGAGGGCCGGCCCGCCACCCTGATCGACACCGCCTCCATCCTCCTCCTGGAACAGCGCCTCGCGGCCGCGGGTCTCGACGCCGAACGGCTTTGCGCGGAACACGGCGACTGGTCGGGCATGGGCGAACATCTCGACCCCTGGATCGACCAGTTGGGGGGCGAGCTGGCCAGCGCCTCCCTCTCGATCTGCTCCGTGGTGGATTTCGAGGCGGTGTTCATCGACGGCTCGTTCCCCGCGTCGGTCCGCGCGCGCATCGTCGCCGCCGTCCGCCACCACATTGAAAACCGCGACCGCCGCGGCCTGATCCTGCCCGCCATCCGCGAGGGCACCATCGGCGTCGACGCCAAGGCCATGGGCGCCGCGACCGGCCCGATCTTCGACGGCTATTTCCTCAACCCCAACGCCCGCGCCACCGTGGTCTGAGCGGGGGCCCATGCGGTTTTGCTTGACTGAAAGCCCCCGCCCGGTCTATTGGCCCTCCCAGGAAAGGAGGACCACATGCATCGGAAAAGATACCATGACCGAACCCGTGGTCCCGTTTGTGCCCTGCAGACACGTTTGCAGGGCTGATCCTGGAATACAGTACATTTAGGCACTGATCCCTGATCCGCCCGGATTTTCCGCGCCCGTGACCCGTCACGGCGCATGACCATTCAGGATCGGATCATGTCCCTTATCAATGTCAAAGACCTCGGCGTAACCCTTGGCACCCCGCTCTTCTCCGGGCTCAGTTTCACCCTCAACCGTGGCGACCGCATGGGCCTCGTGGCCACTAACGGCGCGGGCAAGTCAACCCTGCTGCGCTGCCTCGCCGGAGACCTCGAACCCTCAGCCGGTGAGATCACCACATCCCGCGGCCTGACCCTGGGCCATGTGGAGCAGCACGCGCCGGAGCATGTACGCGCCCTGCCCATTTATGACGCCGTACTTGATGCGCTCTCCGCGGACGCGGCCGAAAATGAGAGCTGGCGGGTGGATATCGTGCTCGACGATCTCGAGGTACCCGCCGACCTGCGCCACCGGCCGCTCCATGACCTGAGCGGCGGCTGGCAGAGGGTGGCCCTGCTCGCGCGGGTCTGGGTGACGGAGCCGGATGTGCTGCTGCTCGATGAGCCGACCAACCATCTCGACCTGGGCCGTATCGGATTTCTTCAGGAATGGCTGCGCACCGCCGCGCGGTCCGTGCCGGTGCTGGTGGCAAGCCATGACCGGGCGTTTCTCGATGCGGTCACCAACCGCACGCTGTTCCTGCGCCAGACCGGCTCGGTGCTGTTCCCACTGCCGTTTACTCCGGCCCGCGCCGCCCTGTCCGAACGGGACGCGGCCGAGGCACGACGGTTTGAGAACGACATGAAGCAGGCCGAGCAACTGCGCCGCCAGGCCGCAAAGCTGAAAAACATCGGCGTCAATTCCGGCTCGGACCTGCTGATCACCAAGACCAAACAGCTCCGCGAACGCGCCGACCGGCTGGAGGAGGCCGCAAGGCCCGCCCATACCGAACGCTCCGCCGGGTCGATCCGGCTTGCCAACACCGCGTCGCACGCGAAGGCGCTGGTGACCATCGACGGCGTGGACGTGACCACTGCCGACGGGCGGCGGCTGTTTTCGACGGCCAGGCTCTGGATCAACCGGGGCGACCGCATCGTGGTTATGGGTTCCAACGGCACGGGCAAGTCGCACCTGATCTCGATGGTCCACCGCTCGCTCAGCGCCGACGTGCCGGGCATTCGCGCCAACCCCTCGATTGTGGTGGGCCATGCGGACCAGGGCATGACCCATCTCGACGACGCGGCCTCACCGCTGGAGGCGATCACGTCGCGGTTCGATGTGGGCGACAAACGGGCGCGGTCGCTGCTGGTGGGTGCGGGGTTTGAAATCGGGGTGCAGGACGCGAAAATGTCGGCCCTTTCGGGCGGGCAGAAGTCGCGCCTTGCCATGCTGGTCCTGCGCCTGACCTCGCCGGGGCTGTACCTGCTTGATGAGCCGACCAACCACCTGGACATTGACGGCCAGGAGGCGCTGGAGGCGGAACTGGACGACCCGGACGCCACCGCGCTGTTCGTCTCCCATGACCGCAGTTTCGTGCGCGGGGTCGCCAACCGCTTCTGGTGGATCTTCGACGGGAAACTTGAGGAGGTCGACGACCCGGAGGATTTCTTCGAGCTGTCACTGGCCGGCGGATGACCCACCTTTCGCCTGCCGCAAAGCCGCCGGGGATGCCGCTTTTGGACATGTCCCGGCGGCGTCCGACCGGCTATCCAGGGCCTGGACACATCGGATGGGGGAAACATGGCGGAACTCGACTGGCACGCGGAACGCACGGATCTGGCAGCCCTCGCGCTGCTCGACCGCGCGCCGGAGGATGAGGGGATCGACCTCGTCACCGTCCGCGCCCACCGTCTGGGCCGCGTGCGGACGGAAATGGCCCGGCGCGACATCGCCGCCGTTACCCTGTCCGACCCGGTCAACATCCGCTACGCCACCGGTGCCCGCAACATGCAGGTCTTCAGCCAGCGCAACACGCCGTCCCGCTATCTGCTTCTGACCGCCGACCGCTCGATCCTGTTCGAGTTCACCGGCTGCGCCCATCTGGCCGATGCTCTGGAGACCATCGACGAGGTGCGCCAGGCCAAAACCGCCAGCTTCGTTGCCGCCGGTCCCGACATTGCCGCGCGCGAAAAGGCCTGGGCCGCGGAGACCGCCGATCTGATCCACGGGCTGGTCGGGCGTGGTGCAACGGTGGGGCTGGAGCGTCTGAACGCCGGGTCGGCCATTGCCCTTTCCGGTCAGGACCTGCGTATCGTCGATGCCCAGGAACCGGTCGAAATGGCCCGCGCCATCAAATCCACCGAGGAGATGAAATGCGTCAACGCCTCGCTGCGGGCCACCGAGATTGCCGTCGCGAAACTTCGTGCCGCAATCCGGCCCGGCATCACCGAGGCGCAGCTCTGGTCGGTGCTCCACCAGTCCGTGATCGCGCAAAACGGTGACTATGTCGAAACCCGCCTGCTCAATGCCGGTGAGCGGACCAACCCCTGGTTCCAGGAAACCTCCGACAATATTATAGGCCCCAACGAGCTGATCGCGCTCGATACGGATGTGGTGGGCTGTCACGGTTACTATTCCGACTTTTCGCGGACCTTCCATTCCGGCCCCGACCGGCCCACGGATGTGCAGCGGGAACTCTACAAGGTCGCTTATGAGCAGGTTCACCACAATATGGGTATCCTGCGCCCCGGCATGACGTTCCGCGACTACGCCGACGCCGCCTGGGACATACCGGACAAGTATTACGCCAACCGCTATTACCTCTCGGCCCATGGCTGCGGCATGACCGGGGAATACCCCTATCTCTACCATCACGGCGACTTCCCCGATGCGGGCTATGACGGCGTGATCGAGCCTGGCATGACCCTCTGCGTGGAGAGTTTCATTGGCGCGGAGGATGGTGGCGAGGGCGTCAAACTGGAACAGCAGGTCCTGATGACCGACACCGGCATGGAGGTGCTGTCCCGGTTTCCGTTCGAGGAGGAACTGCTGCGCTGAAGATGGTTCGGGACCATACTTCGACGCCATAAAACCGCCTCACGGCGCTTTTATGGATTTTTGCGACTTTAACCGCCGCCCCATGACCAGGGCTGTCGCGTCCAATAACCCGCCTATTTCCCCGTCACCCGCACCCCGGTAACCGTCGGATCAAAACTCCGCAGCACGGCGGTCAGCCGCTCCGCGTAATGGTTCGTGACATAGGTCGCGTGGAACTGCGATGGCGCCTGCAGGCACTGCACATCGCCGGTTCGGCCCATGTCGTCAAGCCCGGCGAACCAGGCCGACCAGGTCGCGGGGTCACTCGCATGGAGCCGGCACCGCACGTGACCCCACAGGCTGCCATCCGGTTCGGGCGCACCGCCCGTTGGCTGGCGCTGGAACGGCACGACGCTGGACGGCTCCGGTGCGGGCTCGTCCGGTGACATGCGGGCCACGAAGTCCGGGCCGATGCTGTGCCAGCTTTCCTGGGTGTCCATGACGATCCGCCCGAGGTCAAGTTCGTGGACCGTCACCCGGCCCCGCGCCCCTGCCCTTTTGACCCGCAGCCAGCCGATCTCGCGGAAGCGGGTCATCTCCCGTTTCACCGTGCGCTGGTCCACCGACCACAGGCGGGCGATCTCCGCCTGGCCCATGGACAGTTCGTTCCTCTGCCAGTTGTATCGGGTGGTGATCAGGGAGATGAGTCGCAGGATCTGGCGCTGTCTGTGTTTGTCACGGGACAGGGCATGGGCCGAGAGGGCCGAGAGTATGTCATATTTCCGGGCGGCCGCGTTCGGACCGACCGCTTTTGGGACAAGCAACCTCGTTGCTCCTTACTGCCGGGACACATGCGCCCCTTAACCTCGATCACCGGGAACATTTGCGTCCCCGTAATTTTTGTCTGGTGGTCGCTTTGCCAACGCTCTTCCAGAAGTTGAGGCCATTAGCGTCCTCAACCACGATTCTGTCAAGCATCTTGTTGGCCGGGGTGCCGTTCGCCAGGTGATCGTGTCCCAATCAGGGAAAGAAAACTGGTAATATTGGTAATGGGGGACGTTCTGTATGTCACCCCAAATTTGACTTTTGTCACCCTATCGGTGGTGGGGCCCTTCAAACTGTCCCCCTATATATCCGCCCCTCCCCTGGGGCTGGCGGAGGGTTTGTCCGGCCTGTGTCCCCGAATCACCCGGGGTTCTGCCTCCGGATTTCTCCTGGTTTTTCATGGGGTTCGTTAAAACCGGAAAACCTGAGGTTTAGTGTAACTTGGGTTTTGCAATTGGTGCAAATTCCGCGTATTTTCCGGTTAACAGGTAATTTACGTCCAAATTGATGGAGCGCCCATGTACACCCATGAGGACCTGGCCGAACTTCAGGCCCAATCCCTCAAGATGCAGAGCTGGATCCGGCGGCAGACTTTCAGCCCGGAGCTGGAGAAGACGCTGCGCAGGTTCTCGAGCTGGGAGGTGTCGGAACTGATCTTCCAGATCAACCAGTCGACCTTCCGCGGGCGGCTGGCGGCGGACCCGAACCTTCCCGGCGGGGAAGTTGAGCCGGACGGGCGGCAGAGGTGGTTCAGTCTCGATGAGATCAATGACCTGCGTCGGCGGATGAAGATCAACCGCAAGACGCTGATGCCGCACCGGCCGGCGGGCAAGCGGGCGCTGCGTGCGGCGATTGCGAACTTCAAGGGGGGTGCGGGCAAGTCGACGGTGGCGCTGCACCTGGCGCATGCGGCGGCGCTGGACGGGTACCGGGTGCTGGTTGTGGATTTCGACCCGCAGGCCACGCTGAGCCATTCGATGGGCCTGACGGATGTGGCGGAGGACCATACGGTCTGGGGGATCATGGCGCGGGACCTGGTGCGGGAGACCGACAGGATGAACGCGGAGGTCGAGGGGGCGGAAAGCGGCACCACCCTGCCCCGGCGGCGTATTCCGGCGTCGATCCGGGATATGGGTCTCGACGTGTTGCGGGTCAGTGACTTCATCAAGACCACGGCCTGGTCGACGATCGATATTGTGCCGTCCTGTGCCAATGCGGCCTTCGTTGAGTTTGCCTCGGCGCAGTACCGGCATCTGAACCCGGAATGGTCGTTTTTCGGTGCGGTGTCGCGGTACCTGGATGCTCTGCCGGATGATGCCTATGACCTGATCATTTTCGACTGCCCGCCGGCGATTGGCTACCAGTCGATGAATGCGGTGTTTGCTGCGGACATGCTCTATATCCCGTCCGGGCCTGGATACTGGGAGTATGACTCGACGACCTCGTTCATTGGTCAGCTGTCGGAGGCGCTGGAGGATCTGAGTCACGGGTTTGACGAAAACTTCCCCGCGGGGAAGATTGGGCTGCCGAAGGCGTTTTGTGATATCAAGTTTCTGATGACGCGGTATGAGCCTGGTAATGAGCTGCACCGGGCCATGTTCGAGGCGTTCAAGAAGGTGTTCGGTGATCGGGTCGCGGAACACCCGATTGAGATGACCCGCGCGGTGGAGCAGTCGGGACGGTTTTTGAGTTCGGTCTATGAGATCGATTACCGTGACATGACGCGGGAAACCTGGCGGCGGGCAAGGGCGACGTTTGACCGGGCCTATGTGGAATTCAAGGGCTCGGTGGCGGAGGCCTGGGAAAAGATTGAGGTGACGAAATGAGCCGGAAACGCCGCATATTCGATATCGACATGCCGGAGGAGGGTTCCCCGGAAACCTTCCCCGCGGGGAAGAAAGAGGATGCGGGGAAGCCGGTGGAGGAGCCGAAACCTGCGAAAGAGGCCAGGCCCGCACGACGGGGGCCAATGGCGACGGCGATCAGTGAGACGGCCCAGAGCGTGCGTGAGCGGCAGGAGGCCGCGGCCAAAATCCGGGAGGAAAATGACAGCCTGGCGCGGGAGCATGTGCGGCTGAAAAAGCTGGGGCTCATCACCGACCTGGTGCCACTGGACAAAATCGCGACCCATAAACTGGTCCGGGACCGGGCCAAGGGGGATGATTTTGAACTGGCGGAACTGGTTGCGTCGATCCGGGCGATTGGGCTGTCGAACCCGATCCGGGTCGAAGCGCTGCCGGACGGGACATATGAGCTGATCCAGGGATACCGGCGGGTGTCGGCGTTTAAGGCGCTGCTCGATGAGACGGGGGACGCGGAAGCCTGGGGTAAAATTCCGGCGGGCATGGTGCCGCAGGGTGGGAACCTGGAAGGGCTCTACCGGCAGATGGTCGATGAGAACCTGGTGCGCAAGGACATCTCGTTTGCGGAGATGGCGCAACTGGCCCTGAACTACGCGGCGGACCCGCATACGGAGGAAAACGACCCGGACCGGGCGGTCGCGGTGCTGTTTCAGTCGGCGGGATACCAGAAGCGGAGCTATATCCGTCAGTTTATCAAGCTGGTCTCGGTGCTCGGAGAGGATCTGAACTACCCGGCCGAGATCCCGCGGGCCCTGGGGCTGAGCCTGGTGTCGCGAATGGAGGAGGTCGAGGGGGTGGCCACGGCGATCCGCCAGGAGCTGAAAGGCTGGGATAATCGCTCGATCAAGGACGAAATTGACGTGCTGAGACGGTACGCGGGCAGTGGTGCGCCCTCAGAGGCTCTCAGCAAGCCCGTGAAGGCCTCTACGCCTGGCGGACGGGCCAAGACCACCTTCCAGATTGACCGCCCTCAGGGGCGCGCTAAATGCGTCGCAGCGGCGGGGCGCCTGGAGGTGCGGATGGACCGGGACTTCACGGCGGTGGAGCGGCGCCGCCTGGAGCAGGCGGTGCGGGACCTGCTCGACAGCCTGGACCGGGGGCGGTGACCTTCCCCGCGGGGAAGGGCCGGGTCCATGGGGAAGGGGTCGCGGCGGTTTTGAGTAATATTCTTCATTAAAGCGCCGTTTGGCGACAAAATTTAAAATACGGAATTATCCGTAACTACGGGAGGAAAAGGAAATGAACGGAAAAGAATTGTTTTTCGGGGCCGGGCGCTGCGTATTCGGCAAAAATTTGCAACGAATTTTACTGGCCTCAACGGTCGCATTCCTGGCCACCACAATCAACGCAAAAGCGCAGACGGAACAGGACCGCCACCTGTGCGGTATCCTGTCACCCGCGATCCTCGGCGGCATTACCGGGTCGTGGAGCATCAGCCAGGGAGCCGGGGTGGCCGTGGCGGGGCCGGGGCTTGTGATCCCGTTGCCGCCACACCCGGCCCAGGCGATGGACCTGTCGCTCGATGGGGATTTGCACGCCGTTCGCATGGCGGGCGGGTCGCCGCGCCAGGAACTCCTGATGCTGCCGGTGGAGGGCACCGCCGCACGGATGGTGATGGAGACCATCAATGCGGAAGAGGCGGACGGGTTCATGGACACCGCGACCATGTGCGACACGGAGACGCTTCCCACACTGGTCGGGTCCACTGCCTACAGCTTCGCGGGACATGAGGAGAGGGAAACGGTAAATCAGGAAGCCATGTATTCGGTCGGCATAGCGACGGGAGACGGCTCGCACGCCACGTTCTGCGTCCCGCAGGCCGTTTTGGGCGAGGACGTCATGGGGGATACATCGGACAGCCTGTTTGGCACCAGAACCATGGGGGTCGAAGGAAAGTTCGCAGCAGCAATTGTCAAGGGAGGGACCTGTGAGGAGGCTGATGCACCGGAACCCGTAGATGGCAGTATGGTCATGACGGTGGTGCTGAAGTTTGAAACCGCCGAACGTGCCACCGGGTGGCTGAAGTTTAAGGGGAAGCAGGACGGGCACGCCTTCGCGGCCACGGCCCCCCTGACAATGACACGGTAAGGGGAGTGATATGATGAGCGTAGTGACTTGGATTGCGGGTGCCGGTGTTGCGGTGATGCTGTTGCCGGGGATGGCACTTGCGGATGGCGTGTCTGACATGTGTCGGGAGCGTGATGATGAGGCGGTGTGTGCCTGTGCCTCGGAGCGGCTGCTGGCTGAGGTTGGGGATGAGGATTACGGTCTCTATGAGGCGATTGGCGCGACGTACATGACGCGCATGGCGGCAGGGGAGGGGCGGTCCGAGGCCTGGACCGCCGCCAGCCAGGAGGTTGCCGCGGCGCGTGGTATTGAGGGCAGCACGATTTCGCGGACCAATGATATTGGCCGGGCGCACCGGGATGCCATCAAGGCGTGCGGCGGTTAGGTCCGGAGCGGTTACAGGGCGAAGATCTGGATGGCGATGGCCCCGCCATAGATGATGAGCAGCAGGAGGCTGTCAAAGCCGATGCCGCCGGGTCCGTGGCGCTCGCGGACCACCAGGCCGCCGAGCAGGGTGGCGGTCATCAGGGCGGATGTGACGACCCAGAAATAGTCCTGCATGTTGGCCGCGTGGTAGAGTGACCCGTCACGGTAGGAGACGTCCGCCGCGGTGAGGAACAGGGTGTCGAAGGTGTTGCCGCCGATGATACCGCCAACCGCGAGTTGCAGCGCGCCGCGCCGGACGGCGGCAAGTGTCGTGACCAGCTCGGGCAGGGAGGTCGCCACGGCGGTCATGAGCGCGCCGACGAGTGAGGCCGAGAGGCCCACCTGGGTGATGATGGCCGAGCCCGTGCGGGCGATGACAAAGCCCGCGACGCCCATGATGGCCATGAGACCGGCGAATTCCGCGAAGAGGCGCAGGGTGGATTTTTGAGCGGTCTGCTCGTCCTCCTCATCCGGTGAGTCCGTGCGGGTCTCGTCGGTTTCGACCGGCTGCCACATGGGTTCCTCACGCACCGCGCGGCTGACGAAGAGGCTTGCGATATACACCGCCGGGATGAGGAAGGAGACCGGGTGGATCGCGAAAAGCGACATTTCCGGGGTGACGAGAGCCGCGAGCGGCAGCATCAGCAGGAAGATCAGGACGATCCCTTGGATGATGTTGGTGGCCTCGGCGGCCGCATGTTCAAGGTTGGCGCGGCGGAAAGCCACGTCCGCAAGGGCCAAAAACGCCGTTTGGGCCGCAATTCCGCCGATGGAATTGGAAAACGCGAGCGAGGCCTGGCCGTCGAGAGCCGAGGTGATCGATACCACGGTGCCTGAAAGCGAGGTGGCGGCGCCGAGGATGAGGCCACCCACGATGGCTTCGCCCAGGCCCGTGCGGTCGGCCAGGCGGTCGGCCAGGTCGGTCATGACGGTGCCGCACACGCCGATGACGAGGGCGGATGCAAGGAACAGCACCGCAATCCACGGGAGGGACAGTGCTTCGATCATCGGGACGGGTGGTGTTCAGGCCTGGTCATGCAGGCCAAACGCGGGAGTGGGGGATGGGTTCCCGGGCTGCGTGCGCGTTTGGTTTTTTCGGGGGGGGGGGCACGGAACAGAGGGGTGAAACCCCGCCGTGCCTGCGGCGGACCGGACCGGCGGGCCGCCGCACCTTTGAAGTTTGCTCTTAGTTCGGAGGGAAGGGGTACCCGACGCCATAAAATCGCGACGCACGGGTGTTTGGCGCGTCGGCCCCCGGTCCGCCGCAGGCACGGCTGCCGGATGGGGAGTTGGTTCTGCCCGGCTTTGGGGCCGGGCAGGGGGCCGCTGTCAGCTGCCGATCAGGCGTTTGAGTTTGGCGACGGCGCGGTCGGTGCCCTCGCCGTAGCCGATGGGTTCAAACATGGAGCCGTTCTCGTCGAAGAGCAGCACGGCGGCAGAATGGTCCATCGTGTAGCTGCCATTGTCGAGCGGCACGCGCTTGGCGTAGACGCGGAAGGCGCGGATGGCCTTGCTGATCTCCTCTTGGCTGCCGGTGACGCCGGTCACGCCGGGCACCCAGGAGACATAGTCGCCCAGGATTTCCTGCGTATCCCGCTCGGGGTCGACGGTGACGAAGAACACGTTGAGTTCCTCGCTGTCGGGGCCCAGTTCCTCCTGCCAGGTCAGGATGTCGCCCAGTGTGGTGGGACAGACATCGGGGCAGTGGGTGAAGCCGAAGAACACGGCCGAGGGCGCGCCCTCCAGTGAGGCTTCGGTGAAGGGCTCTCCGTCCGTGGTCACGAGCTGGTAGTCGCCATGGCCAAACGTGTCGGCGAGGTCACTGCGCATCTGTGGCGCAATGACCTGGAACCACACCACCACGAGGGCCGCGATGGCGCAGACGCCCCACAGGATGTTCCGGAGCAGTTTGAGGTTCATTGTATCCGTGTTCCTTCGGGTCAGTGGCTGTGGGAATGGCCCCCGCCATGGTGGTCGTGGCCGCCGTCAGCATTGATCGCGCCAATGGCGAGCGGAATGTCGACATCGCCCGCCTTCTCAAAGGTCAGGGTCACGTTGACGGTTTCGCCTTCCTCAAGCGGGGTGTTCAGGTCCATGAACATGATATGGAACCCGCCCGGTTTGAGTTCAACGGTCTCACCGGCGGGGATGGTCAGGCCGTTTTCCAGCTCACGCATTTTCATCACGTCACCATCCATCTTCATCTCGTGGATCTCGGTGATGCCGGAGACGGGGGAGGTGGCGGCGATGAGGGTGTCGTCCTCGGTCCCGGTGTTGGTGATGGTCATGAAGCCGCCACCGACCGGTGCGTTGGGCAAGGTGGCGCGGGAAAAGCCGCCGGTGACCTCGATCGGGCCGGCCATTGACGCGTCCGCATGGGCGTCATGGGCACCATGGTCGTGATCCATGTCGCCCTCGGCGGCCACAACGGTCAGATTGGGCGCGGGATTGGGCACGTCATGGCTCCCGGAGGTGTCGGTCCAGTCGGCGACGCCATTGGCGCATTCCTGAACCGTGGGGAAGAACATCACGGAGCCCGCATCGACATTGGGGCCGACGGCGCCGCGGAAGACAAACTCGTCGTAGAATTCGTCCGGCAGGTTGCCGTTGGACCAGATGATCTCGCGGACGCCTTCGGTCATTTCAGTGCCGTGATTATTGTAGGGCGTCTCATAGGCGCCGGTCACGACCTCAAGGTCCCAGCCGGGTTTGGGCATGGGTTTGGCGGCGTAAAAGCCCTCGGGCAGGGCGATGCGAACCGTGTGGCTGGCCTCGCCGTCGCAGCCATGGGGCACGCGCATGACCAGTTTGGAGGTCGTGCCGACAGTCGCGAGCTTCTGTTTGAGGGTGGAATGGGCGCTGGCGGAGCCTGCGAGAAGGATGCCGAAGACGGTCAGGGAGTGTTTGAGCATGGTATTTCCAGTGGTTTGCGCAGGCGGAACGGCCGCTTTTTGCGCGAATTGGGGGCGGGGATTGTCCTGTCGCCCGGAAAAAGTCGGAAAAATGGCGCGGATTGCGCCGGTTTAGCTCAAAACCGGTGGTGCGCGGGCCGCATCGGGGCGGAACTGGCGGGCAAATGGCCGAAACTGGTCGTGAAACAGCGACCAGGTGATGTCAAAGGCGACAATCTGCGCACCCTCGGGCGCCTTGACCTGCGGTGGATCGGCCAGAAGGCGGCAGAAGGGACAGTGATGGTCCCCGTCGCCGGGCAGATCGCCGCAGTAATCCGACGCGCCAATGCCCCAGGCCATCATTTCCTGGTAGGCGGGATCGGCGGTCGCGGCATCGGGGGCCATGTGTTTTGCGAACAGGACACCGGACACCGCAATAATCAAAACGGCGGCGAGCGCGGTAACCTGGGATCGCAGGACATGGTTCATGGCGCGCTTATCGGATTTTGGGGGAGGAAAGGGAAGGGGATTCGGACGCGGCAAACGGAAAACGCCGCCCCCGGGGAGGGGCGGCGCCGTGTTTTTGGTAACCTTCGGGCGCGGAGCGCGCCCGGTGGGTTTAGCTGAAGAGGAAGTCGCTGGCCGACAGATCGGCAGCCATGACGTCGTCGAGACGTACACCGGCATCGCCGTCGCCCCACATGATTTTGACGCCGTAGTCCTTGTCCTTCATGGTCAGGTCGCCCATGCTGACATCGTTGCCGATCTGGATTTTGTCCGAACCAACTTCGAAGTCGTGGATACGGTTCATGCCGTCGAGGTCGGACCCTTTGAACATGAAGGTGTCAGCGTCGTCGCCGCCCCACATCTTGTCGTTGTCCTTACCACCGATCAGGCTGTCCTCACCGGCACCGCCATAGAGCTTGTCGTTGCCGTTGTTGCCGTAGATCCGGTCATCGCCGAGGTTACCACGAACCTTGTCGTTGCCGTTGCCACCGCGCATGAGGTCGTCGCCGTCGCCGCCGTAGACCTTGTCGTCGCCGTTGCCGCCGCGCATGTCGTCGTTGCCCTCGTCACCGCGAACGGTGTCGTTGCCACCAGCGGCCGACATTTCGTCGTCGCCGGCGCCACCGTCCATGGAGTCAGCACCGGTGGCGCCTTCCATGATGTCGTTGGCTTCGGTTCCAACACCGTCGGTGATGGTTGCCGGGTCACCGATGCCGGTGATGGTAACCGTCGCGGTGCTGACAAGACCGTCGCCGTCGATAACCTGGTAGACAAAGCTGTCCTCACCGGTTTCGCCCTCATCCGGGGTGTAGGTCAGGACGCCGTTGCCATCGTCGGTAACGGTGCCTTTTTCGCCCTGGGTGTAGACCTGAACCTCGAGGTCATCCTCGTTGTCGGCGTCGGTATCGTTGGCGAGAACCTCGATGTCGACGGAGTCGAGACCAGCAACGGATGCCGTGTCATCAACACCAACCGGAGCGTATTCGGTTTCAACGTTGATGTCGGAGAGGTAAACCATGGCGGAGGAGGTGCCGCCATTGCCGTCCGAGATGGTGTACTCGAAGCTGTCTTCCTCAGCGTAGATCGGATCACCTTCCTCATCGGTGCCGGTCGCTTCGGAGGTGTAGACGAACTTGCTGTTGACGTCATCATAGACGAGGTTGCCGTACATCGGCTGGAAGCCGAAGGTTACGGACAGAACGTCGCTGTTGGCGTCGGTGTCATTTGCGAGCAGGTCGGCGAAGTCGATGTCGATACCTGCCGTGCCGTCGTCACCCTCAACAGAGATGTAGTCGTCAGCCGCTTCAGGAGCGGTTTCCGGTACGTCGCTGATGTTGGAAACAGCAACAGTTGCCGTCGCGGAACCACCGGAACCGTCAGTGATGGTGTAGGTGAATTCGTCCGAGCCGTACTCGCCGTCGTTGACGGTGTAGACCAGGTCGCCGTCCTCGTTCATGGAAACCGAGCCGATTTCACCCTGGCTGTAGCTCAGGATGGTGATCGTATCCTCGATGTCCGGGTCGGAGTCGTTGTCGAGAACGTCCACGGTACCGGTCAGGCCGTTTCCGAGGTCCAGCGTGTCGTCAGCTGCGGTCGGTGCAACGTTCGATACAGCACCGATGTCGGTGATGATGACGGTTGCGGTGTCCGTAGCGGTGCCGTCGGAGACGGTGTAGGTGACGACGTCGGAGCCGGTTTCACCTTCGTTCGCGGTGTAGATGATCGACAGGCCGTCTTCAGCGATTTCAACGGTGCCTTTGGAACCATCCGTTTTGGCGGTGATCGCCAGGTCGTCGTTGAGGTTTGCGTCCGTGTCGTTTGCCAGAACGTCCAGGGTTGCCGTGGATGCACCCTCGATGGAGATGGTGTCGTCTTCGCCTACCGGGTCGGCGTTTGCGATGTCGCCGCCGATCTGGTCGATGGTGAAGGTTGCGGTTTCGCTGGTGAGACCTTCGTCATCCTCGATGTTGAAGCTGAACGAGAAGTCCGTGTCCGTACCGGAGTCGCGGGACCAGTTCAGTTCGCGGTTTACTTCGTCATTGGTGAGCGTGAACCCGTCCGGCGCGGAGCCGATGATGTTGACGATCAGGTTCGTGTTGTCGTCGGAGTAGTTCTCGTCCGAAGCAACCGCGTCGATGATGTCTTCCCAGGCGATGGTGCCGCTGGTGTCGGTGTCACCGCCATCGTTGGCGTCAAAATAGTAGTCTTCGACAACCGGTGCGACGTTTTCGGAAAGGGTGTCGATGTTGGTGACATCAATAGTCTGAGGGTCAGCACCGTCGCCGTCCTCGATGTGGAAGCCGAACTCGTCGGAGCCGGACTCTTCCTCGTCTGGCGTGTAGGTGATGGTGATCTGTGTGGCACTGTCCTCAACATAGGTGACAACGCCTTTTGCGCCCTGGTCAGTGATCAGGAAGTTCGCGATCGGCCCGTTGTCCGAAGTGATGACGAGCGTTTTTGAGGCATCGCCTTCCATGTCAAGCGTAGTGCTAACTGTAATTGTCATTTAGACAGGCTCCTGTTCGGATAGTCAGGTGCCGAAAACAAGCCGGCACTCGGTTGCGGTATTGGTTACTCACGGGGGTGGTGTAGAACACCGATTGTTAATTTTGGGTGAAACGTCGCGAAGGTACTTTACCTTAAGTTGATCGTGGCTTTCGGGACCGTGGTTTTTGGGTCGCGGTTGGGAATTCGGCTTTGGATTGAGGGGGCGAAAGCCTGTGGGGGCGGGGTTTGGCGGTGGTGCCCGCGGATGCGCTTTGGGGCGTGGTTTGGCGGGTGGCGCGCAATATCCTGCGGTTTGAGGAAAATTTTCCACAATCTTTTGGAGCAATTCCCGGGGGTGGCCTGGGGGTCGCTGCCGAGGTGGAGGCTGGCGGTCTGGCGTGGGGGTGGCATGGGTGCTGGTGTGGGGATTTGGTGCGCCAGGTGGGGTGCCGGGGGCCGGGTGCTGGAAATTTTCGGTGGGAAAATTTTTTGCGCGGGTGGTGATTCGTGTGGGAGGATTAAGCCGTTGCGCGAATTTTTGGGGCAGCGGACTGCCAGGGGGGGCGGAGCGCGTGGGAGGAGCGGGAGGTCAGGATGCGGTCGAGATGGGCGGCTCCGGTCCCGGCGGTGAGGCACTGGGCCCAGGAGGCGAGGGCCGCGCGGGTGTCGGGGTGGGGTTTGCCGGCGGCGATCGCGGTTTCCATGGCAGTGGTGAGGGCGGCGGGGTCTCCGGCGGGGAAGATCCGGCCGTAACCGCTGGCCTGTGCCACGCCTGCGGAGCCGCAGCGGTCGGAGCAGATGACGGGCGTGCCGGAGATCAGGGCCTCGGAGACGACCGCGCCCCAGCCGTCGTGGCGGCTGGGCAGGATCAGGCGGTCGGCCTGGGCCATCGCGGCGCGGGTGGCTTCCATTGGGAGCTGGCCGGGGAGGTCGATGTTCAGGCCCTGGGCGCGTTTGCGGATTTCGTCGGCGAGGAGACCGGTGCCGATGAGGGTGAGTCGGGCCGCGTCGCGGGGCAGGCGGGAGAAGGCTTCGATGAGCAGGAGCGGGTCCTTGCGGGGGATGAGCTGGCCGGCGAAGAGGAAGTGGAATGGGTCGGTACGGTCACGTTCATTCACGGAGGGTGGCGTTGACCTCGGGGGGTGCGATAGCGCCTCCCATGGGGGAGGTCGGCGCTGCCCGGCGGTGCCGCCGGGCGGGCTGGTTGAAACCGGAGCAAGGAAATAGGCGAAGGGGTGAACGGTGGCCGGGTTGGCGCCGCGGGCGGTGAGCCAGGCGGGGGTGGTGTGGCCGGTGGCGAGCCAGCCCTCGACGCCCTGGCGCGTGGCCCGGCGTACCAGACGGCCGTAGAGGGCGCGTTTGAGGGGGCCGGTGCGGCCATAATCCTCGACGGTTTCCATGAAAACGTACCAGCGGGCGCGACGGCGGGCGAATTCGGCCTGGGCTTCGGCGACGGTGCCGTTTTTGCGCAGGCCCTCGCAGATATGGACGGCGTGGGGCGGGGCGCTGGCGGCGAGGCTGCGGGCGGCTTCGGGTGTGGGGGCGAACTCGAGCTTCGCGCCGCCGGTGGAGGGCGGGGTCCAGCCCTGGGCGGCGCGGCGGGCGGACATGGGGTGTTCCGCGACATAGCGCACGGCATTGCCACGGGCGGCCAGGGCGGCGGCGAGGCCGGCCATGTGGGGGGAGATGATGCGCTGCCAGAACCAGATTTCGTGGGTCATCGCGAAGTCCCCGCATTGACGCCGGTGGCGTGGGTCCATCCATAGAGCAGGAGGGGCAGAAGGCCGAACCCGCCGGGGGAGAACAGCACGGCTTCACCGAGGTTCAGGAGGAGCGCCATGACAGTGACGGAGAAGACAACGAGGCCGCCATCGGCCGATTTGCGGATCAGCAGGACGATCCAGCCAATGGCGAGCAGGACACCCATCAGGCCGGTTTCCTCGATGATGGCGAGATAGATGACGCCCTTTTCGACGGAGGAACTGACGGGCAGACCGAAGAACGGGTCGCGGATGACGATAAGGTCGCTGGGGTCGGAGGCAACACCGAAACCGATGCCGAAGGGGAAATGCAGGCGGATGTTGTGGAGCATCCGGTCGATCAGCGCGCCGCGGGAGCTGTCATAGGCTTCCAGCAGGTTGTCGGCGCTGGAGCGGCCGGATTTGGTGAGGAAATGTTCGGTGGCGTCGACGATGTTGGGCAGGAACACCACGGCGAGAGCCAGGGCCGCGACCACGGGCACCCAGGTTGTCCAGGCGGTGATGGCCGGGGCAAGGCGTTTGAGCGGGGTGCGGCGGTAGAAGGGCAGGACGCCGAGGCCGAGGGCCAGACCGAGCAGAAAGGCGAGACCGGCGGTGCGGGATTCGCTGAGCACGATGGCGGTCATGCAGAGCGGGCCGAGGAGCGCGTTGAGCCAGGGGCGTCCCTGGCCGGAGAGGTAGCGGGTCAGGGACCAGACGCCGAGGATGGCGACCATGGGGCCGAAATACTGCGGGTGTTTGAGAATGCCCTGAAAGCCGGTGCCATTGCGCAGGTAGCCCAAGGGCGAGGCGACGAGGGGCAGGCTGACGAGCAGGATGAGGGCGAGACCGGCCAAAATCTGGAGCGAGAGGCGGTCGGCGGCCTCCGGGGGGAGGTTGGACCAGCCGGAGAGGATGGCAAAGGTGACGAGGGTCCAGACGCCCGCCTTGAGCAGCGAGACCTCGGGCATGGTGCTGAACACCAGCGAGTGCATCACGAGGAACAGGCCCATCAGCAGCGTGGCCGCGGGCAGGGGTTTGAGCGCAAGGCCCGAGCGCAGAATGATCGAGGCGGAGGCGGGGAACAGGACCACGTAGCGCAGGGCGCTGGGAACCTCCGGCGCGAGGCCAGGGCTGAGCATGGCCTGAAGCCAGAGCAGGGCGAGGGCCTGGAGCGCCTGGCGGGTGCCGAGCAGGGAGAAGGCGGCGAGTGCCAAGTATGCCAGCGCGGCACCGGGGGTGGAGGACAGGCGCAGGACGGTCACGGTGACCGCGAAGGCGAGGGTGTAGCGCTCCATCCTGTCCATGGCTTGTCCGGGTCCGCCGCTCTCAGGGCCGCATCAGGCGAGGGAGCGGATGACGCGGGCCGGGCATCCGCCGATCAGGGATTTGGCGGGGAAGTCGCCTTTGACCATCGCGTTTGCGGCAACGATGCTGGCGTCTCCGATCGTGCTGCCGCCGAGTATGGTGGCGTTGGCCCCGATCCAGCAGCCGTCACCGATTTTGACGGGAAGCGAATAGCCTGGGCCTGCGGCTTTGCGGCCGGATGTGGCGATCTCGTGGTGGCCCGTGGCCATCAGGACGCGGGGGGCGATGTCGACCTCCTCGCCTATCGTCACATCCGATTTTCCGCCGACGATCAGGGTCTGGTGGCCGATCCAGCTTCCCTTTCCGATGGTCAGTTTGCCGCCGAGATAGACGCGGACCGAGGAGACCAGTTTGACCTCCGCTGCAATGTCGGCCCCGGCGCAGCGCAACAGGGCCCGCTTCACGCCGAAAAACCTGGTGGCGGGCAGGATGGCAAAGAGCGGCAGGATGGCGCTGTAGATCCAACTTTTCATAAATTGTTTCTTTGCACGTGAATCTGAACAAATCCCAAACCGGACAGCGCCGTTCCCGCGAGGCCGAAGCCGATGGCGGCGGCAATGTAGCCAAGCGGGCTTAGCACCCAGGTGGTGGCGCAGAGAATTGCGAGCCAGATCAGCGAAAACAGGAGCCAGCGTTTTTGCAGCCGTCGTGCGACGATCTCGTTGCCGATGATGTTGGCGACGGAAAAGGGCACGGCGGCGAGCAGGAACCCCGCGATCATCCAGGGGCTGCCCGCGAAGGCGGGGCCGTAGAGGCGGGTGAGCCAGGGCTCCGCGATGAGGCCGAGGCAGGCAAAGCTAAGGCTGGCCGCGAGGGCGGCGAGGATGCCGTGGTTGAGGATCCTGGGGGAGGCGGTGCCGCCCGTGGCGGCGGCGACCTGGCGGGAGAAGATGACTTTTGACAGGACCGATGGCAGGAAGAGGCCGAGCCCGTACCACTGCACGCCGATGGCATAGGCTGCGAACTGCGCCTCGCCGGTGGTGCGCAGGATGA
This sequence comes from Amaricoccus tamworthensis, assembly GCF_049800875.1. Lineage (NCBI taxonomy): Bacteria > Pseudomonadati > Pseudomonadota > Alphaproteobacteria > Rhodobacterales > Paracoccaceae > Amaricoccus > Amaricoccus tamworthensis. Next base: position 4,527 of record NZ_JBNAFV010000015.1, on the reverse strand, counting down.
TCTGGCCCGCGAGCCAGGCCCCGGAGGCGGCGAGGACCGAGACGAGGGCCATGGGGCCGATCATGGAGAGCACGCGGTGCAGCGCGGGGAGGCTGCGGTGAAGCGGTGTGAAACGGGGCGGGCCGGTGCGGCGCAGGATCGTGAGGGTCTCGCCCGCGACCCGGACGCTGACCGCGGCGATGAAGGTCAGGATGGCGGTCTCAATCGAGCCGGTGAGGCGGGCGGTGACGGCCCCGGCGATGGTGATGGCGGCGGCGGCGAGGCTCGCGAGGAATGCGCCGCGAAAGGCCGCAAGCCCCGCGATGCCGCCCTGGGGGACGATACCCATGACGATGATCGCCACAGCGGACGCGTAATATAGTGTGGGGACGGTGGGGCCTTCGCCGCCGAGCCAGCGGGGGACGAGGAGAATCAGGAGGGCGGCGGCGAGCGCGGAGAGGGCGGAGATCTGCCAGAGGGTGGCGATGTCCCCGCGGCTTTGATTGTCGGTTTCCGTGGCGAAGGCCCGGGCGGCGGTGACGGAGATGCCAAGGGCCGCGCAGGTGGCGAGCATGTTCACGGTGAGGTGGAAATTGGCGTAGCCCGCGAAGTCCGAAACGCTGAGACCTCCGGCGAGGATGAGGCTCGCGAGCACAAGGCTGCCGCGGCCAAGGATCTGGGCGAGGACGGCGAAGACCAGGTTGCCAAAAAGCGCCTTCACAAGCGTCCTCCGGATGTGGACGCCGGGGAAGGCCCGGCGCCCTGGGGTGGGGTTTACTGCATCGAGATGATCAATGCCGCGATCTGGTCGTCGGACATGCCTTTAATGTTGGGGCAGTCCTGCGCCAGGGCCGTCAAATCATAGACGCCCGACTTATTGGTTAATTCAAATGCGTGGGATTCATCATTTGTGCGGCCCGCGCCGAAATACCAGCCGAAGCTGCCGTCGTGACCTGCCGTGGCGCGGTGGAAGAACACGCCGGAGCCGGTGGCGTCGAGGGTGTCGTATCCGAAGGTCTCGGTGCCCGATCCGGTGATGGTGCTGAGCGCCTCCATGTTGCGGTAGGGGGTGCCGTTCACGACATGGATGAGCGCGAAATACTGCCCGCCCTCCGTCAGGGGGATGTGGTATTTCAGGCGTTTGCCGCCGGAATTGCCGGAGGTGAAGTTCGAGACGTAGCGCTGGCGGCCGTCGACGATGCTGGCCTCGTAGGTTTCGCCGTTGGTTTCCGTGGTGCCCCAGCCGACGATGCCGAGACCGTCCGACATGCCGTCGCCGTTCGTGTCGAGGCCGATTGTCAGGCTGTTTGCCGCCTTGAATTTTTCAGATGCGAAGGCCAGTCCCTGGAGGGGGAGCAGGGCGTCATTCATGGGGTTCTTCCAACCGTCCTCCGGGTTCCGTCCAGCGGCAAAGACCACGCCCTGGCCGATGGCGCAGCTTGCGCCGGTGAACTTGCCGCGGGTGTTCACGAAGGAGGTGTGGTCGAGCAGTTCGGCCTCGGTCGCCACCCAGTCCACCGGGTGGGAACGGTCGATGTACGGCACCCATTTGGCGAGAGTTGCGGTCTGGGAGTTGGACGCGGTGCCGCCGGGTTTCATGATGATGGGGCGGATGCCATCGGCCTGGCAGAGGGCCACGAGCTTGTTGATGTTGGCGACCCAGAGATCGCGGGACTGGTCGAGGGAGAGGCCATCGGGCCAGGTCTCAACCTCGTTTCCATCGGGGTCGGTGAAGGTGCCGCCGACGCGGTTGCGGTCGTTGATGAAGAAATGGATCACGCAGGCCTGGTAGCCGCGGCCGCGGATCAGATCGTTGAACCAGGCGACGGCGTACTCAGTCGTCATGCCACCTTTGGCGTGGTTCTCGACCCGGCAGCCGGTGGCGGTGGCGAGGGTTTTGGCGAAGAGGCCGTCGAACTGGTCGAACCAGCTGTCGCCGAAGGTGGCGATTTTGGCGCCGCGCGGGAAGAGCTTGCCGACATGGGCGATCTGGCGGGCGGTGAGTTCCGCGACGGCGATGTGGTAGATGCCGCCATCGGTGTTGGTGATCTCGATGGTAACGGTGTCGGTGGCGTGGGTGAGGAAGGCGTGGCGTTTGAGGATGTGGTCGGTGGTGGTGCGGTAGATCTCGACGCCGTTGGCTTTGGCGACCACGGTGATGGCCACGTCCTTCAGTGCGATGCCGGGGCGGTAGGCGCCGGTCCAGAACTCGATGCAGGCGTCCTCGGCCTTGGTGCGCAGGGTGGCGATGGCGCCATGGCCGGCCGCGTGGGTGCCGATGGTCACGCCCATCCGGTTGAGGCCGGAGGTGCGGGCGGGCAGGCCGTCGGAGCTTTCGATCAGGTTGCGGGCGGAGGCGGATTTCAGACCGGACTGCACCGGGGGCGACGCGCTGTTGGAGACGCCATAGGCTTCAAGCGCGGGGTTTTTTGTCCAGACATCCTCGAAATAGATGCCGTTGCGCAGGCTCCAGACCCCGTCGAGCGTGCCGCCGAGACAGCATTCGGTAGCGGACTGCCGGGCCAGGTGCGCGGCATAGGCAATCGTGCCGTTGCGGGTGAGATGCTGGCTGTTGGCCTCGGCGTATTTGGCGGAGATCACACCGGTAAAGTCGGCAGTCAGCGGGTGGCGCAGGTCGATGCGGGTGGAGCCGTCATGGCCGAGCACGGTGTCGAAAAAGGCGGTGCCGTCGTCCGCCACCAGGGCGGCCTCCCAGGGGTCGGTGCCCAGGCCCGCCACTTTGGACGTCTGGGTTGATGTGACGAAACGCTCGCCGGCGGTGCCGGTGACCTGGATTTCCAGCTCCTCCACGAAGCCGCCGCCGGGGGCGGTGGCGGTGGAGAGGCCGGTGCGCAGGTTGGCGGGGGTGGTCTCGGTCAGACCGGTGGAGGCGGTCTCCACATAGGCGGCGTGGGTGGAGATGCTGCCCCGGTCCTGGGCGCCGAGATATGAGCCGATGGTGTCGGCCCAGGTTTTCTGCCTCGGGTCGGTCCAGGTCTCGAAGTCGCCTGTTCGGAAGTTGAGTGTCATTGGTCGAGCTCCACTGTTTCGCCGTCGATCAGCAACCGTTCACCGTCGATCCGGATTTCCGTGTCCGGGGTGGGCTCCGGCTCGGGCAGCTCCGTGTCCCGGATGCCCCTTCGGACCGTCAGCCCCACGTCCACACCTGTGTTTATTCCGAACATGCAAATGATCTCCCGCGACCGTGCCTGACGCCTGGCCGCACTAATGAACTGATTTCTCGATTGGGTTTTGCAGGGACCTGGGGCCCTGGCAGGGGCGGCGGTCACGGTTGCGGGCCGGAGCATACCCGTACGTGATTAACACTTTACCAATGAAATTGTTGGGGGGGGGTGGGGTGAAATGGCGCTGCTATGCCCCCGGCACGGAATCAAGGGGTGGAACCCCGCCGTGCCTGCGTCGGTCCGGCCCATTGGCAACTGTATCGTTTGAGCGTGGTGTCAGGTGGCGGGCTGCCAGGGTTTCTGGTCGCGCAGGACGGCGTTGGCGATGGTGAGCAGCTTTCGGGCGACGGCCACGGCGATCACCTTGCCCGGCTTTCCCTTCGCGCGCAGGCGTTCCACGAAAGCCGGGCAAAGCCTGCGGTGGCTCATGGCGCTGACCGCTGCCATGTAGAGCCCGCGCCGGATCTGTCGCCTGCCGTCGCCGGTGAACCGTTGTCCACGCCAGCGTCCACTTTCCCGCGCCCGTGGTGCGAGGCCTCCCAGTGAGGCGACCGTGTGGCGGTCGAGCGTGCCCAGCTCGGGCATGTGCGACAGGAGCGTGACGGAGGTCACCCGCGCGATGCCGGGCACGGTCTCGAGCAGGTCGAGCTGCCTCGCAAGACGCGGGTGTGCGGCGACGAAGGCGTCGATGGCGGCCTCGATTTTGCGAATGCGACGGGCGATCGCCCTGAGAGAGGCCGTGATGTCGGCGCGGATCGCGGCGGTGGAGGCTTTGGCAAGCCGGTTTCTTTCCTGCGTTTCCATGCGTTTGAGCTGGTCCCTGCGTCCGGAGAGCTCCGCCAGTTCCGCCCGTTCGGGCAGGAAAACCGGAGAGGGCCCAAACGCGCGTTCCGCCCCCATCCGCGCCAGCATGCGGGCGTCAACACGGTCGGTTTTTGGGAGGTTGAGCGAGCGGGCGAAGTGCCAGGCGTGCAGCGGGTTGACCCTGTGGAAGGGAATTCCCGCCCCCAGGGCGGAGCGCAGCAGAAGCCCGTCGCAGCCGCTCGTGGCCTCGAAGACCACCATGTCTCCGCGGTCGAGTTCCGACAGAAAGCGTTTCACCCCTGCCGGGGTGTTCGCACGGCGGATGTTGCCGCGGCGCGGGTCGAAAATGTCGAGCCAGTCCTTCGAAAGGTCGACGCCAACAAAGATCCGTGTCATCCTGGGTTCCTGTCCATGTCTTCGTGCTCATGCGGCACATGCAACTGTTCAGGCTGGTCAGACCAACCGGCGGCGGCCCAATCCCATGGCCGGGGTCAATCCCCCCAGGCCGACGCACGGGCTCGCCGCCGGTCCCAGGCATACCACATTCACGATAGACAGG
>NZ_JBNAFV010000014.1:0-129016 GCF_049800875.1 Amaricoccus tamworthensis | reverse complement strand
AACCTTCTCTTGTGGATGCCGCCCTCATTTGCAAGGAATTTCTGAACATTAGACATGTGATCGAGTGCGGACTCTTGTCAGGCCTGTTAGTGCGGCCCGATAGATGCCGCTGGCCGGGATGGTGATGCGCGGACCGGGGCCAAATCTCCAACAGCGAGCTCGAAGCTCTGAGAAGGTTCCTGGTTTGCCCAACCCGGATCATGTCGATCATTTGCCCATTCGGATCATGCCTTCCTCACAACTCTGCGTTCCGTTCCTGCCGACGCGCCCGATCAGGCGGTGGCCATCACCGGATCGCGATAGTCCTCGCCGCGCGTCAGCATCGCCCAAATGCCGCGCGCCATCTTGTTGGCCAGCGCGAAGGCTGCGACCATCGGTGGCTTGCGTTCCAGCATGCGCTCAAGCCAGGGATTTTGCGGTGCGCCACGGCGCAGCGCCCAGCGGACCACCGCCATCGCGCCGGTGACAAGCAGTCGCCGGATGTCCCGCTGCCCCATCTTCGATGTTTTCCCCAGCCTCTGTTTTCCGCCAGAAGAATGTTGCCGCGGCACCAACCCGAGCCAAGCTGCAAAATCGCGGCCACGCCGGAACTGGTCCATCGGCGGCGCGAAGGTTTCGACTGCGAGCGCAGTGATCGGTCCGACACCCGGCATGGTCTGTAACTGCCGGGGCATGGCGGCCGCCCTGGACGCGGCGGCGAGCTTTGCCGAGACTGCGGTAAGGCGGGACGTCAACAGTTCGATCTGCTCCAGAACCATGCGGCAGATGTCTCGCGCCAGGTCAGGCAGGCCCGAACCAGGATCCTCGACCACCTTCGCCAGCCGCGGGATATATCCGACCCCTTCCGGCGCCACATGCCCGAATTCATAGAGGTGCGCGCGAAGGGCGTTGATCGCTTCGGTCCGCTGCTTCACGATCTGCTCGCGGGCGCGAAACGCCACCGCCCGGGCCTGTTGGGCTTCGGTCTTGGGTTCGACGAACCGCATGGTCGGACGCATCGCTGCCTCAACGATTGCTTCCGCGTCGGCGGCGTCGTTTTTCTGGCGCTTGATGAACGGTTTGACGTAATGCGGCGCAATGAGCCGGACGCTGTGCCCGTAGGCGGACAATTCCCGCGCCCAATGGTGCGCGCTGGGACACGCCTCCATCGCCACGTCGCATGCGGGATGGTCCGTCATGAATCGCGCAAACTGCAGTCGCGACAGCTTCTTGCGGAAAACAACCACCCCATCCGCTGCCGCCCCGTGCAGCTGGAACACGTTCTTTGCCAGATCGACCCCGATAATGCTAACTTCTTCCATGGATGCCCTCTCCTTCAGCTTGTGCTTCGACACCACGAGTATGGCACATCGCGATGCCGTCAGGGTGAGAGCGGCATCCACCCCATCTCCGGTATGAGAAATCCCTCCAGATCCAGCATCGTCAGACCATGCAACTGCGCCCAGCAGGCGGCCGCCTGACCGCGCACCGGATGCTATTGTGGCACACAAAAAAAGACTGAACAGTCGTAGCCGACCAACTAAATGCTCCCTAAGTGTTACCTAAAAACCGAGAATACAGATCACTAGACCGATCGGTCATCCCAATTGCAATAGCGCCTTTTGTACCGTCTCGAAGGTGTTCGATGTCTGTCAAGTTAGTCCCGGTGAACATGGCTTGAATAAGATCTTCTGCATATTTGTGTTGGGAGAAGAAACGCCTAAAGGCAAATGCATATGCATCTGCAAATTGAAGTGGTGGCTCATATTTCTTTTCGGCAAAATGTATTGCTCCAACTATCCGCCTGACGCTCCCAAACTTCCGCGTCATGCTCGATCTTTGACGCTGCATCTCCCAGTGCAATTTCCGCAATGTCTGCCGCATTTTGTTTGTGTCCTCGGAAATTACCGTAGCAATTTCTGATGGAGGATAAATGCGATCGCTGATGGCATCTGCGGCATACAGTGCGCGGTCGTGCGCAGTTAAGTGGCGCCTTGTCGCGCGATCCTTACGGGAAAGGGTCAAGTCGTCATCGGCGGCCAAGGCTGCACCGATCGAGATCGTAATTTCACTCGCTCTAATCACGCTCAGCATGTCTTTTACGAATTGCCAACGCTTCTCCACGGACCAGTCTGTGTACGGCGTCTTTTTCCCTGAAGTAATGTCTTTTGCATGGAATATGAACCTGGCACACGCGTCAGTTTGTATGTATTCTGACACAACTTTCTGCCGGAAATTTTCTACTTCGCGCCACTTATTGTGCGGAATAATAACTGCGGCGACTACCGTGACCGATTCATGTTCAGCAGGGCTAGTGCCAGCTTCATCAACATATATATTTACCAAATTCAGCGCTCAATTTTTGGGGTTGCAAAAAAATTTGTAATTGTCCGAAAAATCTTAGTACATACTAACTTTTCAAGATAATTGCGAAATAGCGAACACGTTGCAATATATTCATCCAAAACTACAGAATTTACTCTTCTAAACCCTCCAACAGCGTGTTGAGTGCCGCCTCAACAGGTTTCTCCCCAACCTTCTCCGGTATGAGAAATCCCTCCAGATCCAGCATCGTCAGCCCGTGCAGCTGCGCCCAGCAGGCGGCCGCCTGACCGCGCACCGGATGCGGGCGCACCACGCCCTCCCGCTGCCCCTGCTCGATCATGTCGACGGCCAGTTCAAAGGTTGCGGCGGCCCTCGGATCGCCCTGCGTCTGCTCCGTTACCACACCACTGCCCAACATCAGCCGGTACAGCGCGGGATGGTCCTGGGCAAACTGAAGATAGACCTTCGCGACACGAAGGAACCTCTCCCGAAATGTGGCGGACCCCTCCTGCATCGCCGAGTGGACCCGTTCATAGGCCTGGTCAAACCCGATCAGGGCCAGCTCCCCCAGCAGCGACGTCTTATCGGGAAAATGCTTGTAGGGCGCGGAATGGCTCACCCCCGCCCGTCGCGCCACCTCGCGCAGGGTGAAGTTCCATCCATCCTCCTCCAGCATCATTTCCATGGCCGTATCGAGGATCGCATTGCGCAGATCCCCGTGATGATAGGGGCGGTTTTGCTTTTCTTTCATAACATCCACATTTTTTTTCACCGGCATGTTGACAATGTCTACATACAGGCTCAATTAAGTCAAGTTGTCACTGTCTACATAGGCTGGAAAGAGAAATGAGCGTGCTGCTGCAATACGTCAATGGTCATGAGGTAAATTATGGCCCCGCTGCGACCCTGAGCCGACAGCGCACCGCCTTTCTGAACGGAGGCGCACCGACCCTCGCGCAGCGGCGCGCCGATCTCAAAAAACTGCGCGGGCTGCTCACGGATCACCGGGTCGACTGGCAGGCGGCGGTTGCCGCCGATTTCGGCCACCGCGCCCATCACGAGACCGCCATCATGGAACTCGTACCTACCCTCGCAGGCATCGACTACATCTCGCGCAACCTGCGCCGCTTCATGCGCCCCGAACGCCGTTACGTCCCGGCGCTGTTTCGCATGGGCAGTGCCCGTGTGGAGTACCAGCCGCTCGGCGTTGTGGGCATCATCTCACCCTGGAACTACCCGATAAACCTCGCCCTCATGCCGCTCGCCACCGCGCTTGCGGCGGGTAACCGCGTCATGCTGAAGGTCTCCGAATATACCCCCGTCACCAGCGACCTCATGCACCGCCTCATCTCGCAGGCCTTCGACCGCTTCCAGGTCAGCGTCATTACCGGCGACGCCTCGATTGCCCAGGAGTTCAGCCGCCTGCCCTTCGACCACCTCATGCTCACCGGATCAACCAAAACCGGACGCGCCGTGATGAGCGCGGCCAGCGAAAACCTCGTGCCGGTCACGTTGGAGCTTGGCGGCAAATCCCCCGTCATCGTCGCCCCGGGCCGCATCACCGAACACGCCGCCCGCCGCATCGCCTATGGCAAACTGGCCAATGCGGGGCAAACCTGCGTCGCGCCCGATTACGCTCTTGTGCACGAAAACGACGTCGACGCCTTCACCGAAGCCTTCTCCACCGCCACCGCCCGGCTCTATCCCAATGGGCCGGACTGCAACAGCTACAGCACAATCGCCAGCGAGGCGCATTTCGACCGCCTGACCGCGCTGATTGACGACGCCCGCGCCCATGGCGCCCTGATCCTGCCCGTGGGCCGCAACGTGGCCCAGGCCGCCAACCGGGAGCGCACAATAGCGCCAACCCTGATCCTGAACCCCGCGCCGGGCATGGACGTCATGCAGGAGGAAATCTTTGGCCCAATCCTGCCCATCGTCACCTACAGGACGCTCGACCAGGCCATCGACTACATAAACGAAAGGCCCCGCCCCCTCGCGCTTTACTATTTCGGCCCCGAGGATGACGCCTGCGACAGGGTCCTCTCCCGCACGACCTCCGGCAATGTCGGCATCAACTCGACCCTGATGCACGTGGCCCAGGACGACCTGCCCTTCGGCGGCATCGGCCACAGCGGCATGGGCGCCTATCACGGTATCGAAGGCTTCCGCCGCTTCAGCCATGCGAGAGGTATTTACGCCCAGGGCCGCCGAAACCTCGCCGACCTGGCCCAGCCCCCCTACGGCACCGCCGCCAACGCGCTGCTCGCGTGGAAACTGGGATAGGCGCGCATTCGAAAAGCCGTTTGCCAACCCCGGCCCCCACCGTTAGCAGGCTGGAAGACATATGGAGCGGGACATGACCACGAAACAGCTTTGCACGGACTACCTGAACGCCCTCAATGAGGGCGATCTAAACGCCGTCCGTGCCATGTTCGCTGCGGACGGCACGGTCGTCTCGCCTCTCTATGGCGAGCGACCGGCCCATGACTTCTATGCGGATCTCTTCGCCGACACCCGCCAGTCGGTCACCACGCTGCTGAACGTGTTCGACACTTCCGAAAGCTCGAATGCCGTCGCCCTACATTTCCGCTACGACTGGACCCTGGCTGACGGCACGCCGGCCTCGTTCGAATGTGTCGACGTGTTTGAGCTGAACGACACTCGCGACAGCTTCACCAAACTCACCATCATCTACGACAACGCACCCCTCCGCGAGGACTTCAACAGGCTCAAAACCGGCTGACAGCCACCGCGACGAGGACCTTACCGGAACCGCGCGGCGTTTTCCGCCGCCGCGGCATCCGTGTCACCCTCACCAAAGGCGGACGGGCGAGGTTCCGGCAGCTGCAGCGCCGCCTGCACCTTCGGCATGGCATCAATACGGTCGAACCAGGCCTGCAGATGCGGCAGCCCCTCGACACTGACCGTCGCCCAGAAATACGTGCGCGCCCAGGGGTATGTCGCCATATCGGCAATCGAGATGTCGTCACCCACCAGCCACTCGCGCTCCTCAATACGAGTGTTGAGCACCTCCAGCAGTCGGCGGCTCTCGTTCACATAGCGGTCGATGGCATAGGGCACCTCGTCACCATTCGGTTTGGCAATCCGCTGAAAGAACATCGCCTGCCCCATCATCGGACCAATCCCGCCCATCTGGAACATCAGCCACTGCAGCGTCTCCGACCTCTCTTTCGGATCATGGCTCAGGAAGCGGTCGTATTTCTCCGCCAGATACCACAGGATCGCCCCGCTCTCGAAGACCGCAAAATCATCATTCCCGCGATCCACGATGGTCGGAATACGCCCGTTGGGATTGATCTTCAGGTAGTCCGGCGCCTTCTGCTCCTTCTTCCCGAAATCAATCGGCACGAGCTCATACTCGATCTCCGCCTCGTGCAGGAAAATCAGCGGTTTCCAGCCGTTCATCGTGTTGGCGGTGTAGAGAGCAATATCAGGCCGCGACATCGGCACTCTCCGCAAAGACCTGCGCCAGATGCGCGTCAAACCGGGCGAAATCCGCCTCGACCGTCGGGTTTTTCATCACGTCAAAGGCCGCAAACCCAGGCAGCGGCTCAAGCCCGAGAAACTTCGCGGTCAGATGCACCGGGCGCAGCAGATCATCCACCGACATGCCCTCAAAGAACGGCTCATCAGGATCGCCAAACGCTTCTTTCGGTGCATTAAACGTCACGGACAGCAGATGGCGCCGACCCTCAAGTGCGCCACCCATGCCGTAATTGGCGGTCGGCGCATCCGCGGTGCGGCCGTCACCCGTGGCGAGCCGTCCATCCATGCCAGCGGTATAAACCTCATCCATGTATTTCTTGAACGACCAGGGCACACCCATCCAGTTCACCGGGAACTGCAGGATCACCGTATCGGCCCAGACGTGGTTCTCAATCTCGGCCTCCACGTCATAGCCCTCCGCCACCGTGACCAGACGGACCTCATGCCCCTGGGCCTCAAGCGCGGCTTTCGCCCGCTCCACAAAGGCCGCGTTCAGCCGGCCGGGGGCGAACTCATAGGGCTGTGTGCCGTTCAGAATTAGAATTTTTCTCATCTCACTAGTCCTTTCCACTGCCACCCGTCCCCGACGGGCCCTGTCCGGCACCAGATGCGTCTTGAAGGATGCAAAAGCAACCAGTATACTTTTTGTAACCTTTAAATTTGCCCATCAGGAAAGTGTGAGCCATGGATGCAAGAGTTGAGGAGGACGGCCAGGGTCGCCGCAGCGCCCGCGATGCCTGCGCCGAGCCCTGCGCGATCGAGCGGGGCATGCGGATCATCGGCGGCAAATGGACCGGTTCGATTCTCTGGCACCTGAAAGATGGTCCGGTGCGGTTCAACGACCTCGCCCGCATGGTCGGCGGCGCCTCCAAGAAAATGATCACCGAACGCCTGCGCCAGCTTGTGGACCGGGGCTTGGTGAAACGTCAGGTGCTCGAAACCTCACCCGTTTCCGTCACTTACGAGATCACCGATTTCGGCCGCACCGCGCTTGGCTTCCTCGACGAGCTGCGCCGGTGGAGCGAGGAACTGCCCTCAAACGGCAACGGCGCCTGAACACAAAAAACCCTGCCGCCATTTCCAGGCGACAGGGTTTCCAATTCGCGGACGGATCCGCCTTAGAACGTCTTCACAGCCACCAGGCTGATCGTCCGGCCCGGCTCCTTGAGTGTGGTCAGCTCGTCATACTCACCGCCATAGGTGGCGCGGTCGGCGTATTCCGCATCAAACAGGTTGTCGACGGTCAGGCGCAGCAGAACGCTTTCCATCTGCGGCGGCACGTATTCCGCGAACACGTTCACGACCTCATACCCGTCCAGATCGTTCACGCCATCGGGCATGTCGTAGTCGAACGCCAGGTCCAGACCACCGCCCACGCGCAGCCCGTCAACACCCGTCTCCTGCTGAACCTCGAACGCGGCGACGGTCCCCAGCGGCGCGCCGTAATCCAGCGCGTAGTAGCTGTCGACCGGATCGCCATCGACCTCAACATCGCTCCTTGAAAGCGTCGCCCGCATGAAGCCGGTCGCCCAGCCATATGTCGCGCCCAGGTTGAAGCCTTTGCTCTCAAAGTCGAAATTGTCCACACCGCCGCGGGCGTTGTTGATCTCCGTCAGAAAGAACTCACCGCCAAGGCTCAGCGCACCAATGCGCCAGTCCATCCCAACCGTCGCGTTGTTCGCCCGCGACGCCTCCAGCCCGTCATACTCCCAGGTCGGCAGATAGGTGTAGTTGTCCTCGATATCGATGCCGCCAAACACCGACGACGCCCCCGCCCGGATATCCACCGTGTCGGTAATCGCATAGGTGGCCGAGACGTTGCCCGAGGCCCCGTTGCTGTCGATATCGTCGCCATTCACGCCCTCAAACGACTGCCAGTCATAGCGGCCACCAAAGGACAGTTTGAGGCGCTCCACCGGCTCCATCCGGGCCTGGGCGAAGATGCCCGTGTTGAAGCTCTCCTCGCTGTTGTCGTCTCCAAAGGTCGGGCTGGTGTACTCCCCCGTCCGCTTCTGAAAATCCATACCGGCATTCACGCGATCGGTCGCCGACAGATGGAACACGTTCTGGATGGAGGCCGACCAGGTATCCGACAGACCGTTGCTGTCCCACGGTTCCGGCACCCTGATGTCACTCTCGGAATATCCGATCTCAAGCCGCGGGTCCCAAAACCCTCCGGCCTGCATGTTCTGGTAGGACAGCGAGTGACTGCTCCGCTGCGTGTCATAGCGTCGCAGACTGTCCGTCACGCCTTCAAGCCCGCCGAAATTGGCGCGGAACTGACGCAGCTCATCATCGTCAAGCTGAAGTCCCGAATACTCAATCCGGTGACCCGTGTCGCTCTCATACGCAAGCTTGCCCAGGAAACTCGTCAGGTCCGCGGCCGTGCCGAAGACCTCATTGCCGTCACCGTCATCGTAGTCATCGCCGGTAGCGCGCTTGCCATAGAGAACCCACTCAAAACCCCGGTACATCCCGGCGAGGGTCAGAGCCCCCTGCGCCGTGTCACCATTGTCCGAATACGACAGGCGCAGGTTACCGCCCACCACCTGACCGAACTCCAGAATGTCCGTGGCGTCCAGCGTCTCAAACACCACCGACCCGGCCAGGGCATACGGCCCCGCATCGGCAGGCGACACCGTCGCATCAACCCGCACGGCCTTCAGAAGACCGGGGTCAATTGCATTGGCCGAGACATGGTGAAACGCCCGGTTGTTCTGCGATGCGCCATCAATGGTCACACCGAGGTTCAGCATGTCCACACCGTTGACGAAAATCTTCTGCGTCAGCGGCAGGGCGCCCCCCACCGATACCGAGGCGATACCCGAGAACACATCCTTCAGGTCACCCGTACGCGCGTTTTCCAGTTCGCGCTCCGTCACGTACATTGAGGTTGCGCGGTCCGCGCTGCCCCCAAGCTCATCCTCGGCCTCGACCACAATCGGGTCCAGTGAAAAGCTTTCCTCCTGTGCCGCCGCCATCTGGGACATGGCCAGGACCGATGCCGTACCCGCCAGAATCCGGGCCGTGTTTCCGCGCGAAAACGCCATAATGACTTCCCCCGTCATACTCTGTTTCTGGCTTGGGGAAACCCTGGCTCAACGTGCCGCATATACCGAACGCCGGATTACATGCAAGTGCATGTTAACCTTTCGGACGATGTTTCAACCCCTGCGCGTACCGATGCCCGCTCCAGAGGCACGACACGTCATGACCGGCTTTGGGAGGTCTTCGAACCGGTTGATCTGGCCGCACCGCGAACAACCCCACGATCATCGAGCGGTGGCCAACGTCGTGGATGACCTCCCTGGGGGAAAGTCGGTCATGGCGTGTCGTGCCGACACGCCGGGAGAGCAGCAACTCACCCTTCATTAACCCTGTTCCAAAGCAATCCTTGCCCCAAACGCGGCTTTTACGACAAATTGTATCTATCCAAGGGGTATGGGGAACACCGGCATGCGTAATCTGACACTGCTTTTTGGCCTGTTGCTGCTCGCGGCCTGCGGTGGCAACGGCAAAACCGATCTGAAACCTTCCGAGAGCGGCGGCAGCCGGGCGGAGGGCATCGTGATCCATTCCTCCACCAAAAGCCTGTTCACGCCGGTCACTCCGGACTGGACAATCGCCGACGGCAGCGCGCTCGACCGCTGCCGCTCCTGGGGCTATGCGCGTGCCTCGGAATACACCGGATCGCAGGAAATCTGCCGCCAGTATGACCGCCACGGCCGCTGCACGATTACGACGACCAAGCGCTACTACCAGTGCGAAGGCTGAGCCACTTAACCTGACGGCAGCAGAACCTTGACCCTCACGCCCGGCCGACCCGCCGGGCCTGGTGCTTCGCCACGGCATCGCGGGTCATCTCGCCCTTTTCCGTGACGATCACGTCAAACTCCGCCAGGTCTGCGATGCAGGCCGACTTGATCTGACCGATCTTGCTGCGGTCCACCACCAGAACACTCGACCGCGCCCGCGCCATCGCCGCCCGCTTCACCCCGGCCTCACGAAACGTGGTGCATGTCGCGCCCAGATCCGCGTCCACACCGGCGGCTGAAATGAAGGCGTGCCCAATGGCAAACTGCGCCAGCGTCGCATCCTCATCCAGCGGATAGAACGACGCCGTGGGCGGGTGATACGTCCCCCCGATCACCACCAGCCGAATATTGGGCTTGCGCACCGCCATGTCCGCGATGTTCAGCGCATAGCAGATCAGCGTGACCTCCATATCCACCGGGATCATCCCCACCAGATGCGGCAGCGTCGTGCCGCAGTCCACAAAGATGGTGTCTTTCTCCCGGATCAGCGGAACACAGGCCGCGCAGGCCGCTTTCTTCGCCGCCTCGTTCCGCTCCGACGCCTCGGTCAGATCATAGGGCGTGCGCTGCGCTGACCCGTCCGCGGCCATAATGTGGCCGCCAAGGAACTGAAAAAAGTTCTCGTTGTTCCGCACGTCCCGACGTACGGTCATCTCCGACACGTCGAGCAGTTCCGCCGCATCGCGCACATGCAGGCTCTTCTGGCGCGTCACCTCATCAAGCAGCCGCGTCACCCGCGCCTGCTTCCTGTCGACCGCCCGTCCGGCATCCCCGGTTTTCGACATTTCCTCACCAATCATTTTTGTTAGAATAGTAACATTGCACTGTTGACATTATAACAAAACTGGCAGAGGTTCAAACAGTACCTGAAACCGGGACACCGCATGGCAAGGGGGAGGTTCATGCAACAGACCGCTCGACTTTCGGGCAGCGCGTCCAGCAATTCCTGGCGCAATGCCGGAATGCCGCTCGACCTTGGCATCCTGAACAATGTGCGCGTCAACCGCTCGGCCACCGAGCGCCGTGTCGCCGCCCTGCCCGGCCGCCGCGCCGTCAAGGGTCCGGCCCAGAGCGCCTGGCTTCTGAAGGCCGTGACCTGCATCGACCTCACCACCCTCAACGGTGACGACACCGAGGGCCGCGTCCGCCGCCTCTGCGCCAAGGCCCGCCAGCCCGTCCGCCCCGACATTCTTGAGGGTCTCGGCATGGGCGACCGCCGCATCACCACCGGTGCGGTCTGCGTATACCACCGTTTTGTCCCCACCGCCGTCGAGGCGCTGAAGGGCACGGGCATCCCCGTCGCCGCCGTCTCCACCGGCTTTCCCGCCGGTCTCGCGCCCCATGACACCAAACTGGCCGAGATCCAGGCCTCCGTCGCGGACGGGGCCGAGGAGATTGACATCGTCATCACGCGTGAGCACGTCCTGACCGGCAACTGGCAGGCGCTCTACGATGAGATGCGCGACTTCCGCGAGGCCTGCGGCGAGGCCCATGTGAAAGCCATTCTTGCCACCGGCGACCTCAAAACCCTGCGCAACGTGGCGAAGGCAAGCCTCGTCTGCATGATGGCCGGGGCCGATTTCATCAAAACCTCCACCGGCAAGGAGGGCGTCAACGCCACCTTGCCCGTCTCGCTCACCATGATCCGCACCATCCGCCAGTACCAGGAACTGACCGGCTTCAAAATCGGCTACAAACCGGCCGGCGGCGTGTCGAAGGCCAAGGACGTGCTGAACTACTTCGCCCTTATGAAGGAGGAGCTGGGCCGCGACTGGCTGGAACCGGACCTGTTTCGCATTGGCGCCTCGTCCCTTCTCGCGGATATCGAGCGTCAGCTTGAACACCATGTCACCGGCGCCTACAGCGCCCTTGAACGCCACCCGATCGGATAAATTCTCATGAATGTAGCGGGTTATTTCGACAGCATGGATTACGCTCCCAGTTTCGAGGATGACGGCGCGGCCCGGAAATGGCTCGCCTCCCATGCGAAGGGCTTCGGCCATTTCATCGACGGCGCCTTCACCAAGCCTGGCGCGGAAACCTTTGAGACCTCCGAGCCCGCCACCGGCAAAACGCTCGCGAAAATCTCGCAGGGTGCGGAAGCGGACGTCAACGCCGCCGTCTCCGCCGCGCGCAAGGCCGCGAAATCCTGGGCCGCCCTGCCCGGTCACCAGCGCGCGCTGAAACTCTACGCGCTCGCCCGCATGATCCAGCGTAACGCGCGGCTTCTGGCGGTGGTGGAGGCGCTCGACAACGGCAAGCCCATCCGCGAAACCCGCGACATCGACATGCCGCTCGCCGCCCGCCACTTCTACCACCACGCGGGCTGGGCCCAGATCCAGGAGAGCGAATTCCGCGACTTTGAGCCGCTCGGCGTCGTGGGCCAAATCATCCCCTGGAACTTCCCCTTCCTCATGCTCGCCTGGAAGGTCGCACCCGCCCTTGCCCTCGGCAACACGGTCGTCCTGAAACCGGCTGAGGCCACATCACTCACCGCACTTCTCTTCGCGGAACTCGCCGCCGCCGCGGGCCTGCCAAAGGGCGTCCTGAACATCGTCACCGGCGACGGACGCACCGGCGGCCTGATCACCGAACATGACGGCCTCGACAAAATCGCCTTCACCGGCTCCACCTCCGTGGGCCGCAAAATCCGCGAAGTCACTGCGGGAACAGGAAAATCCCTGACCCTTGAACTTGGCGGCAAATCCCCCTTCATCGTCTTCGAGGATGCCGACATCGACGCGGCGGTCGAGGGCGTGGTGGACGCCATCTGGCTCAACCAGGGCCAGGTCTGCTGCGCCGGCTCCCGCCTCATTGTCCAGGAGGGCATCGCGGAGACCTTCCACAAACGCCTCGCCGCCCGCATGGAACACCTGCGCGTCGGCCTCTCGCTCGACAAGACCATCGACATCGGCGCCATCATCGACGGCGACCAGCTCACCCGCATCCGCACCATGGTCGATCGCGGCGTGGCCGATGGCGGCACCCTGGTGCAACCCGCCACCGACATGCCCGAGGGTGGCTGTTTCTTCCCGCCCACGGTCCTGCGCGACATGCCGCAAACTGCCGAGGCCGCGACCGAGGAAATCTTCGGCCCCGTCGCCGTTTCCACCACCTTCCGCACGCCGGGCGAGGCGATTGAGCTTGCCAACCACACCCGCTACGGCCTCTCGGCCAGCGTCTGGAGCGAGAGCGTCAACCAGGCCCTCGATGTGGCCGCGAAACTCGCCTCCGGCATCGTCTGGGTGAACGGCACCAACATGATGGACGCGGGCGTGGGCTTCGGCGGCGTGAAGGAAAGCGGCTTCGGTCGCGAGGGCGGCCGCGAGGGCTGCTTTGAGTACCTGCGCAGCCGCGCCTGGACCAAAGGCAAACAGCGCAGCGCGTCCGAGCCACCCGCCACCCGGGATTACTTCATCGCACCGGTCGACCGCACCGCAAAACTCTTCATCGGCGGCAAACAGGCCCGCCCGGACGGCAACCATTCGCGCCCGGTCGTGGGCTCCGATGGCAAGGTCCTGGGCGAAGTCGGCGAGGGCAACCGCAAGGACATCCGCAACGCCGTCGAAGCCGCCCGCGCCGCCGCCGGATGGGGCGCGAAGTCACAGCACAACCGCGCGCAGATCCTCTACTACCTGGGCGAAAACCTCTCGGCCCGCGCCGACGAGTTCGCCGCCCGCCTGCGCGCCATGACCGGCGCAAGCGCGGCAAAGGCCCGCGACGAGGTCGATGCCTCGATCTCGCGCCTCTTCACATACGGCGCCTGGGCCGACAAATACGAAGGCCAGGTCCACATGCCACCCATGCGCGGACTGGCCCTCGCCATCCCCGAGGCAATCGGCACCGTCGGCGTGATCTGCCCGCCCGAGGCCCCGCTTTTGGGTTTCATAAGCACCGTCGCGCCCCTCATCGCCACCGGCAACCGCGTCATCGCCATCCCGTCCGAGCCGCACCCCCTCGCCGCCACGGATTTCTACTCGGTCGTGGAAACATCCGACGTGCCCGCCGGCGTGCTGAACATCGTCACCGGAGACAGCATGGCGCTCGCGAAGGTCCTGGCCCAGCACAACGGCGTCGAGGGTCTCTGGGCCTTCGGCACGGCGGAGCTGTCGGAAATGGTGGAGAGGCTCTCGGTCGGCAACCTCAAACGCACGTTCACCGACTACGGCCGCCGCATCGACTGGTCCGATCCCACAGCGGCGGAAGGAGAGGCGTTCCTGAGACGCGCAACCCAGGTTAAAAACATCTGGGTGCCCTACGGCGAATAAACCGGCACGCGACAAAAAAAGACAACAGGGAGACAGCGGTGACCGAAAAAAGAATATCAATCCTCGGCATTTACGTGGCGGATACGGCCTATCTCGCCCCGCGCCTGCCAAAAATCGGTGAAACCATCTCCGGCAGCGGCTTCGCCCTCGGCCCCGGCGGCAAGGGCTCCAACCAGGCCGTCGCCGCCGCCCGCGCGGGCGCGAATGTCGATTTCATCTCAAAGATCGGCGACGACCCGTTCGGCAAAATGGCCCTTGAAATTTATAAGGAAACCGGCGTCACACCGCAGCTTGAGATCATGTCCGACATGCCCTCCGGTGCCGCCTTCATCTTCGTCAACGACACCACCGGCGACAACGCCATCATCGTCTATCCCGGCGCCGCAGGCACCATCACGGTCGACGATGTCGAGGCCCGCCGCGAAATTATCGAGAACTCCGCCGTCTTCGTCACCCAGCTTGAGCAGCCCGCCGACGCGGCCCAGGCCGCGCTCAAAATCGCGCGTGACGCAGGCGTGACCACCGTCTTCAACCCAGCCCCGGCCAACCCGTTTGATGAGGCCTGCTACGCGCTCAGCGACTATTTCGTCCCGAACGAGAGCGAGGCCTCCGCCATCGTGGGTTTCGAGGTCCAGACCGGGGCCGACGCCAAACGCGCCGGAGAGGCCCTGCTGGAACGCGGCGTCGGCACCGCCCTCATCACCATGGGCGGCCAGGGCGTCTATATCCACGGCCCGGACATCAGCGAACTGGTCCCCGCCGTCTCCGCCGGCACCGTCATCGACACCACCGGTGCGGGTGACGCCTTCGTTGGCGGCTTCGCCACCGCGCTGGCCGAGGGCAAACCGGTCAGCGACGCCGTGCGCTTCGGTTGCACCACCGCGGGCATCTCCGTCACCCGCCGCGGCACGGCCCCGGCCATGCCCGCACGCGACGAGATCGAAACCCTTCTCAGCGGGGGAAGCCTGGCCCAATGACGCGCGACGATCCGGTCAAACATCTCTTTCTCTGGCCCGCCTTCCTGGTGGTGCTGGCCATCGCCATCTTCCCGCTGATCTTCTCGCTCGCGAACAGCTTCATGTCCCTGCGGCTGGTCCCGCCCATGCCCGCGCGCTACGTGGGATTCGAGAACTACGCCGACCTGCTGACCCAGCCCCGCTTCTGGCAGACGGTCCGCACCACGGCACTCATTGCCTTCACCTCCGTCGCGTTCCAGTTCGTGATCGGCTTCGCCATCGCACTGGCCCTCGCGGGCAAGGTGCGCGGGGTGGAGTTCTTCCGCGTCACATTCCTTATGCCAATGTTGGTCGCCCCGGTCGCCGTGGCGCTTGTCGCCCGTCAGATCCTCAACCCGACCATGGGCCCCCTGAACCAGATCGCGACCTTCTTCGGTTTCGCCAACCTGCCCTACCTCACTGAGGCCAACTGGGCCCTGGGCTCTCTGATCGCCGTGGAAATCTGGCAGTGGACGCCCTTCGTGATCCTGCTGCTGCTCGCCGGCCTCCAGGGCCTGCCCGACGATGTCTACGAGGCCGCGGAGCTTGAAAACGCCTCGCCCTGGCAGCAGTTCTGGGGCATCACCTTCCCCATGATGCTGCCCATCTCGGCAGCGGTTATCTTCATCCGCATCGTGGAGAGCTTCAAGATCATCGACACAGTCTTCGTTATGACCGGCGGCGGCCCGGGCGTCGCCACCGAGACACTGACCCTCTTCGCCTACCAGGAGGGCTTCAAGAAGTTCAACCTCGGCTACACCTCGGCGCTCAGCTTCCTGTTCCTCGCGGTCGTTCTGATCCTCAGCCTCGTTTACCTGGCACTGCTCAAACCCTACCTGGAGAAGTACAAATGAGCATCCGCGATCTCAAAGGCTCGCGCAAACGCTGGTCGCTCGTCCTGTGCCTCATCTGGTTCGCCTTCACCATCTTCCCGCTCTACTGGGTTGCGATCACCTCGCTCAAAACCCCGCCCGACGTGGTGGGCGGACCCACCTACTTCCCGTTCATCGACTTCCAGCCGACCCTGAAGGCCTGGAGGGAACTGCTCTCCGGCGTCCGGGGTGAGTTCTACGCCAACTTCTGGTCCTCGACCATCGTGGCGGTCTCCTCCGCCGTGATCGCGACACTTCTGGGAGCGATGGCCGCCTATGCGCTCGTCCGTTTCCCGTTCCGCGTCCGGCTGCTCTCGGGCATCATCTTTTTTGCCGTCGCCATGGGCGGCTTCCTGTTTGGCCGCGAAATCCTCGGCATCGCCCCCGCCACCGCGTCGATCCTCGCGTTCTGCGTGGCGCTGGCGCTGTCCGTGTTCATCAACCGCTTCCCGCTGCCGGGCAAGGTTCTGGAGAACGACGACATCGTCTTCTGGTTCGTAAGCCAGCGCCTTTTCCCGCCCATCGTCGTGGCCTTCGCCCTGTTCCTGCTCTACTCGGAAATGGGCAAAATGGGATTCAAGATGACCGACACCTATCTCGGCCTGACGCTCGCCTATATCGCCTTCTCCCTGCCCATCGTGGTCTGGCTGATGCGCGATTTCATCTCCGCCCTGCCGCTGGAGATCGAGGAGGCCGCACTGGTGGACAACGTGCCGCAGTGGCGGATTTTCCTTCAGATCGTCCTGCCCATGGCCCGTCCGGGCCTCATCGCCACATTTGTCATCACGCTCGCCTTCACCTGGAACGAGTTCCTCTTCGCGCTCTTTCTGACCAACTCCGAATGGCAGACCCTGCCGGTCCTCATCGCCGGTCAGAACAGCCAGCGCGGGGATGAATGGTGGGCCATTTCCGCCGCCGCGCTGGTGGCGATCATTCCGATGATCGTCGTCGCCGGACTTCTCGGGCGGCTCATGCGCTCCGGACTTCTGTCAGGAGCCGTCAAGTAACCGACCTTCAAACCGCAACCGGCCCGCAAACATAGCAAAAACATGGGCCACTCAAGGGAGACTTTACATGAAATACGGATTAACCGGCTCGGCTCTGGCCCTGCTTCTGTCAAGCGGCGCGGCATTTGCCTGCGACCCTGACTATTCCGGCGTCGAGATTACCGCGACCACACAGACCGGACCCTATATCGCCTCCGCCCTGTCCCTCGCCGCCGAGGGCTGGTCAGAGAAAACCTGCGGCACCGTGAAGGTCGTCGAATTCCCCTGGTCCGAGCTTTACCCGAAACTCGTGACCACGCTCGCCAGCGGCGACGACGCCTTTGACGTGATCGCCTTCGCCCCGGCCTGGGCACCGGACTTCACACCATTCCTCACCGAAATGCCCGCCTCCTACCAGGAAGGCGAGGTCTGGGAGGACATCGCACCGGTCTACCGTGAATCGCTGATGGTCTGGAACGACAAGGTTCTGTCCCAGACCATGGACGGCGACGTTCACACCTACACCTACCGCATCGACCTCTTCGAGGACGAGGCCAACAAATCCGCCTTCCAGGAAGCCTATGGCTACGAGCTTGCGGTTCCCAAAACCTGGAAAGAGTACCTCGACATCGCCGAGTTCTTCCAGAACAACGTCGACGGCGTCTACGGCACCGCCGAGGCCTTCCGCCGTGGTGGTCAGCAGTTCTGGTTCCTGTTCAGCCACGTGGCGGCCTACGCGAGCCACCCGGACCTGCCCGGCGCGATGTTCTTCGACCCCGAAACCATGGACGCCCAGGTCAACAACCCGGCATGGGTCCGCGGCCTTGAGGAATACATCCGCGCCTCCAAACTGGCACCGCCATCCGCGCTCAACTTCTCCTTCGGTGAGGTCAACGCGGCCTTCGCGGGCGGCCAGGTGGCACAGTCCATCGGCTGGGGCGACACCGGCGTGATCGCCGCCGACCCGGAGCAGTCCACGGTCGCGGGCAATGTGGGCTCCGCCGTCCTGCCCTCCTCCGCGGAGGTCTACAACTACAAAACCGGCGAGTGGGACACCTTCGACGCACCCATCGACACGTCCTTCATGGCCTTCGGTGGCTGGCAGGCCGCCGTGCCGCAATCCTCGAAAAACCAGGAAGCCGCCTGGGATTTCGTCTCCTGGCTCTCCAGCCCGGACGTCTCCGGCGAGGCGGCCGTCACCGGTGGTACGGGCGTGAACCCCTACCGCATCTCGCACACGACCAACATGGAACGCTGGTCGGCGCTCTTCTCCGAGCGTGAGGCCGAGGAATATCTCGGCGCACAGCGCGACGCGGTTACCGCCGACAACGTGGCACTCGACATGCGTCTGCCGGGCTACTTCTCCTACACCGAGATCCTGGAGATCGAACTCTCCCGCGCACTGGCCGGTGAGATCGAACCCCAGGAAGCGCTGGACACCGTGGCTGCCGAGTGGAACGAGCTGACCGACAGCTTCGGCCGTGACACCCAGCTCGCCGCCTACCGCGCCTCCATGGGCCTCCCGACGCAGTAAACCAAACCAACCAGGCGGGGCGCACACCACGCGCGCCCCGTCCTTCACCTCCGGCGGGGTCCGGATCAGACACCCCCCTGGGGATGGGATGAAATACGGCAAATGGCAGAAATCAATCTAACCGGCGTCACGAAGAACTACGGCTCCCTGGAGGTCATTCCCCCTCTGGACCTGACCATCAATGATGGCGAATTCGTGGTCCTGGTCGGCCCCTCCGGCTGCGGAAAATCCACCACGCTACGCATGATTGCGGGGCTTGAGACCATCACCTCCGGCGAAATAAAAATCGGCGGCCGTGACGTGACCGACCTGCGCCCGGGCCTGCGCAACTGCGCCATGGTGTTCCAGAGTTACGCGCTCTACCCGCACATGTCCGTGCGCGACAATATCGGCTACGGCATGAAGGTGCGCGGCGTCCCGAAGGCCGAGGCCAACACCGCCATTGAAAACGCGGCCCAGATCCTCAACCTCACCGAATATCTCGACCGCAAGCCCGCCGCCCTCTCCGGCGGCCAGCGCCAGCGCGTCGCCATCGGCCGCGCCATTGTCCGCGATCCGGACGTGTTCCTCTTTGACGAACCGCTCTCAAACCTCGACGCCAAACTGCGCGTGGAAATGCGTGTCGAAATCAAGCAGCTCCACCGCCGCCTCGGCACCACCATGGTCTACGTGACCCACGACCAGGTCGAGGCCATGACCATGGCCGACCGCGTCGTGGTGCTGCGCGACGGCCGCATTGAGCAGGCCGCCGACCCCATCACCCTCTACGAGCGCCCGGTCAACCGCTTCGTCGCGGGCTTCATCGGCGCGCCCAGCATGAACTTCCTCGACGGCCGCCTCAGCGAGGAAAACGGCGATATCTTTTTCCAGGGCCCCGGCAAACTGCGCTTCGCCGTGCCCGGGGACCGCAAACGCGCGCTCAGCCCCTTCACCGGCGACGCCTGCACCCTGGGCATCCGCCCCGAACACACGCTCGAAAACGACCCCGTCGCACCCGGCGTGGAGATCGAGGTTCTCGACATCGAACCCCTCGGCCCCCACACCCTGCTCATCGGTGAGGCCGACGGCGTGAAGTTCACGGGCCAGGTCTCGTCCGCCACCCGCGCCGAACCGGGCGACCGTAAAACCATCCATCTCGACACGTCCAAAATGCACTTCTTCCACGGCAGCGACGGCACCGCGATCCGGTAGGCCCCCGCCCGTCCATGTCCCAAGGGCAGCGCCCTCCTGGGGGAGGGTCGGGCGCTGCCCGGCGGTGCCGCCGGGCGGGACGGTGGAAACGAAAACCGAAAAAACCAAACCAACACGAGGAACCCGCCCCATGAGCGTCCAGTCCACCCAGATCCTCGCCCTTGAGGCCTTTGAACACGTCAAACCTGAAATGTGCGCCGAATACGAGGCCGCGGGCGTCACCATCGACAACAAGGTGAAGGAAACCGAGCCCGGCATGCTTGTCCACGCCCTCACCAAAGTCACGGAGACCTCCGACGAGGCCGTCTACCGCTGGCTGGAGGTCTTCGACAGCCCGGCGGCCCTTGAGGCCCATTTCAACAGCCCCCACGTCCAGGCCCATGTGGCGATGCTCAACGACACCATGCTGACCGCGCCCACCGAGATCGTGCTCTACACCGGCTGGTCCGAGGACGAAAAAGCCGCCTGGCTCGACGCCCACCCCGGCGCGAATGTCCGCTTCGCCCCCATCCTCGCGAGCTTTTTCCTCGACCGCTGACGGAATTTCCGCGACACTCGCGGCGAAACCCGCCACCGGAGGATCATGGCACAACGCGGCCCCGACCCGACCCAACCGGCCAGCGCGCCACCAATCCTGCGCCCCGGCCTTCTCGCCGCCTACGCCGCCCCCGCGCTGCCGCTGGCGGCGATGTATTTTCCCGTCTACGTCTTTCTCTCGGAATTCTACGCCGACACCCACGGGCTGTCCCTCGTGGCCATCGGCACCGTGTTCATCTTCGTGCGGATCTTCGACGCAATCAGCGACCCCCTGATCGGCATTCTCAGCGACCGCATCACCACCCGATGGGGCCGACGACGGCAATGGCTGGCCCTCGGCACCCCGCTCGTCATGCTCTCGGCCTGGATGCTCTTCGTCCCGCCGGACGGCGTCGACATCGCCCACCTGACACTCTGGCTTTTCCTGCTGACCCTCGGCTGGACCATCATCCTCACGCCCTATTTCGCCTGGGGGGCCGAGATGACCGGTGACTATGCCGGGCGCAGCACGGTCGCCACCTGGCGCGAGACCGCGGGCCTCATCGGCACGATCCTCGCCGCAATCCTCTACGCGCTTGGCACCAACGCGACCCAGGGCATGGAATACGTCGCCCTCCTGATCGTCGCGGGCCTGCCCCTCGCCGTTCTGCTCTGCCTCGCCCGCGTACCCGAACCGAGGGATTTCAGCCGTGTGCAGGCCGGTCCCGCCTCGCTCTGGCGCGTCCTGACCGGGGAAAAACTGTTCCTCCGCCTGCTCGCCGCCTTCTTCATCAACGGTGCGGCCAACGCCCTGCCCGCGGGCCTCTTCATCTTTTTCGTAAGCCAGCGCCTTGGCGCCCCGGACCTCGGCGGTCCGCTGCTGATCGTCTATTTCGGCGCGGCCGTCCTCGCCGCCCCCCTCTGGCCCTGGCTGGTGAAACGCGGGTTTTCCAAACACCGCGTCTGGTGCGGCGCCATGCTCTACGCCTGCGCGGTATTCGCCGTGGCCCTCTTCCTGCGCGAGGGTGACATCCTGGCCTTCACCGCCATCTGCGCGCTCTCCGGCGCCGCCCTTGGCGCGGACCTCTCCCTGCCATCGGCCATGCAGGCCGACCTCGTGGACCTCGACACGGCCCGGTCAGGAAACCAGCGCACCGGGGCCTTCTTCGCCCTCTGGTCACTCGCACAGAAATTCGCGCTCGCCGGTGCGGGCGGCGCGGCACTTATACTTCTCGGATGGATCGGATTTTCGGCCTCGGGCCCAAACAGCGACGGCGCGCTCCTGGGGCTTTCGCTCCTCTACGCACTCGCTCCGATTGTCCTGAAACTGGCCGCTATCGGCCTGATGTGGCGCTTCCCCATGGATGCCGCTGAACAGCGCACCCTGCGCCAGCGGATCGAAAGCCCCGCGGCCTGACCCCCCAAAAAAGTGTTGGGCCCGGCGCCATTCACGACAGCCGGGCCCGAAATATTACAGATGCATCAGATGCTGGAAGGAGTGGCGCACGATCTGATCGCGGCGCAGACCCTTCGCGGCAAGCTGCTCGTCGGTCAACGCGTCCAGCTTACGGGCATGGGCAAGACCCCTTGCACCCTGGCTCGAGTTCACCATTGCGCGGTACAGGCGCATAAATCCCGCGGCCAGGCCGGGGAAAAGAGGTTTATGGACGACGCTCGTATTTGTCGTAACGGAAGTCATTTTCAGCTCTCAGTTCTGGCCACATGCATCGCGGCCCGGGATGACGGAATGTCCGTCGAGTAGGGCAGGTAGGTTACCAAATGCTGCATTGCACACACAAAATTTGCATTGCCGCTATGCGCTGAGGTTAAACCGCATATTTTTAAGGCACTTGGCGATCATGCAGTGCAACATTGCCACACCTGAATTCCCGAAAAAACCCCGTTTTCAGACCACTCCCGCCACGAAATGCCCGGGCGTAACCTCAAACATGTGATGCCGTCTGACTTCCGCGCCCACCGGATGCACCGGATTCGGCACATCCCCCGTCATCCGCAGCTCCGCGGCGCGCACATGATCCGGATCGGGCACCGGCACCGCCGACATCAACCGCCGCGTGTAGGGATGACGCGGATCGCCAAACACCTGCGCCCGGCTGCCCGTCTCAACGATCTGCCCCAGATGCATCACCGCCACCCGGTCCGAGATGTTTTCCACCACCGCCATGTCATGGCTGATGAACAGCATCGCAATGCCCATCTCGTCCTTCAGGGTCCTGAGCAGATCGAGCACCCGTGCCTGCACCGACACGTCGAGCGCCGAGACACTCTCATCCGCAATGATCAGCTTCGGCGTCAGCGCCAGCGCCCGTGCGATACAGATCCTCTGCCGCTGCCCGCCGGAAAACTCATGCGGGTAGTTGTCGAGCTGCGCGGTGGTCAGCCCCACCCGCTCCATCAACTCCCCCGCCCGCGCCCGTCGGCTGGCCGCGTCACCATCCCCGTGAATGAGCAGCGGCTCGGCAATCTGCTCGCCCACCGTCATCCTCGGATCAAGCGCGGCCATAGGGTCCTGAAACACGATCTGCGTCGCCGCACTCAGCCGCCGCCGCGCCTCGGCCGTCATCAGACCCACGCGCTGCCCGGCCACATTGATCAACCCCTCATGGGGCACCAGACCCACAATCGCCCGCGCAATCGTCGACTTGCCACAGCCGGATTCGCCCACCAGCGAAAAGGTCTCGCCCCCGCGAATGTCGAGGCTCACCCCCTCCACCGCATGGACCCGGTGCGTCACCCGGTTCAGAACCCCGCCCCGAATGTCAAAACGCACCTGCACGTCGCGCAGCTCCGCCACCACCGGCGCCGACGTCCGGGCCACGGCCTCACCGCCCGTCCCCATCCGCGGCACCGAGGCCAGCAGATCGCGGGTATACTGCTCCCGCGGCGCCTGGAAGATGCGCCGCGTGTCGCCCTCCTCCACCACCTGGCCCTGGCGCATGATCACCACCCGGTCGGCATATTCCGCCACCACACCCATATCGTGCGTGATCAGCAAAATCGCCGTGCCCTGGGTCCTCTGCAAATCGCGCAGAAGCTCCAGAACCTCCCGCTGCACCGTCACATCGAGCGCCGTGGTCGGCTCATCCGCGATCAGAACCTCCGGCTTCAACGCCAGCGCCATCGCGATCATCACCCTCTGGCGCATCCCCCCTGACAGCTCATGGGGATACTGCACCATCCGCCGTGCCGGTTCCGACAGCCGCACGGCCTTCAACGCCGCCAGAGCCTCCGCCTTCGCCGCCTGACGCGACATGGGCGTATGCGCGCGAATGGCCTCGATCACCTGATTGCCCACGGTCATTACCGGGTTCAGGCTGGTCATCGGCTCCTGGAAAATCATCGCGATGCGGTTGCCCCGTACCCGCCGCAAACCGGCATCGGACAGCCCGGTCAGAACCTGATCCCCCAGCCGGATCTCCCCGCCTGTCACATTCACGCCCGGCGGCGGCAACAGCCCCATGATCGAGAGCGACGTGATCGACTTCCCCGACCCGCTCTCACCGGCAATCGCCAGGGTCTCTCCCCGTTTCAGGTCAAAACCGATGCCCTTCACCAGGGGCACCGGCCCGCCCTCCCCGCGCGCGGCCACCTGAAGCCCGCGCACGGAGAGAACCGTCTCCGCGCCGTCAGTCACCTGCGCAACATCCGGCATGACCGCCTCCGCCGTCATTCAAAAACGCACCGCGGGAAGTAGAAGCTGACAACCCAGTTGGGCATGTCCACGATCTCGGAAATCCGCAGATCCCCACAGGTCGAAACCAGCATGTAGGCGTCCACCGCCGCCATGCCCCGCGTCCTACAGAGGAAATCAATCATCCCCGACACCGCGTCCCGGCTCGCCGCCATCAGGTCCGGCCCGATGCCCGTGGTCACCTCATAGCCCTTCGCGTCGAGATGCCGCGTCACCGGCCCCGGCGTGGTGAACCGCGGCATTTTCAGCCCCGCATCCTTCACAAGATCGAGGGTCACGACCACATCCATCGGGCTCTCAATGGCGGTGCCACAGACCTCGCCATCACCCTGGGCGGCATGGGTGTCCCCAATGCTGAAGAGCGCCCCCGCAACCTCCACCGGCAGGTACAGAACCGACCCCGCGGCCAGATCGCGGATGTCGAGGTTCCCCCCAACCCGCCGCGGCGGCACGATGGAATGCAGCCCGTCCTCGGCCAGCGCATTGCCAATGGTCCCGGCAAAGGGCTTGAGTGGCACGCGCCCCTCGGTCCCGAACATTGCCGGCGCCATCGTGTCGGGCTCATAGCTCCACACATGCAACGCCGGATCGGTGAACTGGTCCGCCAGCAGGCCAAAGCCCGGAATATTCGCGGTCCAGCCCCAGCCCTTGCCGTCCTGCGTCTGCGGCGCGAAGCTGTCGAGCGTGATTTTCAGCGCATCACCCGGCTCCGCCCCGTCAACGAGGATCGGCCCGGAGACCGGATTGATCTTGCCAAAATCGAGCGCCACAACATCCTCGACCGTGGACGACGGACCAAGCTGGCCCGCCGAACTGTCGTGGCAGTGAAATTTGATTGTCTGTCCCGGCTCCACCGTCTCGACCGGGGCAAACGAGTTGTCCCAGCCGAAATGATGCTGTGCGCCGTGGATCGTGTAATCGCACGCCTTGCACATGGTTCTTACTCGGTCACGTAGATGTAGTCATAGTTGACCGGGATCGACACCGGATCGACGAACAGGCTGTCATCCCCGCTGATACGCTCGGACTTCATGGTGTAACGCTGCTCGTTGAAGACCGGCACCCAGGGCGCCTGCTCCATCACGGACATGTACACGTCCGACCACATCTGAAGCCGCTCCGGCGCGCTCGGATCGAGCATGCTGTCGGCTTCGGTGGCCGCCGCGTCAATTTCCGGGTCACAGAACTTGGCCCAGTTCCAGCCGCCTTCCTCCGCACCGGCACAGCCCAGAATGGGACCGAAGAAGTTGGAGGGATCGGGAAAATCCGCAATCCAGGCCATGCCACCGGACCAGATCATCGGCGCGGTGCCCGCACCACCGGCCTCAATCACATTGGCCTGGGCCAGCGACTGGATCGCCGCATCCACACCAATCGCCGCCAGATCCTGCTGGATCGCCTGGGCAATCCGCGGGTTCGGGTCGGTGTTCATGACGTAAAGCTCGGTCTCAAATCCGTCCGGGAACCCGGCCTCGGCGAGCAGTGCCTTCGCGCCCTCAACGTCATAGGGATAGCCGTCATAGCCTTCGGTATAGCCCGGCATGGACGGCGGCAGGGGCTGGTTCGCGGGCACCGCACGACCGTTGATGATCTGGGTGATGCGCTCCTTGTTGATCGCCATGTTGATGGCCTTGCGCACATCCACATTGTCGAGCGGCGGAATGGTCACGTTGAGCGTGATGTAACCGGTCTGAAGCTGACCGCCCTCAACCACGCGCGCGGCCTGCTCCGGGTCCGCCATCACCTCCTGGAACTTCGCGGGCGGAATGCCGTCACCGGGCACGTCCACCTCACCGTTCTGCAACCGCAGCAAAGCCACAATCGGCTCCTGGCCCACCTCAAAGGTCACGCTGTCGAGATAGGGCAGCCCATCGCGCCAGTAGTCCCCGTTCTTCGCGAACACCAGACGCTGACCAATCGTCCACTCGTCGAGTTTGAACGCACCGGTACCCACCGGCATCTTGCCGAAATCACCGTCCGCGGCATCCACCGCCTCCTGCGGCACGATCGAGGCAAAGTTCAGCGCCATCACATGCAGGAAGGTCGCATCCGGCCGCGAGAGTTTGATCTCCACCGTCTGCGGATCAATCACGCTCACACCGCTCAGCGTCTCCGCCTCGCCCGAGGCCATCGCGTCATAGCCCTCAATCGCACCAAAGAAGCCCGCACCAGGCGACTGCGTCACCGGATTGGTCACGCGGTCGAGCGAGTACTTCACGTCCTCCGCGGTCATCTCACGCCCGTTATGGAACTTCACGCCCTCACGCAGGGTGAAGGTAAAGGTCATGCCGTCCTCGGACACCTCATAGCTCTCGGCGAGCCCGGGGCGCAGGTCGGTCGTGCCCGGCGCATAATCCATCAGCCCGTCAAAGAGCGACTTGATCATGGACCAGTTCTGCCAGTCATAGCCAATCGCCGGATCGAGCGTGGCCACATCATCCTTGTAAGTGATGGTGATGTTGCCACCCGGCGTGGCGTTCGGGTCCAGTGTCTCCTGAGCCGCGGCGGGCAGGGCCAGCGCGGCCACGAGGGCGGTCGTTGCAAGCAGCTTTTTCATTTTTCCTACTTTCTCTCCTGTTGAAACCTATCGAATGCGAATTCTTGGATCGACCAGCGGTGTGATCAGATCAGCGAGCAGATTGCCCAGCACGATGGCGCAGGCGGATACCAGCGTGACGCCCATGATGATCGGAATGTCGACACGCTGGATGGCCTGCCAGGCCAGCTGACCAATGCCCGGCCAGCCGAACACGCCCTCCACCACCACGATGCCACCCATGAAGATCCCGATATCGATCCCGATCATGGCAATGATCGGCAGGATCGCGTTGGGCATGGCATGGCGCAGGATCACCCGCCCCCGCGTCAGCCCCTTGGCCCGCGCCGTCCGCACAAAATCGGAGCGCAGCACCTCAACCATGCTCGAACGCATCATCCGCGCATACCAGCCCGACCCCAGCACCCCGAGCGTCATCGCCGGCAGAACCAGATGCGCCGCCGTGCCGTAGCCCCCAATCGGAAACCACCCCAGCTTGACCGCAAACACGTAGAGAAGCAGCAGCGCCACCACGAACTGCGGTGCGGAAACCGTCACGAACGACGTCATCATCAGCGAGTTGTCAATCGACCGCCCACGCCACAGCGCCGCAATCACACCCATGGTCAGACCAATGCACAGCTCCGCGAAAATCCCCGCCGCCATCAGCAGGAGAGACGCCGGCAGACGCGCCGCAATCAGCGTCGCCACATCCGTCTTCTGCAGGTAACTCCGGCCCATATCTCCCTGGAACAGCCCGGCCATGTAACGCCAGTACTGCACCAGAAACGGCTGATCGAGGCCCAGCTGCTCGCGGATGTTCGCCACCGTCTGCGGCGTGGCCGAACGCCCCGCGATCTGTCGCACCGGATCGGCGGGCAGCACATAGAGCAGGAAGAACGTGATGAACGACACGCCCAGCAAAATCAGCATCGCCTGCACCAGGCGCCGTACCGCATAGCCCGCCATCAGTTCGACCCCCGCAAGGTCGGGTCCAGCACGTCGCGCAGCGCATCCCCCACCAGGTTAAACGCCAGCGCCAGCACGACAATCGCGGCACCCGGGAAGAACACCAGCCATGGCGCGGACTGAAAATAGGTCTGGTTCTCGAAGATAATGTTGCCCCAGCTCGGCGTCGGCGGCTGCACCCCAACCCCGAGATAGGACAGCGTCGCCTCCAGCAGAACAGTCGTCGAAATTCCCAGCGTGCCCCAGACCACAATCATCGGGATCAGATGCGGCAGGATATGCCTGAACACGATCCGCGTCGTCGACGCGCCCAGCGTGCGCTCGGCGGCAATGAAATCCCGCTCCGTCAGCGCCGTGGTCTCGGTATAGATCACCCGCGCCGTCTGCACCCAGTTCACCATCGCGATAACAAAGGCCACGATCCACAGAGACGGCTGAAAAATCGCCGCGAGGCAAATCGCCAGCAAAAGTGCGGGAAACGCCATCATCAGATCCGTGAACCGCATCAGCACGCTGCCAATCCAGCCCCGAAAAAACCCGGCCACCAGCCCGATCAGCGTCCCGATCACCAGGGCAATACCATTTGCGACCACACCAATTATCAAACTGGTACGCGCCCCATAGAGCAGCCGGCTGAGCAGATCCCGCCCCAGAAGGTCCGTCCCCAGCAGGAAATCACCCCCCGGCGGCAACGGCTCACCATAGAGCGACAGCCCCTCAAAATGCTGCTCAAACGGATCGTAGGGCGCAATCCACGGCGCCAGAATGGCCGAGCCCACCATCAGAACCACAATCGCCATGCCAAACAGCGCCAGCTTGCGACGGCGCAGCCGCGCCCAGACACCATCGGGCCGCCGCACCGCCGCCGGGGTCACCGCCACGTCACTCATTTTCTCTCACCTTTGGGCCGTACCATCCGCAGCGGTTTGCCCGCCAAAATCCGCGCGGCCGCCTCCTCCAGGCCCACCCGCGCATCCATCGCCTGACGGCGCAACTCGGCATAGGCCTCCTCTTCCGAGCCCATAACGTCGATGAGCTGCACCACCGCGCGCACCACCGTCTGCCGCTCACCCAGCCTGCGCCGCAGATCCGCCGCCTCGGAAACCAGCGAGCGCCGGGCCTCAAAGGAATGCCGCGCAATCAGAAGCGCACTGTAGACCCCGCCATCGCCCACGGGTTTGAGGATCTGCGCACTCGCCCCGGTGGACAGCGCCCACTCAACCCGGCCCGGCGCCTCCGACCCGATCAGCGCGATCATCGGCATGGGCGGCTGCCCCTTGGGCCAGGGAAACTGCTCGTCAAAGCCCATATCCGCGTCGAAAAACACGAAATCCGCCGCCAGCGCGTCCGCCTTCAACTCCGGCCAGCAGGTCTCAACATGCAGACCCACCGCCTGAAGCTGCCGCGTCAGGGCCGTCACAACCGCATGGGGCCGGTGCAAAATCACCGCCCGCGCCCCGCCAAGATCGGCTATGCGCACGCCCCGGCTCACCGGATCACCCTCAGTTTCGGCGTGGTCCCTTTCGGCCGCGGCTGCGTCAGATACGGATCACCGGGCAAAACCCCGCCATCCTCGATCACCCGAAACGTCCCCTCACGCACCTGCGCAATCAAAGCGGGCTGGTGGCAGTGATGGGTCTTCGCATCAATCCCGCTGCGCAGCCCGACCGGCGATTTCAGGAGCGCCGCGATATTCTGCGCGTCACTCTCCGGCGCATGTTCCAGAAGGTTTGCCAGCGCATGCACCGCCCGGCTCGCCGCCGCCTCGTGACTGCTGCCGAACGCGCCATTTCCGTCCCGGAAATACGGCCCTGCCGCCACCAGACCCTCGGCCGCCTCCGGCCCGATCTCGTCCAGTTCGCACTCCGTCAGATTGCACGACAGAACCGGGCAGCTCTCCGGCCGGAACCGCGCATCCTCCCGGCCCAGCTCCGCATAGGCCTGCAAAAACGCGTAGGAGGACGGACCGATCAGCGAATTGATGATGAAATCCGGCGCGGTCGCCCGTACCTCCTCGATCATCCGGTCAATATCCGTGGACCCGATGGGCAGATACCGCTCGCCCGGAACCTCACCGCCGCGCGCGTGCATCGTCTCCCGCGCCAGCCGGTTGATCTCCCAGCCCCAGATGTAATTGCTGCCCACCAGATACCCGCGCGGCCCGTAAGCCGGCATGCACCAGTCAAGCAGCGGCAAAAGATGCTGGTTGGGGCAGGAATGCAGGTAAACCACATGATCCGACGCCTCAAACCCCTCATAGGGCACCGCATACCACAGCGTCCCGTCGAATTTTTCCAGCGTCGGAATGACCTCCTTGCGGCTCCACGAGGTCACGCAGCCAATAATGTGATGCGCCTCCGTGTCCCGCAGAATTTCCTTACAGAGCGGCCCGTAGAGATCCACGTTCCCCCCCGGATCCCGCTCCACCGCCTCAAACGCAATCCGGCGGCCCGGATCGGCATTGATCTTCTCAATCGCCCCCAGGGCGCCGGTGCGGCAGGCGTCACTGATACGGGCGTAACTGCCACTTCGCGAATAGAGCAGACCAAGTGCAACGGTGCGTTTCAAGAGACCCCCAGAAACCAAAAAGCCCCGCCCCCACATCTGCCATGGGACAGGATGTCGGGTCGGGGCGCGAATGCCGATCGGCGTTGAGCCGGATGTGCATCCAGACTGTCGCCAGTTTTCTAATCGGTCAAGTCAGAGGGCGCTCAACGCCCCATATCAGTCAAAACCACCAAATTTGCCTCAAAAAAGTGCGGAAATTTTGCAGTCAGCCCAATTCCAGACCTGTTTGCAGACCATTTTTCACCCATTTTTCCCCGAATCGCCACCCGCC
Organism: Amaricoccus tamworthensis; assembly: GCF_049800875.1. Classification (NCBI taxonomy): domain Bacteria; kingdom Pseudomonadati; phylum Pseudomonadota; class Alphaproteobacteria; order Rhodobacterales; family Paracoccaceae; genus Amaricoccus; species Amaricoccus tamworthensis. Next base: position 98,969 of record NZ_JBNAFV010000014.1, on the reverse strand, counting down.
GGTCACACAGCGGCCGGTCGAATCGGGGCGCCCACTTGCTCCGGACCGCCGGTTCGCGCGAAAAACAAAGCGGAAACGGCACCGGTTTGGCGTCCAATTGACTAATGAAAAACTTGTGCCAGATTTACGCCAATGTACGACACCCCATCTGAAAACCTGCACGGCCTGCACCACGGAATGCCCCTTGATCAGGCCATGGACCTGGTCCGCGACGCCCTCGCTCCGGCGGGATTTAACGTGTTCACCTACGACTACTCACCCGTCCCGCTCAGCCATGACGGCGGCTTTATCCTTCCCACGGTCTTCGACATGCGCAACGCGCCCGACGACATGGAAGGTCTCTGGTGCTCGGAAGGCTATTACGGATGGGACCCTGTCATGGAAGCCTCCCGCCATGTCACCTGTCCCTTCACCTGGTCCCATCGCGGCCGCCAGAGCGCCATCATGGACAAAATAATGTCGAAGCGTCACCGCCCCGTGGTGGATTACCTCTGCGACACGGGCATGGACTGCGGCATCACCGTGCCCATCCCCAACCCGGACGGCGCGCTCGCGACCTTCACGGCCATCTGCCGCGATCCCATGGACAAGTCCGGGATTGACCGGCACCTCTCGTCTGTCGGCCATCTTGCTCATATGCTCCACGACGCGATTCATCCCGGCTTCAAACCCCATGAACTGCGCACCCCGCACGTGCAGCTGACCCCCCGCGAAACCCAGTGCCTGCGCCTCTGCGCCCACGGCATGACCACGAAGGAAATCGCCTGGGAGCTCAGCCGCTCCATCCCCACAGTGACCCTGCATCTCACCTCGGCCACGAAGAAACTCGGCGCGCGCAACCGCAACCACGCGGTCACCCTTGCCGCACACTACCGCCTGCTCAATCCGAACGCCTGAGATGTCCAGGAACCTATAAGTTTACCTGGGTATTTTTCCGATGAATTCCGTGCCTAAGCTTCCCCATTGCGAACAGGGGACACGAAACGCGATGAGCGGATTTGAAATGACCGAAGGGTTTTCAACCTGGCAGGAATACGAGACCTGGTACCGGATCAGCGGTTCACTCGACTCACCCAAACTCCCGCTTGTGGTCGCCCATGGCGGTCCCGGCTGCACCCACGACTATGTCGACAGCTTCAGGGACATCGCCAAAACCGGCCGTCCCGTGATCCACTACGACCAGATCGGCAATGGGAACTCCACCCGCCTGCCCGACCAGGGCGCGGATTTCTGGACCGTGGACCTTTTCCTGACTGAACTCGACGCGCTTTTGAAACACCTGGGCATAGAGGACCGCTACGCCTACCTTGGCCAAAGCTGGGGCGGCATGCTCGGCTCCGAACACGCCGTCCGCCAGCCAAGCGGACTTAAGGCGCTCGTCATAGCCAACTCCCCCTGCTCAATGCAGATCTGGCTGAAGGGCGCCGCCGAACTGCGCGCCGAACTCCCGGCGGACGTCCAGGCGACCCTCGACGAACACGAGGCCGCCGGCACAATCGACCACCCCGACTACCAGGCGGCGACGGAGGTGTTCTACGACCGCCATGTATGCCGCGTGAAACCCCGCCCGCCCGAGGTCCAGCGCACCTTCGACGCCATGGCCAGTGACCCGACAGTCTACCACACGATGAACGGCCCGACGGAGTTCCACGTCATCGGTACGTTAAAAAACTGGTCGATCATTGACCGTCTGCACAACATCACCGCACCGGCCCTCGCCTTCCGGGGCGAGTATGACGAGGCGACGACCGAATGCCTGCAACCCTTCTGGGACCGCATTCCCAACGTCACCCCACATGTCTTCCCGAATTCCAGCCACATGCCGCATGTGGAGGAACGCGCGGCCTGCATGGAACTCGTCGAGGAATTTCTCCAACGCTGCGAACGCGGCACCTGACAGCCACCAGCCGAAGAGCCCACATGCACCGATACCGTTTCATTCTCTACCGTCCGATACAGCTCATACCCGTGCTGTTTGGCATATCGGTGATCACCTTTGTTCTGGTCCGCCTCATACCCGGCGACCCGGCCCGCGTTCTGCTCGGCACCCGCGCCACGCCCACCGCGCTTGCCAACATACGCGCCCAGTACGGTCTCGATGAACCCATGTGGGTGCAGTACCTCTATTTTCTCAAAAACCTCGCCGATGGCGAGATGGGCCGCTCCACCCTCTACAAGGTCGACGTCCTTAACCTCATCGCCACCCGTATCGAGCCAACCCTCGCCCTGGTGGTGGTGAGCGTCATCATGTCGCTCATCATCGCCGTACCCTTCGCCGCCATGTCCGCCCGCCGCCAGGGCAAGCTTCCCGACCACGCCGTCCGCATCGTCTCCACCGCAGGAATCGGCTTCCCGCAGTTCTGGCTCGGCGTGATGCTGATCATTCTGTTTTCCGTAGAACTTGATTGGCTGCCCGTCTCCGGCTACGGCGAAACCTTCCAGGAAAAGATCACCCACCTCATCCTTCCCGGCCTCACCGTCGCCCTGTCCCTGTCCGCCGTCGTCACCCGCAGCCTGCGGGCGGGCATGATCGCCGGGCTTCAGTCCGACGTCGCCACCGCCGCACGCGCCCGCGGCATGCCCGATAACGTGGTCTTCTGGCGCCACGTTGTCCCCAACGCACTGGTCCCAACCATCAACCTGCTGGCCGTCAATATCGGTTGGCTGATCGGCGGCACTGTGGTCGTGGAAAGCGTCTTTGCCCTGCCCGGCATGGGCCAGCTTCTTGTGCGCGGTATTTTCACCCGCGACTACATGGTCGTTCAGGGCGTGGCCATGACCTTCGCGGTTGCCACGCTGCTCATCAACTTTGCGGCCGACATAATTACTGCCGCCGTCGATCCGAGGGTGAAGTTCTGATGACCGACATTCCCTCCCCCGAACCGCGTTCCATCCTCCGCCTGCGTCTGCCCGGCAAAAACACCGGCCTTGTCATAGGCTTCGGCATTATCGGCACGTTCCTCCTGCTCGCAATCCTGGCACCCTTTGTGGCCCCCTTCGACCCGGTTCACCAAAACCCCGACCTACGCCTGACGCCACCCTCCTGGGCGCATCCATTCGGCACCGACAATTTCGGCCGCGACGTGCTCTCCCGCGTCATCTGGGGCGCCCGCATCGACCTGCAGATCGCCCTGCTTGGCGTACTCTTCCCCTTCATCATTGGCACCATAGTCGGCACGGTCGCGGGTTTCTTCGGCGGCATCGTTGACACGATTTTCATGCGCATCATCGACATCGTGCTCGCCTTCCCGTTCCTCGTGCTGATGCTCTCCATCATCGCCATCCTTGGCCCCGGCCTGACGAGCTTCTACATCGCCATGGCCCTCGTGGGCTGGGTCAGCTATGCCCGCCTGATCCGCGCCCAGATCCTGGTTCTGAAAACAAAGGACTTTGCCGTCGCGGCCCAAAGCCTCGGCTTCTCCCGTACGCGCATCATGTTCCGCCACCTCCTGCCCAACGCCCTCGCGGGCTCCATCGTCTTCGCCATGTCCGACGTTGTTCTTGTCCTGCTCAACGGTGCCGCGATCAGCTATCTCGGCCTCGGCGTGCAGCCCCCAACCGCCGAATGGGGCATCATGGTCGCCGAGGGCCAGAGCTTCATCTCCCGGGCCTGGTGGATCCCCTTCTTTCCCGGCGTCTCCATTGTTGTTCTGGCCTTCGGGTTCTCACTGCTCGGCGACGCGCTCAGCGACATTTGGGGGCGCCTCGAATGACCCCGCTTCTGACTGTTCAAAACCTCTCCCTCACGTTTGACGCCCCGGACGGCCCGCGCCCTCTTCTGCGCGACGTCAGTCTCAACTTGGGCAAATCGGAAATCCTCGGCCTCGTCGGTGAGAGCGGCTCGGGCAAAAGCCTGCTCTGCCGCACCATCATCGGCCTGAAACCCTCGCCGAACATGCACATCACCGAGGGCGACATCCTTCTGGGCGACACCTCCATTCCTGACCTTCCGGAACGGGAAATGATCAACCTTCGCGGCCGTCGCATCGGTATGATCTTTCAGAACCCGACCAGCCACCTGAACCCGCTCATCCGCATCGGCGACCAGATCTGCGAGGGCCTGCGCCGCCACCGGGGTCTCTCCCAGGCCGACGCCACCAACGAAGCGATAAACCTGCTCGACCAGGTCGGCTTCCCCGACCCGCCCCGCAATTTCCGCAGCTACGCGCACGAGTTTTCCGGCGGCATGCGCCAACGCGCCATGATCGCCATTGCGCTGGCCTGCGACCCCGAAATCCTGATTGCGGACGAGCCAACAACCGCCCTCGACGTCACCATCCAGGCCCAGATCCTCGAACTGCTGGTGGAGCTGCGCCGCAAACGCGAGCTCTCAATCATCCTGATTACCCACGACCTTGGCGTCGTGGCCCAGACCTGCGACCGCATCGCCGTGATGCAGGAGGGTCGGATCGTCGAAACCGGCGAAAAACGGGCGCTTCTCTCGGCCCCGCAGCACCCCTACACCCAAAAAATGATCGCCTCGCACCCTTCCTTCGAGGCCAAAGCGGCAGGGACAAACGCACCCGCCACAATCCATCCGAAACCCGTCTACCAGATCAACGACCTTGAGGTCAGATTCCCCGGAACGGGCGGCTGGTTCCGCAAACGCGAGGATTTCCGCGCCCTCGCCGGTGTCAGTCTCGAAATCATGCCGGGTGAAACCGTCGGCATCGTCGGCGAAAGCGGCTCCGGCAAGAGCACTCTCGCCCGAACCATCATGGGCCTCACCCCAATCGCTTCCGGCGCGGTCAGCTATGACGGAGACCCCATCACGGCCACCAGCACCCTGACCCGCGTCCGCCGCGAGGTCGCGATGGTCTTCCAGGACCCCTACAACGCCCTGAACCCGCGCATGACCGTTGCTGAAACCCTGCGCGAGGTACTCCTGACCCAGGGCGAAACACCCAAATCCGGCATCGACGCCCGCTGCGGCGAACTGCTCGACATGGTCGGACTCGACCGCAGCTTCCTGAACCGCCGCCCCGGTAGCCTGTCGGGCGGCCAGTGCCAGCGCGTCGGCATCGCACGCGCCCTCGCGGTAAACCCAAAGGTCATCATCGCCGACGAATCCGTCGCCGCCCTCGACGTGACCATTCAGGCCCAGATCATCGACCTGTTCCGCGACCTCTCAAACCGCCTCGGCCTCACGCTCATCTTCATCGCCCACGACCTCGCCATCGTGCGCGACCTCTGCGCCCGCGTGGTCGTCATGCACCACGGCCGCATCGTGGAAACCGGCCCCACTTCGGAGGTCTTCGCAAACCCCGCACAGACCTACACCGCCGACCTGATCGCAGCCATTCCCAACATCGACCCCGACCGCCCGCTCGCGCGTGGACGGGGCCAGGAAATAAAAACCGCATAACCAATCAACAGGAGAGACCAGAACCATGATATCCCGATTTGCCCGCGTGGGCCTCGTTGCCCTCGCCGCCTCCACCGCCCTCGTCTCCATCGCCGAGGCCGCCGGCGTGCTGTCCATCGGCCGCCGCGAGGACAGCTCCACCTTTGACCCCATCAACACCGCCCAGAACATCGACTTCTGGGTCTTCATGAACGTCTATGACGTGCTCGTGCGCGTCGACAAATCCGGCGCCGAACTCGTGCCGGGCCTGGCCGAGAGCTGGGAGATTTCCGACGACGGCCTGACCTACACCTTCCACCTGCGCGACGCGAATTTCTCCGACGGCACGCCCATCACCTCCACCGACGCCATGTTCTCGCTCGAGCGCGTGCGCGACAGCGAGCTTTCGCTCTGGGCCGACGGCTACAAAATCATCTCGGACATGCAGACCCCCGATGACAAAACCCTCGTAATCACCCTGTCGGAACAGTCCGCGCCGTTCCTCTCCACCCTCGCCATGCCCGCCACCTCGGTGATCTCAAAGGCGGGCTTCGAGGAAATGGGCCAGGAGGCCTATGCCGAAAACCCCATCGCGTCGGGTGCCTTCATCGTGAAGGACTGGCTGCGCGGCGACCGCGTGATCCTTGAGAAAAACCCCGAATTCTGGGAAGCCGACCGCGTCAGCCTCGACGGAGTCGAATGGATCTCCATGCCCGACGACAACACCCGCATGCTGAGTGTTCAGGCCGGTGAACTCGACGCCGCCATTTTCGTGCCCTTCTCCCGCGTGGAGGAACTTCAGGCCGATGACAGCCTTACCGTCCATATCGAGCCCTCCACCCGCGAGGACCACCTCCTCCTCAACCACGAAAGCGAACCGCTCAACAACCTGGCCGTGCGTGAAGCCATCGACTATGCCATCGACAAACAGGCGATCGTCGATACCGTCACCTTCGGTCAGGGAACCGTCGCCAACAGCTACGTTCCCGCCGGTGCGCTCTACCACAGCGCCGACAACGGCGCCCGTCCCTTCGACCCTGAACTCGCCAAATCCACCCTGGCCGAAGCCGGGATCGAAGACATCAAACTGGACTACCTCGTGAACGCGGGCAACGAGGTCGACGAGCAGGTCGCGGTCCTCATCCAGCAGCAGCTGTCCAACGTGGGCATCGACGTCAATCTCGTGAAAATGGACCCCAGCCAGACGTGGGACATGCTGGTGGATGGCGAGTATGACCTCTCGATGATGTACTGGACCAACGACATCCTCGACCCGGACCAGAAAACCACCTTCGTGCTCGGTCATGATGTCAACATGAACTACATGACCCGCTACCAGAACGACACGGTAGCCCAGCTCGTCGCCGACGCGCGCCTGGAACTGGATCCGACCAAACGCGAGGCCATGTACCACGAGATCCAGGCACTGGCCAAAGCCGACGCTCACTGGATCGACCTCTTCTACAGCCCCTTCATCAACGTGAGCCGTGCGGGCGTGGAAAACTTCGACCAGAACCCCCTCGGCCGTTTCTTCCTCGAGGACACCGTCATTACGGAGTAATCCGCACGACAGCGTGAAAAGCAAAATCCGGGCGGGGCTTCAGGCTCCGCCCGTTTTCGTCCGGTCGACAGTCCGTTCGAGCACCCCCCGCCCTACCCTTTCACCCTGTACCGGTCCGCCTCCTCGAACACGTCGATGGCGCGGGTTCCGGCGCGGATGGTGGCGCCGTGTTCGACGCCGGCCGGGATGTCGTAGCTGTCACCGGCCCGGTAGGTTTTGGTCTGACCCCCGATGGTCAGCTCAATCTCACCCTCGATCACGGTACCCCATTGGGCGCCGTGGGAATGCGGGGGGAGCACCATATCCTTGAGGAACGTGAAAAACGCCACGAGCCCGTCATCGGACCGCACAACCGCCGTCTGCACCACGTCATCGGGGAACGGCACGTCTATTTCTGGAAACGCTCTGATAAAATCCGGATAGGGCATGTCTGGGCTCCTCGCCTGTGAAAACCGACCACGGGCGGCAGCCTGCCCCGATTGGGGGTTTGGTGCAACGTTTCCGCTCGTCAGGTGAGGGCATCGCAAACCGCGGGCGAAGCGGAGCGCCGCCCATTGGGGGCGGTTGGTGCTGCCCGGCGTCACCGCCGGGCGGGACATCTGACAGGTTACCGCGACCCCTCACCCCTCCCGCACATACCCGATCCCCCGCGCCAGCCAGCAGCCAAGCTCGAACCCGGCCACCGCGCCCGCCCCGTCGCGCCGCACCCGCAGGGTCCAGTCTCCCGGTGCCGGGGCATCCATCGACCGCCGCGTCGCGACAATCCACACATCCGGCCCCGCGGGATGCACGCGCTCCATGATGCCAGTGCCCAAAATCCCCTCGAAGCGGCAGTACACCCCACCGTCCCGCGACTCGATCTCCACCGCGCCGCCCGTCTCCTCCGAGACGTAGCGCCCGGCCAGGTCACCGCCATCCGCGTCAGACAGCACCTCCAGCGGGTCGAGCACCACCTCCAGGTTCTCCCCCGCCCGGCGCATCCGCAGGGCATCGCCCTCCCGCGCCACGGTCACCTCGCCCCCCTTCAGGCCATCGCCCTCCACATGCAGCACGTCCGGAAAGGTGCTGAACCGCAGTGTCGCGTCCGTCCCCGCCGTCGACATCCGCGCCAGAAGCCCGGTCCCGCGACAGATCCACTGCCCGTCCCAGCCCTCCGGCACCGGGGCGTGTTTCGGCGCCTCGATATCCAGCGCCGCATGGAGCAGACCGAACGCCGCGCCGAACATGTTGGCCTCATGGTTGAAAATCACCACGATCGACAGCCGCTCCCGCGCGAGATTGAACCGCACCGAGCGGAACCCGCGCAGAGCACCCGCATGGCCCGTGGCCTTCAGACCCGCAATCTCCATATGCGCCAGGCCATAGCCATAGGTTGCGGCGCTGCCGTCACGGAACGTCGGCCGTGCCGACATGCGCCGGTAAAGCCCGTCGGGCGCGTCCCGCGTCGCGTCAATCCAGGCCTCATAGGCCAGCATGTCGTCGAGCGAGGCCGAAATCCCCGCATCCCCGCGCCAGTAAATGCCGTTATCCGCCGGGAAAAACCCGGTCGCGTCACAGCCCTCATACCCCACGACCCCATCGGCGGGCTGGCGCGTATCGGGGGTCAGCTCCGCGGTTTTCATGCCCGCCGGATCCCAGATCACCTCCCGGTAGAGCTCTTCAAGGCTCCGCCCGGTCTCCGCTTCGATCAGCTCCGCAAGGATCCGGAAATTGCCGTTGTTGTAGGAATAGCCCGTGCCCGGCGGAAAATGCCCCGTCCGGATCGTGCCGAGCAGAGGCAGGGCATCACCCCGCCCAAAGGTCTGCTCCGCCCGGCCGCCCTGCAACACGCTCAGCGCCCAGTAATCGCGCAGCCCCGACTGGTTATGGGCAAGCTCCGTGACCCGCGGCGCTTCGGTTTCCAGCGCCGGCAGATACCGCGCCACACGGTCATTCAACCGGTCCGCATCACCGATTTGATCGAGCAGAACGCCGCAGGTGAACTGCTTGGAAATCGAACAGATCGGCAGCCGCGTCGCCCGTGTCATCGGCTCCGCAGTGCCAAGGTTTTTGTACCCCCAGGCCCGCGACGCAACCACCCGGCCCTCATGGACCACACCCGCAACACCCCCCGGCCCGGGATACTGGTTCGCCAGAGCGTCCAAAGCCGCGTTCAGTTTGTTTTCATTCATTTTTGTCACCGGAAGGCACCCCTGTCAGTCCACGCGTTGGCACCACTTTAAGCCCCTCCCCGGCGAATGAAACCACTGATTTCGCGCCCGCAAAACACGTGAGGCACGAGGCGCCGGGAGAGCCGCGCGACACCCCCAATTTTGATCCGCTCTCCCTGTTACCCTGTATATCCCACATTGCCCGCCCGGCACCGACAGGGAACAACCGCCCCGCGGACACGTTGGACCACTCCCGGGAAAGTTGGGTGACATCGCGCCCCCGATTGTCCACTCATTGGAAACCGCGATCAGACATGAGCCCGCCCATGCTTCTCGAAGTCGAAAACCTCGAAAAATCCTATGACGGCCCCTCCGGCCCGGTGCGCGTCCTGCACGGCACGGGCCTGAGGCTCGACGCGGGCGAAACCCTGGCGCTGACCGGCGAATCCGGTTCCGGCAAGAGCACGCTGCTGCATCTTGTGGGCGGGCTCGACACGGCGGATGGCGGCACCATCCGTCTCGACGGTAGGGATGTCACCCGCATGGGCGACCGCCCCCGCGCCGCCCTGCGACGCACCACGGTCGGAGTGATCTTCCAGCAGTTCAACCTGATCCCCTCGCTCACCGTCGCGGACAACATCACCTTTCACGCCCGTCTCTCCGGCCCGCCCGACCCCGACCGCGTTGCCCGCCTGACCGAAGCCCTGGGCCTCGACGACCACCTGCACAAATATCCCGAAAACCTCTCCGGCGGGCAGCAGCAGCGCGCCGCCATCGCCCGCACCCTCGCGGCCCGGCCAAAACTCGTGCTGGCCGATGAGCCCACGGGCAACCTTGACGAGGCCACCGCCAAAACAGTGCTCGACGAGATGCTCGACCTCGTCGCGGAAACCGGCGCGGCCCTGCTGATGGTCACCCATTCCGACACGCTCGCCGCCCGCATGTCCCGGCGGCTCCACCTCAGCCAGGGCCGCCTCGCATGATCCGCGCAGGCCTCCAGGCCCTTTTCTCCCACTGGCGCCGCAACCCGCTTCAGCTCTTCACCCTCGTCGCGGGCCTGGCACTCGCCACCGCGCTGTGGTCCGGCGTCCAGGCTGTCAATTCCGAAGCGCGCGCCAGCTATGATGCCGCCGCCGCCACCCTGGGCGAGGGCCGCTACGACCAGCTCCTGCCCCGCGCCGGCACTTCCCTGCCGGAAAGCCGCTTCATCGACCTCCGCCGCGCCGGATGGCAGGTCGGCCCGGTGCTGGAGGGCGAACTTGAAAACGGCATCCGCATCATCGGCCTCGACCCGCTCACCGCACCCGGCGGCATGGGACCGGTCACCGCCACCGACGACGTCACCCTGCCGGAGATCCTCGCGGGCGGACTGATCTTCGCCACCCCGGAAACGGCCGACCGCCTGCCCCCCGACCCCGGATACCGCGTCATCACCGACCCCGCCATAGCGCCCGGCACTGCGCTGACCGACATCGCCACCGCCCAGGACCTGCTCAATGAACCGGGCCGCATCACCCGCCTGATCGTCTCGGACAGCCAGCCGCTCAACCGCCCGCCCCTCGCGGAGATCGCCCCCGACCTCATCCGCCAGCCCGCCCAGGCCGGCAGCGACCTCTCGCGCCTCACCGACAGTTTCCACCTCAACCTCACCGCCTTTGGGCTGCTCGGCTTCGCCGTTGGCATCTTTATCGTCCACGGCGCCACCGGCCTCGCCTTCGAACAGCGCCGGGGCATGATCCGCACCCTCCGCGCCCTCGGCATGCCCCTGACCACCCTCATCGCCCTGACCGTCACCGAGCTTCTGATCATCGCGCTTGTCGCTGGCCTCACCGGCACCGCGCTTGGCTGGCTGGTGGCGGCGGGCCTCCTGCCCGATGTCTCCGCCACCCTGGAAGGCCTCTATGGCGCGCGCATCGCCCAGGGCCTCAGCCTGCGCCCCGAATGGTGGCTCTCCGGCCTTGCCATCGCCATTGGCGGCACCGCCATCGCGGCCTCCGGCGCGCTCTACGGCATCGCCCGCATGCCCATCCTCGCGGGCAGCCGCGCCCGCACCGCGATGACCACACGCGGTCTGCGCGGACTGGCCATCGCCTCCACGATCCTGCTTACCGCAGCCCTCCTGCTCGCCCTGTTCGGCACCGGCCTCGCCGCCGGGTTCGCGCTGCTCGGCTGTATGCTGATCGGCGCGGCGCTCGCCCTGCCCCTGATCCTGCGCGCGGTCCTGACACTGGCCGAAAGCCGCGCCCCCACCGCCCTGCGCCAGTGGTTCTGGGCCGACACCCGCGCGCAGCTTTCGGGCCTCAGCCTCGCGCTCATGGCGCTCCTGCTCGCGATGGCCGCCAATGTCGGCGTCTCCACCATGGTCTCAAGCTTCCGCGCCACCTTCACCGGTTTCCTCGACCAGCGCCTCGCCGCCGACCTCTACATCGTGGCCGAGGATGGCGGCGCGCTGGAGGCATTTCTCGCCCCCCGCGACGTGCTGATCCGCCCGGTCATGGACACCGACACGAGGCTCGCGGGCCTGCCCGCCGAGCTGGGCGGCGCCCGGGTCAGCCCGATCTACACCGACAACTGGGAATTCCTCAGCGAAACCCCCGACCTATGGCCCCGCGTCGAAACCGGTGAGGCCGTCATCATCAACGAACAGCTCTCCCGCCGCGCCGGTCTCGCCCCCGGCGACACCCTCGCCATCACCCCCGACCTGACCCTGCCCATCGCCGGCGTCTTTGGCGATTACGGTAACCCGGTGGGCCAGGCCATCATCGGCGAGGATCTGTTCCGGCAGCTTCACCCCGACATCCAGCCCACCCGCTTCGGTCTCGGCACGGAGGACCCGGCCGCCCTGCGCGAAGCGCTGATCACTGAGTTCGGTCTCGCGCCCGCCGCCATCACCAACCAGGCCGGGGTCAAGGCGCTCTCCATGAGCATATTTGAGCGCACTTTCACGGTCACTGGCGCGCTCAACGTGCTGACCCTGGCCGTGGCCGGGTTCGCGATCCTGATGAGCCTGCTGACGCTTGCCACCATGCGCCTGCCCCACCTGGCGCCGGTCTGGGCGCTTGGCCTGACGCGACGACAGCTTGGCCGCCTGGAACTGGCCCGCGCCGTGATCCTTGCGGCCCTCACCGCGCTCTGCGCCCTGCCGCTGGGTCTCGCACTCGCATGGGTGCTGCTCGCGATCATCAATGTGGAGGCATTCGGCTGGAAACTCCCCATGTTCCTCTTCCCGCTCGACTATGCCCGCCTCGGGCTTCTGGCCCTGGCCGCCGCCGCGCTTGCCGCGCTCTGGCCTGCCATCCGCCTGTCCCGCACACCCCCTGCCGACCTGCTCAAGGTGTTCGCCAATGAGAGATAGACCCCGCTCAACCCTCCCGCCCGGCGGCAACGCCCGGCAGCGCCGACCTCCCCCATGGGAGGCGCTCTCGCGCCCCCCGAGGTCCGCACTCCCCTCTCCAATCGGGCCCACCCGCCGCAGCTTCCTCACAACCCTCGCGGCCACCACCCTCCCCCTCCCCGCCCTCGCTCAGGGCTTTGCCGGTATGGCCTCCGATGCCGAGGGCTTCACGCTACCCGCGCCAAACCCAACCTTCACCTTCCCCCAGGACCACGGCCCGCACCCGGATTTCCGCATCGAGTGGTGGTACATCACCGCCAACATGACCGCCCCCGACGGCACACCGCTCGGCCTGCAATGGACCCTGTTCCGCTCCGCTCTCGCGCCAACCGACGGCACCGGCTGGAACACCCCCCAGATCTGGTTCGCCCATGCCGCCGTCACCACGGCCGACATCCACCGCACCGCCGAGCGTTTCGCCCGTGGCGGCATCGGACAGGCGGGCGTCACACCCGACCCCTTCAACGCCTGGATCGATGAGTGGCACCTCTCCGGCCCTGATTTCGACAATCTGCGCCTCGCCGCCAACGGCACCGACTTTGCCTATGACGTGGCTCTCACCGCCACGTCCCCGCTCGTGTTCCATGGCGAAGGCGGCTACTCTGTCAAATCCGAACAGGGCCAGGCCAGCTACTACTACGCACAGCCCTCCTACGACCTCATCGGGACCGTCACCCTGCCCTCCGGCACCATCGAGGTCACGGGCCACGCCTGGCTCGATCGCGAATGGTCCTCGCAGCCCCTGGCCGAAAACCAGTCCGGCTGGGACTGGTTTTCACTCACCTTCGACTCCGGCGAAAAACTGATGGGCTACGTGCTGCGCCACACCGATGGCGACCCGTGGTCGGTCGGCACCTGGATCGCTCCCGACGGCACGGCTACCCCTCTGGAAAACGGTGAGTTTCTGGCCACCCCGCTCACCACCAGCGACGTGGGCGGACGGGAGATTCCAACCGAATGGCGCGTCGAAACGCCCCGATACGGCGTCGACCTGACCGTCGCGGCGCTGAACCCCCAGGCCTGGATGGACATGTCCGTCTCCTACTGGGAAGGCCCCGTCACGGTCCAGGGCAGTCATTCCGGCGTTGGATACCTCGAAATGACCGGCTATGACTAGCGGCGGTTGGCCTTACGTGCCGACGCCAAAACCGCCGTCCCGAAAGCGCCATATTTACGTCCAATAATTCAGCGCTTCATCTGGTATTTCATAACCACCCGGGCAATATCGACCAGCATGTCCTCCAGGTCATCCCGGGCGATATTGGCCTTGCGGATATTGACCGAGAACCCGCCCTCATTGGGTTTGGTCATCATCGGGATGCCCCGCACGTCATAGCTCTGCGGCGCGTCCCCGGTCAGCGCCGGCGGCAGCAGAGGCTTCAGCCGCTTGCCGCGCTTCAGCTTCGGCAGGATCGAGCGGTAATACCGTTTCGGTGCCTTCGCGATATCGACCTGATCGAGGATCTCATTGCGAAACTCCAGGCACCCCAGACCCAGTGACACATCCCCCTGCGGGATGCCCAGCCGGTCCGCGATCTCCATCTGGGTCAGGTCCTTCATCCCCTTGGCCAGCGCCCCAATGGAAATCAGTTCCTCAAACCCGTTGAGGTCCTTGCGCATGGTGTTTTCAAGGAAGCGTTCCTCCAGATCCGCCTGGATCGCATCGCCCTCCTCGGTCGACACAATCGCCAAAACCTTCCGCCCCAGTTCCCGGCAGGCCTCCAGACGTCGCCGCCCGGACTGAATATTGAATTTATCATTTGATACCAACGGGTTAGCCTGATCCGGCTCCCAATCCTTGCTTTTGGGCCTCACCCGGATCGGCTGGGTTTGTCCGCGGCGTTTAATATTGGCCACCAAATGGGCAAAAGACTCATCCTCCCGCCAGTCGGTCATGCGGTCACTGCCCACACTGTCCTCGATCTGGTCAGGGTCGAGTTCAATCGCCACGGTCCCGTTCAGGATGCCCCGGTGCAGCGAGTCATTGGCGTCCTCGATGCGCTGGCGCAGCATGTTCATGGCCGACCCGGCCCACATGCCCCCCATGCCCTGCCGCGGTTCCCGCGCCTCCTCGACCGTTTCCTCCTCTTCCGGAATGGTCGCATCCAGCTTGCGTTTACGTGCCATCAGCCCCAGCGCTCCTCAATGAATTTCGCGGCAAATTCCCGTGGTGGCAGATCCGGCCAGATCCTCTGCACCAGAGCGTCGTTCACCGCATTTGCATTCGCCATGAATGCCCGCGCCGACACCCGTCTCGACGACGGCGGCAGGTATTCATAGATGCTCTTGTATTCCTCCGCGGCATTGGCGATCGCATCCGACCGCCCGTACCACACCTGCAAAACCTCCCGCGGCGCCTTGCGGTAGAGCTCCACGATCTGGTCGGTATCCTGGGTGTTCTGCTCCTGCACGATGGTCGGCAGAACCATGTGCTCACCCGCACCGATTTCGATGTCCGCCTCGAACCCCATGATGAACTCCAGGTACTCCCCGATATTCGACACATAGGTGGCCAGCGTCGCCAGGTCGAACCCCTTCATGGTCTGTGGGATCACCACACTGTCCGCCGCGATCAGTCCATTCAGCTGCATCAGCGTCAGCGACGGCTGCTGGTCAATCACGATCACGTCCAGCGTCTCATTCAACGCCGTCTCATAGGCCTCATGGTCGAACCGGCCATTATCTCCGCGGAGATTTTCCACCGCTGTCTTCGGCCCGTTGAACTCATCCCATTTCGCTATGGTGTCCTTCAACACGCGATAGACCGGCACATGGGACCTCTGCGACATGAAGAACAGGCTGATATCGCCGTTCTGAATATTGGCCCCGCCGGGTATCAGCTTGATCCCAGGCCAGGGCGTCGGATGCCAGACAGCGTCCAGGTCCTGCGGCGTCCGCTCGGTCAGGTCGTCGGCCCCAGGCGTGTCGACCCCCATAAAATCCGCCAGCGTCGGCGTGTCCGGCTGGAACAGCGGCAGCGACTGGTCCGCGAAATAGAGGCTCACGGTGGCCTGTGGGTCCGCGTCGATGACACCCACACGAAGGCCGTAATGGAGGTTCACGTACTGGGCGAAATGGGCGGCACTCAGCGACTTGCCCGTGCCACCTTTCTGCGCACCGAAGGTCACGACCTTCACCGGTTGACCCTTCCTGCGCCAGTGGAGATAGGGGCGTTTGGCGGCCGGATTTGACCCGATCAGGGCCCGGATCAGCATGATCTCGGACGGCGAAAACGTGCGCTCGCGCCCGCGTTTTTCACCGTCGGGGAAGGCCGGTTCCTCGTTGGATATGCGGGTCAGATAGGTCGTATCGACACCCAAAAGGCTCGCGACCTCGACCATGGAGAAGCGCCGCGCGACGCGGGTTCGCAGGGTCAGATCCCTTTGCAGGCGGGTATTTACCGCGCCCATCACCCGGCTCATGTTGCGGATGAACTGCTCAAATTGCCCGTATGCCATAAATTATATCCGCGGATATAATCGGTCACGCGACCGCGTTTTCCGATTGATTTTTGTTGAAAGACACACAAACCGACATGGGCGGATTGCGCAAGGATTTTTGTGCCATCTCCCAGCGTTTGAGGTGCTGGACCAGCAGTTTTCTCTTCTGGGCGGTGGTGGTGATCCCGGTCTTTTTGACCAGTCGGGTGAACTGGTCAATGTCGGGACAGCGGCGCCAGTGGGGCTCCCAATGGTGGCTGATGCGGCTCAGAAGGTGTGCCAGTTCGATGGGATCGAGGGTCAGATCGCGGAGGTATTGCGCCTGTTTTTGCAGTTTGGCGGCGTCGGTTTCCACGTTTTTTGAGCGCCAGAACGAGGTGAGTTTTTGAATTATATCCGCGGATATAATTTGAATCGGTCCGGGATCCGAAGTCGCGGAACGGGATTGATTTAGAAGGTCGGGCTCCGGATTTCGGGCGCAGGCGGGGTAGGGCGCCCCGCGGAAAACATTGGCCCAGCGAACAAGAAGATTATCAAAATCCTGCCGCGCAGGCGGCGTACTGTGGTTTTTATTGATCTGATTTTTATCCTCTTTTAAGCGTTCAACAGGCTGAATGCGGCGTTCGGGTTTCTGAACGGTCCGTCCGGTGAGGGAAGCCCGCCATTCCTTCCAGAAGGTCACCTGGTATTTGAGGCGGTAGTTGTAGCCGTTCGCGGTTTTCTGTTCCTCGGTAGTGAGCAGATCCGTGTCCCTAAGTTCACGGATATAACCGGAGATGGAAGCGCGGGACCGGCCCATACGGTCGCTGAGCTGGGCCAGGGAGGGCCAGCACTGACCCTCGGTATTTGCCATGCGGCAAAGCTCGGCCAAAAGGCGGAAGGCGCCGGGGGAAAGATCGATTTCAAGGATTTCGACGGGCAGGGCAATAAAGCCCTTTTTGCGGTCAAAAGAGGGGTGCCTGGACATATTTTCCTCGTTCCCGCGCAGCAAACACTTGCGGGTTTTATGTCGTGGCGCTATTCTGAAGGTGTGAAAGACGAACAGCCCACGGGTTATCGTTAGACAAAACCGGGTGGTTGCAGCCATCCGGTTTTGTTGTTTTCAGCCTACATGAAACCCTCCAAACCGGTGGCCGGAAGGTGCATGTCAGCGGGCGGCGCGGGGCGCCGGAATTGAATTTCGGTACGCAAACTGCGCATTTGGAGTGTCCGCCTGATTAACGGCCTTGGGCCGCTTATTCTTGGTATTTCGCCATATATAGCCCGAAAAGCCATGACTATGGCAACATATTCTTTGTTTTGGAACGGCACCTGTCAATATCAATCTTTAAGTAACTGAAATCTAACGCTTTATCGGAAATCAGGGGCGGCGCATGGCCGCAAGGCCTTTGGGTCGGCATCTGGCGATTCCCGATTTGGGGGAATCGCGGCGGTTGTGTGGGGGCGGTTCGGGGGCGAATCCCCCAGCGCTCAAATAACGAATGGATCGAAAAGCTTAACGCCCGTGGGCCGGAAATCGGCGGTGTTGCCGGTGACCACAGTGGCGTCGTGGGCCAGTGCCGTGGCGGCAATCATCAGGTCGGCGCCGGGGTGTCCGATCTCGGCCGAGAGCCGCCCCCAGATCCGGGCGTCGGGGGAGGCGAAGGGCAGGATGCGGTCGGCGAACAGGGTCTCGGTGCGGTTGAGCCAGTCGCGCAGGTCGCGGGCGAAATCGGGGTTGGCGCGGTCCTGCTGGCGGATGCCGCGTTCGATCTCGCCCAGGGTTATGACGCTGAGAAAGAGGGTGCTCTCGGGCTGGGCCGTGAGCCAGTTGGCGACCGCGACGGCCCGTTCCGGGCGGCGCACGGCGGAGATGACATTGGTGTCGAGGATGAACATGCCGCGACTAGAATTCCACGTCGCGGGGGCGGGCTTCGGCCCGTTCGATGGCGTCACCGGGGAAGGCCAGGATATGGTCGGCAAAGCGCCCGCGATGGCCCCCGGCCTCGGCCAGAAGGCGGTCATATTCGGCCGCCGACACGATCACCACGGCGGGCTTTCCCCGGCGGGTGACCTCCTGCGGCTGGCCGGCCATGGCGGCGTCGACCAGACTGCTGAAGCGGTTTTTGGCGTCCTGTAATGTCCACATGGGATTGGTCTCCTGTAACTGGCTAGATAGCTGGCTAGATGCGATTTGTCAAGGTTGCGTGGATGGCGTGTCGTGCCGTAAAGCCGGGAGAGGCGAGGGGCGGGGCCGGGTAATTCCTGGCCCATGGGCGGGTCATTTGTGCCCCGCAACAGGGGGAGGGCCCGAAAAGAGCCCGTGAAATCAGTCCCGCATCCGGCGCGAAACCTGGCACGGAACCTGCACTGTAATTTCCTGACAGTTCCGGACGGGACCTCCCGTGCCGCCGCTCCTGGAGGGAAGGAAACATGCCACAGCAGCTTGGCGCCCCTGGCGTCTATATCGAGGAAGTTCCCAGCGGACGCCGGACCATCCGGTCGGTCGCGACGAGTATCGGCGCCTTTGTCGATTTCTTTCGCGAGGGTCCGATGAACACGCCGGTCCGTATCTTTGGGACCGGCGACTTTGAACGGGTGTTCGGCGGCTATGACAGCCGGTCGGAGGCGAGTTTCGCCATACCCCAGTTTTTCCTCAACGGGGGCACCGAGGCCTGGGTGATCCGCGTCGCGGCCGGGTCCCCGGACGAGGCGGAGGACGTCATCCAGGATGAGGCCACGGTCAATGTCCTGACCGTGCGGGCCGCCAATCCCGGCCTTTGGGGCAACAACCTGCGGGTCGATATCGACCATGACGTGGTGGATGGGGATGCCACCGATCTGCGCTTCAACCTGCGGGTGTCGCGCCATGCGGGGACCGACGGCAATGCGCCGGTGCTGTTGAGCGAGTCCTTCCTCGACCTGTCGCTGGATGAGGACAGTCCGAGATTTGTGGAGACCATCGTCAATGACGGGTCGCTGCTTGTTCAGGTTGAGGTCGAGGACGGCGTTGACGGGTCAACGCGTCCGGCGGCGAACGGGACCACGGGTGCGGCGCTGGATCTCGATGAGACGGCGTTCAATACGCTGGGCGGTGGTCAGACCCTCGATCTGTCGGTCGATGGGGTGACCGCGACCGCGACGCTGACCTGGGATGCGGGGGCCGTGCTTACGCTTGGTCAGCTGCGCGGCAGGGTGGAGGCGGCGATCCGGGCCGCCGATCCTGGCAATCCCACCTATGCGGCGGCGCGGGTGACGCTTGCCAATTCGCGGCTGCGGCTTCTGACCGGGCGCAGCGGGGCGGCCTATGATCCCGACCATACCATGACGGTGACCGGCGGTACGGCCGAGGGCACCCTGGGTCTGGCGGCGGCGACGGCGTTTGCGGCGGCACAGCAGTATCAGCTGACCGGGGGTGTGAGTGGCGATCCGCCGGAGGCGGCGGAGTTGATCGGGTCCTCGGCGCTGGAGCCGCCCACGGGCATGTTCGCGCTCGACAATGTGGATCTCTTTAACACGCTGATGATCCCGCGGGCGGCGGAGCTGTCGGATACGGACAGGAATGCGGTCTATTCGAACGCGATTGCCTACTGTGAGGATCGCCGGGCGATGGTGATTGTCGATCTGCCGCCGCTGACCAACACGCTCGCGGACATGACCGACCTGATGGCCGATCTGGAGCAGGCCGGGTTCCGGTCGGAAAACGCGGCGATCTACTACCCGAGGGTGCGCATTCCCGATCCGACCAATGATTTCCGGCTGCGGACCGTGGGCGCGTCGGGCACGCTTGGCGGTGTGTGGGCGCGGACGGATACGGCGCGGGGTGTCTGGAAGGCGCCGGCGGGTATCGAGACGGGTTTGCAGGGTGTCAGTGAGCTGGCGGCCCAGGTCAATGACGGGCAGAACGGCGTGCTCAATCCGCTTGGCATCAACGTGCTGCGCACCTTTCCGGTCTACGGGACGATTTGTTGGGGCGCGCGGACCCTGGTGGGCGCGGATGCGCTGGCCTCGGAATGGGCCTATGTGCCGGTGCGGCGGACGGCGCTGATGCTGGAGGAGAGCCTGTTTCGCGGGACGCAGTGGGTGGTGTTCGAGCCCAATGACGAGCCGACCTGGGCCACGATCCGGATGAATATCGGCGCGTTCATGAACGGGCTGTTTCAGCAGGGGGCGTTCCAGGGGTCCAGTCCGAAGGACGCCTATTACGTCAAATGCGACAGTGAGACCACGACCCAGAACCATATCGACCAGGGCATCGTGAACATCGAGGTCGGTTTCGCCCCTCTGAAACCGGCGGAATTTGTTGTGATCCGGTTCCGGCAGATCGTCGGACAGGTCGAGGTATAGGAGGCCCCGTCATGCCAAACGGATTTACCGTCAACGTACACCGTTACGACCCGTACAAGAACTTCCGCTTTCAGGTGTCGCTCGATGGGCGGGTGGTCATGGGCGTGTCCAAGGTGGGGGCGCTGAAACGCAGCACCGAGGTCGTCAACTACCGCTCGGGGGGTGGCAACACCTATGACGTGAAGTCGCCGGGGCGGACCAGTTACGAGGCGATCACCATGGAGCGGGGACTGACCCATGATCCGGATTTTGAGGAATGGGCGTCGAGCGTGCATCCCCATGACGGGTCGTCCAATGCCCTGCTGGCGCAGTACAAGAAGGATTTCGTTCTGAACCTGCTCAATCTTCAGGGGCAGGTGGCGAAGAGCTATTTCCTCATGCGCTGCTGGGTGTCGGATTACACGGCGATGCCCGATCTGGATGGCGGGCAGAACGGGGTGGCGATCGAGTCCATCACGCTGCAGCCTGAACGCTGGGAGCGCGATCTGTCCGTTACCGAGCCTTCGGAAGGGTAGGCCGTCATGGCACTGACCGTCTGGGCCGTTCAGGGGCGAGAGGGCGAGGCCATGGTGGCGCGGCCCTTCGGGATCGGCATGGTCGACATGACGGTTGATTTCGACCGTCCGCTGACCGGCGTGATCAGTGCGGTTTTGCAGTCCTGTCTGTCCTCCGCGGAAGGCACGTCCTGGACCGGAGCGGATCTGGCGGAATGGACGATACCGCGCCAGCGCCAGGGGCTTCTGGCGGTGGCGGTGGCGACCAACGGGGCGCGGCGGGTGTTTGAGACGGCCTGCGGTGAGTGTGGCGAAAAGCTCGACGTTGAGGTGGACCTGACGATGTTTCGTCAGGACTGGAGCGTTGAGGAGACCGGGTTTGGCGGCGCGCGTCTGCGGCTGCCGCGGGCGGGTGATCTGGCGCGCAGCGGGGGGGATCCCGTGGCGCTGGCGGACCTGCTGCTGGAGGGTGAGGCGCCGGGTGGCGACTGGCGGGAGGAGGCGGAGGAGGTTCTGGCGGAACTGGATCCGCTTTCGGATGTGGAGCTGCGCAGCACCTGCCCGGACTGTGGCGCGGATGTGGGGATGCCGCTGTCGCTGGAAATGGAGCTGGTGACGGAACTGGCCCGTGAGCCGCAACGGCTGATGGATGAGATCCACATGATTGCCATGGCCTATAACTGGAGCGAGCGGGAGATTATTTCGCTGCCTGACAGCCGTCGTCGCCATTACCTCGAACGGATCCGGGAGGCCTGGGCGGCATGAGCGGATATTTCACCCGCATGGCGGCGCTGGCCGTGACGCATCCGAAACGCCCCGGCGGTTCGGGGTTTCGTGCGGCGGTTGCGGCGGACATTCGGGAAACCACGGTTGCCGCGCCGTCCGCGCCGGTTGAGCAGGCGGCGGTGCGACCGGCTTCGGTGGCGGAAGTCCCTGGCGGGCGTGGGGAGCCTCGGCCGGTGGGGGATGCGCCAGCGACGGTCGGGCCGGCGGAACGGGTGGCGGAGAGTGCGCCGGTGTCGGTTGGGCCGGAGTTGCGAGCGGAACGCCTGGCCGTGGAAGCTGCGGTGGAGAAACCGGTGGCGGAAGGACGCGCCGATGTGGGTGCGTCTTTGGCGAAACCGGAGGTGCGTGATGCATCGGAGGCTATGGTGGAGACGTCCGGGGCGGTGGCTTCTCCGGAATTGCCGCGGGACGGAGTTGCGGAGCCGCGAATGGTTCGGTCGAAGGAAAGTCCGCGTCCAGAGGTGGCGCGGGCGGATGCAGGTCCGGCCATGATGGATGAACCGCACCGGTCGGTTGTGACCGCGGTAGAAGAGAGGCGGGTGGAACCTGATTCGGCTCCAGCGCCTGATGTGAAACCGGTCGCGGGGAAGGCCGTGGCCCCCGCGCGCGTGAGGGATGAGCCGGTGCGGGAGACGTCCGTGCCGGAGGTGCCGCGACCGCCGCGGCGGGTTTCGGTGTCGATCGGGGAGGTCAGCCTGTCGGTGGAGCCGCCCGCACCTGCACCACCGAAGCCTGAACCGGTGGCACCTCCGCCACGCCCGGCGGCCCCGTCGCGTCCGGCGGCGGGGGGGATCTGGACCGGTGGCCAGGGGCTGTCGCGGTCCTATGTGCGGAGGCTTTGAGCCGTGCCCCTGAATGAAACCCGCAATGCAATCGGGGAGGTGACCCGCGTGCTGGCCCAGCAGCTGACCGCCCGTACGGATGCGACCACGGTGGATGTGGGACGCCCGGAGCATTCGGCCCAGTCCGGCAGTCCGGGGCCGAAACTCAACCTGTTTCTCTATGGCTTCAACCATGACGCGCATATGCGCAACGTGCCGCTGGACCGGGGGCAGGAGCCGCCGATCTGGCTTTGTCTGAAATTCCTCATGACGGCGGTGGATGGTGAGCGGGACAGCGACAGTTCCGCGGCATTGGACCTGCTGGGGCAGGGGATGCTGGCGCTGCGGCAGATCAACATGCAAAGGCCGCCGGAACTCGCGCTGCTCGACAATCCCGAGCCGATCAAGATCGGCTTTGACGATTCCGCCGTCGAGCTGCTCTCGGCCATCATGCAGGGCACGGATGAGCATTACCGGCTTTCGGCGGCGTTCGATCTGCGGCCGCTGATGCTGACACGGGTTGAGGGGTCGGGTGGCGCGCCGTTGATCCACAGTGTCGGAGCGCCCGCAAATCCGGGTATTCTGGTGCTGCCCTCGCTGGGGCCACGGCTCGACCGGGTGGAGCCGATGGCGTTTGACGCGGGAGATGCGATCACCCTTCAGGGGGGTGACCTGGCCGCGGACACGGTAGAGGTCTGTTTCGGGACGACCTGTTTCCCGGTGCCGGCGGCGGATGTGTCCAACCGGGAGCTGCGGTTGAGCGTGCCGGCAGGTCTGTCGGCGGGAAGTCATTCGATCACGGCGCGGCGCACGCTGCCCAATGGGCGGCGGCAGTCGTCCAACGCGGTGCTGGGGCGGTTGCGCCCGACCGTGACGGCGGCGACGCCGGGGGTCCTGTCTCCATCGGGGCCAAACCTGTTAGGGGATGTGACGGTGACCGGCGACCTGCTCGGGACGGAGGAGGATGCGGTGTTCGTGGGCTTCTATTCCGGCGGGGTCGTGCGGTTGCTGCTGGAGGTGCCTGGGACGGCGGCGCAGACCTCGCTCACGGTGAGTGTTCCCGAGGATGAGGCTCTGCCCCCTGGGAGTTACCGGATCATTGTGCGGGTCAATGGGGAGCAGGCCATGGATGCGCCGGAGGTGACCTGGGCATGAACCGGCATTTTCGACATGATGAAGGTCCGGGCGTCCTTTCGCCCAATCTCGTTATCCCCGATGTTTCCGCGCGGTGGTGGATGTGGCAGGCGGTGATCCGGCTGCGCCGGGAGGCGGCGTGGCAGCGGCATCTGGGCGCGGGAGACGCGGGCCAGGCGGCGCTTGATCTGTTGCGGCATGCGGAGGCGCGGCGGGAGTTTATGGAAACGGATGTCGCGGCCGGGTGGCTCGGCGGGCAGCTGTCGGACGATGCGCCGGATGAGGGCCGGGTGGCGCGGCTGGCGGCGCGGTTTGGTCTGACGCGGGCCGAGTGTTTCGTGCTGGGTCTGGCGCTTCTGGCACGGCTGGACCGGGCTTCGGCGCGGGTATTTGCGGCCTGCCGCAACGATGCCGGGCGGCCCTGGGCCTGTCTCGATCTGGCGCAGGCGCTTTGGGATGAGGGCCATGAGGTTCTGGCTGCGGGTGATCCGTCGCGGCCGCTGCTGCGCCTGGGGCTGATTGAACCGGGTGAGGTGTTGTCCGTGGCGCCGGATGTGGCGCTGTTCCTGGCCGGGCTCTCGGATGGGGGGCTTGAGGCTCTCGGACCGGTGAAGGCGCGGGGTGGGTCGACTTTGGCACGGCGGCTCTCGTCGGTGCCGGAGCGTCTGGAGGTGATGGCCCTGACCGGGGCGGCCGGGGCCGATGCGGCGGGATTTCTGGCTGCGCAGTACGGCGGGTCGGGGCGTGCCTGCGTTCAGGGGGAGGTGCGGCCGCTGTCGCTGCTGGCGGCGGGCGTGTCGGGCGCTGATCTGCTGCTCACCGGAGTTGTTTCGTCGCGGGAGGAGATGGCCGGTGTGGCGCGGGTCTTGGCGGGGCTGCGCGACCTGGCGGTGCGGTTGTTTGTGCATGTGGATGGGCGGGAGAGCCTCGCGGCGCTGCCCGCTGATCTGCGCGGGCCGGTGATTGCCATTCCGCCGCTGTCGGCGCGGCAGCGGGAGGGGCTGTTTCGCGAGGCGCTGGGGTCCCTGCCAGGGCTGCGGGCGGTGGCGCGGGACTTTCGGCTGGAGCCGGGGGAGATCGCGCGGATTGGTCGGACGGGGCCTGGGTCTCGGGATGAACTTGTCTCGGTGTGCCGGGTTGAGTGCGGGCTGGATTTTCATGGGCTGGCCGAGCCGGTGGAGGTGGTTCACCGGCGGGAGGACCTGATCCTGCCCGCGTCGGTGTCGAGCCATTTCGATGAAGCGGTCGCCGCCGTGCGGGGGGCGTCGCGGTTCCGCAATGACTGGGCGGGAGACCGGCTGGGCTCGGGTGGTGTGGCGCTTCTGTTTGCTGGGGTGGCCGGGACCGGCAAGACGATGGGTGCGGGGGTGATCGCAGCGGAGACGTGTCTGCCGCTTTTCCGGGTCGATGTGAGCCAGGTGGTCAACAAGTATATTGGCGAGACGGAGAAGAACCTCAAACGCATTTTCGATGTGGCGCAAAAAATGCGCTGCATTCTGTTTTTCGATGAGGCCGAGGCGCTGTTTGGCAAGCGGATGGAGGCGCGGGAGGCCAATGACCGGTTTGCCAATATCGAGACATGTTACCTGTTGCAGCGGATGGAGACGTTTGGGGGTGTGTCGGTGCTGGCCACCAACCGGCGGAAGGACCTCGATGAGGCGTTTTCGCGGCGGCTGCGCTACATCATCGAGTTTCCGGTGCCGGGTGAGGCGGAACGGCGGCTGATCTGGGAAGGGGTGTTTCCCGCGCGGGTGTGCACCGCTGACGTGGATTTCGGGTTTCTGGCGCGGCGGTTTCAGATCTCGGGCGGGCATATCCGGTCGATTGCGCTCAATGCGGGGCTGCAGGCGGCGGCGCGGGGGGCGCGGCCCAGGGTGACGATGCGGGACGTTTTGATTGCCACGAAACGGGAGCTGGACAAGCTGAGCCGGAAATCCGGGGCGGAGGCGTTTGGGCCCTATTTCAGTGACATACCGGAGTTGCGGCCATGACGCGGATTGATCTCGAACGTCTGTCGATCCGGTTGCAGGGGGTTTCGCGCCCGGTTGCGGAGGCGGCGATGGACGGGTTGGGTGAGGCGCTGGGGCGGCACCTGGCGCGGCGGGCGGTGTCGACGCTGCCGACGGTGGATGTGTTTCGTATCGACCTGCGCGAGACCGGTGTGTCCGATCCCCGTGATGTGGCCGCTCTGCGCGAGGCGATTGCGCTGCGGGTGGTGGACGGGCTGACCGGAGGGCGCGGGCGCACGGAAGGGGAGGGCAGGGGATGACCCACACCAAGGGCGCGCTGGTTCAGTATGGCGACACGTTTCTGGGGCCGATCCCCAATCTGCTGGTGTTCCAGTACAATGTGGAGGAGCTGGACCGGCAGTTTGCCATTCAGCGGCGGTCGACGGATGACAAGGTGCCGGCCCGCCAGCTTGAGACGCACCGGGCCCATGCCGCACCGGTGGAGAGTTTCACCCTGAACCTGAAATTCGACGCCTCCGACGATCTGGATCAGGGTGACGGGACGGCGCGGCTGTTTGGGGTTGGGCCGCAGCTTGCCGCACTTGAGAAGATGGTCAATCCGGACAGCAATGGTGCGCTGCTCGGGGCGGTGGTGGATGCGGTGGGCTCACTTCTTGGGGGCGGGAAGAGCCCGCCCACACGGTCGATCCCGCCGGAGCAGTTGCCGAAACTGATTTTTGTGGGCGGGCTGACCCGGATTTTGCCGGTTGAGATCACCGCGTTTCGGGTTGGCGAGAAGCTGTTCAATTCCGGGCTTGCGGTGATCCGTGCGGAGGTCACCCTGGGTCTGGAGGTGGTGACCTTTCCGCCTGACACCGACGATCTGATCGGGGTGGGCGCGACCGAGTACTTGAAAACACTAAAGGACGCCCAGGCGGTGCTGAACCTCGGGCGATCCATCAGCGACATTCCGGAAATCATCGGGTTTTAGGGGGAGGGAAGATGTTCACCGCCAACAGCAGATATGCCGATACGCCGGTGACCACGGCCAAAAAGGAAGACGGGGAGGTCAGTGTGGTCAGGCTCCGCCGCCTGCCGGATACGGAGGGTGCGCCTCTGGCCGTGGAGGGCCGCGACCGGCTCGATGTGATTTGCGAGCGCTGCTACCAGGACGGCACGCGGTTCTGGCATGTGGCGGACGCGAACACGGAATTGGATGCCGGTGACATTCTGACGCCGCCGGGGCGGATCGTCCAGGTTCCGGAGGACTGAGATGGCTGTGTCGCGGTTCCGTGTCTGGTTTGGAGGCAGCCCCGCGGACGGGGATCGCCTGGCGCTGATCGAGGAGATCCGTGTCGATCAGGCCATCGACATGGTGACCGAGGCACGGATTACGGTTCCGATGGCGCAGGACCGCGCGGGTGACTGGCCCTGGGTTCAGGACGACGCGATTACGCCGCTCAACCAGGTCCGGGTGGAGGTCCAGGTCGGGAAAGGCGATTTCGTGCCGCTGATCGAGGGCCGGGTGGTGGCGCAGCGGTTCGAGATGGGCGGTGGCCCGAATGAGAGCCGTTCGGTGATCGTGGTCAATGACGAGAGCGCCATGATGAACCGCACCGACCGGGCGCGGCTGTTTGAGGACATGGCGCCGGAGGATATCGCGGAACAGATATTCTCCGAGTACGGGCTGACGGCCGAGACGGAATCCAGTGGTGTCGGGGCGCCGAGCCTTGAGCGTGTGGTGACCCAGCACGGTACGGATTTTGGGTTGCTGCGCCGGCTGGCCCGTGAGGCCAACATGGTGGTGAATGTCGAGCCGGGCGCGGAGCCTGGCACCTCCATTGGCAGGTTCCGGTTCCTGCCGACGGCGGAGAGTGGCCTGCCGGAACTTGTGCTGAGCGGTGCCGAGCGCAACCTCAACAAACTGACGCTGGAGCTTGATGCCCTCTCGCCGGTGAAGGCGCGGGGGAGCAGTATCGATCCCGCCGATCTCTCCGAACTGGAGGCCGCATTTGAGACTTCGGCCACGGCGACCCTGGGGGACACGCCCGCAGGCGACGTGGTGGATCCGGGCGAGGTGTTCGTGGAGAGCCACGGCGATGGCACGGAGCTGGACGCCCAGGTTCAGGCGACCGTGGACCGGGGTGCCTGGGCCTGGTCCGGTCAGGGGGAGGTTTCGGCAGAGATCTATCCCGGTGTGCTCCGGCCCTATCAGGTTGTGGCGGTGGCGGGGGCCGGTGCGGTTCTGGGCGGGTTTTACCTGATCAGCGAGGTTACCCATTCCCTGCGTGACGAGGCCTATACCCAGGCCTTTACCCTGCGCCGGAACGGCGTTTCGGCGGCTGGCGGTTTGGGACCGTTGGGAGGGGTGGTGTGATGCGCGGGCTGTCGTTTGAGCGTCTGGTGGCCGGGTTCATCGAGGACCAGCAGGCGCGTGTCCATGGCAAGCGGCGCGGGATCGTCACGGATGTGAACGACCCCGAAAACATGGGGCGCATCCGCGCGCGGGTGCCGGGTGTGATGCAGGACGGGGAACTGCCCTGGGCGCTGCCCTGCGCGCCCTTCACCGGCCCGGATGTTGGATTTTTCGCGGTGCCGCCGGTGGATGCGGCCGTGTGGATCGAGTTCGAGGCCGGTGACATCCGGTATCCGATCTGGTCCGGGGGATGGTGGCCGCGTGGCGATGCTCCCGATCCTGAGGAGGGCCGTCAGGGTGAACAGGTGACGACGGTTATCAAGACGTTCAGCGGGATGCACATCGCGCTCGATGACGATCAGGAAACCATTGTGATTTCAGATGGTTCCGGTACCAGCAAAATGACGCTGACCAGCCGGGACGGCAGGATAGAGGTGAAGGCCAACTCAAAGGTCGTGGTCGAGGCTCCGCAGGTCGAACTGGGCGACGGGGCGCGGCATCCGGTGGTCTATGGCGATGACCTGGTGACCTATCTCAACCAGCTCGTGACCATTTTCAATTCGCACATTCATCCGGGGGAGACCGTGCTTGGCATCCCTGTCACGCCGGCGCCGCCGGTTTCACCGCAGACGCCGCCGACCCCGGCCCTGCTCAGCATGAAGGTGAAAACGGACTGATGGCAAAACTGAACGCGGGATCCGTAACCAATGAGGCGACCGACACGCTGGCCGATGCGATCGACCTGGAGTTCAAGAGCCTGTGGAATAGCCACCGGGATATTGAGCTGCCCGACACGGCCGAGGCGGTGCGGGACAGGCGGATGATGTTCGTGGCGATTGCCCGTGGGCTGCTTGCCTATCTGCACGACCACCGCTCCGACATCGGGACCACCGAGGAGGAGGCCGGTGGCGAGGGGACCGAACACGCCCATGAACTGAATTTTGAGTGGGATTAAGCGCATGGCGGGACGACATCTGAAATTTCCCTTCACCATCGGCGATGATGGACGCCCCATGGCTCCGGACGGGCTGAACGGGCATGTGAAGGAGGAGGTGATCCAGCTTCTGCTGACCGATCCGGGGGAACGGCTGTTCCAGCCGCTGTTTGGCGGTGGGCTCAAGCGGCTGGTGTTTGAGGCCAACAGCGAGGTGACGGCGGCGCTGGCGCGGGCGCGGCTGACGCGGGCTCTCAACCATTATCTCGGCACGCGGCTGGTGGTGCGCCAGCTGGAGACCGCCGTGGATGGCGGCATCCTGTCGGTTGACCTGGCCTATCAGGTACTTGGGTCGGCGGAAACGACGCGGCTGCGGTTTGAGCATGACCTCTCAACCAGCGGGGACGTGTGATGGCCGAGATCCTGAATGACGAGGAGCTGCGCGACCGGGCCCGTGATCTCAACGGGTTCAACGGCTTTGACCTGGTGTTTGTCGATCTGAAAAGCGATCTGCCGAATGCGGTTCTGACGGCGGAGTTTTTGAATGAGGTCGGGATTGCGGAGATCCTGGCGGAATTTGCCGGGGGGCTGGCGGCCCACCGGATTTTTGACATCAGCGGCGGACACCGGCGGCGGGGCGGAGTTGAGCCCGGCGAGGTGCAGGTGCATGACATTCAGGCCGCCGGGCCGCGGTCGCTGGAGCTTACCGTGGCGCCGGTCGGGGATTATTCGACCTACCGGCTGACGGCGCTGCGCGGGGATTTCGATCCGGTGTTTGCCGGGATTGATTTTAAATTCAGGCCCGGCTGTTTCAATCTCGACTGCCGCAGGGCGAAAAAGCCCGTGCCGGAGCCGGGCGAGGTGCCGGTCATTGATTACCTCGCGCGGGATTATCACTCGTTCAAGCACATGCTGATCAACGCCATGGCCGAGAGGGTGCCAGGCTGGCAGCCGACGAGTGAGGCGGATCTGGACATGGTGATCATCAACCTGCTGGCGGCGCGGGGGGATGAGATTGCCGATAAGCAGGACCGGGTGGTCAATGAGGCGTATTTTCCGCGGGCGCGTAAACGGCTGTCGCTGACGCGGCATGCGCGGCTGATGGATTATCACGTGCATCAGGGCAATCAGGCGTCGTCCTGGGCGGCGCTTGAGGTGTCGCAGGAGGTGGAGCTGCCCGCGCATTTCACCTGCTGGACCGGGCGGTCGACGCGGGGCGAGGTGTTCGTGCATGAGCCGGTCGATCCGGAGGAGGCAACGGTGCTGCATCCGGAGCTGAACGCCCTGGAGCTTTACACCTGGGGCAATCTGGTTGGGGCGCTCGAGGATGGATCGACGGAGGCGGACCTGACCCAGCCGGGGGCGGAGATGACGCAGGCGCAGGCGGAGGATTTGCGCGATCTGCTGATGGGGATGGACCGGCCGCTTCTGATTGAGGAGGCGCTCAATCCGGAGACGGGGCGGCCTGCGGGGCGGGATATGCGGCAGCGGCGGATGCTGCGGCTGACGGATGCGGTGGTGCGGCCCGATCCGGCGGAGGGTGTCTGGATGGTGCGGGTGACGTGGCGGGGGGAGGATGCGCTGCCCGAGCGGTTTTGTTTTGTGACGCGCTGTCCGGGCGAGGGTCCGGTTGGGGGCGTCAGTCTGTTCCATGGCAACACGGTGCCGGTGGTGCACGGGTTTCCCAATCTGACGCTGTTCAATGATCCGGAGCGGGCGATGGATGCGGCGCTGGCGGCGGAGCTTGATCTGGTCCGCGACGGTTTTCGGGCGGCGTTTCCGTTTGGGCGGATCAGTGAGACGACATATGCCACGACGCCCTGGGGGAGGCTTTGCGTCCTGCCGGAGGGGCCGCTGGCCTGGCGGGACACGCCGCCGGGCGGGGAGGTGCCGCCGCGCAGCACGCTGCAGGTCGATGTCGAGGGGATGCCGGGGTGGCATGAACAGACCGATCTCGTGCAGAGCCGGGGGGAGAGTGCGGATTTCATTGTCGAGGCGGATGAGCTGGGACGCAGTGCCATACGGTTTGGCAACGGGATCAACGGCGCCGCGCCGCCGCCTGGGACGTTTGTTGCGGCCTGGTATCTGACCGGGACGGGGCCGGACGGGAATGTGGGGGCCGATGCCATTTCGGGTTTCGACAGCGGGATGTTCCCGGGTGTCACGCGGGTGTGGAACCCGTTCGATCTGACCAACGGGCGGTTGCCGGAGACGCCGGAGGTCATCCGCCGTCGCGCTCCGGAGGCCTATCGCAGCCGCCAGTTGCGGGCGGTTACGCTCAACGACTACCGCAGGCGCGCGGAGGAGCTGCCCTTCGTGCAGCGGGCGGCGGCGGCCCATGCCTGGACCGGAAGCTGGCGGACCGTAGTGGTGACACTCGATCCGGTGGGCGGGTTTGAGCTTGGGGCGGAGGAGATTGCGGAGGCCTCCGCGCATCTCAACAGCGTTCGTCTGATTGGTGAGGATTTGGAGATCCGGCCGCCGGACTTTGTATCGCTGGATATCCTTCTGGAGGTCTGCGCGAAGCCGCGGTTCTGGCGCGAGGATCTGCGGTTTGATCTGGAGGAGGCGTTTTCGGAGACCTGGACCGGGTCCGGAGGCCGTGGGTTTTTCCATCCCGATCTCTGGAGTTTTGGTCAGAGCCTTTATGCCAGCGCGATCATCGGACGGGCGCTGGAGGTGGAGGGCGTGGACCGGGTGACCCGTGTTGGCATGCGGCCCTGGGACCAGGCCGGGGGGCCGTCGGAGAGTGTTGTGGTGGTGGAGCCGCAGGATCTGCCCATACCGGAGGCGCAGAAGATTGAGGTTGGACCGAACCAGATCATCCGGGTGGCGAATGATCCCAACGCGCTTGAATTGGGGCGCATGACGATTGTGGTGAAAGGGGGGCGGCGATGAGCTGTGAACATGATTGCGACCGGCCGCCGCGGTTTCCGATGGAGATTTACAACCGGCCGGGGCTGGGCCGGTTTCGCTACCGGATTGGCGACTACGCGACCATGCGGGCGCATATGCTCGACCGGCTGGTCAAGACCCCGGAACTGGCGGGGTGGACGCATCTGGGCGCGGATGATCCGGGGATTGCCCTGCTGGAAGGGACGGCGCTGGTGGGGGATATCCTGAGTTTCTATCAGGAGGTGTATGCCAACGAGACGCGGCTGCCCACGGCGGTGTGGCAGGACAGTCTGTTCGATCTTGTGGCCCTCACCGGGTATCGGCCCGCGCCGGGCCTGGGCGGGCATGCGGTGTTTGCGCTCTCCGTGAAGGAGCGGGTTACCGTGCCGGCCGGGTTTGCGTTTCAGGCGCAGTTGGAGGGTTTTGACAAACCGTCGGATTTTGAGAGTGATGCGGCGATTGAGGCGTTTCCTGGCCTGAACGCGTTCCATTTTTACCGGCGTCGCAAAGGGCCGCAGCCGGTTAAGGGGAAGACATCGCTCGATATTCTGCGGCTGGGCAATTCGACCCGGCTGGAGCGGCGGCTTGAGCACGGGATTGAGGCGGGGGACCGGATTTTGCTGCGGTCGGGACCGCATGACCCGTATGAGATTTTGACCGTGGCGGAGGTGAGTGAGCATCTCGACCGGGTGACGCTGCACCTTGATGGCGCGGTGCGGGAAAACCATCCGGCGGAGGTGAGCGCGTTTCGCATTGGGCGAACCTTCCGCCATTTCGGCGCCGATGCGCCGCGACAGTTTTCGACCTTCCGGGAGGACCCGCCGCTCAGCCGCATCCATTCCAGTGACTTCCTGCGCAGGACGAAAGGGACGACGCGGGGGCGGCCGAACTATTCCGCGCTGGGGCGGCGGCAGATGCCGCTCGACAGTGAGATTGATGATCTCTCGCCGGGCAGCCGGGTGATCTGTACGGGGCGTGTGACCGGACCGGTGGCGCGGGATTTTGTGCTGCTGCGGCGGATTGAAAAGGTTGTGCCGCGCGACGTGGTCTGGGCGGCGAATTCGGCGCCGGTCACACTGTTGCTGCTCAACCGCAGGCTGGGCTCGGTGCGGGACGCGGATGAGGCGGTGGTGGAGGGCGTTTATGCGGAGGCGCTGAACATTGCCGGGTTCGACAAACCGGTGGGGGAGGCGGGTGTGACGGCGGTTCTGAAAACCGGTGCCGTGGCCTCCGAAGAGATTGCGGAGATGGCAATGCTCGACATGTCCGGATTTCTTCCGGCGATGCAGGAGGCGCTGTTTACCGGCTATCTCGACGATGGGCCGGAGGCGGCGGAGCCGGAGATGCAGGACATTCGCCGGTTGCGGTTTCACGAGGTGCTGGGCGAGACGATGGTTCTTGGGGCGCCGCCGGTTCAGAAACCCTCGGCGGCGGATGGAAGGGTGAATTTTTTTGGCACTCGTGAGGAGGCGCGCAGCCTGGCGGGGCGGCGCATTCTGCTCGCCGGTGGCGGGGAGGCGCCTCAGGACATTGTGGTGGCGGCGGAGCAGCCGGAGCTTGAGGCCGCGAAGGGTCCAACCGGGGACAGGCGGATGTGGCCGATCGTGCTTGGCACCGCGCCGCAGGAGGGGCCGGGCGGGTTTTCCGAAACGGACCCGACGGTCACGGTTTACGGCAATCTGGTCGCGGCCTCGGAAGGCGCGAGCCAGAGCGGGGCCGTAATTGGTTCGGGCAATGCGGCGGAGATCTTTCAGACATTTGTGCTGCCGAAAGCGCCGCTGACCTTTCATGCGGATGCGGGGATTTCCCCGCCCTGGCGCGCCGCGCTGGAAATACGCGTGGGCGGGCGGCTGTGGCAGGCCGTGGACACGTTTTTCGACCGGGCTGCGACGGCGCAGGTTTACGTGCTGCGCCGCGTGGACGGGCAGGATGTCGTGCAGTTCGGCGACGGGATCAATGGCGCGCGGCTGCCGTCCGGTCAGGGCAATGTCACGGCGGACTATCGCGTCGGGCAGGGCGCGCATGGGGATCTGGCCGTGGACCAGGAGCCGAAGGGCAAGACCCGGCTGAAGCCGCTGACCTCGGTGGAGATGCCTGGACCCGCGACCGGTGGATGTGACCCGGAGACGATGGATACCGCGCGGCTGGCGGCGCCGGGGCGGATGCAGGGGCTGGGCCGGATTGTTTCGCTGGCGGACTATGAGACGGAGGCTCTGGCCATTCCAGGTGTTTTGAAGGCGGGCGCGGTGTTTGCGCGCACGGGCGACCGGCCTGGTCTCTCGGTGACGGTGCTGACGGCGGATGAGAGCCCGGAGGCGTTGGGCGCGGTCGCGGCGGCACTGCGCCATGCGGACCGGTGCCGGGGGGCGGGGCGCCATGCGCTTGAGGTGATCGGCGGACGGCGGCGGTATCTGTCCCTGTCGCTGGTCATTGGAACCGATCCGGCATTTCGGGCGACGGATATCGAGGCCGCGGTGGCGGATGCGCTGGGTGTTTTGCCTCTGGAGGGTGACGCGGGCTCAGCGCCGGGGCTGTTTTCGCTGTCGGCGCGCGGGTTTGGGCAGGATGTGCATGTCTCGCAGGCAATTGCGGCGGCCCAGTCGGTGGAGGGGGTCGTGCATGTGACACCGAAGGCGTTTGTCAGACTGCCGGCGGATGAGGATGATCCGGCACGGATCGCGCTCCCGAAAACGGACCGGGTGCATGCGCGCATTCTGGCCGGGGTGTCGGAGGTTCTGGCCCTGTCATCGGCGCACCTGGTTCTGTCGCTCTCTTCCGCCCAAACAGATGCGGAGTGTGTGTGATGACCCGTGACCGTCTTTTCGACCGCCTGCCGGAGATCTACCGGACCCGCGATGCGGACCCGTCCCGGTATGGGCAGTTTGAGGCCTATATCGG
Organism: Amaricoccus tamworthensis; assembly: GCF_049800875.1. Taxonomy (NCBI): domain Bacteria; kingdom Pseudomonadati; phylum Pseudomonadota; class Alphaproteobacteria; order Rhodobacterales; family Paracoccaceae; genus Amaricoccus; species Amaricoccus tamworthensis. Next base: position 64,427 of record NZ_JBNAFV010000014.1, on the reverse strand, counting down.
GTTGATGGACGAGATCCTGGAGGCGCTCGATGATCATGTCGAGACGCTCTACCACGATCATTTCATTGAGACCTGTTCCGACTGGATGGTGCCGTATCTGGGCGACATGCTGGGCGTGACGCATCTGAAGGGCGATCCCTGGACGATCCGGGCGGATGTGGCGCGGACGGTGCATCTGCGGCGGCGGTGCGGGACGCCGGGGGCTCTGGAGTCGCTGGCGTTCAACCTGACCGGCTGGGCGGCGCATGCGGTGGAACTGCGCGAGCGGATGGTGTGGAACCAGCACCTCAACCACCAGAGGCCGGATGCGGGCGGGGTGCCACCGGGGGCGCTGGACCGTCACATTGCCGATCCGGTGCGGCATGGCACGGTCAATTTGCGCGATCCGGGCGTGCTGGGTTTCCTGGGCGGGGCCTTTGACGGGTTTGCGCGCAACGCGGATCTGAGGCCGCTTGACGGGACGACGGCGCGGGTGAACCTGCCCAATCTGGCGCTGTTTGTCTGGCGGTTGCGGGGTCACCTGGTTCCGGTGGCACGGCCCTTTGAGGTGGCGACGGTGGAGCAGGTTGCGCCGGAGGCGGGGGAGGCCCGGTTTGCCGCGCGGTACACGGTTGATCCGCTGGGGCGGGAGATGCGGCTTTTCAACACCTTCCGCTACAATCCCGGTGCCGAGCCGCCGGATTTTTCGGTGCCGGACCGGACGCCTGGGCCGATGCCCGCCGCGCGGCTGGAGGAGGAGGAACCGACGGGGAACCGCGACGAGTACATTGCGGTCGACATTTTCGAGGGCAGCAGGCCGGACGATCCTGGGGCGGATGCGGTGGGGCTGACGGTGCATCTGCCCGGGACTGTTTTCGCGGGTACGGAATGGTCCACGCGGGGGGCCAGTCTTTGCGCGTGGGAGGACGGGCTGCGGGTGCCGCTGCGCGAGCGGGAGATTGTTGTCGATCCGGTTCATGGGCGGGTTCTGCTGGGGCTGGCGGATGATGCGACGGAAGGGGCGGCGCTACGAAGCCGGTTGCGGCTGTCCCATACCTGTGCGGCGCCGGGCGAGACCGGAGCCTGGCCGGTGGGACGGCGGTTTGAGGAGACGATCTGGCCGGGGTTGGCGGAGCCGGAGGTGGTGCGGGTGACGGTGCATCCGGGCGGGACGGGTCTGCGGGCGGCTCTGTCGGGGCTGTCGGAGGAAGGGCCGCCGCGGATCATTGAGGTCGCGGATTCCATGACGCATCGGGTGAACCTTGCGGATGTGGATGACATTGTTGACGAGGACGGGCCGACGCTGACACTGGCGCGGCCGTTCTGGATACGGGCGGCGACGGGTCAGAGGCCGGTGGTGGAGTTTCGCCAGCCGTTGCGGTTGCGCCCTGCGGAGCCAGGGAATGCGGCCCTGGTGGCGGGGCTTGATATCCGGTTTGACGGGACGTTCCTGACGCTGCGCAATGCGCCGGTGGCGGAGGCGATTGTTACGCGCGCGGCGGTGAACAGCCTGACGTTTGTCGGGGTGACGCTCGATCCGGGGGGGCATCATCTGCTCGACGGGTCGGTCGGGGGCAGTCTGGCGGCGCATCAGCCCGCGCTGTTTCTGGAGCCGGATCTGGGGTTTGACGATGCGGAGACCCTGGAGGCGTTTGAGGAACTGCCGGAAGTGGTCATGGAGAACTGCGTCTCCGGGCCGGTGGCGATGGGGCCGCGTTACACGCTGCGGCTGGTCAACAGCATGGTGGATGCGGGCGATGGCCTGGCCGTTGGCGCGGCGGATGCGGATGCGCTGGCCTGGGGGCCGCGCACGGAAATTGACGGCGTGACGGTTCTGGGCCGGGTGCGCGTGCGGGAGGCGAGAGGGCAGGGCGGGCTGTTCCGCGACCGGGTCGAGGTGCGCGATCACCAGACCGGGTGCCTGTCGTTCAGCCGGTTTTCGGGGGATGCCGACCGTCTGCCACAGAACTTTGCCTGCGTGTTTGGACCGGCGGCGCGGGTGGCGTTTACCTCGACGGTTCACGGCAATCCTGGCTACGGCCAGCTCGACCGGGTCACGACGGTGCGGGAGGTGCTGGAGGACGGTCCGGAGGCCGACGAGATGGGGGCCTATGGCTACCAGCTCAACAGTCACAAATTCAGAAATCTCGGGATCCGGCTGCGCGAGTTCACTCCGGTGGGCGTGCGCACGATTCTGAAAACGGTCACCTGAGGGGGGAAGCACTATGAAAGGCGACTTTTCATGGTTTGATTACCGGCCATCGGACAACTTTACCGGCGTGCTGGAACAGCAGGGCCGGGTGCGTATCGACCGCGACGGTCTTGCGGCGGAGGAAATCGGCCGCAATTTGCGTAACCTTATGGGGCGCGATGCCTTCGGCCCTGGGCGGGTCGCGGTTCCGGCGGAGGCCAGCGGGTCGTTCCGGATTGCCGGGGCCTCCACGGATGGCACGGATGTTGAGGTGACCTATGCGCCGGGGCGGGCCTGGATCGAGGGCATTCCGCTGATCTCGGGGCGGGAGATTACCGGCACGGCCACGTATCTGCCGCCGCCGCTTCAGGAGCCGGTGGGGCCGGACAGCATTGATGCGGATGTGCGCGACGCGGTTGTTCTGGAGGTCTGGGAGGACTCGGTCAGTGCCTTTCAGGACCTGAGCCTGCTGGAACCGGCGCTTGGCGGGGTGGATACCACCGCGCGGGTGCGGGTGTGCCACCGGCTGCGTCTGCGGCGGCTGGGGCCGGATGAGGACTGCCGCACCATTGATCTGCGCGATGATCCGGCAACTCTGGGGCGGCTGACGGTCACACCGGCCCCGGCCATTGCCATTGCGGGTGACTGTCCGGTGGAGGCGGGGGGCGGCTATGCCGGGGCGGAGCATCGGCTCTACTGTGTTGAGATCACGCAGCCCCGCGACGGAAATGAGCGGTTCCTCTGGTCGCGTCATGGCGGCGGTCTCGTCGGGCGGGGCCGGTATGACGCGGTGGAGCAGACGATTGAGATTACTCATAACCTGCCGATGATCCGGGCGGCGGGTGTCACCGGCATGACGCTTCAGGCACTGTCGGAGGTGGCGGGGACTGGGTGCTGGGAAGTGGTATTCGAGGCCACGGTGTCGCTGGATTCGGATGGTGTTCTCAATGTCACCGATGCCGTGGGCACATGGCCTGCGGGTCCAGGTGAGCACGGGTTTTTCAGGCTTTGGGACGGTGTTGCGCCGGTCGGTGAGTTCATTGGCGCGAATGAGGTCGATGACGGCATTCTGCTCGATTTCACGCCACCGGCCGAAGGCGCGTTCCGCCCTGGGGACCGCTGGCAGTTTCAGGCGCGGGCGGATGGCGAGGGGTTTGATCCCTCGGTCTGGCCGACCGATGCGCCGCCGCAGGGGGTGCGGTATCACCGCGCGCCGCTGGGTATTCTGACCTGGACCGGGCCGGCACCGCAGGAGTTGGGACCGGATGACATCAGTGACTGCCGCGACAGTTTTCCGCCGCTGACCGATCCCTGCCCGTGCTGCACCATCACGGTGGGCGACGGGCGCCGCACCCATGCGGATGAGGACAGTATCGAGGCGGCCATTGAGCGGCTGCCGTCCTCCGGCGGGCGGATCTGCCTGCTGCCTGGACTGCACGAGACCAATGCGGTTTTGCATGAGCGGGCCAATATCACCATCAAGGGCTGCGGGCGGGATACCCGTGTCGTGCCACGGCCGGGGCAAAGGGATGAGCCGGTTTTTCATGTCTCGGACTGCGAGAACATCCGTCTGACCGGGATGGAGATCATCACGCTCTCCGGTGTGGGGATCTTTGGCGAGTCGTCCGATGACGATGCCCTGCGGCAGATTTACATTGCCGGGAACCGCATCATTGCCTGTGTGCGGGCGGTGCAGTTCGAGGGTGGCAGTGATATCGCAATCCGTGAAAACCGTATCCGCATGATCGACAGGAACGGCTCCGGCGTGGCGGTTTATCTGGCGGCGTCGGACAGCCGTATCGAGGACAATGACATTGGTGTGGTTCCGGCGGAGGTGACGCCGCGCCCGCCCGATGACGGGGAGGACGATGACGAGCCGGAGGATCCCAACGATCCCTGCGCCGACGAGGAAACCATCTATGCCAATATCGGGTTTCTGATCGGGTTTGTTGAGTTTCTGTTCGGGTTCACGCTGACGGCCTATCTGCCGCCGCCCTATCGCGCGCTTGGCGGTGTTCAGCTCGGCGCCGGTACGGTGCGGACCTGGGTGCTCGACAACCGTATTCTGGGCGGTGCGGGCAATGGCATCACCCTTGGTGGCAGCCACATCGTCGAGGGCGGGGATGGCGGCGGGAACGGTCCGGTGTTCCAGGATGTTGCCCTGGTGCGGACCGACCTGGTTGTGGAGGGCGAGGCGATCGACCCGGACGGCAACCCGGCGTCGGGGACGACCTTTCAGATCCGCTCACCATCGGGGCAGGTGCGCAGTTTTGAGGTCAGTGCCAGCGGCGGGTTCACGATCCGGCTTTTCGAGGAGGAGGGCACGCACCGGATCTCGCCGGTGACGACCGGCATTGGAATTGAGACGGCGGAAATCCTGGGGCGGATCACCACCGGACGGGGGTCGCTGGTGCGGATGCGCCTCGGGCTGAACCGCCAGAGGGAGGAGGCCGATCCGCGGCTTGGGTTCCTCTATGGCATTCGCATCGAAGACAATGTCATTTCGGAGATGGGCCTGAACGGAATAGGTATTCCACCCGCGCCCGGTGTCCTCGGCATCAGCGCGGAGGTACAGCCGGACAGCCCGACCCTGCGCAGGGTTCGGGCGGATGAGCCGCGTTTCTCGGTGGCGCGGGCGGCGGCGGTTAACCCGGCGCTGGAACGGCTGGGGCATCCGGTCAATGATCTGACGATCCGCAACAACCGGATTGTGCGTAACCTGGGTCGGCCCTTCAGCACCGCGATGCTGGATGCGGCGCGCGTGTCCGGGTTTGGCGGGATTTCCCTTGGCCTGTGCGAGACGGTGACGGTTGCGGGCAACCGGATTGAGTCGAACGGGCGGCGGCATGTTGATCCGGTCTGCGGGATTTTCATTCTGTTCGGTGAACAGGTGGAGATTACCGACAACCTGATCCGCGACAATGGTCCCTTTGAGCGGACCGAGGCGGAGATCCGGACGGGGCTGCGCAGCGGTATTGCCGGGATTTTCCTGTCCATCGGGCTGGATGATTTCGGGGCGGATGACAATCGCGGCAGCCTGACGGTCAAACCGGCGCTGCGGGTGCATGACAATGTGGTGCAGCAGCCCATGGGGCGGGCGATGACGGTGATGGCGGCCGGACCGGTTTCGGTGATTGCAAACCACCTGACGGCCGAGCGGACGGGTGCGGAGGCCGCGGACCGTATGGCCGGGGCGCTGATGCTGATCAGTCTCAGCGGCGTGGGCAACCTGCCCTCCGGCGGGTGTCTGGTGAATTCCAACCAGATTTCGCTCGGGGCCGAGAGTGAGGCGATGATCGCCGTGGCGCTGGCGGCGGCGGAGGATCTGGGGCTCGATGCCAACCAGATCCACGCGCTGCATGGCGGGCTCGTCTCCGGCGACCGGTCGTTCATGCTCAACACGCTGGTGTTTGCGGGATCGACGCGGGCGACGGGCAACCGGTTCCGGGAGCCGTTCCGGTCGACGGAGACGGCGTTTCAGCTTTCGCTGCTGTCGCTCACCACCCTGATGAACACCGCGACGTCGAACCAGGGGGATCACTGCATTTATGCCTTTGATCTGGGGTCGCCACCGAAGCTGATGTCGGGCGGTAACATGGTTTTCGATACGACCTTCTGTGACCAGTTGCAGTCGGCCGCCGCGGGTGCGGCGCGGAACCCGATTTTGGGGACGGCGGGTCTGAAGGATTTGGGGTTCATCAACGATCTTGATGAGCCCGAGGGGGCCGGGCGGGTCTATGGCCAGGCGCTCGATGCCAATCTGGTGACGCTGAACACCTATCAGCAGGCGAGGCTGACGGAGGCGGTGGAGTACAAGACCGCCAATGCGGCGCTTCTCGACAATGAAATCGCGAGGCTTGAGACCGGCGGAGGTGCGCGGGCCGATATCGTGGCGGCCAACCGGGCGCGGCTGGCGACGATCCGGCGTGACGTGACGCGCATCCGGGCGGCGCAGGAGATTGTGGCCGACAAGCCGGAGATCGTGGAGGAGGAAACCGACGACAACAACCGCAGGCTTGTGGTGCTTCAGGGGCGTGTCACCACCCTGCGGGGCGTTGGCATTGCGCTGGCGGAGGTGGCGCTTGGGGATGCGCGGGGCCGTCCGGTCACGGCGCTTCAGCCTGGTACGACCGACAGGAACGGCAAGTATGCGATGCGGTTCTCCATGGACGAGATCGAGCGGAGTGGCGCGGATTTCGACCGTGGCGCGACCATCATTGCCACGCCGCCGACCCGCGGGGCCGAGAGCGTGGCAAGTCGGGTGTTCGAGCTTGGCAGGGCGTCGCTTCTGGTTCCCGACATTCGCATTCAGAGCGATTCCGACAGGCTGCCTGAGGAACGCGAGAGGGATCCGCTGCGACCAACCCGGCCGGACGTCAGACGTCCGACACTGGTGCCGGGGCGCAGGCTGACGGCGACCTCAGGGCGGATCAAGCCTCTGTTGCGGGCGATGAAGGCTGACGTGGATCGGGAGGAGTAACGGTGATCCGGGCCGCCCGTTCGTATCAGGACGCACGCGGGTCGCCCGCGCCCGCGATCCGGCGGGTTGCGCGGGGGCCGGTGGTGCCGGTGCAGATGAAGGCGGGGTGTTCCTGTGGCGGTGGCTGCCCGGATTGCAGCGCGAAGACCAGCCGGCTTGAGGATGAGGCGGAGGCCGCAGCGGACAGCTTCGTGCAGCGAAAGGCCGCGCCGGATCTTTCCCCTGCAGAGGAGGAGCCGATGCAGAGCCGTGACGGCGGGGCCGGGGGAGGGGAGGTGCCCCTGGCGGATCCGGGCGCGGGTGAGGCTTTGCCGCGGGAACTGGCTGCGTCGCTTGGTGGGCATTTCGGCCGGGATTTTTCGGGGGTGCGGGTGCATCACGATACGGCGGCGGGGCGGTCGGCCCGTCAGTTGGGCGCGAGGGCCTGGACACTGGGGCGTGACATTGTCTTCGCGCCTGGGGAATACGCGCCGGCCGCGGCGGAGGGGCGTCACCTGATCGCCCATGAGGTGGCCCATGTTGTGCAGCAGGGTCATGCCCCCGCCGTGCCGGGCGGGGTGGCGAAGCCGCTTTCTCCCGCGCCGCGGAGTATCCAGCGGCTCTGTGGGCCGTCGGAGATTGGCGATGTTCCGGGCTGTGTCGACACGGGCGGTGATATCTTTGGGGAGCCGTTTCTGTTCAATGTGAACTGCGACACCTTTCGGCCTGGTGAGGAGGACCGGCTGCGCGGTGCCGCCCGTGATCTGCTCGGCTCGGCGGCGACGGTCAGCGTGCACGGGTTTGCTAGCGAGGACGGGGCTGCGGATTTCAACAGGGATCTGTCCTGCATGCGTGCCAACCGGGCGGCGCAGATCCTGCGCGATGTTGGCCTGGCGGTTGTGGCGCTGCATTCCCATGGCGGGGTTCCTGGTGAGGCGGCGGAACGCCGGAGTGTGGTGCTGGACCCGAGGTCGGAACCGGCGCCCGTGCCGGAGCCGGTGCCGGTTGAGGAGGACCGGGAGACCCCCGCGCCCGACCCCGTTCAGTGCGGTGACTTCGAGACCTGGGTTGTGCGCACGGTGCTCAACATCGACCCGACGCTTCTGGGCGATGTCACCGAATGCCTGTGTGAGTTCATCAAGCTCGCGGATGTGATGGAATCCATCGCGCAGCTGGTGGCGTCGGGGATTTTTCCCAAGCGGCTGGCTGTTTTGATCGAGATTGCGGACTGTCTCTGCAATTTCTGGGACTGGCTTCAGCTGGTCTATGAGACCGGGTCGGATGGCGGCTGCTGGGCGTTTGAGAATTACGACAGTTCGGATTTCGCCCGCACCGTCGGATTTTTCACCGCGACCATCGCGGACTGTTTTTCGCAGACCATCAGCAACTGGGTGATGGACCAACTTGGAGACCTGCTGTTTGAGCTGCTGGTGATCGAGGGCGGTGCCGCGGGCTCACCTGGCGGACCGGTCGGCGCGGGCGGGGGTGCGGTCCTGGGCGCCGTGATTGCCGTTCTGGCTCGGGTGGTTCTGGTGGAGAAGGTGGCGGAGGTTGGGGACCTGATCGCCGATCTGTTCCTGTATTTGAGCCAGAACCAGATCTCTCACGGGACGATTTTTCCTCTTGATGGCTGCCGGTCCTGCGGCCGTATCCCGTCCCATTTTGGCGGTCCGGACTGGTCGGGATACTGCGACAGCGCGAATGAGTATCTGATTCCGAAAGCCCTGCGTGTGCCCGACTGGCATGGTGCGGAGGAGCAGCCGGAATGAGCCAGGTTCATTCCAGATCCGCCAAACAGACCGCCAGCCCAGGCGGACCCGCCGCCCGGCCAAAGCCACGCGCGGCTGTGCGTCCGGTGCAGCGGAAGGAGGGGGGCTGTTCCTGTGGTGGGGGATGTCCGGCCTGTCAGGCGGAGAAGCGGGCGGAAAATGAGGCCGACCGGGTTGCCGATGACATTCTCGCCAACCGGCCGCCGGGCGCTGTGACCGCCACGCCGCCGCCGGTTCAGGCGAAGGAGGCGGGGGGTGGTCTGACGCCAGGGCCCGTGCCGCATCCAGGTCCGGGGCGGCCTTTGGCGGGACCGTCGCGTGGTTTCTTTGAGGGGCGGTTTGGGCAGGATTTTAGTGGTGTGCGCATCCATGACGGGCCGGGCGCCCATGCCTCGGCCATGGCGATTAACGCCCGCGCCTATACCAGCGGGTCCGATATTGTCTTCGCGCGGGGTGAGTTTGCGCCTGGGACGCGCCGGGGCGATCACCTGCTCGCCCATGAGCTGACCCATGTGATCCAGCAGCGGCAGGGGCAGGCTTCGGTTCAGCGGGTTCCGGCGGATGATGAGATTGGGGGGGTGCAGTATGAGGTGGAGGACCGACAGCTCAGTGTATTTTTTGAGCAGGGTTCATTCATGATTGATGCGCATGAACACACAAAACTCGATCGGATTGTCCCGCCAATGCCGGCGGTTGGTGTCGCTGATGTGCGCGTTCAGGGATTTCGCTCCCGCGATGAGCCAGGTGACCTGGCCCTGCAAAGGGCCGACGAGGTTCGCCTTGCCCTCCTTAACCGAAACCGTCTTCTTAATGTAAGTGCTCAGGGTAATCCGACATCATTTCAGGACAGATATGATTATCGGAATGCCCGACGCGCGGACCTCGTCGAGGACACGCCCGCCTCGACACAAACACCCTGTCCTCCAAGCGCTGCGGAATACCATGCGGGCTGCCCGACGCCGCCAACTGCGGCGATCGACATTCATACGGCGTTTGGCAATGCCACGGGGGCCGTTTCCGCGACCGTCACGGCGCTTGAGGGGTTGCGGGACAGCCCGCGGTCCCATGTCTCGACCCGGGCGCTCGTGACCCGCTTCTTCGGGGCGGGGGCGGATGTGGACGCGCTGATTTCGGACTACGGCATCCTTGGTGAGCAGATCAGCCGCGTGTCCCGTACCGATTTTGGTGACGGCCCGGTATCGGGGAACGGGTTCCGCTGCGGAACGCAATGCAACAATCTGTGCGACGATGCGGATGCGCTGACCGATGGCGGAAGCTCGGACTGTGATATTAAGATTTGCCAGTCCGTTTTGGAGGGAACGATGCAGGATGCGGTGATAACCCTGGTTCATGAAGCCTCCCATTGCACGACCGGACTCGGAACAGGCGGGACCGGTACGCAGGATGATTTCTATGTTGGCGAAAAAACCGTGCAATTCCTCACGCAGAGCGAGCGGACCGACAGCGCGGATATTCTGGCGCTGTTCGTGCATGAGGTGAACCATGGCGGGCCGAACACGATCCAGCCGGATTTCGTCGATGATGTCTCCGCGTTCCGGCGCAGTGAACGTCCGAAGGTGGAGGAGGCACTCGCCCGCATGGCCAAATGGCTCGACTCGTCCAGTCTGACGATGATCGACGTGTTCAACAGTGTCATGGAGGCCAGAACACAGAACTGGTCAGGGCTTTTTGGGGAGGACATATACCAGCACATCCACAGGCATTTTAGCCCGGCCATCAGCCTGAGCAGTCCCGCGGGCCACACCGATGACGCGGATATCAATTCCATTGCGGCGGTCAAGGACCGCATCACGGTGCTCGCCGATCACGTAAACGGCAATTCCATTACCGCCCGGCCGGGGCATCCGACCGAATGGGACGGGCCCTCGGGCGGGTCATCCGTGCTGCCTGGTACTGAGGTCCAGGTGGACAGGGCGGCGATACGGGTTCTGGACCTCGAGGGGCTGATCCGGAAACTCCTGCACGCCCTGATGTTGGCCTCGCCGCATGTCTCGGCGTCGCTTGCCAGGAACTACGTTTTGTTGGTTGATTTTATCCGGAGAGGCAACGGGGTTGGCCCCTGACGCTATCCGGGGTGTGATCCGGTTTCCCAGTGGGGGCCGATGCGGTGTTTTTTGAGGAGGCGGCCGAGGGTTCGGCGTTCCTTGCCGGCGCGGGCGGCGGCGGCGGTGACGTTGCCTCCGTTTTCCTCCATGAGGCGTTGGAGGTAGCGGCGCTCGAAGCGGGCGAGGGCCTGGGATCTGGCCGTGTCGAAATCGCCCATGGCCGTGTCGAACGTGGCGGGGGCGGTGGTGCCGGGGGGCAGGATGTCGGCCAGCCTGATCGTGTCGGCGGGTGCGTTGAGGACGGCGCGGTGGATGAGGTTTTCAAGCTGTCTCACGTTGCCGGGCAGGTCGTGCTGTTCGAGCCAGCGGGCCGCATCGGGTGAGAGGACCATTTCGGAGCGGTTGTAGGTGCCTCGAAAGACGGTGATGAAGTGGCGCGCCAGTTCGGTCACGTCGCCCAGGCGTTCGCGCAGGGGGGGCAGGGTGAGGGCCAGGACGTTGAGGCGGAAGAACAGGTCCTCGCGGAACTGCCCCGCTGCGACCACGGAGGCCAGTGGCCGGTTCGAGGCGGTGAGGATGCGCACGTCCACCTGGGCCGCCTGGCCGCCGCCAACGGGGCGCACCTCGCCCTGTTGCAGGAAGCGCAGGAGGGCGACCTGGGCCCGGGGGCCGAGGGTGTCGATCTCGTCAAGGAAGAGGGTGCCGCCATCGGCCTGCTGCACAAGGCCGGTGCGGGCGGAGGTGGCTCCGGTGAAGGCGCCGGCCTCGTGACCGAAGAGTTCGTTTTCCACCAGTTCGGAGGGAATGCAGCCGCAGTTCACCGCCACGAAGGCGCCCCTGCGGCCGCTCAGACGGTTGATGAGACGGGCGACGAGTTCCTTGCCGGTGCCGGTTTCGCCCTCGATCACCACGGGGGCCGCGCTGGCGGCGATGCGTTCGGCCTCGTCGAGGACGCGGGTGAAGTTGGCGGCGTTGCCCACGATTCCGGCCTCGGCGCGGCAGACCTGGACGGTCTCGCGGCGTGCGTTCAATCCGGCCACAAAATGTTCCAGCCGGACGCCAAGCTCGCTGGTGCTCCAGGGGGCTTCGAGGAAGTCGGTGGCCGCGCGCATCATGCGGTCGGTGCCGTCACCGCCACGGCGGTTTACCACGCAAATCCAGGGCGTTGCCCCAAGTTTCTCAAGTATGTCGTGATTGCCGGGGTCCCGCTGGCCGTTCAATACCACAAGCTTCGGCCCGCGTGGGGACGCCGCCTGTTTCAACCATGTGCCGCCGTTATGGACCCTGGTCCCGTAGCCCAGGGTGTCGACATCTCTCGCAAACGCTTTTCCCGTATCGCAGTCAGCAAAATTCAGAATATCAAATACCGGTTGGTCGCTACAAACCTGTGCCACGCCGCCCCCGCAAAATATGAGAAGTCAAATCCGCTCCCCTCTATATTATACACGTTTTTCGCTCATTTTTGTAGCTTTACGGGTATGGCCCTGCTCAGGCGGGGGAGCGCGGGATGGTGGGTTTTGGGCTTTGGGCAAAAGTTTCGTGAAAACAGGCGTGTTCCCGGCGTTGTGTAAATGGTCTCGTAAGCGTGGGCTGTCCCGGCCTGTGGCGATTTGTGTTGTGCTGAGCCGGGAACTGTAGACTAATTGCCGGAACCTGAGAGGGTTTGTTGCGATTTTGGGTTAAGTGGAGGCATTTGGAAAGGAAGACAATTAATTTTATCATTCATATCAATATTATATACAGACTTGTTTCTGTGAGAGTAGATGGTTGAAGCGCCCCGGTGGACGCGGGGTGGGCAGGTTTTCTAAAATGTCCAGGGTATGCGGAATTGTTCGGAAGGGTGGACGATGATTATTGATGCGCATCAGCATTTTTGGAAGCTGGACCGGGGGGATTATTTTTGGATGAGCCCGGATCTGGGGCGGATTTACCGGGATTACGGGCCGGATGATCTGCGGGGGCATCTGGTCAAAGGGGGTGTCAGCAAGACGGTTCTGGTGCAGGCGGCTGACAGTATTGCGGAAACGCAGTTCATGCTTCAGATCGCGGCGAAGGCCGAGTTTGTGGCCGGTGTGGTGGGCTGGGTCGGGCTGGATCAGCGGGATTCCATTACCATGATCGACAGGCTGCGCGCGAAGTCGACGCTGAAGGGCCTGCGCCCGATGTTGCAGGACATTAAGGACACGGACTGGATCTTGATGCCGCCGGTTCTGAAATCCCTCGCGCATCTGGAGGAGGTGGGGCTGCGGTTCGATGCGCTGGTGCAGCCGCGGCATCTGGAGGTGCTGCTGGAGGTGGCGCAGCGTTTTCCGAAGCTGCAGATCGTTGTGGACCATGTGGCCAAGCCGGTCATGGGCAATGGCGCTCTGCCCGATCCGGCCTGGGAGCGGGGGATGCGGAACCTGGCGGCGCTGCCCAATGTGTACTGCAAGCTGTCGGGCATGGCGACGGAGGCCGGACGGGACTGGAAAATCGACGATCTGCGCCCCTTCGCGGATGTGGTGCTCGACGCGTTCGGGCCGTCGAAACTGATGTGGGGCAGCGACTGGCCGGTGGCCGAGATGGTCACGGAGTACGACACCTGGCTCGACACAGCCTGGGAGCTGACCGAAGGACTGTCGTCGGCGGAGCAGAAAGAGGTGTTCGGCGGCACGGCGCAGCGGTTCTACGGGCTTTAAGGGGCCGGGGGGAAAAGGGTTTGGTTGGAGGCGGCTCTGCCGGTTAGGCTGACACGCAGCAGAGCGGGAGCCCAGCCATGACATTCGATCAGATCGTTGCCACCGTCGCGGGGCTTCTGGCCGGGGGGCCTGTTGCCAGCGGGTTCCCGGAACTGGCTGAGGGGGGATTTGATCCCGCCCTGCCGGTGGAGATCGCGCCCTGTCCACGGCCGCTGCTGCCGCAGGAGATTGAGGGCGAGACGGTGGTCTGTGGGACCATTTCGGTGCCGGAGGATCACGGGGCGCCGGAGGGGCGGCGCATTCCGCTGTTTTTCACGGTGCTGAAGGCGGACACGGATTATCCGGCGCCGGACCCCCTGGTGCATCTGCACGGGGGGCCGGGCGGTGGGATTCTGGGGAGTTTTGCCGGGTTTGCGCAGCTCTTTGAGCCGTTCCGGCGGACCCGCGACGTGGTGATGTTCGACCAGCGGGCGGCGGGGCTGTCGGGGGCGAGCACCTCCTGTTTCGAGGCGATGCGGGCGCATATCGACCTGCTGATCGATCCGGAGTTTGAGGAATACGGGACGGAGGAGATCGGCGACGGCCCGGGCCTCACGGAGCGCTGTGTCGGGGAGTTGGGCACGCGCGACGTTGATCTGTCGAAATACAACACGCTGGAAAACGCGCGGGACGTGCGGGCGGTGATGACCGGGCTGGGGTATGAGGCGTACAACCTCTACGGCATTTCCTATGGCACGAAGCTGACGCTCGAGGTGATGCGCTCGGCGCCGGAGGGGTTGCGGGCGGTGATCCTGGACGGGGTCGCGCCGCCGCATGTGAAGCTCTACGACACAATCGCGACGCCGCTCGACGAGGCGATCGGGATGGTGGTCGACCTGTGCGCGGCGGATGCGGCCTGTGACGCCGCCTATCCCGATCTGGGCGGGGTGATTACCGGGGTGTTGGAGAAGGCCGCGGCGGGGGAGCTGGAGATGAATGGCGAGCCGGTGCCGCTCGAGTTTGTGCTGGCGCCCATTATGGTCCGCAACGGGGCCTATCGGCGGGAGAGCCTGACCCCGGTTATTCCGGCGCTGATGTATGAACTGAGCGAGGGGGTGACGCCGACCTGGGACGCTCTGCTGGCCGACGGGTTGCAGCCCGATACGCTGAGCGACGTGCGGGCGGAAGAGGTGCGCGCGCGGATTGCGGAGCTGGAGGGCGATCCGCAGCGGGCGGCGGAGACGGTGATGGCGGAGGCCGATCAGACGAAGGCCGCGTCGATGGCCCTGCACCATTCACTGGAACAATTGCATGTGGCGCTGCAGCGGGACCGTGACCTCGGGCCGCTGGGGGCATTGTTTGACCGGGAGTTGCAGCGGGCCGGTGGGGCGTGGCGGGAGGACCCGGAGGCCGCGCTGGCGGCTGCGCGGGATTACCTGGAGTTGCAGACCGGGCGGCGGAGCAAGGTGCGCCTGGCGGCCTTTGTCGCGCGGCATTTCGAGGATGACGAACGGCTGCTGGCCCTCATTGAGGCGATGAACGGGGAGGAGTTGGAGCAGGTCTACCGCATCATTGCCGTGGCCGCGGACCGGCCGGAGCATGAGTATCTCGGCAACCTGCATCTGGCGGTCTATGCCTGCCAGGAGGACATACCCTACAACTCGTTCGAGGGGTTTGAGGAAACCACGGCAACGGGGCGGTTCCCGGTGCTGCGCGATTTATGGGCGCCGGAGATTGGGACGTTTTACGAGATGTGCGGGGCGTTTGAGCCGGTGGAGCGTGAGGGGTTTCACGAGCCGGTGGTGAGCGACATTCCGACCCTGTCGATCGGGTCGGGCTGGGACATTCAGACGGCGGCAAGCTGGGCGGAAACGGCGGTTGAGACGCTGCCGAACGGGCAGGCGATCATCATTCCGGAGGCGGGGCACGGGGCGGCGATCTACCAGTCCTGCGTGATCGACATGGGGGTTGCGTTTATCAACGACCCGTCGATGGAGATTGACGACCGCTGCCGCGCGGCGGCGATGCCCGGGTTCTGGATCCGGCCCACGGCGGAGTAGGGTGCCGAGGGGGCCTCGGATCAGTTCGCTTTGGGGTTTCGCGGTATGCCGCGTTCAAGGTCCGGGGTGATCGGGATGTGTTCCTGATCGTCGCCGGGCGGGAGGCGGAAGGGGCCGCTTTCCCAGTCGGCGGCTTTCCAGGCTTCCTTCGCCTCCTCGATCCGGTCGCGGGATGACGAGACGAAATTCCACCAGATGTAGCGGCCCTCGTTCATGGTCGCGCCGCCGAGCGCCATCAGCCGTGCGCCCGCTTCGCCGGCGCGGACACTGATCGCGTCGCCGGGACGGAAGACCATCATGCGGCCCGCCTCAAAGTTGTCGCCCGCGATCTCAACGGAGCCTTCGGTGACGTAAATCCCGCGATCCTCGTGGTCGTCGGGGAGCGGGAAATGGGCGCCGGGTTGCAGGACCACGTCGAGGTAGAAGGTCTCGGACTGCATGGTGACGGGGCTCATTTTGCCAAAGGCGGAGCCGAGGATCAGCCGGGCCGCAATGCCCGCGTCGTCAATCTCGGGCAGGGCGGTCTGTTTGTGGTGTTCGAAATCGGGTGCCATGTCCTCGCGGTCCTCCGGCAGGGCGATCCAGGTCTGGATGCCGAAGAGGCTGTGACGGGTGGCGCGGGTCTCGGCGCTGGTGCGCTCGGAATGGGTGACGCCACGGCCCGCGACCATCCAGTTGACCTCGCCGGGGTAGATCATCTGGTGTGTGCCGAGACTGTCGCGGTGTTCGAACTCGCCCTGGTAGAGGTAGGTCACGGTGCCAAGCCCGATATGCGGGTGGGGGCGCACGTCGATGCCGCCATCGGTGATGAACTCGGCCGGGCGCATCTGGTCGAAGAAGATGAAGGGTCCCACCATCTGGCGCTTCGGGGAAGGCAGGGCGCGGCGCACCTCGAAGCCGCCGATGTCGCGGGCACGCGGGATGATCAGCGTCTCAAGCGCGCCGTCACTGCTCAGCGGGCATTCGGGGTTCTGTCTGGGGTTCCAGCTCATCCGGTGTCCTTCCTGAATCCCTGCGTGTCGATCCGGTATTCAGTTTAGCAAGATTGCGGAAATCGCGCCATCGGGTCGTGGGGTGTTCGGATCACATCCGCGAGGGTCTGGAGGGTCACTATTGCAGCTCGCTGTAGGGGCAGACATCGTTCTCGAACGGCACGTGGCGCCGTCGGAAGCTGGTGTCGGGGATGGCCGCAGGGTTGCTGATCCGGTCCATGCGGAAGTGCCGGAAGCCGTCGCGCATTGGGTCCCAGGCGACGAGATACCACAGGGGCGGGAGGATGAGCATGGCCTGGGGTTCGACCTCGCGCCGGGTGACGCGGGATTTCGCATCGCGGTAGTCGAAGCGCATGAGCTGGCGGCCGAGGAAGGCGGCCTCGAAGGCGGGGAGAAGTTCGGGCTCCATCCGGCCCATGTCGGAGAGGTCCTGTAGTGGTGAGAGTTGTCCAACATGGAGGCAGTCGAGAAAGGCGCGCAGGTCCCGGACCCTGTCGGCGGGCAGGGATTTTTCGATTTTGGCGAGGCCCGCGTCGGCGAGTTCGGAAAAGGGCAGGGTTCCGGCCGCGCGCATGGCCGCGACGCTGATGAGCAGGGCGAAGACCTCCTGCACCGAGAGGCGGGTGGTGGTCTGCACCGAGCGGGGGTCGAGTTGCAGACCGCCGCCGCGCCCGACATCGGAATGGATCACGTAGCCCTCATCGCGCAGCGCGCTGATGTCGCGCAGGATGGTGCGGCGTGACGCACCGACCTCCGACGCGAGCGTGTCGATGGTCGAGGTGCCGTTGCGACGGAGGCTGCGCACAATGGCGTCGTGTCGGGGTCTGATGTTCATGTGGCCATGCTATCACAAATGGTGCCAGTTTTTGGCACTGTTATGCGTCATACCCGTTTCAGCAACAAAAAAAGGAGATTGCGACATGGAACGGACGGCAGTGAATCCCTGGCAGTGGTCGGTGGGACTTGGCTACAACCAGGGGGAAATCATCGACGGCGCGACGCGCCAGGTGATCTGTTCCGGGCAGACGGCGGTGGACGCGGATGGCGTGCCGCAGCACCCTGGTGACATGCGGGCGCAGATGGCGCTGGCGCTCGACAATCTGGAGGCCGTGCTGGCGCAGGCGGGGATGAGCCCGGCCAATGTCATCCGGCTTGGGGTTTATGCCCTCGACGTGGATGAGGCGCTGAGGAATTTTGACCTGATGGGGATGAGGTTTGGCCCCCATCAGGTCGCCCCGCCGATGACACTGCTGGGGGTCACCCGTCTGGCCTTGCCGGGGCTGCTCTTTGAGATCGAGGCCACGGCGATGGCCTGAGCGGGGTCAGTAGACGCTGGTCAGAAGCTCCGGTTTTTGCGAGGGCAGGACGATGACGGCCGCGCCGTGGACGGAGCGGTCGTTCAGGTCGATGACGTCCTGGTTGAGCATGCGGATGCAGCCCGAGGACACCGCGCGGCCCAGCTCCCAGGGCGAGGCGTCGCCATGGATGCGGTAGAGCGTGTCGACGCCGTCCTGGAACAGGTAGAGCGCGCGGGCGCCCATCGGGTTGTCGGGACCTGGGTCCATGCCGCCATTTGCCACCGAGTAGGGTTCCAGTTCGGGTCGCCGCAGGATCATGCTCTCCGGCACTTTCCAGACTGGCCATTCGCGAGTGAACTGAAGCCGGGCCGTGCCCTCCCAGTCGAACCCGGCGGCACCGACGCTGACGCCGTAGCGCATGGCGCGCTCCGGGCTCTCAACAAAGTGCAGCAAAGCGTCGTTAGGGTCGATGACGATGGTGCCGCGGGGGTGTTCCGGCCAGGGGTTTGTAACCTCCTGCCGCCAGTATTCGGGTGCGAGTGAACCATCGGGCACTGCCGGAACCGGATGGGGCTCGTCGGTGATCGCGTGGTAAAAATCCGGCACGGGAGGGTATTGAGGTGCGGCCGGTGTTTCGGGTGCCGCGGGTTCGGGCTCCGGGCGCGCACAGGCGGTGAGACCTGCCGCGGCGGCAAGGGAGAGAAGTTTTCGTCGTGTCAGCACGGGGGTGTCCTGGTCTTTGTTGCACAAAAGGCGCGTCATGCGCCGCTTTGGCTATGAAAACCGGGGCGGGTCGGTTGGCGGAGCCTGGGGCCGGTTGGCGGCGCGCCAGGTGTCCGTGCGGAACGGCTCGGCCACTGTGGTGCGGGTCCGGATGTCCAGGGTGGTGGCCGAGGCCACCATATCGGGGCCGCAGACCATGCCAGCGAGGGCGGCAATCCGGCATTTTTTGGCAGGGGTTGTCAGAGTGGCGGCATCAGCGGAGACGGCGTGGTCGGGCATGACCCGTGGCCCCTGGGCTTTGACGGTCGCGCCCCAGGCCCCCCAGGGAAGGAGGAGCACCGCAATCATCACAATCAGGCCGCGCCGCAAAATGTCCATCCGATTGAATTTAGAGGTGTGTTTTGGGAAAAACAATCGTGGCGGGGCGCGGGCCGTGCCCGGAGCGTGGGGCATCACGGGCATTTGAGCGGGTGGCACGGAACAGAGGGGCTTCAGCCCCGCCGTGCCTGCGCCGGACCGGTCCGGGAGGGCCGGCGCACTCAGGTGGTTCGCGCTGGTGGTGCCGGAAGGGTACGGGACGCCATAAAATTGCGTTGCGCCGTCGTTGGGCGCGCCAGCCCCCGGTCCGGCGCTGGCACGGCTTTTCCCGTAGATCAGAGCGAGGGCTGACTAGTTTACAAAAAAGGGCGCACCAACCGGCGCGCCCCTCTGTGTTTTGATCGGTCTGAACCCGCTTACTTCACGTCGAAGCGGTCGAGGTTCATGACCTTGGTCCAGGCGTCTACGAACTGCTGGACGAAGGTTTCGGCGCTGTCGTCCTGGGCGTAGGCCTCGGACAGGGCGCGGAGCTGGGAGTTGGAGCCGAAGACCAGATCAACACGGGTTCCGGTCCATTTGACCTCGTCGCCCACCTTGCCCACGAACACGTTGTTTTCTTCCGTGGACGGGGTCCAGGTGGTGTTCATGTCGAGGATGTTGACGAAGAAGTCGTTGGACAGGGTGCCCGGACGGTCGGTCAGGACGCCGTGCTGTGCATGGCCGACATTGGCGTCGAGCGCGCGCATTCCGCCGATGAGAACGGTCATTTCCGGGGCGGTCAGCGTCAGAAGCTGAGCCCGGTCCACCAGCATTTCCTCGGCGGAAAGGGTGTAGTCCGCTTTCATCCAGTTGCGGAACCCGTCCGCGGCCGGCTCAAGAACCTCCATGCCTTCCGCGTCGGTCTGCTCGGCGGTGGCGTCGGTGCGGCCCGGCGTAAAGGGCACGGTCACGTCGTAACCGCCCGCTTTCGCGGCTTCCTCGACGGCGGCACAGCCACCCAGAACGATCATGTCGGCAATGGAGACGGCCTTGTTGCCCGACTGCGCGGCGTTGAAGCCCTCGCGGATGGTCTCAAGGGTCTCGAGCACCTTCGACAGCTGCTCCGGATCGTTGCAGGCCCAGTCCTTCATCGGAGCCAGGCGGATGCGCGCACCGTTTGCGCCGCCGCGATGGTCCGAGCCACGGTATGTCGCGGCGGAGGCCCAGGCGGTTGCGACCAGTTCACGGATCGAGAGGCCCGATGCCATGATCTTGATCTTGAGGTCCGCGATGTCGGCCTGGTCGATCAGGTCGTGGTCAACCGGGGGAAGCGGATCCTGCCAGATCAGGTCCTCGGCCGGAACCTCCTCACCCAGATAACGGGATTTCGGTCCCATGTCGCGGTGGATCAGTTTGAACCAGGCGCGGGCGAAGGCATCGGCGAACTCTTCCGGGTTTTCCAGGAAGTGTTTGGCGATCTTCTTGTATTCCGGGTCGGTGCGCATCGCCATGTCGGCGGTGGTCATCATAGGAGCGTGTTTTTTGGACGGATCGTGGGCGTCCGGAACGGTGCCTTCGCCGCCAATAGCCGTCCACTGGTGGGCGCCGGCGGGGCTCTTGGTCAGTTCCCACTCGTATCCAAACAGGGTCTCGAGATAGGTCATGTCCCATTTGGTCGGTGTCGGCGTCCAGGCGCCCTCGATGCCGCTGACGGTGGTGTGGGCGCCAAGTCCGGATTCGAAACTGTTTTTCCAGCCCAGACCCATCTGCTCCATCGGGGAGGCTTCAGGCTCGGGACCAACGAGGGCGGCATCACCCGCACCGTGGCATTTGCCGAAGGTGTGGCCACCGGCGGTGAGGGCGACGGTCTCGTAGTCGTTCATGCCCATGCGGCCAAAGGTGTCACGGATGTCGCGACCGGATGCCATCGGATCGGGGTTGCCGTCCGGGCCCTCGGGGTTCACGTAGATCAGGCCCATCTGCACGGCGGCCAGCGGGCTTTCGAGCTCGCGCACGCCGGAGTAGCGGCTGTTAGGCCGGTCGGAGGTGGCCAGCCATTCGGTTTCACCGCCCCAGTAGACGTCCTCCTCGGGCTCGTACACGTCCTCGCGTCCGCCGCCGAAACCAAAGGTTTTGAAGCCCATCGATTCCATTGCGACATTGCCGGCCAGAACCATCAGGTCGGCCCAGGAGATGCGGTTGCCGTACTTTTGTTTGATCGGCCAGAGCAGGCGGCGGGCCTTGTCGAGGCCGCCATTGTCGGGCCAGCTGTTGAGCGGTGCGAAACGCTGCTGTCCGGAGGACGAACCGCCGCGGCCGTCACCGGTGCGGTAGGTGCCAGCACTGTGCCAGGCCATGCGGATGAAGAGGGGACCGTAATGGCCGTAGTCGGCGGGCCACCAGGGCTTGCTGTCGGTCATCAGGGCGGTCAGGTCGGCCTTGAGCGCCTTGAGGTCGAGCTTTTTGAATTCCTCGGCGTAGTCGAAACTCCGGCCGAACGGGTCGGTTGTCGGAGTGTTCTGGTTGAGGATTTTAAGGTTGAGCTGGTTGGGCCACCAGTCACGGTTGCCGCGGGTTTGGTTGCGTGCGGCAATGCTCGTACCATGCATGACCGGGCAGCCGCCGGTATCATTTCCGTCCATTATTCCTCTCCGGTGTGAAGTCGTTACGCGGGCTCAATACCACGTGGGTTCCATACGTTTAAGTTGTATTTTCCTATCGGCGTGATAATTTTTTCCTATGCAGGGACTCACGCTCAGACAGCTCAGATATTTCGAGGCGGTGGCCGCCTGCGGCCATTTTGGGCGGGCGGCGGACATGTGCGCGATCTCCCAGCCCGCGATATCGGTGCAGATCAGGGAGTTGGAGGAAACACTTGGCACGCCGTTGTTTGAACGGGGCGCGCGGCAGATCCGGCTGACGGCGTTTGGGGAGGTTTTCGCGGGCCGGGTTCGGGAGATTTTGCGGGCGGTGGATGATCTCGGGGATCTGGCGCGGTCGTCGCGTGGGGCGCTGGTGGGCAAGCTGAGAATAGGGATCATTCCCACGGTCGCGCCCTATCTGCTGCCCCGGATCATCGGGAACCTGGCGCTGTCCCATGGGGATCTCGACGTGAACGTGCGCGAGACGCAGACCGACCGGCTGATCGCGGATCTGCTGGAGGGGCGGCTCGATACGGCGATTGTGGCGCTGCCGGTGTCGGAGCCGGAGCTGACCGAGGTGCCGCTCTTTGAGGAGGATTTCGTTCTGGTGCGCAGCGTGGCCGAGGGCGACCTGCCCGTGCCGAAACCGTCCAGCCTGTCGGAGATGCGGCTGCTGTTGCTGGAGGAGGGGCACTGTTTTCGTGATCAGGCGCTGGCGTTTTGCGGGATGCGCTCGACCCTGCCGCGGGAGAGCATGGATGGAAGCTCGCTGTCGACGCTGGTGCAGATGGTGTCCACGGGGCTTGGCGTGACGCTGATCCCGGAAATGGCGGTGGATGTGGAGACCCGGTCGGCGGAGGTGTCGGTGTCGCGTTTTCCGCCGCCAAGGCCGTCCCGGACGATTGGCATGATCTGGCGCCGGACCAGCCCTCTGACCGAGCAGCTCACGGGGATATCCGAGGTCGTGCGGCAGTCAGCGCTCGCGCAGCGGGAGCGTCTGGCGGCGGGCTGAGTGGCGTTCCGTCAGATGAAGTCGAAGTCGGATCTGCCGAGATCGGCGATGTCGAAACCCTTGAGAAGGACACCGCCCTTTGAGGTCCACTCCACGAGCACGCCGCCGGAGTCTTCGCTGATGTCGAGGTCGCGGAATTTCAGGTCATTGCCGATGCGGATCAGGTCCGCGCCGTCCCCGAAATCCCTGATGATGTCCTGGCCGTCGCGGGTTTTGCCGGTGAACTCGAACACGTCGTCGCCGGAGCCGCCCTTGAGCGTATCATCGCCCCGGTCGCCGGCGAGCGTATCGTCGCCCTTCTCGCCGTAGAGTTTGTCGTCATCGTCGCCGCCGGAGAGGTCGTCGCGGGAATTGCCGCCACGCATCGTGTCCTCGCCGTCATCGCCGCGCAGGCGGTCGCGGGAGCCGCCTCCATCGAGAAAGTCGTCGCCCCGGCCACCATAAACGCTGTCCCTGCCGCTGTCGCCGTAGAGCTGGTCATGGCCGTTATTGCCGCGGATTTTGTCGTTACCTCCGTCGCCGCTGATCGCGTCCCGGCCGAAGCCGCCCTTGAGGATGTCATCGCCATCGCGGCCGGTGATGATGTCGTTGCCACCGCCGCCCGTGATGGTGTCATCGAATTGGGAGCCGGGCAGGACGTTGGCGTCGGAATCCGCGATCAGGTTCACGCCGGACCCAAGGCCACGCACGGTGACGGTGGCCGAGTGACTGTTCCCGTTGCCGTCGTCGATGGTGTAGCTGAAGCTGTCGCGGCCCTCCGCGCCGTCATTGAGGCGGTAGATGAGCTGTCCATTTGCGGCCTGGCTGACGGTGCCTTTTTCGCCCTGGGTCCAGGAGGTGACACTGAGCGGGTCGTCCTCCCGGTCGGTGTCGTTGTCGAGCACGTCGATGGTGAGCGCGGTCTGTCCCGCGATGGAGGCCACGTCATCGACGGCAGTGGGGCGGTAATTGTCGGGCACGCCGTAGATGACATAGGCCGCACCGGAGTTGAAAAGGGCATCGCCATCGGCTTTCCAGGCGCCGACGATCAGGTCATCGGTGCCGTCGTCGTTGACGTCACCAATGCCGGAGACCGAGCGGCCGCTCAGCGCGTTTCTCTCATCGCCACGGATAGCGAAACCGTCCACGCCGTTGGCGTAGTTTTCAAGCCCGGTGACGTCGAAGCCATCGGTGGAGCCGAAAATGACGTAGCTCGCGCCCTTGTTGGGAACGCCGGGATAGCCGTAGAAGCCGACGCGCGGGGCGCCGATGATGAGGTCGTCGATGCCGTCGCCGTTCACGTCCCCCGCGGCGGAGACGGAGCGACCGGCCTCACCATCCGCAACCCCGCCAAACGCGGCACCGTTTGTGCCATCGAGATCGTCGCGGCTGATGGTGGCGTCGAAGGGCGCGTCGCTTCCGAAGATCACGTAGCTGTCGCCGCGGGAGATCGGGTCGAACACGTCGTAGTCGCGGGGGCCGATGGTGCCGATGATAACATCGTCAAAGCCGTCGCCGTTCACGTCACCGGCTCGGGAGACGGAGGTGACATTGTGCTGTGAACTGCCCTCGCGGTGGATGCGGAAGCCGTTGGTGCTGTCGAGGCTGGCGAGGTCGAAGGTGTCGGTGAAGCCGCTTTCGGTGCCAAACACGACGTAGCTTTCGCCCGCGACCTCTTCATAGGGGTAGGTCACGCCCATTGCACCGACGATGAAATCGTCGATGCCGTCGCCGTTGATGTCGCCTGCCCCGTCGACGCTCCAGCCGGTATTGTCGACGGTCCCGGTGGCCTGAAGCGTGAAGCCGTTGGTGCCGTCGAGGTCTGAGAGTTTGAGCGTGTCTTCGAACCCCGCGTCGGAGCCGTAGACCACATGGGCCTCGCCATAGGGGCCGTCATCATGCGGGTTCGCGTAGCGGGCGCCGATGATCATGTCGCCGATACCGTCGCCGTTCACGTCCCCCGCGCCGGAGACGGAGAAGCCGGTGTTGTCGCCCGCATCGACGCCCTCAATGGCGAAGCCGTTTGTGCCATCGAGGTCGGCCAGGGCGAGGGTTGGGTCGAAGCCGTTCTCCGAGCCGAACACCACATGGGCCGAACCGGCGGGGTCGGAGAAGGGGGAGCCGATGATCAGGTCGTCGATCCCGTCGCCGTTGACGTCACCGGCGGAGGAGACCTCACGGCCGCTGTCATCGCCTGCGGTGGCGCCGTCGAGACGAAAGCCGTTGGTTCCGTCGAGGGACGCGAGGTCGAAGCTGATGTCGAAGCCCTCCGCTGTGCCAAAGACGACGTAGCTCTTGCCTGCGGCGATGTTGGGCGCGCCAATGACGAGGTCGGCGATGCCGTCGTTGTTGACGTCGCCCGCGCCGGAAACGGACCACCCGACCTGATCGGAATGATCGAGGCCTGGAAGGCGGAAGCCGTTGTCGCCGTCGAGGTCGCTGAGGTGGATTTCACTGTAGGCCATGGACTGGATCCCCCGTGCTGTTCGGCATTCAACACGTATTGGTTGAGCCGAACTGTGAGCAACTTAACACAAATGCAAAACTGACAGGTCGTTTAGTCGGGTTGTGTATTCATCTCGTCGCCGCCCCAGCGGGTGAGGTCGCGGGTTTCAAGGTAGCGGAAGACATCGTCGGGGTTTGAGAAGCGGTCGGCGATGTGGCTGGTGTTCTGTTTGAGGATCTCCGGCGTGTCGCGGTGGGGTATCTCGTGGCCCAGAAATTCCGAGAGCCGGGTGCATGTCGCGGGGTGTGTCAGGCTCGGGTAGTCGAGGATGAGCGCCTGATGGCCCCGGCGCGAGAGGGGTGTGAGGAAGGCGTCGCGGTAGCGGAGCATGGAGCGCTCAAACGTCTCAAAATCGGCGGGGTCGAAGTCGATGCGGTCCCCGGTTCTGTCCTCCGACCGGTGGCGCACCCAGCGCTGTGTGCGTTCGGCGAGGCGGAAGGACGAGTACTGCGCGAGCATGTTCTCGCGGATGACCATGACGAAACAGCTGTCGCTGTCGAGGATGTGGTCGATGACGCGGGGATCGTGGTGGGGGAAGAGTTTGAAGCCGACGATCCGGTAGCCGAGGGCGAGGCCATTGGCGATGTGGTTTTCCAGCCAGGAAACTGGGTCGGCGTCGCGCAGGGCGAGCGCGGTTGGGTCGCGGAGGACACCGCTGCGGAGTTGGATTTCCTCGTGGTGGAAAAGCTCGTGGTCGATCAGGGTATCTTTGCCGCGGGATATGATTTCGCAGAGCAGTGTGGAGCCGGTGCGGGCGAGGCCCATGACGACGAGGCGCTGTTGTGTGGTGGATGCGCCGGTCTTGCGGCGGCGTTTGGGCGGCGGCGCGCTGCGGAATTCCGGCCAGGTGGGGTCGGATGTGTCTGGCGGTTGTGTGCCGAGGCCGGGGAAGAGGCCGCAGGTGTCCGCCAGTGACCAGAGCGTGTCGGAATAGGTCGTGCCGAAGCGGGCGAAATCGGCATGGGGCGCGGGGCCGGAGGCGAGGGTGTCGCTGATACGCGCCCGCATCGTGGTGCTGAAATCCGCGTCGCGGACGAGGCGGGTGGCAATATCGACATAGTCGTCGGGGGTGCGGGCGATCAGTTCGGGCGTGCGGTACTCAAGGAGCCAGGCCGCGCCGGTGCGTTCGCGCAGGGTTTCGCCGAACAGCGCCACGACGATGCAGTTGCAGGCATAGGCCTCGCAGACGGTGGTGGCGCCGGAATACGGGAAACTGTCGAGATAGATGTCGCTGGCGGCGAGGATACGACGGATCTCGTAGGGTGTTTGCCGAGGCAGGATGGTGACGCGGTCGAAACTGACGCCGTGTTCCGCGAGGCGCGCGTTCAGGGCGCGGCGGAACAGGTCGGGGGCGCAGGACATGGCCCAGACCTGGGCGAAGGGGTAGAGGATCAGATGGCTGTCCGGGCTGGCTGCCAGGATGCGCGCCCAGGCGTCCATCAGGGCGGGCTGTATCTTGTGGATCATGGCGCCGGAGGTGAGGAGCGTGGCTGTCTCGGACAGACCGAAGCCGGTACGTACAAGCTCCGGCGGATCGTCGGGTTTGGGGATGTCGCTGAAATCGAAGCAGCATTGCAGCGGCTCGGCGATCCAGGCCATGGGCTCGGTGTACTGGGCCTGGATTTCCGGGCTTTCTGTGCCCTGCCATGCGATGACGTGGTCGAAGCTGCTGAAGCCCAGCGTCGTGGGGCAGTTAAAGCAGGTGGTGATCTGAAGCCGGGCGAGGCGGTGGGCCACGATGGAGGTGACCGTTTCCCAGTTCGCGATGTAGGCGCCGGGTACGAACAGATCGAGGTCGAGGGCGCGGATTTGAGCCACGGCGGCCTCGACGGAGTGATCATTGAGAATGATCGTTTGCGCGAAAATATCCCCGGTATCCACCGCGTCTTCGGCGTCGTTTTGCAGGATAAGAACGGGCTCGAATCGGCTTCGGTCGAGACCGTGATACATGGCTTTGGCGGACCAGGTTTCGGGGTTGGGCGAGAGGCTGCGGATGAAGACGCCAATGCGAAGTTTGTCAGCGTTGGGGCGTGGTGTGCGGGGATGGGCGAGGGTCGCGCCGGAGAGGGTGAGCAGGCGCTCGATGCAGCGGCTGCGCAGACGGATCATGCGGCGGAGATTGCCGGTGACGAACAGGGCCTTGGTGTTGTGCAGGCCCATGAGGATTTCAGCAGCAAAGTCGTGCAGGGCGGTGCCGGGGCGTTCCTCGGCCAGCAGTGTGTCGATCTGCTCAAACAGGGTTTCCAGATAGCGGATGTAAGGCGCGGACTCGCCAGCGTGGGAGAAATCCGGCTCCCGCCCGAGCCAGGCCGCGACGGTGTCGGAGCGGCGCAGCAGCAGGGCGGGTGTGCTGGCAAGATCGGGCAGGACGGGGCATTTGAAGGCGGGGATGAGCAGGAGCGAGACAAGGAAGATCCGCAGGCGGTTTTGCGGGGTCGGTGTGTCGGCCCAGGTGGCGTGCATGGCGGAGACGAGGGCGTGCTCCGGGTCGGTCAGGGGCGCGGCGGAGATGGTGGCGCTAAAGCGTTCAAGATCGGCCAGGGCGCTCGGTTGTGTGACGATGCCCTCAAGCACGCGGGTGTCCGACTGCCACAGGGCGCTGGCGAGGCGGGCGCGGAGGTCGAGGCGGTCGTCGATTGTCCCGCCGGGGTCACTGACGGCCAGGGTGGTGACGCGGGCCAGCAGATCGAGGACCGAGGGCCGGTCGGTGCCACGCGGTTGCGCCGGGGTGAGCGGCAGCGGCGCAGCGGTGCCGTCGAGGGCGAGGGCGGTGAGTTCGAAAACGGCGGGGGTGATTTCGGCTCCTGTCGCGTCGTCGCGCGGGGTGAGGACCGAGTGGATGGTGAGGATTATGTCGGTGTCATCTTCGGGCAGGGGGACGGTGATTTCGCCGGGGCCGAGAAGCTCGGCGGATTGCAGCATGTCGCCGTCGCGGGAGATGCCGATGACGTGACGCCGGGCCGGTGAGGGCGGAAGGACCGGGCGGAGGGTGAGGCGCAGGGCCGGTTTCCGCGTGCCGGGGGGAAGTGAAAAGGCGATCTCCGCTTCGGCATCGGTGTTGCGGATGCCGTTGCCATCGATTGCGTCCCAACCGCCGGGCATGAAACGCGGGGCGGTGAGGTTGTCGGCGATGTGCAGTACCTGGCCGGGAGTGAGACGGGGCGCGCCGTAGCCGGTGAGATGGGCTGCCGCGGGGGACATGGTCGCGGCACTTTTGGCCACCAGGCCGATGCGCGAGACGGTGAAGGGCCGGTCGGTGTCGGGGTTGGAGAGGGACAGGTTAAGGGCGAAGCGGGTGGCGGCATAATCGCCATTTCGGGGCAGGGGGAGGCGGATCGCCCTGCCGGGCGCGGCCTGGCCGGTGAACAGGTTCTGGTCGCCGCAACTGACCTGGAGCCATTCGGGTGGACTGTCGCGCTCAATGATGAGTTCGACGTCGTAGCGGCGGGGGCCGGGCGGGAGTGTCAGGCGAAGGATGGCGGTGTCGCCGATCATTGAGGCCGCTCCGTTGGGGGTGGCGGACCAGCCTTCGGAGGCGGGGTCCGCACCTACGATGTCACCCATGGGAGCGTGGTGTCCGGTGGGAATGAGCGGCCAGGCCTCGTTGTCGCTGCGGGTGGCGGCGTGGAGCTTCCAGAGGTTGAAGGTCGGCGGGCGGCGGCGTTTCAGGCGGCGGTACCAGGGGGGCGGGCTTTCCGTGCAGGAGATTTCGAGCCGGAATTTCTGCTGCGGTTCCCAGGGGTCGCGGTCGAGGGCGAAGCGGATGTCGTGGCAGGCCTCTTCCGGTCCGCGCCACAGGGTTTTGCCGTCGCTGCGGATTTCGAAACGGAGCGGGTGGTCGTGGTGATGCGGGCTGAGGGAGAGGGTGAAGTCGATGGGGCCAGGGCCGGGGTCGAGCGCGAATTCCAGCGCGGCGCGGTGGCCGAGACTGGTGCAGCAGCCGTCGAGCGTGGAGGCGGACCAGCCCTCGGCCAGGGTGTTCTGGTGGATGCCTCTCTGGTCGAACAGGAAGTCGGTATTCCAGTGCAAAACTTCCGTAAAGCGCGGGCGCATCAGGCGGTCGAAGCTGCGTGCGCCGTCGCGGCCAAAGAGGAACGCCGGGCGGCAGGTGATGGTGTCGGCGCCGGGTTCGTATGTGGGGTCTATGGGCGGCTTCCTGTGGGTGGCGATGACCGCGTGCAGGATGCCGATGGCTGCGGCGAGGCGCTGGCGCAGGGGGCTTTCGCCGGTCAGGATCGTGGCGATGGCGCGGCGGGCCTGGGCGCGGTAGGTGGCGAAATCGCGGGTCCAGATGGCGATGTTCGCGCGGATTTCCAGGGCGCGCAGGAGCAGCATGAGTTTGAGCGCGTCGCGGTCGGGGTCCTGGTGCAAGGTCAGCGGGTCCGTCGCGAGGGTTTCCAGGGCGGAGGCGGAGATGTCCATGTCGCGCAGGCCGCGGCGGGTGGACCAGCTGTCGAAACTGTCGCTGCGGGAATAGTTGTTGCCGCCATGGATGCGGTAGCTGCCCAGAACGCGGGGAATGGAGCCGATGCGGCCATGCAGCGCGGCGGCGCGGACCAGCAGGGCATCGGAGCAGATGCGCCAGTCCTCCTCGTTCATGGGCAGACAGGACTTGAGAAATTCGCGGTTGAAGGCGTTGCCGGAGGTGGGCGCGAAGGCGAAGGGCCCGGAGATTGCGCCGCTGCGCAGAAGACGCGGGCGGTTGTCTCCATCATTGGCGTTGAGCGAAAAGGGATGCGTGCCGATGCTGCGCCCGTCCGCGTCGATCATCTCAAGCCCGAAGGACATCAGCGACGCCTGCGGGTTCCAGAAGTCGAGCACGGTTTGCAGGGCGTGGGGGTGGAGCAGGTCGTCGGCGTCGAGGAAAAAGACCACCTCGCCGGTGGCGCGGGCGAAGCCCTCGTTGAAGGCCGCAGCCTGTCCGCCGTTTTCACGCAGGATGATTTCGGGGCCGTCCTGGTATTCCGCTAGGATGTCGCGGGAGGCGTCGGTTGAGCCGTCATCGACGATGATGATCTGATCGGCGGGGCGGGTCTGGTTCAGGACGCTGTAGATGCAGGCGCGCAGGAAATGGCCGTAATTGAAGCTGGTAATGATGACGGTGGTGCTGGGCAGCGCGGCATCGTCGGGCGGTGGCCGTGGGGATTGGGCGGTGGTTGTGTCCGCTTCCGTGAAATGGCGGTTATCGAGCGACATGGGCGGCTGTCCTCCGGGGTTTGGGGTCAACCGTCATGTGGGCTGCGTGTTCACGGGAGGGCTCAGGTGGGATGGGGCATCAGTAGGCGCCGCTGCCGCCACCACCTCCACCGCTGCTGCTGTTACTGCTGCTGCGGTCGGGGAGGCGCAGGTAGACCTTGGCGCGGTTTGGCAGGTTCCGCTGCACGCTTGCTGGCAGCTGGTTGAGTACGGCTGGAGAGACCTGGGTGAGGGTCGCTGCGGGCATGGCGATGAGCGTGGCGTTGACGCAGCCGCCGGACGGATCGGCCAGGAGCAGCGCCTCGACATCTCGGGGATCCTCAGTCTCCATGGCGCGGGCGCAGAGCTGCTGTTGCTCGGCGGCGCTGACGGAGGCGGTTGCGGGTGTGCCGGATGCGGGGGTGAAACTTTGGTCGTCGGCCGGGGCGCAGCCGACCTGTAGCAGGGGAATGGTGCCCATCGCGGCACCCGCGACAAGTAACCGCGTGAGTCTCGATGGTTTTTTACCTTCGTCCCTGTGTGTCACGGTCAACAGAGCCCCCCTGTTCACAGTTACGCTACTCCAAAACTCCTCAAATTTCCACACTTTATTGTTGAGTTGTTCGGCGCGGGAACGGTCGGGGCGTGGTGCAACGCGAAATAATCAAACAGTTGATTTGCCGCAAAACGCTGGGCAGGGTACTGTAAAGGTGGATGGTATCTGTATGCCGGATTAAAAGCTCATGCAGTATTCGGGTGTTCCTTATACGATTTTGCGTGGTCTGCTGGTCTGCCTGATGGTGGCCGGGCGGGCGTTTGCGCAGGATGGGGAAACCGACCGGATCGCGCTGGTTATAGGGAACAGCGACTATGTCAGCGTGCCGGCGCTGGCCAATCCGCGCAATGATGCGGAAGCGATTTCGGACAAGCTGGAGGCGCTGGGGTTTCGGGTCATCGAGCGGACCGACCTGGGTCTGGAGGCGACCCGCGACGCGATTATTGAGTTTGGGCGGGCCAGTTACGGGGCGGAGGTGGCCCTGGTGTTCTATGCCGGTCACGGGATGCAGATGAACGGGGAGAACTACCTCCTGCCCGTGGACAGCAGGGTGGAGAACCCGGATGCGGTTGTGTCGTCGTCCCTGCGCGAGGCGGAACTGCATGCGGCATTTGCGTTTTCCCAGCCGGATGTGGCGGTTCTGATCCTTGATGCCTGCCGGACCGATCCGTCGCGGCATGGGTTGCCGGGCAGTCCGGGCCTGTCGAGTGGGAATGCGGCCAGCCATGAGCTGGGGCGCATCCGCAGCAGCGCGGGGCTTTTGATCGTGTTTTCCGCGGCGCCCGGTGCGGTGGCGCGGGACGGTGAGGACGGGAACAGCCCGTTTACCACGGCCCTGCTGCAGTGGATTGACCAGCCGGATCTTGAGGTGGGTCCGATGGTGCGGCGGGTGCGGCAGACGGTCTGGAACCTGACCAATGGCAGTCAGATCCCGTGGGTTGAGGAGTCGCTGATCGACGACGTGTATCTGGGCCCGCGTCTGGAACAGGTGGACCGGGCGACACGGGAACTGGCGGAGCTACTGACCACAACGATCGCGGCGTTTGAGCATCCGGTGGAGCGTCATGCGGCGGTCGTGGTCTATACGCGGCTTCTGCCCGGGGTGGATTTTTCCGGGACGGATTTCACGCTGGCCGCCCTTGAGGTCGACAACCTGTCGATGGAACGGCCGCCGGATCAGGAGAGCCTCGTGTGGCTGTCGATCCGGGAGAGCTCGGATCACGAGATATTCCGGTCCTTCATTGCTGAGTATCCCAACAGTCTGTTTGTGCCTCTGGCCGAACAGCGCATCGCCGGGCTGACGGATGGGGAGGTGGAGGTGCCGCCGAGCCTGCCGGATGTGCCGGAGGACCCGGCGGCGGTGGAGGTCGATCAGGCGGTGCTGGCGGCGACGGAGGCGTCGCTGGGGCTCGACCGAGCGGACTGGCGCGGGTTTCAGGTGCTGCTGGCCCAGGCGGGGTATTACGCGGGGCCCATTGACGGGCTGATCGGGGCCGGAAGCCGGGGCGGGCTGGCGGCGTTTCAGGAGGCGAACGGGTTTCTGCCATCCGGGTATCTCGATGACGTGACGCTGCTGCGCCTGGTTGGCCTGACGGCGGGTGCGGCGCTGGGGTCGGAAGCCGGCAGGACCCATCGTGGGGCGATCCACCGGCTGGCAGCCATCG
The DNA here is from genome assembly GCF_049800875.1 of Amaricoccus tamworthensis. Taxonomy (NCBI): domain Bacteria; kingdom Pseudomonadati; phylum Pseudomonadota; class Alphaproteobacteria; order Rhodobacterales; family Paracoccaceae; genus Amaricoccus; species Amaricoccus tamworthensis. Next base: position 32,402 of record NZ_JBNAFV010000014.1, on the reverse strand, counting down.
CGCAGCAGGGGCCGGGGGCCGAAGCGGAGGTGATCCGGGTGGCGACGCATCAACGGTTTCCGGAGGTCCACGACTACTGGCGCGGGATCGCCGATACCTATGAGGCGGAGCATCCCGGCACGATGATCGAATACGACGTGCGACCGGACATTCAGTACAAGGAGGATCTGCTCCTGATGCTGGGTTCGGAAACACCGCCAGACATTTACCTGACCTATGGGGGCGGGCATCTGCGGTCGGTTGCGGAGGCCGGGTTTGCGCGGGACCTGACGGAGGAAATGGGCGCGGGCCTGGCGCTGCGCTACAAGCCGGGGGCCCTGACCAATCTGATGGTGGGCGACCGCATTTTCGCGGTTCCCATGCGCATGACGCTGATCAGCCTCTGGGCCAACCGGCGGCTTCTGGCGGAGGCCGGGGTTGTGCCGGAGGACCTGGAGACGTGGGAGGGATTTGTGGATGCCGTGCGGGCGTTGCGGGCGGCGGGGATCACGCCGCTGGCCGCGGGGGCGGAAGACGCCTGGCCCGTGGGGATTTACTGGGGCATGTTTGCGCAGGCGCTCGGCGGCCGCGGGGTTGTGGACGACGCGCTGGCGGGACGCGGTGAGGGCTTCCGGGCGGACGCGTTTTTGCGCGCGGGTGGAATGCTGGCGGATTTGGCCGGGGCGAATGCGTTTCAGCCTGACCTGACCGGTACGTCCGAGAGCGAGGCCACGGGGATGTTCGTGGGCGGCAATGCGGCCATGAGTCTGAATGGGGACTGGCTGCGGGCCAGGGCCGCACGCAACTGGCCCGGTGGGGCGGAAGCCATGGCGGAGGAACTGGTGCGGGTGTCGTTCCCGCCGCGGGATTTGGGCGTGGATGGTGCGCTGACCTATGGCGGGGTCGACAGCTGGGTCATCAATGACGAGGCGCCGGAGGCCGCGGTGGATTTCGTCAGCGTTCTGGCCGGGCTGGAGAGTCAGACGGCGATTGCAGGGATGGGATTTGGCATTCCCGCAATCGCGGGCGCGGACACGGCGATCGGGGATGCGATGCTGGCGGAGGTGGCGGGGGAACTGACGCTCAGTGAATATCATCAGCTTTACCTCAACGAGGTGCTGGGCCCCTATGCCGGTGGTGTCATGGACGACGCGGCCGTTGCGGTCGCGCTTGGGGACCTGTCGCCCGTGGAGGCCGCGGCGGCGGTTGAGGCCGCCTGGGAGGAGATCCGCGAGGAATGGGGGGATGTGGTGGAGGCGGCAGAGTAGGGTGGCGCTGCCCGGCGGTGCCGCCGCGCCGGAGAATGCGCGACGCTTGAACGGTGTCGGGAAGCTGCTACGCTCATGGCGATGGGAAGACACGTCGCTGAAACCTGAGGATGCCCAGGGGGGAAACATGCGGGACTGTCGAATTGCGTTAACGGTGCTGGCCTTGAGCGCGCCGTTCCAGGTGGCGGCGCAGGCCCTGCCGGTCTGTCAGAGTAAAATCGGATGGTGTGAGATCTCCGACCCGGAGGCTGAGGGCAGGATCTGCGCCTGTCGCGACGGGGAGACCGTGGTGGAGGGCACCCGGGCCTGGGTGGAGACGGCCAATCCGTTTACGAAGCTCGAGGCGGACGAGGCCACCCGGATGCTGCCGCAATGGGCGATGGCGTCGCGCAGTTTCGCGGGGCCGGGGCAGATGCCTCCGGAGGCGTTCCAGGCTTACGGGGTCGTGGTGTTCAAGACGCGGGCCTCGCGGTTTGATGAAGACCGGCACCTGCTGATCTGTGAGGCCTATACCAGTGCGCTGGTACACGTGACGGAGATGAACGCGCCGACGGAGGAGCAGATGGTCACGATCTGGCCCGTCAGTAACGACGCGGTGGCCGATGAGATCAACGCGGCCTCCGGGGATGTCTGTTCGGTGGCAGTGGAGAATTACGGGCTCGTGCATGCGCATAATGCCCTGAAAATTCTGGAGCACTACCAGTCGCCGGATGGCGGGACATATGACACCGGCGGGCGGGGGCCGTTTTTGATTGCCTGGACGCCGGGATCGAAAATCACCGAGCCGGGCACGGTGGCCCTGATGGTGGATATGTCCGATGTGGATACGCCGGACGCGGCGGCCGAGACCTTCACACTCTGGCGTGACAGGATCCAGGGGGACCAGGAATTGTGGAAGGAGGACGCGGTCGAGGGCGGTCTGATCGCGGCAATTCGGAAGTTTTTTGACTCCAACGGGGAAATCCTCACAGCGGTGAGTGCGGCACAGTGAGTATTTTCGGGACATTCGCGAAGTTTGGTGTGCCGGCGCTGGTCGGGTTTCTGATCGGGCTGGTGGCGATTGCGATCATTCAGCCGGTGACGCTCAACGGGAAAATTCTGCTCGTGGCGACGGTGATCTGTTTTGTGGTTGTGTTTGCGCGGGTGCTGGCCGTGGTGCTGGCCCTGATCCGCCCGGCGCCACCGCAGAAGCCGGAGGACAGGCCGAAGGGTTAGAGGAGCGCGCTGAGCAGCCGCGCCTGAAGCCAGAGGATGGACGGGTAGGCTGAAATCCAGATCCAGAAGAAGCGGTTCAGGCCGAAGAAACAGGCGTTCGACAGGTGAAACAGGGCCGCGAGCATCAGCCCGCCGATCAGCAGTTCGCGCTGGACCAGCAGAAGCGGGAAGATCACCTCGAACAGCATCACCGCCCAGGACATGATCCAGAGCAGGCGCGGGCGGTCGGCCAACTGGCGCATGTTTTCGCTGACCGGGTAGGCGGAGAAGCGGAACACGTCCCCAAGGGCGCGGCCGCTGCGCCATTCGGGATTCACGATCTTCACCTGGCCGGAAATGAAATAGGAGAGCACAAGCTGCACGCCAAGGTAGCCGAAGGCGGTTTCGCGCAGGATCGGCGTTGGCGCGAAATGGGTGAGCAGGAGGCAGGTGAGGATCAGAAGGCCCATGCGGTCGCTGCCACCGTTATACGGCCCCTGAAAGCGGTGGAGGATTACCAGGCCAACGATGAAAAGGCCAAGCAGTGCCCATTGGGTCCAGAGGCCAAGGGCCACAAGGGCGCAGAGCGCGATGCGAACGGCAAACAGCGGGCGCCCGGAGCGGGGGCCGGCAAGGTGTTCGGCGCTGTGCTGGATCAGGGCGAGGGCCATCATGACCTCGGTCGCTCGCAGGGCGGCCTCAAAGGTCATGGGGCAGACCCGTCGGTTTTGCGGGCGCCGGACATGTGTGTGACGTCACGGGAGATGCGCCCGCTCTCGCGGTAAACGAAGACGACACGGAAGCGGCAGTATGGCAGGCGGCTCTCCGGCGGTACGCTGCGCCGGATTTCCGCGATGACGCGGTGGAAGATTTCGTCGACGCTGTGATCCGTTGGCTCTTCCATCAGGCGCTCGGAAAGACTGACGAGAAAAAGCGACTCGTTCCAGCGCGGGTTCCAGAACATGCGCCGGATGAATGTCAGGGCATTCAGGTGGTCCGGACGGGGGCGAAATTCTCGCCAGTCCCTGGGCTGTTCGGTTTCCGTGGCCGCCATCGCCCATTCGACCCGCGGGGACGGCTCGATGGATTTGAAAAACTGCCAGGACGGGATCACCGCCGGCAGCAGAAGCTGAACGGTCCGCAACATGCAGCCTGACCTAGCGCCGGGACGGTTACGGACCTGTTAAGTGTGCCGGACCGATCAGTCCTGGATGCCGTAGCCTGACATGCTTTTGGCGGTGGCGGCGATCTGGCGGTCGCTCAGCAGGACGGGGCCGCCGATCTGGAGCGTGTTGAAATACTGGTGCGCCAGGGTTTCGAGTTCGACGGCGCGCCACATGGCTTTTTCGAGGCTTTCGCCGACGGTGCACATGCCGTGATTGGCCATCAGACAGGCGGTGCGGTTCTTCATGGCCTTGAGCACGTGGCGGTTCAGTTCGGCGCTGCCGAACAGGGCGTAGTCGGCCAGCTCAATCGTGTTTCCGCCAAAGGCCGCGATCATGTAGTGACAGGCGGGGATGGTCTTGCGGGCCATTGCGAGCGTTGTGCAGTAGATCGGATGGGCATGGACCACGGCCTGAACGTCCTCGCGGGTGGAGTGCAGCGCGAGGTGAAAGCGCCACTCGGTCGAGGGCTTTCGCGGGCCGTCCCATTCGCCGTCCCCGTCGAGCGGCATGGAGGCGATCATCTCCGGTTTGCATTTGCTGTAAGGTGTCGCGGAGGGGGAAATCAGCATCCGGTCGCCGTATTTGGCGGAGATGTTGCCGGAGGTGCCCTGGTTGATCCCGAGCGCGTTCATTTCCAGACAGTATTCAATGATTTCCTTGCGGACGTTCAGCTCACTCATGATCCCTCCCGGTTTTTATTCGCGCGCAACATTGCGGAAACCCGGGGTGGAGACAAGACGGCGCGGGACGCGTAAAGCTTGACCGGTGCGGGTGCGGTGGCTATGGAGCGGGCAGGGCCGCCGACGCCCGCCTCCCGCAGACGCAAGTCCCGGTGAAGTTCGGTTTCCGACTGATACTGTTTCATTTCACGCATATCGCGCGGATGGCAATGCGGGTCCCTGTCCTGATACTGGCGCGATCCTTGTGGAAGGATGACAGGTCATGACCGACACCACCAACAACCGTTTTCTGCACGACCCTCTGGGTGTGACCTATGCGAGGACGGCTCTACCAATCATTTTCGTGATGGGCATGAACGGGCTTCTGGCCGTGGCCGATGCCCTGTTCCTGGGGCATTACGTGGGCCCGGAGGCCCTGGCCGCCGTGACACTGATGTTTCCGGTTTACATGCTCATCGTGTCGCTGTCGACGCTGGTCTCCAGTGGCATGTCGAGCCTGCTCGCGCGGCATCTGGGCGGCGGACGGCTGGAGGAGGCGCAGGCGGTGTTTGCCGGGGCGCATGGGCTTGCCCTTCTGGCCGGTGGGGCGTTGATCGTCCTCTTTGTGCTGGTTGGGCGGCCATTTGTACTGCTCGCGGCGGCGGGGTCGGTGAAACTTGCTGATCTGGGCCTGGTTTATCTCGGCATTACAGTATTTTGCTCGCCGCTTTTGTTTGTTTTGTCGGTGAATTCCGATGCCCTGCGCAATGAGGGCAGGGTCGGGTTCATGGCGTCCATGAGTCTGCTGGTTTCATTGGCAAATATCGCGTTCAACTGGGTTCTGATCGCCCGATTTGAGCTTGGCGTGGCCGGGTCGGCCTGGGGGACGGCGCTCGCGCAGGCCTTGGCCTTTTGCATCATCCTCGGATTTCGGCTGCGTGGCGGGACCGTGCTACCGGTGTCGATCCTGCGGCCTGGGCGGATGACTTATGCGTGGACGCGCATTCTGGCGCTCGGGGCGCCGCAGAGTTTGAACTTCATTGGCCTGTCGCTGGGCTCCGCCGCGATTATTGCGGCGCTGCAGATGGTGGACACACCCCGTTATGACGAAACAGTGTCGGCCTATGGCATCATCACGCGGATCATTACTTTCGCGTTCCTGCCGCTGCTTGGGTTGAGCCATGCGATGCAGACGATCACCGGCAACAATTACGGGGCGGCACTGTGGCAGCGGTCGAATGGCAGCCTGCGCTTTGCCATGATTGCGGCCACGGTCTACTGCGCGGTGGTGCAGACTGTAGTGACACTGTTCGCGCGGGAGATCGGCGGGGCTTTCGTGGATGATTCCGTGACCATCGCGGAAGTCGGTCGCATCCTGCCGGTCATGTCGCTGGCCTTCACCTTGTCCGGGCCGTTGATGATGATTGCCATGCATTTCCAGGCGACGGGCGATGCGGCGCGGGCGGGGCTGCTGGGGCTGTCGAAGCCGTATCTGTTCGCACTGCCCCTGACGTTTGTGTTCGCAGGTGTCTTTGGTGAGGCGGGCATCTGGGCTGCTGGTCCTGTTGCGGAACTTTGCCTTTTATGCCTGACTTGCTTTGTGCTCTCGGGCCTCGCGCGGCGGACATCCCGCCGCTGGGGTTTGTTTGAGGTGGGTTAGGATGTGTTGGCTTGTGTGCCATGTGAGGAATGGATTCCAAGTAACTGAAAAAAATTATAATAATCTTATTTTTGTTTTCCCGCCGGCAACTGTCTGATGATGTCGGCTGGACCATCGCGACAGGACGTGTACGGTTGCTGATCGTATCCCGTGTGAATTGCCCGGGACTGAACAGGAGGCGGGCATGGAATGGACTGTGAAACTCGCGGCGGCCGTGACCGTCGGTATGCTGGCATGGACGCAGGTCGACGCCCAGGAGCGGGTGCCGGATGCGGGGATGCTGGACGTGCGGGATTTTGTGCCGGACCTGGACGGGGTCTGTGGCCTTGGCCAGACCATGTCGGCGGGGTGTGACGCGATCCGCGAGCGTGAGATCGTCGACGCGGCGGCCGAGCCCTGGCGGGCCGTGGGCCGGGTGAACTTCGCCGGTATGCGGACGCGGCAGCACTGTACCGGGACGCTGGTGGCGGAGGATGTGGTGCTGACGGCGGCGCACTGTCTCTACAGTTTCGCGCGCAAGGCCTGGATGAAGCCCGGCAGCGTGACCTTCGTGGCCGGGTTTCAGCGTGGCACGGGGCTTGCGGTCTCGCGGGGGGTGCGGTTTGTCCTCAATCCGGCGGAGGACGCGGCAACCCGGGATTTCAGGTCGCGGTCGCACCAGGACTGGGCTCTGCTGGTCCTGGAGGAGCCGATTGGAGCGGAGGTCGGCTATCTGGACCTGACCGGTGAGAGTGCCGATGCGTATGTCCTGGCCGGTTATGCGGGTGTGCGGCCAAATGTTTTGTCGGTGGCCCATGACTGCGGTGCGCCGCGGGCGGATCTGTCCGGCGTGCTGGTACAAAGCTGTTCGGCCATGCCGGGGGATTCCGGTGGGCCTCTGCTTGCGGTGGGTGACGATGGCTATACCGTGGCGGGCGTGTTTTCGAGCATCGTTGGCGGCCCGTCCGGAACAGCGAGTCTGGCCGTCGCCGCAGGTGAATTTTCGGAGGCGGTGGCCGGGATTTCGGGGCACTAGCCGGGATTCAGATATTCAACGTTATGTTGAAAGACTAGTATAATCTACCCGCAGTTGAGCCAAACGCCATAAAAAAAGGCATTGTTTTCCGATACCTGAGGTATTTTCAATCCGGGCGATATAGGGCTTGTCATGGACGTCTGATTTTCTATTGTGGCGCCTGGAACGTGACAAATAACAGTCACCTTAAATTTTCCGAGGGAGGAATACATGAACACCAGAACCATTCTGGGCACCACCGTGTCCGCAGCAATCCTGCTTGGCCTGGCCCCGGCGATGGCGTCGGCCGAGACCAAGCTGAAATGGGCACATGTCTATGAGGCGAGCGAGCCCTATCACACCTGTGCGGTTGCCGCGAACGACCTGCTGATGGAAGCCACCGAAGGCCGCTACGGCATCGAGGTTTTCCCGGCATCCTCGCTCGGCAAGGAAGTTGACATCAACGAGGGCCTGGGTTTCGGCACCGTTGACATTATCTATACCGGTCAGCTGTTTGCAGGCCTTTCCTACGGTCCCATCGCAATTGGCGGCGCGCCCTTCATGTTCCGTGACTGGGACCACTGGGACAAGTTCCGCAACTCCGATCTGTTCGGTGAACTGGCCCAGGGCTACACCGATGCGACCGGCCACCACATCACGGCGATGACCTATTACGGCGCACGCCACGTGACCTCGAACAAGCCGATCCAGTCGCCAGCCGACATGGAAGGTCTGAAGATCCGCGTGCCGAACGCGCCGCTCTATATGATGTTCCCGGAAGCTACCGGTGCGAACCCCGCTCCGATCGCGTTTGCCGAGGTGTATCTGGCCCTGCAGCAGGGTACGGTTGACGCCCAGGAGAACCCGCTTCCGACCATTCAGGCCAAGAAGTTCTATGAGGTTCAGAGCGACATCAACCTGACCGGTCACATCACCGACGCGCTGCTGACCATCGTGGGTGGTCCGGCCTGGGATTCGATGGATGAGGCCGACCAGCAGGCGCTTTCCGACGTGACAAAGGAAACCGCCGTTTGCGCGACGGATGCGATCCTGAAGGCCGAGTCTGAACTGGCCGACTGGTTCCGTGGTGAGGGCGTCAATGTCAACGAGGTTGACCGTGGCCCGTTCATCGAGGCGGTGAAGACCATGCATAACGGCGAAATGGCCTCCTGGGACCAGGAAACCTACGACCGTCTTCAGTCCATCGAATAAGACTGACCGTTACGTCGGGCGGGCACATGTGCCCGCCCGCATTCCATTCCCGGAAGGATAGGCCATGAGCGAACCGGAAGCGCATGACAGCGCCGCATCGGAGCTGATTTCGCTTGAAGAGGATAAAATCGATCTGTCGGATCTGCGGTGGGATGATGCGGTTGTGCTCATCCTGTTCTGGATTCTGGCGGTTGTCGTTTTTCTTCAGTTCTTTACCCGCTACATCCTCAACGATTCGATTGCCTGGACGGAAGAGGTGGCGCGGTTTCTGCTGATCGGTGTGGCCTTCATCGGTTCGATCATGGCGACCCGAAAACAGAGCCATATCGCTGTTGAGTTCGTCTACCGCTGGATCCCCCGCGCGGGACGGCGCATTGCCCAGACGGTGATCGACGTCCTGACCACGGGGTTTTTCATCATGCTGGCCGTGTTCAGCGCCCAGATCGCGGACCGGACGAAGCAGAAAATGGTGTCGCTCGACATCCCGAAATCGACGATCTACTGGATCGTGACCGCGGCTTTCGTCTGCATGGCGCTCTATTCGGCCTGGAATACCTGGCGGCATCTGCGCACCGGGACCAGCAAGCTTATTGACCCTGAACTCCACGCGGACGAAATCCGCGCGATCGACTAGGAGCACACCCCGGTGGACATTATTTGGCTGTTTGTGATGCTTGCCGTCATGCTGGTGATCGGCATGCCGGTGGCGGTGGCCCTGGCCGGATCCTCGGCGATCTTCATTATTTTCAATGGCTCCCCGCCGCCAATGGTGGTGGCGCACCGGATGATCAACGGGGTCGACAGTTTCCCGCTGCTGGCCGTGCCGTTCTTCATTTTGGCCGGGAACCTGATGAACACCGCCGGAATTACTGAGCGGATCTTTAACTTCGCGCTGGCGATTGTGGGCTGGATGCGCGGTGGTCTGGGGCACGTGAACATCGGTGCTTCCGTGATTTTCGCAGGCATGTCAGGAGCCGCGGTGGCCGATGCCGGTGGGCTTGGCGCCATCGAGATCAAGGCCATGCGCGACGCGAATTACGACCCCAAATTTGCCGTTGGTGTGACGGCCGCCTCCTCGACAATCGGACCGATCATTCCGCCCTCCCTGCCCATGGTGATCTATGGCGTGGTGGCCGGTGCCAGTATCGGTCAGCTGTTCGTGGCCGGATTTGTCCCAGGGCTTCTGATGGCCGCGTCGCTGATGGTGCTGGTGGCGATCATTGCCCGCCGCAGGGGTCTTGGCCGCGACCAGACCTTCTACTGGTCGGTGCTGTGGTCGACGTTCCAGCGGGCGTTTCTGTCGCTCCTGACGCCGGTGATTATCGTGGGCGGCATCCTCTCGGGCGCGTTCACTCCGACGGAGGCCGCGGTTGCCGCCTGCGCCTGGGCGCTGTTCCTGGGCCTCGTGGTTTACCGCACCCTGTCGATCCCGCGCTTCCTGCGCGTGAGTTTTGACACGATCGAGACCACGGCGGTGGTTCTGCTGGTGGTTGGATCGGCGGCGATTTTCGCGTGGATCCTGACCTCGAACCGGGTGCCGGAGCAGTTCGCCACGGGGCTTCTGGCCGTGTCGGACCGTCCCTGGGTGATCCTTCTGCTGATCAACCTGATCCTTCTGGCGGTCGGGTGTTTCATGGAAACGGTTGCGGCGATTACTATCATGGTGCCGGTCCTGCTGCCTATTGCCGTGACGCTGGGCATTGATCCGGTGCATTTCGGTGTGATCATGGTGCTGAACCTGATGCTGGGACTGTTGACGCCGCCGGTTGGCATGGTGCTCTACGTGCTTGCGCGGGTTGCGAAAATCCCGTTCGAGCAGTGCGTTGTGGGCACCGTTCCATTCCTCGTGCCGCTGGTGATTGTTCTGCTGCTGGTGACATTCATCCCGTCCATCACCATGTTCCTGCCGACGCTGATCTACCGCTAAATTCGGTGGCCCTGGCGTCAATGGCGCAATGCGGTCGGGGGGTGCAACCTGAACCCTCCCGATCCCTGGGGGTGGCTCGCGTGGACACGTGCATGACGTCTGAACATCTCGATGCCGCTGCGGCGGACCGCATCGTTACCGAGGCGGCACGGGATTACTTTCAGGACTGCCGCGGGCGGGTTGAGGCGTTTACAAAGACCAATTTCAGCCTCGGAGGTTCGCTGCGCCTGCACCGGCACGCGCTTGGTTGGGACGTGGTGCGGGCGCCTGCCAACCTCGCGCTGTCCCTGCCCCAGGTGGGACTGAAGCTCGGGGCGCTCTCCGCGAGAGTGGCGGGGTTTGGGAAGACGGCCGACCGGATCGGATCGCGGAACATTTTCCTGACGACGGCGGTGGCGCGGGAGTTGCGCTGGCGGATGATGGTGGATCTGCTGCGCCAGCCCTGCCGCGACGGAGAGCGGGTGTCGACCCATGACGCCCTTGCCGAGGCTATCCTCGCCCGACCGGAGGTGGCGGAACTGGTCCTCGACGCGTCACGCCAGGTGGCCGCGCGCAACGATGATCCGGATTTTCGCAGACGGCTGGACACGGCCCTGCTCGACTATGCGGGCACGCGTTCGGCAGCGGCGGACATTACAACAAATCTCGTGGCCATTGGCACCGGGGCGATTGCCTACAAGCAGGCAACGCCGGGCATGGTGGCGCTGGGGCCAGCTCTTGCCGGAAGCCTGGCGCAGAGCAGCGCGATTGCGAATTTTCCCCTGGGCGCCGGCGTGGGCGGCGTGTGGTACGGCATGTTTCCGGTCCAGGCCTCGCCGCTTCTGATCGCCGGCTCAACCGCCGGTCTGATGGGCACGGCGGCGGTGGTGTCAGCCTTTGCCGGTGTTGTATCCGATCCGGTGCAACGGCGGTTGGGGCTGCATCAGCGACGTTTGATGTCGCTCATCGACGTGATGGAGAAGGAGTTTCACCGCCAGCCGAATTCCGGCTTCTCGCCCTGTGATCTCTACGTCGCCCGGCTCATGGACCTGAGCGACGTTCTGATGGGAATTGGCCGGGTGTTCCGCGGGTAGCGCCCTCAGCGCGTGGCCCAGAGGGCACCGCGCTCGAAAATGCGGTACATCTCCGGCACCTTGAACTCATTGGCCTCATGACCGAGGGCTGAGTAAAACACCCGCGCCCTGCCATAGCGTTTTTTCCACACGACAGGCATCACGACCCCCTCGACGAAGTCGCAATGTTTCCCGCTGAAGGTCGTGGTCGCGAGGACCTCTACCGCCGGGTCCACATGCATGTAGTACTGCTCGGAATGGTAGTCGAAGTCGCTGATGCCCTCCATCACTGGATCGTCGGGCCGGGTGATGTTGATGCGGTAGTCGATGATGTTGCCGGGATGGGCAACCCACTGGCCGCCGACCATGAACTGGTAGTCCGGCTCCTGGCGGAAACTGTCGCCCATGGTCCCGTGGAAGCCCGCGAGCCCCGTACCTTCGGCGATGGTGGCCACGAGATTTGACAGCTCATCCTTCGCAATCACGTCCTGGGTGATCATCGGAACGATCAGGTCATAGCGGCCAAGACCGGGGTCGCCGAGAGCCCTGGTCCCTGGTTCCAGGTCCACCTCATAGCCGTTGTTTTGCAGCATGTCGCGCACGGCCTCACCACTGGCGAGCGGCGTGTGGCCTTCCCATCCGCCCCAGACAATCAGAGCTTTTTTGGTCATAATATTCTCTCCTCAAAATTCGCCGAACGGCCGGGCGGGGTCGAGCGGCGCGGGGCGCTCGCAGGTCGTTGTCATGGTCAGCCGCTCGCCGCGCTCAGCCGAGGCCAGGATGCCTTCCATTACCTCCAGCACGTGCAGCGAGAGACTGTCATCGGCACGGTGCGGGCGGTCGTCGAGGATGGCGGCGGCCATATCCGCAAGGCCAATGATCCGGTAATTCCCGTCGCCGTAGTGGTGATGCATCTCCGCCACCTGCCAGTCGTCCTTGCCGTCCGCCACCTGGGTGTCGCCGTCAAACCGGTTCGGGTCGGCGACGATCATCGACCCGGTGGAGCCATAGACCTCGATCGGATTGTGGCCGTGCTTCCAGACCTCGAAACTCGTGGTGATGGTCACGGAGGCGCCACTGGCGAAGGTCAGCAGCCCCGAAATATGGGTCGGCACCTCCACGGCGACCGTCTCGCCCGCCCGTGGGCCGCTGGCGATTGTGCGCTCGGGATGGGACGTGGCGGCCATGCCGCTGACGGATGTGACGGGGCCGAGCATGTTGATCAGGCAGGTCAGGTAATAGGGCCCCATGTCGAGCATCGGTCCGCCCCCGGCCTGGTAATAGAAATCCGGATTGGGGTGCCAGAGCTCATGACCCGGCACCTGCATGAAGGCGCTGGCCGCCACGGGCCGGCCGATGGCGCCCGCGTCAATCAGACGGCGGGCGGTCTGGTGCGCGCCGCCCAGGAACGTGTCGGGCGCACAGCCCACGCGCAGCCCCGCATCCCGTGCCGCCGCGACGAGCTTTTGCCCCTCCGCGAAGGTCACGGCCAGAGGTTTCTCGGAATAGACATGCTTGCCATGGGCAATCGCCGCGAGACCGACCTCCACATGGTATTGCGGCGTGGTCAGGTTCAGAACGATGCCGATCTCCGGATCGTTCAGCAGCGCCTCGACGGATTTCGCCGGGACGCCGTAAGCTTGGGATTTCGCCTCCGCCGCTGCGGTATTGATATCGGCAACCGCCAGCAGACGCAGCATTTTGAAATCCGGCGCGGCTTTGAGATAGGCATCCGAGATGTTGCCACAGCCGATTATTCCGATGCCGATGGACCGCATCCCGTTCCTCCCCCGTTATAATTTTGGCCCGCTGGTGCCGGGCCGTTATTGTTTGCGAAAACGTTTAAACGGAGTGCGGGGGCTTGGAAAGGCGGATCGTGTTTGCCTGGGAATTACCCCAGCCTAGTTCACCTGGACGCAGTCATGTTCCGTGCCGTCCGGGTCGGGTTCCCGGTAAGTCGCCTCTTCGCCGTGAATCCAGAGGTACTCGCCTAAATCCCCGTCATAGCGGGAGCCGGAGGCGGTGCGGGCCAGGGAAGCGGTGGAGACGCGGTCGCCGCGTTCCAGCCGGGCGCTCGGCAGGACAGTGTCAAAGAACATTGCCACCAGTTCATTGGCCGGGCTCTCCCCGCACTGAAAAAACGCCGTGCCGGTTGGCTCCTCAAGCATGTATTTTGCCACGAGATCGCCCTCCCGCCGCTGGTATTCCCATTCGACGCAGGCGCGGGGATCGTCAGATTTCCAGCACTCGTCCCGCCCGCCGATCCAGCCGCGCTGACTGGCGCGCAGGGTGTCCGCCGCCTCCACGGCACCCGCCTCCTGGTTTTGCACGACCTCGAGGGCGGCGGCATAGCGTTCGGCCACCAGGCGGTCGAGCGCCGCGAGGTCCGCGTCACCGCAGACAAGCTCTTCGGCGGTGGTTTCAGCCGCGGCACAGTCAAAGGACGGCCCCTCCTGCGCCAGCACTGGCGCGCCGAAACAGGCCCCGGCCAGGATCATCAGCGATCTGATCAAATTTTTGCTCCATACCGGCATTTCAGGTCGAAGGGTACGCCAGCATGGCATCGGGTTTCCACCGCAATCTCCCCCGGATGGAACGAATAGCCCGGGTCGAAAAACTGCCGCGCTAAACTCCCTATTCGGCGTCCGCCCCATGCTGCGCAAGGAAGGCGTATATGTCGGCGGCATCCTCGGGCGTTTTCACCCGAAATGCCATTTTCGACCGGGCGCGTTTGTCATCAAGCAGTTCGGAGAGGAAACCGGTCGGGTCCTGAACATAGGCCGTGAAGTTTTCCTCGGTGAAGGTGTACCCCTCCTCACCGGCCTCCTCCATGGATTTGCCATAGCGGAAATCCTCCTGGGTGCCCATGGTTGCGCCGACCACGCCATAGAGGTTCGGTCCGGTGCGGGCCTTACGCCCGGAGATCACGGTGCCGTCCGGGTCCACAACAACGTGGCAGACGGTGCACTGGCGCTTGAACTTGTCCGCGCCGGCGGCCGGATCGCCCTCCGCGAGCGCAAACCCTGGCAGGGCAATGGCAAGAAGGCTACTGGTGGCAACAACAGAAAACTTGGTCATCGGATGGTCCCGTTCCGGTAAATCACGGCGAATGGCCCCTATATGGTGCGAAAATATCGCCGCGTCACCATTCATCATCCACTATCGCAAATTCGTTAACCGCGCGCCATCCTGTCGTTTATTTGGGTTAACGGCGTGGTTAATCGGGCCAACCGCCTTACGTTTTGCACAAATTTGACCTATCTGACTGCAATCCGGGGGATTTGGCCCCCAATCATCCGGCGCTGCAAACGTGCCACACTGACGGCGAAACCACACGTGACGACACTGATCCCCGCATGGGTCGATGGAAAACTGACCCCTACAGACAAGCTTGACGTCCACCGGTGCGGGTTGCGGCATCCTGCAGTCTCGGTGTTTGTCATGCGCGGTGATGAGACCCTGATCCAGCGCCGGGCGCTGTCGAAATACCACACGCCCGGCCTTTGGGCGAACAGCTGCTGCACCCACCAGCACTGGGGTGAGGCGGCGCTGGACTGCGGGCACCGGCGGCTGCGCGAGGAGCTCGGCATCGCCGGGCTCACCCTGCACCACCGCGATCAGGTCGAATACCGCGCCGATGTGGGCGGCGGCATGACCGAGCATGAGGTTGTCGATATTTTCACCGCCGAGGCAACGTCCGGGATGAGTGTAACGCCCAATCCCGATGAGGTGGCAGAGACGCGATGGATCGCCCTCCCCGACCTTGCGCGTGAGGTGGAGGAACAGCCGGAGCGCTACACGCCCTGGCTGCGCATCTACATGGAGCGGCACATGGACCGGATTTTCGGAACGCTGCGGGTCTGAACCTCAGACCATCGCGTGAGGAACGAACGGCACGGGCCGGCCGAACTCTTTTGCCCGCTGCAACGGGAACGGCAGCACAAAACCCCTGCGCTCATCCGGCTCCAGTTTCGTGTTGGCCTCCGCCAGATCCCACCAGGCCTTCGCCGCACCATCGGGATCAGTGAACTCCTCGCCCGCATCCTCCGGCAGCCAGTGTTCGAACAGACGGCGGCGCAGGTCGCGCACCGCCTCCCGTTCCTCCAGGGCCACCGCAACTTCCGTATCCCATTTCAGGCTGCGCCCGTTGAGATTGGCCGAGCCAATAATGGCGCAGTGGTCGTCAAAAATCGCGACCTTAGCGTGAACATAGACCAGTGGTGATCCATAGAAGGCAAAGTCGGATTCGTGATCTTCGATGTTTTCAGGCTGGCCCGGTGAGAGAATTGCGCATCGCCCGTCAAAGGCCGCAAGCACCGTCTCCACGCATTCCGCCTGAAGGTGCTCGCCAAAGCGCGCGTCGAGCGAGGTGCTGCCCTCAAAGGCCACATCGTCAGGTGCAGCGGGCAGCACGGCAATCAGCTGAAGCCCCGGCACCTCACGCGCGCGCTGCGCCAGTTCCCGCGCGATACCCTCATCCCGGAAATACTGGGTCTCGAGATAGATCAATTTTTCCGACCGGCGGATCTCCTCAATGATGCGGTCACGGATGTCGCGCACGGCCTCCTGCGGGCCGAGGCGCGAGCCCCATTTGTGGTTTACCGTCGACAGCGTGCGCAGCAGCCCCTGCCGTTCCTCCACGGGGCGCTTGCCCGCGCACTCATCCTCAAATGCCAGCAGGTGCTCCTCTGCCACGGGGGCCAGATCACTGTCGCGCAGGCAGAGCTGCACGTCGTGCCAGGTCTGCTCCGCCGGGCGGTCATGGTCCGGGCCGTCGAAACGGCGCTCGTTCACGTCAAGGCCGCCCACGAAGAGGGTCTTGCCGTCAATCACCGCAAGCTTCTGGTGATGGCTGGCCGGGTACATGCGTGGCAAAAGACCGCGCCGCAGGGCGAGCTTGCCGTCAGGTCCAGCCTTGATCATTTTTCGGATGCCGGGTGCATCCCTCAGCCACCATTCCCGCGCGTCCGCTTCCTTGTCATTAAGCATGTCCACATGACGCTGAAGCGTGCGGATCTCAAAGCCGCGAAACGCGATCCGGTGCCAGTAGCCCACCTGGGCGGGATGCATGGCGGCGTGTACGGTCAGCTTGCCGCCGCCTTCCACACCCTCGACCGCTCTGTGAAATTCGCGCACACTGCTGTGGGCGGTGCGGTGCAGGCCGGGGCGGTGGACCGGGTCGAAATCCGCGAGGATCAGCGTCACGTCTACGCCGCGCTCGATAACTGCCCGGATGAGATCCGACCATGTCTTGCCAACCTCCCAGCCGCCATTGGAGCGCAGGCGGGTCCGGGGATCAAAAATGCGAAAGCCCGCCACGACGCGGTCCTTCGCCTCAAGAAACAGTTCCTCAAGGCACGGGTATGCCTCCGCCGCGGTCAGTAAGACCCGCGCGTTGCCGCTGCCCAGTGAACCGTTTGCCATAAGTCCGTCCCAACCCTTTCGCGTCTTTCAATGCATGCCCCGCACCTGTAACGGACGCAACAGGCTTCCGGTTCCGTTCTTCGAATTGTCATGTTGCACGAAACCCGTGGCACCGCCCGCAATCCGGGTCTAAGACGAACGGCAGAGGTTCTTACAACGATCAGCGCCGAGGTGCCACTTGACCCCCGACAACGCCCAGACAACCACCCATGACGCCGAGCATGACGGCCGCAATGACGCGATCAAAATCTACGTCAACGGCCGCATCGTGCCAAAGGACGAGGCCACGGTCTCGGTCTATGACAGCGGTTTCATGCTGGGCGACGGAATGTGGGAGGGTCTGCGCCTCTATAACGGGGTCTGGGCCTTTTTCGAGGAGCACATGGACCGGTTTTTCAACTCGATGAAATCCGTGTCGCTCGAAAGTGGCCTGACCCCGGACGGAGTTTTGAAGATCCTCAATGACACCGCCGCCGCCAACGACATGACCACGGACGCGCATTGTCGGCTGATGGTCACACGGGGACGCAAGGCAAAACCGTTCCAGCATCCCTCCCTGAGCCGGTTCGGGCCCACAATTGTCGCCATCATCGAGCATTCCAAACCGGCCGAGACCCTGCGCACCCGAGGCATCCGCCTCGCCACCGTGCCGCAGGTGCGCGGTCTGCCCATGAGCCAGGACGCCAAATACAACAGCCATTCCAAGCTGAACTGCGTCATTGCCTGCCTTCAGGCCGAACAGGCCGGGGCGGATGAGGGGCTGATGCTCGACCCGCATGGCTTTGTAAACACCACCAACGCCTGCAACTTCTTCATTGTACGCCGGGGCGAGGTCTGGACCTCCACCGGTGACTACTGCATGAACGGCGTCACCCGCCAAAAGGTCATCGACCTCTGCCACGCGAACGGCATCCCGGTGCGCGAGAAAAACTATTCCCTCTATGAGACCTATGGTGCCGACGAGGCGTTCCTGACCGGCACCTTCGGCGCCCAGACCCCCGTGGCCGAAATCGACGGCAAGCCCATCGGCGAAGGCGAAGGGGCCGGTCCGGTGACGCAGCGCATCCGGGGTCTTTATAAGGACGCGGTCGCCGCCTACGTGGCGGAGAGGAAGGGTGTGGCGGTTTAGGACGTTTCGGGCTTAATTCACACCCCCCGCCCGGCGGCCACGCCGGGCAGCGCCGACCGCCCCCCTGGGCGGCGCTTCGCTACCGCCCGCGGTCGTCGCAACCCTCGGAGGAAAGGCGGAAAACCCGCAGTGCTCCCCCTACCCTCACGTCACCCGGTTCGCGCGCCTGTACTCCTCCCGGTCCCACAGCCGTCCGTCGAGCACCTCCGCCATCACGTCCACCGCCGCAACCACGTTGGCCTCATCCAGATAGAGCGGCGTGAACCCGAACCGCATCACGTCCGGCGCACGGAAATCACCAATCACGCCGCGCGCGATCAGGGCCTGCATCGCGGCGTAGCCATGCTCGAACCGGAACGACACCTGGCTGCCCCGGACCGCCGCATCGCGCGGGCTGCACAGGGTCAGTTCCGGACACCGCGCCTCGACCTCCGCAATGAACCGCTCCGACAGGGCCACCGAGGCCGCACGCACCCCGGCCATGGTCACACCGTCCCAGACCTTCAGGGCCTCCTCCAGCACCGAGAGCTGAATGACCGGCGGCGTGCCCACCCGCATCCGCTCCACCCCACGCGCGGGGCGATAGTTCAGCTCAAACGCAAACGGCGCCCCATGCCCGAGCCACCCCGACAGAACCGGCTCCGCCTCCTCCGACAGGTTGGGCCGCACATAGATGAACGCGGGCGCACCGGGACCGCCATTGAGATACTTGTAGGTGCAGCCCACGGCGAACTCACAGTTCGACGCGGTCAGATCAACCTCCACCGCCCCCGCACTATGCGCCAGATCCCACAGCATCACGGCCCCCGCCTCATGGGCCAGCTTCGTCAGCGCACCCATGTCGTGCTTTCGGCCGGTGCGGTAATCCACCTCGGTCAGCATCACCACCGCGACCTCGTCCGTAATCGCCCCGGCCACCTGCTCCGGGTCCACGACGCGCAGTTCAAACCCCGCGCCCTTCATAGCCACCAGACCCTCGGCCATGTAGAGATCGGTCGGAAAATTGCCGTTGTCGGACAGGATCACCCGCCTGTCCGGGCGCATGGCGAGGCCAGCAGACAGGGCCTGAAACACCTTGATCGACAGGGTGTCGCCCATCACCACGCTGCCCTCCGGTGCACCGATCAGTTTGGCAATCCGGTTGCCCACACGGGCCGGCTGCTCCATCCAGTTGCAGCTGTTCCAGCCCCGGATCAGCTCCCCGCCCCATTCACGCGAGACGACCTCCGCCGCCCGTTCCGCCACGCCTTTCGGCAGAGGGCCGAGAGAGTTTCCGTCGAGATAAATCACCCCCTCCGGCAAATCGAACAGATCCTTTCGCGGCAAAGCCATTCCTACAGTCCTCCACGCATGTTCCAAAGTTCCGGGAACAGTTCGACCTCCAGCATCCGCCGCAGGTATTTCACGCCACTCGTCCCGCCGGTGCCGCGCTTGAACCCGATCACCCGCTCCACGGTGGTGACATGGTTGAAACGCCAGCGCCGGAAATAATCCTCAAGATCCATCAGCTTCTCGGCCAGTTCATAGAGCGTCCAGTGCCGCTCCGGCTCCCGGTAGACCCGCGTCCAGGCCTGGGTCACGGCGTCATCCGCCGCATGGGGCGCGCGCATCCGGTAGACCTCCGGAGCGAACCGCACATCCAGTTCAGTCTCCAGTGTCCGCAGCGCCAGGTGGTAAATCGTGGGCCGCGCCAGTTCCGCCTCCAGAAGCCCCAGCAGATCCGCGCGATGTTCATGCACCCGCATCATCGCCTCATTGCGGTTGCCAAGCATGAACTCGATCAGCCGGTACTGATGCGACTGGAAGCCCGATGAGGCGCCAAGCTGCTCACGAAAGGTCGTGTAGTCGCTCGGCGTCATTGTGCGCAGAACATCCCAGGCCCCATTGAGCTGTTCGAAAATGCGCGACACCCGAGCCAGCATCTTGAACGCGGGCCGGGCATCGCCCCCGCCAAGACAGTCCCGGACCGCCGACAGCTCATGCAGTGCCAGCCGCATCCACAGCTCCGAGGTCTGGTGCTGAATGATGAACAACATCTCATCGTGGGCGTCGGACAGGGGCTTCTGAGCGGCCAGGATCATGTCGAGGCCCAGATAATCGCCATAGCTCATGTCCTCCCGGAAGGACATTTTGGCCCCGTCCTGGCCTGGATCATACGCGTCTGTCATGCCCTCACCCTTCCGCCGCGGCGGCCGTTTTTTGTTTGCGACGGACCGTACTCCCACGCGCCTTCCCGCGTCCATGCCCGCACACAAAAAAATGGCCCGGAGCGCAGGCGCGGTCCGGGCCATCAACTGTGGTCAGGGACGGCTTACTGCCAGGAGGCGATCAGCTCGTCATAGGACACGGTTTTGGGCTCCTCGTCCTCGTTCTCCAGTTTCGGATAGGGCGCACCTTCCTGGGAGAACCAGTGCTCGGGGTCCATTTCCTCGTTCATGACCGGGCCAAGATCGCCCTGGATACCGGCACGCTCAAGGCGCTCAAGCACACGCTCCTGGTCGGCACAGAGCTGGTCGAGTGCCTCCTGCGGGGTTTTCGCACCCGACATGGCGTCGCCGATGTTCTGCCACCACAGCTGCGCCAGCTTAGGATAGTCGGGAACGTTGGTGCCGGTCGGCGACCACTGGACCCGTGCGGGCGAGCGGTAGAACTCGACCAGACCACCCAGCTTGTCCGCACGCTCCGTGAAATGGTCGGAGTTGATGGTGGACTCGCGGATGAAGGTCAGACCCACATCGGACTTTTTGAGGTCAACCGTTTTGGAGACCACAAACTGCGCATAGAGCCATGCGGCCTGGGCGCGGTCGACCGGGGTGGATTCCATCAGCGTCCAGGAACCGGCGTCCTGGTATCCGATCTTCTGACCTTCTTTCCAGTAAACGCCATGCGGGGACGGAGCCATGCGCCATTTCGGCGTGCCGTCCTCGTTCATCACCGGCAGACCGGGCTGTACCGTGTCGGCGGTGAAAGCGGTGTACCAGAACATCTGCTGCGCGATGTTGCCCTGTGCGGGGATCGGACCGGCCTCGGAGAAGGTCATGCCGGCAGCGGCGGGCGGCGTGTATTTCTGCAGCCACTCGATCGCCTTGGTCACGGCGTAGACGGCGGCCGGGGCGTTGGTTGCACCACCACGGGCCACACAGGAGCCAACGGGCTGGGAGTTTTCGTTCACACGAATGCCCCACTCGTCCACGGGCAGGCCGTTCGGCTCACCCACGTCGCCCATGCCGGCCATGGACATCCACGCATCGGTGTAGCGCCAGCCGAGCGACGGGTCCTTCTTGCCGTAATCCATGTTGCCGAAGACCTCGCCCTCGACGCCCATATGGCTCAGGTCACGGCCGGTGAAAAACTCGGCGATGTCCTCATAGGCGGACCAGTTCACCGGAACGCCAAGCTCGTAGCCGTACTGCTCCTGGAAGTCGGCCTTGTTTTTGTCGTCGTTGAACCAGTCGTAGCGGAACCAGTAGAGGTTCGCGAACTGCTGGGTGGGAAGCTGGTACAGCTTGCCGTCCGGGCCGGTGGTGAAGGAGGTGCCGATGAAGTCCTCAAGGTCGAGACCGGGGTTGGTCACGTCCGCGCCCTCACCCGCCATCCAGTCGGTCAGGTTGCGCACCTGCTGATAGCGCCAGTGGGTGCCGATCAGGTCGGAGTCGTTGATATAGGCGTCATAGATGTTCTCGCCCGACTGCATCTGGGTCTGCAGCTTTTCAACCACGTCGCCCTCACCGATAAGGTCGTGCGTGACCTGAATGCCGGTGATCGCGGTGAAGGCCGGGGCCAGAACCTGGCTCTCGTACTCGTGCGTGGTGATGGTCTCGGACACCACCTTGATGTCCATGCCCTGATAAGGAGCGGCGGCATCAATGAACCACTGCATTTCCGCTTCCTGGTCCTCACGGGACAGGACGGACAGGTCACCGATTTCCGAGTCCAGGAACGAACGCGCGGCGTCCATGTCCGCCATCGCCGGGCCGCTCAGCAGCCCAAGCGACAGCGCCAGCGCCGTCGTTGATCTAAGGTTGGGTCTCATTCTTCTCTCCCTTTTGGTTGACTTTGAAATTCTGTTTGGGGGTGGCGGATCAGGTTCATCCGTCCCGCCCGGCGGCTACGCCGGGCAGCGCCGACCGCCCCCAATGGGCGGCGCTCCGCTTCGCCCGCGGTCGCCCCTGCCCTCGTCTGTTGGCGGAAACGCGGGAAAGGCCATGCCTACACCCACCGAAACACCGCCGCCGCGTACACCAGGCACACCGCCAGCGCCCAGGGCTGGTTCTCACCCACGATCCCCAGCCACGCGAGGTTGATAAAGGCCGACCCGAGCAGCGAGATAAACACCCGGTCCCCGCGGGTCGTCTCGGTCCCCAGGATACCCCGTCGGGGCGTCTCAGGATACTTTATCGCCAGCACCGAGAACACGATCAGCGTGCAGGCGATGAAGGCGAAAAACGCCGCCGTCGGCCATGTCCATGCCATCCATGCCATGTTTACACCCTCCCCAGGGCGAAGCCCTTGGCAATGTAGTTCCGCACGAAATAGATCACGAGCGCACCAGGCACGACCGTCAGGATCCCGGCCGCCGCCAGAACGCCCCAGTCAATGCCGGAGGCCCCCTGGGTGCGGGTCATGATCGCGGAAATCGGCTTTGCATCCACAGTGGTCAGCGTGCGGCTCAGCAGCAGCTCCACCCAGGAGAACATGAAGCAGAAGAACGCCGCCACCCCGATCCCGCTGGCAATCAGCGGCATGAAAATCTTCACGAAGAACCGGCCGAAGGAATACCCGTCGATGTAGGCCGTTTCGTCAATCTCCTTGGGCACACCCCGCATGAACCCCTCCAGGATCCATACCGCCAGCGGCACGTTGAAGAGGCAGTGCGCCAGTGCCACCGCGATATGCGTGTCAAAGAGCCCCACCGAGGAATAGAACTGGAAGAAAGGCAGCGCGAAAACCGCGGGAGGCGCCATCCGCTGGCTCAGCAGCCAGAAGAACAGATGCTTGTCACCCATGAAGTTGTAACGGCTGAACGCATAGGCCGCGGGCAGCGCCACCGCCAGGCTGATCACCGTGTTCATCACCACATAGATCAGCGAGTTCACATAGCCCATGTACCACGCCGGATCGGTCAGGATCGTCCGGTAATTGTCCAGCGTCGGACTGTTCGGCCAGAGCGTGAAGGTGTTCAAAATCTCCGTGTTGGTCTTCAGGCTCATGTTCAGAAGCCAGTAGATCGGCAGGAGCAGGAACAGCAGGTAAAGCCCCATCACGATTGCGCTTTTGTTGATCCGCATTGGCCTCACCCTCCCCGCTTCTCGAGCGTCGTCATGACCGTATAGAACACGTAGGCCATGGTCAGAATGACAAGGTTGTACATCAGCGAGAACGCCGCCGCCGGTCCGAGGTCAAACTGCCCCAGCGCCATCTTCACCAGGTCAATGGACAGAAGCGTGGTCGCGTTGCCAGGCCCTCCGCCGGTCACAACGAACGGCTCGGTATAGATCATGAAGCTGTCCATAAAGCGCAGCAGGATCGCGATCATCAGAACGCCCATCATCTTCGGCAGCTCAATGTAGCGGAACACGTTCCAGCGCGAGGCCTGATCGATCTTGGCCGCCTGGTAATAGGCGTCCGGAATGGATTTCAGACCGGCATAGGCCAGCAGCGCCACGAGCGAGGTCCAGTGCCACACATCCATGATGATGATGGTGAACCAGGCCGCGAAGACGTCCTGCGTATAGTTGTAGGATATGCCAACCGCATCGAGCGTATAGCCCAGCAGGCCAATATCCACGCGGCCAAAAATCTGCCAGATGGTGCCGACCACGTTCCACGGGATCAGCAGGGGCAGCGACATAAGCACCAGACACACACTCGACCAGAACCCGCTCTTGGGCATGTTGAGCGCCACGAAAATCCCAAGCGGGATCTCAATCGCCAGAATAATTCCGGAGAACAGAAGCTGCCGCCCCAGCGCGTTCCACATGCGCTCGCTTTCCAGCATCTCCCTGAACCACTCCAGGCCCGCCCAGAAGAACTGGTTTTGCCCGAACGTGTCCTGCACCGAGTAGTTCACAACCGTCATCAGCGGGATCACCGCGGAAAACGCCACCAGAACCAGAACCGGCAGGACCAGAAACCAGGCCTTTTGATTGACCGTCTTCTCCATCAGACCGCCTCCCCTTCCTGGCGCCATTCATTCACGTAGACATTCACATGCGCCGGATCGAACACCACCCGGTTCATGTCCGGCGAAATGGCGCGGCCCTCGCCCACCACGATGTTGATGTCATTGCCAAAGAGATCGGCGCGCACGATCCGGTGCCGCCCCACATCCTCGACGCGCCGCACCGTGACGGGCAGCCCGCCCTCATCGGTCAGGCTCACGAACTCGGGCCGCACGCCCAGTGTCGCACCACCCTGAACCGCGCCATAGGACCGGCCCAGCGGCACGGCGTTTCCATCCACCGTCGCGGTCGTGCCATCCACCGTCGCCGGGATCACGTTCATGCCGGGCGAGCCGATGAAATAGCCCACGAAGGTATGCGCGGGTTTCTCAAACAGCTCCTGCGGCGTGCCGATCTGCACCACCCGGCCGTCATACATCACGACAACCCGGTCCGCGAAGGTCAGAGCCTCGGTCTGGTCATGGGTCACGTAAATCATCGTGTGCCCGAACTCGTGATGCAGCGATTTCAGCTGAGTGCGCAGCTCCCACTTCATGTGCGGGTCAATCACCGTCAGCGGCTCATCGAACAGGAGCGCATTCACGTCCTCCCGCACCATGCCGCGCCCGAGCGAGATTTTCTGTTTTGCGTCCGCCGTCAGACCGCGCGCACGACGATCCAGCTCGGCCTCCATGCCGATCATCTCCGCGATCTTCTGCACCCGCTCCGCCACGTAGGCCGGGTCGGAGCCACGGTTCTTCAGCGGGAAGGCCAGGTTGTCGCGCACGCTCATCGTGTCATAGACCACCGGGAACTGGAAAACCTGCGCGATGTTGCGGTCCGCGGTGGTCGCCGCCGTCACATCCACATCGTCAAACAGGATGCGCCCCTGGCTTGGGTGCAACAGCCCCGAAATAATGTTGAGCAGCGTCGACTTGCCGCAACCCGACGCGCCGAGCAGCGCATAGGCCTCACCGTCATTCCAGACGTGGTTAAGTTCCTTGAGCGCGAAATCATCCTCGCCCTTCGGGTTCGGAAGGTAGGAATGGGCCAGGTTGTCCAGCGTGATCTTTGCCATGATCCCCCCTCTAGGCCGCCAGCGCGTAAGCCGCGGGCGCCACAAGCTCACCGGTTTCGCTGAACACGTAGACATGCGCGGGATCGAGATAGACCGGCAGAGCGCTGCCCGGCTTCAGGTCATGCACACCATGCACCAGTCCAACCCAACGCGCGCCACCGTGGTCGAGATGCACGAAGGTCTCCGACCCGGTCAGCTCCGTCACCACGAGTTTCGCGTCAAACCGGATGGCCTCATCGCCATGCCGCGAAATTTCCAGATGATTGGGCCTGAACCCGGCCATGTATTTGCCGTCGGCGATGTCGGCCAGCGCACCGGTGGCCGGCGTTTTCAGCCCGTCGCCAAATTCCAGATGCCCGCCCGTTTTGGTGATGGGCAGGAAATTCATCGGCGGATCGCTGAACACCCGCGCCGTGGTCGCATCCACCGGCTGGCGATAAACGGTCGGCGTCGGGGCAAACTGCGTCACGCGCCCTTCCCAGAGCGTCGCGGTATTGCCCCCGAGCAGAAGCGCCTCCTCAGGTTCGGTTGTCGCGTAAACGAAAATCGAGCCCGACTCCTCGAAGATCTTCGGGATCTCGACCCGCAACTCCTCGCGCAGCTTGTAGTCGAGGTTGGCCAGCGGTTCATCGAGCAGCACGAGCCCCGCGTTTTTCACCAGCGCCCGGGCCAGCGCGCATCTCTGCTGCTGTCCACCCGACAGCTCCAAGGGCTTGCGCTGAAGCATCGGTGTGAGCTGCATCAGCTCCGCCGCCTTGCCCACTGCGGCCTCAATCTCGGCCTTCGACGCGCCGGTCAGCCGCAGGGGCGAGGCAATGTTCTCATAGACCGTCATGGACGGGTAGTTGATGAACTGCTGGTAGACCATTGCCACCTTACGTTCCTGCACCCGCACGCCGGTCACGTCCTGACCGTCCTGGAAAATGCTGCCCTCGGAAGGCGCATCCAGACCGGCCATCAGCCGCATGAGGGAGGTCTTGCCGGAAAGCGTCGGACCAAGCAGCACGTTCATCGTGCCCTTTTCCAGAGTCAGATCGGTGGGGTGGATATGCGTCTCCCCCCCGACAAGCTTGGAAACACCCTTGAGTTCGAATGTCATTCAGCCTCCCCTGCGTGGCGTCTTTATGCCGTGTCCTGCCGACGCCCGTTGTTCTTTTCCCGACTCCCGAGGGGTCAGGCTCAACACATGTGACAAAATTCCGTCGTCATGTGAAGAGGGTATTTTCGTTTTTGTTCGTTTTTCCGTCGATAATGTTCCAATAGAACCAATCGCCGAAATTACAGACCAGTTTCAACCACAGTCATATTTGAGCCTGTCCCGCTTCGCGTCCAGCATTATCCGGCGGCAAGCCCGAGTATTTTAGCGCGATCGAAATTCGCCCCGCACAAAACCACCACCGACGTCTTCCCTCGCAGATCTCCCGCCACCTTCAGGAACCCCGCCAGCGCCAGCGCCGCCGCGCCCTCCACCAGCATCTGCTCCTCCTGGGCAAGCCGGCGCACCGCCTCAGCAATTTCCGCCTCGCTGCACGAGACAACCTCGTCCACGACCTCCATGGCGAGAGGCAGGGTCAGGCTGTCCTCATCCATGCCCCCGGCAATCCCGTCGGCCAGTGTCTCGAAATGCTCGGTCTCAACCACGCGCCCCGCCTCCAGCGACGCCCGGAGCGTGTCGGAGTTTTTCGCCGCGACACCATAGACCCGCGTCCCCGGCCGGAAGCTTTTCAGAACCGACCCGATCCCGGAGATCAGCCCGCCACCGCCCATCGCCACAAAAATCGCGTCGATCCTTTCCGCCTGCTCCAGCAGTTCCAGGCCAATCGTCCCCTGCCCCGCAATGACCTCCGGATCATTGTAGGGCGACACGTACCGCCAGGACCCGTCCGCCGCGAGGTCCTGGGCGTGTTTCTCTGACAGACCGGATTCCTCACCGTGCTGGATGATCTCCACGCCATACCCGGCAATCCGCGACCGCTTCGCCTCCGCCACCGTGGTCGGCAAAACCACCGTCAGGTTCTGCCCGGTCAGGGACGCCGCACGGGCCGAGGCGATGCCGTGGTTGCCGGAGGACGCGGTGATCAACCGGCTGCCCGGCTCCATCGCCGTCATCCGGCTCGCCGCGCCACGCATCTTGAACGATCCGGTCAGCTGAAAGTTCTCCGCCTTGAATCGCAGGTCACAGCCCAGGGCCTCTCCCACGCCCCGCGAGGGCAGGAGCGGCGTCCGGTAGATCAGATCCGCGATCCTCTCCCGCGCCCGCACGGACCGGGCCGCGACCGTCTCCAAAGCCTCCGACATCTCAGCCTCCCGCTATCGCCGCCGCAACCGCATCCACGACCCGCGTGACTTCCCCAGTGGTATTGTACTGCGCCAGACCAATCCGGACCACGCCCTCATCCAGCGGCAGCTCAAGCGCCCGCGCCGGTTCCCAGGCATAGTTGTGGCCGTGCCAGACGAATATGCCCTGCCCGCCCAGAGCCGTCGCAATTTCCAGCGGCTTCACCCGCGTATGGCGGAACGACACGGTCGGCACACGCTCCCCGACCCGCGCCGGGTCGGTAATGCCATAGACCATCACGCCATCCAGAGCCTCAAGCCCCGCGATCAGCTGCAGGGTCATCGCCTCCTCATGTTCCCGCGCCGCCGCGTAGGCCTGCGCGATCAGGCCACGCCGTGATCCGGTCCCGCCACACATCCGGCCCAGTTCCTCAAACCAGGCCACCGTCGCCGACAAACCTGCCAACAGCTCATATTGCGGCGTCCCCGCCTCAAACCGGCCAGGCAACTCATCGGTAACGCACCGGCCCTTGTAGGGATGCAGTTCCGCCAGAAGCGCCTCACGCCCCCAGACGATCCCCATATGCGGCCCGAAAAATTTGTAGGACGAGCAGGCCAGAAAATCACAGCCCAGCCCCTGAACATCGACCAGGTGATGCGGCGCAAGCTGTACCGCATCCACATAGACCAGCGCGTCCGCCTCATGCGCCGCCTCCGCCAGCGCCCGCACGTCATTGATGGCCCCGGTCATGTTGCTCGCGTAGTTCAGCGCAACGAGCCGCGTCCGGTCGGACAGCACCTCAGCCAGGTCCTCCGGTCTGACCTGCCAGGTCTCCCGGTCAAAATCGACCCAGATGATGCGCAGGCCCTTTTCCTTCGCCACCTCCAGCCAGGGGCCGACATTGCCCTCGTGCTCCATGCGCGTGATGACGATCTCATCGCCCGGCTGGAAATCCCGGCAGATGCTGCGCGACAGATGAAAGGTGAGCGAGGTCATGCTCTGCCCGATCACCACCTCCCGCGCGGAGGCAGCCCCGAGGAACAGCGCCATGTCCTCATGGGCTGTTTCGGCGATCCGGTCCGTGGCCTGGCTCGTCGCGAACATGCCTCCGGAATTGCTGGAATGGTTCAGGAAGTAGTCACCGATGGCCTCGACCACCGTCTGCGGCACCTGCGTCCCGGCGGGGTTGTCAAGATAGACCCGCTCCCGTCCCTCATCCCTCACCGCAAGCGACGGAAACCGCTCGCGCACGCGCATCACCGGAAAACCCATATTATCCCCTTAAGACTGCCGGGCCTCCGCGGCCCACGGCGCACTGTCTTTCTGAGTCCGCACAAAATAACAACAGCCTCCACGTTCCCCGATACACTCCGCGGGCGGAAACGGATACACCCTGCACACTGGCCCGCCCGACCAAAGACCTGATCCAGCCGGAGACCACTTTGCAGGACACCACACGACCGCCCCAACCCTTCGCCGGGGACGCCGATCCGGAGCGGATGGGGCACAACCGCGCCTGGTTCAACCTGCTTCGCGTCCACCGCCATCTGCACCCCCAGGTCGCGCGCCACCTGCGCGAGGCGGGGATCGAGGACCCGATCTGGCATGAGATCATGATCGACATCGGCCGCGCGGGTGAGGCGGGCCGGCGGATGCATGACGTGGAAAAGCACCTCTACGTGCCCCAGTACAGCCTCTCGCGTCACGTCTCCCGCCTTGTGGACCGCGGCTGGGTCTCGCGCAGCGCCGCGTCGGGCAAGGGCCGCGGCCAGGTTCTTCACCTCACCCCGGAAGGTAAGGCCGTCGATACGGAGGTCTGGCCCATCTACGAGAACGCCATACACCAGGTCATCGGCACGCGGCTGAGCCCCGACGAGGGCTATCAGCTCGCGCGCCTCCTGATCCGCCTCTACGACTGATGCCGCCCCTGCGCCATTGACGCGCATGCCCCCGTCTGTAACCATCCCACCGCAACAGCGTACATCTCCGGCTGTGTCATGCAGGGCCCAAAACCGGCGAACCCCGGTTCGGGCCGGCGGATTTGCCGACCGCGATAATGGGATTACCACCGGTGAAACCGGCGACGCGGGAACACAACGAAAAGGGAGCGCCCACCGCTCCCGATAAACAGGAAGGAATAGGGAAACATGACCCTGATCAGGAAACCGACAACCTTTGCCCAGCCGACGCGCCGCGCGTTTTTGGGCGCGACGGCCGCGGCCGCGGGTCTCGCCTCGACCGGGACACTGCTCGGCGTCCGGCCCGCGCGGGCGCAGGAACGTGGCGGCACCATCCGCGTGGCAAAAGGTCACGGCAACACCAGCGACACGCTCGATCCGGCAACCTGGACCAACGGCTTTACCGTGGCGCTCTCCCTCGGGATGCAGGGCTTCCTGACCAAGGTGGCCGTGGACGGCACCGCCGAACCCGACATTGCCGAAAGCTGGGAAGCCACCCCCGACGCCAAAACCTGGCGCTTCAGGATCCGCTCCGGCGCGACGTTCCATTCCGGCAAGGAGGTCACCCTCGACGACGTGATCGACTCCGTGAACTACCATCGCGGCGAGAACTCGACCTCCGTGGCCAAACCTCTGGTGGACCCGATTGTCGAGATCACAAAGGACGGCTCCGACACAGTTGTCTTCCAGCTTGAAACCGGCAGCGCCGACTTCCCCTTCGTCTTCACCGACTACCACATGGCCATCTGCCCCTCCGACGGCGCGGGCGGCATCGACTGGCGCTCCGGCGACGGCTGCGGCCCCTACCGCCTCGTGGAATTCGATCCCGGCGTGGTGGCACGGTTTGAGCGGTTCGAGAATGACTGGAACCAGGACCGCGGCTTCATCCAGACCGTGGAAATGCTCTCGGTCGTCGACCTCAACGCCCGCACCACGGCCCTGACCTCCGGCGATGTGGACGCGATTGACAAGCTGGACCTGAAAACCGTGGGCCTTCTGGGCCGCAACCCCAACGTCGGCATCCACTCCATCGCCGGTCCACAGTACTACAGCTTCGCCGCCCGTTGCGACGTGAGCCCGCTCGACAGCGTGAACGTGCGCATGGCTCTGAAACACGCCATCAACCGCGAGGAACTGGTCGAGAAAATCCTCTTCGGCCACGGCACCGTGGGCAAGGACCAGCCCATCGGCCCAAGCTACCGCTTCCACGACCCGGACCTGGCCCAGACCCCCTACGACCCGGACAAGGCGAAGTTTTACCTCAAGGAAGCCGGTCTCGACAGCCTCGATGTCGAGCTTTCCGCCGCCGACGCAGCCTTCCCCGGCGCGGTGGATGCGGCGGTTCTCTACCAGAACTCGGCCACGGCCGCGGGCATCAACGTCAACGTCAAGCGCGTGCCAAATGACGGCTACTGGTCGGATGTGTGGCTGAAGGATCCCTTCTGCGCCGTGTACTGGGGCGGACGCCCGACCGAGGACCAGATCTTCACCACGGCCTATGCCGGCGGTGCGGCCTGGAACGACAGCTACTGGCAGAACGACCGCTTTGACGAGCTGCTCGTCGCGGCCCGCGCCGAACTGGACGAGGCGAAACGCCGCGAGATGTATGGCGAAATGCAGCAGATCGCCTCAACCGACGGCGGCACGGTCCTGCCCATGTTCGCGAACTTCGTCTTCGCCACCGGCGCCCGCGTCGTCCACGGCGACATGGCCTCCAACTTCGACCAGGACGGCGAACGCTGGATGGAACGCTGGTCCCTGACCGGCTGATCCACACGACTTTACTGCCGGAGCCCCCAGGGTTCCGGCAGACCCCCTATTTCTCCAGACCCTCCAGCAGCGTATTCAGCGCCGCCTCAATGGGATTGTCCCCAACCTTCTCTTGTGGATGCCGCCCTCATTTGCAAGGAATTTCTGAACATTAGACATGTGATCGAGTGCGGACTCTTGTCAGGCCTGTTAGTGCGGCCCGATAGATGCCGCTGGCCGGGATGGTGATGCGCGGACCGGGGCCAAATCTCCAACAGCGAGCTCGAAGCTCTGAGAAGGTTCCTGGTTTGCCCAACCCGGATCATGTCGATCATTTGCCCATTCGGATCATGCCTTCCTCACAACTCTGCGTTCCGTTCCTGCCGACGCGCCCGATCAGGCGGTGGCCATCACCGGATCGCGATAGTCCTCGCCGCGCGTCAGCATCGCCCAAATGCCGCGCGCCATCTTGTTGGCCAGCGCGAAGGCTGCGACCATCGGTGGCTTGCGTTCCAGCATGCGCTCAAGCCAGGGATTTTGCGGTGCGCCACGGCGCAGCGCCCAGCGGACCACCGCCATCGCGCCGGTGACAAGCAGTCGCCGGATGTCCCGCTGCCCCATCTTCGATGTTTTCCCCAGCCTCTGTTTTCCGCCAGAAGAATGTTGCCGCGGCACCAACCCGAGCCAAGCTGCAAAATCGCGGCCACGCCGGAACTGGTCCATCGGCGGCGCGAAGGTTTCGACTGCGAGCGCAGTGATCGGTCCGACACCCGGCATGGTCTGTAACTGCCGGGGCATGGCGGCCGCCCTGGACGCGGCGGCGAGCTTTGCCGAGACTGCGGTAAGGCGGGACGTCAACAGTTCGATCTGCTCCAGAACCATGCGGCAGATGTCTCGCGCCAGGTCAGGCAGGCCCGAACCAGGATCCTCGACCACCTTCGCCAGCCGCGGGATATATCCGACCCCTTCCGGCGCCACATGCCCGAATTCATAGAGGTGCGCGCGAAGGGCGTTGATCGCTTCGGTCCGCTGCTTCACGATCTGCTCGCGGGCGCGAAACGCCACCGCCCGGGCCTGTTGGGCTTCGGTCTTGGGTTCGACGAACCGCATGGTCGGACGCATCGCTGCCTCAACGATTGCTTCCGCGTCGGCGGCGTCGTTTTTCTGGCGCTTGATGAACGGTTTGACGTAATGCGGCGCAATGAGCCGGACGCTGTGCCCGTAGGCGGACAATTCCCGCGCCCAATGGTGCGCGCTGGGACACGCCTCCATCGCCACGTCGCATGCGGGATGGTCCGTCATGAATCGCGCAAACTGCAGTCGCGACAGCTTCTTGCGGAAAACAACCACCCCATCCGCTGCCGCCCCGTGCAGCTGGAACACGTTCTTTGCCAGATCGACCCCGATAATGCTAACTTCTTCCATGGATGCCCTCTCCTTCAGCTTGTGCTTCGACACCACGAGTATGGCACATCGCGATGCCGTCAGGGTGAGAGCGGCATCCACCCCATCTC